>JAQWOP010000014.1 GCA_029245795.1 Hyphomicrobiales bacterium
AACATGAAGAACATGATGAACATGAAGAACATGATGAACACGATGAACATGAAGAACACGATGAACATGAAGAACATGATGAACATGAAGAACATGATGAACACGATGAACATGAAGAACACGATGAACACGATGAACATGAAGAACATGATGAACACGATGAACATGAAGAACATGATGAACATGAAGGTCATATGCATGGTGAATTTGATGTTCATCTATGGTTGGACCCCTCTAATGCAAAAGAGATGGTTCTCATCATTGCCAATGAGCTATCAAATATTGACCCTGCAAATAAGACCCTTTATTTTCAAAATGCAGAGAATACTATAATTAAATTAGACAATTTAATTATAGAAACTAATCAGATCTTAAATAAAGATATAAGTTATGTGGTGTTTCATGATGCTTATCAATACTATGAAAACAGATTCAATATAAATGCGAAAGGAGCTCTAACAGTCAACCCAGATATTCTCCCTGGAGCTCGTCAAATAAGTAATATCAGAAAATTAATTGAAGATAGTAATATCTCGTGTGTACTATCAGAACCACAATTTAATCCTAAAATTATAGAAACAATTGCCAAGGATACAAAAATTAAGATGGGTGTATTGGATCCTCTTGGATCGCTAATACCCGAAGGCAAAGATCAATATTTTTTATTAATAAGTGACCTTACCTCTAACCTTAATAGTTGTTCTAAATAAGATTGTTAGTGTAGAACAAGAAAGAGTAGTTAAGAAATTGACCTTACGGAAGTTACCTTTCCTCTTTCTTGTTCTTTTAATATTCTACCTAGTCAACTATTAATTGAATAATAAAACTATTATATATTTTAATCAGTAATGACTTTTGGAACAGCCTTAATCCAATAACTAGATAGAATTTGCAAACTTACGGACTTTTAGCATGTGCTTTTCAAAAGTTGCCTTATCAAGATTTGGAAGTATTGAATAAAATCTTATATATCTTGTCTTCAACCCTCCAAGCTTAAAAACTGATTTTTTGATTCGTCTATATGGAATATTATCAAATATAGAAAAGTTGAAATACGTAATCATTGGGCCACCATATGTTATTGATACAATACCTGTTTTCCCCTTCATTGCACCGGGTATTGGATATCCATAATTTTTGAAGTACTTACTGGCTGGGAACATTGATCTGTAACTAAAAAACCACTTTGGATGCAAGACCCAGTCCACCCAGTTTTCAAGAATCGAATTAAGTCTTAAATTATGACAAGAGCCAATTAAAAACATAACATCACATTCCTCGAGTTTTTTGCGATAATCCTGAACAAGCTTCGGTGGTGGATTTAGATTTGTATTATAAAATGGGAGCTGTTCCTGCTCATCAAATAGATTCACAAGATCAATTGAGTGGCCTAATCTTTTTGCCTCGTCAATAAATGTATCTCTTACTGCCGAATTGAATGAAGTCTTTGTATTATGGTGGCCAAATATAATAAGAATCTTTTTCTTTTTAATTTTCTTCATTAATGATTATTATATCAGTTAGCAAACCTCTCAGCAATATAACTTTCGATCCACTATTTGATACAGAATTTACAATCTATTACATTTTTTTGAAGCACAAGAATTAAAATGGTGAGGACGACAGGATTTGAACCTGTGACCCCCAGATTAGGAATCTGGTGCTCTATCCTACTGAGCTACGCCCCCACTAATGAGATAAGATGCACTAAAGAGTCCAAATAAGCAATAAAGTTTATCTTAAATTTTAAAGTAATTTAGTCCCAGATAGAAACAAAATCATCATACTCTATAGCCTGGATATTTTTTTTTGGCCCAGCATCTGTTCCAATGTAAAGATATCCAATAACAAACTCATTATCTTCTAAACCTAATAGTTTTGATATAGATGTGTTGAAAGATACTTCACCGGTTCTCCAAATACCTGAATAATTAAGAGCATTAAGAGCCAAAAGTATACATTGCGCAGAGCAGGCAGTAGACATCATTTGCTCTATCTTTGGCACACCCTGATTTTCTTTAATACTAGATATTAGAACCATAATAAGTGGCGCACGATATGGCATTTTCTTATATCTTTCAATCCTTGATTGATCAATATTAGGGTCACTATCCTTTGCAAAATTTATAAATACCTCTGACAATCTGTCCAATCCATTCCCGCTAACCTCTATGTATCTTGATGGCTTAAGATCTTTATGGTCGGGCGCTCTTAAAGCAGCTTTGTAAATTGTATTTAATTCTTCACGGGACGGAATTGGCATTGACAAATGACTAGAAGAAGTTCTTTCAATAAGGTTTTGTATAGCTTCCATTATTATTCCATTTATGTATTATGACAGGTATTTAATTAAAGTGTCTTGTGCGAAATAAATTTCGTATTCAAATAACCCTCAATACCCTCTTTTCCTCCTTCAGATCCATAACCAGAGTCTTTGACTCCCCCGAATGGTGTTTCTATTAAAGCAATCCCATGATGATTTATTGAGACCATTCCACTTTCAATTGAGGATCCAATTATCTCTGCAGTTTTTGCAGATGATGTATATGCATATGAAGCAAGGCCATAGTCAAGTCTATTTGCCTCTTCAATTACAGAGTCAAAATCAGTAAATGAGGAAATTGGTGCAAGAGGACCGAATGGCTCTTCGTTCATCATACGTGCATCGATAGGTACATCCGTAAGCACAGTCGGTTCAAAAAAGTACCCTTTATTTCCCTTTCTCTGACCTCCGGTTGTAATTTTTGCACCTCTACTTATTGCATCACTAACAAAGCCTTCCATTGCTTCAATACGACGATTATGAGCAAGAGGGCCCATCATATTAGACGAATCCATACCATCACCAACGGTAATTTTTGATGCCATATCTGTAAAGCGATTAACAAAATTATTGTAGTGTTTTTCATGTATCAAAAATCTTGTTGGGGCAACACAAACTTGACCAGCATTACGAAATTTATTATCTACCAATACATTTAATGCAACGTCTATATCTGCATCTTCACAAACAATAGCGGGCGCATGCCCTCCCAATTCCATAGTTACTTTCTTCATATGAGCACCAGCAAGAGAGGCAAGTTGCTTACCCACTGCTGTCGATCCTGTAAAAGTTACTTTTCGTATTATCGGATTTGAAATTAAATACTCAGATATTTCTGAGGGAACTCCATAAACAAGATTTACAACACCTGGAGGGAGCCCAGCATCTGCAAAACACTTTACTAAGGCTGCTGTACTTGCAGGTGTTTCTTCCGCACCCTTTAAGATTATAGAACAACCGGCAGCAAGAGCTGAGGCTATTTTTCTGACACCCTGATTAATTGGAAAATT
This sequence comes from Hyphomicrobiales bacterium, assembly GCA_029245795.1. Classification (GTDB taxonomy): domain Bacteria; phylum Pseudomonadota; class Alphaproteobacteria; order Rhizobiales; family TMED25; genus TMED25. The sequence goes on from JAQWOP010000014.1 coordinate 3,334, forward strand.
CCATGGTATAAATCCTGCAACTGGCCCAACTGGCTCTTTAGTAACACTCTGCATCACCCCTTCCATCCGAGCTGGTATTATCCTTCCATAGGTTCTTCGGCCTTCTTCTGCAAACCAATCTATTATGTCGACTGCAAGCATTATCTCACCCTTTGACTGTTGGATAGGTTTACCTTGTTCTTGTGTCAATATTACTGCAATTTGATCTATACGCTCCTTTAGTAAACTGGCAACTTTACGCATAGCCTTGTAGCGGTCCATCGGAGATACTTTTTTCCAAACATCAAATCCTGATTGTGCGGCTTCCAGAGCTAAATCAAGATCTTCAATCCTTGCGTGAGCTACTTTACCAATACATTCCTCAGAAGCAGGATTCAGAACATCAATGGTTTCACCACCAATAGCAGGAACCCAATTTCCAGCAATATGAAGATTAGTATTTGGGTAAGCTTGTGTCATGTCTCTATTCCTCTTTTAAAGTATAATTATTCCTTATTTGTTATATAATATCTAGAACAAATATGGCAAGCCCATTAATTTCCATGCCTATTTTATGTGGGGATTACTAAGCACAAAAATGTTCTTTAGAGTGGCTACAAGATCACCTCATATTCTTCCAATTGCGGAGGTCCTAGATAAAGATCGGCATGCTTACCTGCCCCCTTGTGTGCTTGGCGAAATGCATCAGATTTGACCCAATTATAAAAATCTTGCTGACTATTCCAAGTGCTATGAGAGGCATAAATAGAATACTCATCATTTCTTTCGCCTTTTATGAGATAAAATTTAATAAATCCTTGGACATCATCAAGGTTGCTATCTCGCTTTTTCCAAACCTCTTCAAATTTTTTCTCACTACCAGTGACTATTTTAAACTTATTCATAACTATATACATATGCAACTCCATCTAAATATGGGGAGAAATATATACCCCTTTTTATATTAATGACAATGATTAAACTGCAGTATAATCTCTTTCATACTGCTTAGTTACTACTCAGGCATAAAAAATAAGATCTAAAATTAGTATATAAACGTTTTATACTTAGGTATTCATACACCCATGCTTAAAGGAGAAATAAAATGGCAACAAGAATCGGAACACGACTAATAGATAGACCTGAATTTAAGTTAAAAGCCAAACCAATAACTTTTTTAAAGACAGAAAAAGTATTTGCAGCAATTCAGGTAATGTCAAAAAAAAACTACGGTTCAGTTGTGATTGTTGACAAAGATAATACAGTTATTGGTATTGTAACAGAAAGAGATATTCTGAAAAGATTAGTAGGAAAAAGTCTTGATCCTAAAACAACAATTTTAGGTGATATTATGACCGAAGATCCAAAAGTTGCCAGTGAAGAAGATGATGTTCTTGATTGGCTGCGTATAATGTCTAATGAAAGATTTAGAAGGCTCCCAGTTGTTGATAGCGAAGGAAAAATAAAAGTTATATTTACACAAGGCGATTTTGTGTCATACACATGGCCAGATCTTCTATATCACGCAAAACAATTGGCAAAAGCATCATTACTAAGAGGATTTCCCATTTATGGAATAATAGCTATGGTTCTCTTGTATTCAATAGCGATGATATTTGTATTCAATTATCTTGTATAAAAAAATAGCTTCCTTATAGATGTTTTTGTAGATTTATAATTTGTGAATACTATGTATTTGTAAAATAATTGATATCTTCTGGACTAGGTTCCCATAATTTATTTGTAGGCCATTCTTTTGTGCGAGATACCATTGATTCCCCATACCTTACCCTAAATAATATCGTCCTATCTTCTCCATTTATATACTCGTGCAGTTCTCCTCTGGGATGAACGACTAAACCACCTTTTTTAACCTCAACTTCTTGAGAAGAAGTCCTCATAATTCCTCCACCTTCAAAACAAAAATAAATTTCAGTTGCATCAGGATGGCAATGGTTTGGACTTATTTGCCCAGGCTCCCAACAAGCAATAGACACATCACCCTCTCCAAAAAAACCTAACTTCTTTTCAACATGCTTAATTGGGTCAAATCTCTGTTCTTTTCCAAAATCATATTGTTCCATTGAAACCTCCTTAATTAATAAAACTAGTTAACTTACCAAATCCCGAATCAAATCCCAACAACATAAACAATTACGATTAGAAAGATTTTAGCAAAAATGGGAACCTCTTTTAACTTTATAATAATGTTTAAAAAGATAATTATTATTCATCCCTCTAATAGAATAAATCACTAAGTAGAATTTATTCAAGCAAATTAATATTCAATGGTTGATTGAAATTTATTTCTAATAGACTGTCCAATATTCAAAATTACTCAATTTTCTTGGCTCTATTGAGCCAAAACCTCCATACAAATACCTTTTTAAAAAAAATTCAAAGTTTGTTATAGAAATAAAAATCATTTGGTTGTAAAAGTACAAATACAATCCATATTTTGTGAGTTATTACATAAATATTCTAATTTTATTAAAAATAAATATTAACGTTAAATACTATGAATCTAAGAAATATTGCAATTATTGCCCATGTTGATCATGGAAAGACTACCCTGATTGATAAATTATTATCACAATCTGGCGCATTTCGAGAAAACCAAAAAATAGCAGAGAGAATGATGGACTCTAATGATCTCGAAAAAGAAAGGGGTATTACAATTCTAGCAAAATGTACCTCTCTTGAATGGGCTAACACAAGGATAAATATAATAGATACCCCTGGTCATGCAGATTTTGGGGGTGAAGTTGAGAGAATATTAAGCATGGTTGATAGTGCAATTCTGCTTGTTGATGCGGCAGAAGGACCAATGCCTCAAACTAAATTTGTTCTTGCGAAAGCTCTGCAAATTGGCCTCAGACCAATGGTTGTAATAAATAAGGTCGATAGGCATGATTCAAGGGCAGAAGAAGTTGTTAATGAAATATTTGATCTATTCGTAATGCTTGAAGCAGATGAAAATCAACTTGATTTTCCAATATTATATGGATCCGGAAGAGATGGCTGGGTCACGGATAATTTACAAGTGAAGAATGATGATCTCTCTCCTTTATTTAATCTTATTATTGATCATACCCCGCTTCCAAATGTTGAAAAAGGTGATTTTAGAATGCTAGGTACAATTCTTAGTAATGACCCTTACCTTGGAAGACTTGTTACAGGAAAGATTTATTCAGGTGATGTCCATACTAATCAACAAATAAAAGTTATAAACTCCGAAGGAATAACAGTAGATAACGGAAGAGTAACAAAAATATTAGCATTCAGAGGAATGGAAAGAACAAGTATTGAAAAAGGAATAGCAGGAGATATTATTGCTATTGCGGGTTTATCAAAAGGAACTGTTGCTGATACTTTCTGTTCAACAGATAATAAAATTTCATTAAAAGCTCAACCTATAGATCCTCCGACCGTTCAAATGGCCTTTAATGTAAATGATAGTCCATTAGCTGGTACTGAAGGCGATAAGGTCACCGGTAGAATGATTGGAGATAGATTAACAAAAGAAGGTGAAGGTAATATCACTCTGACAATAAAAAAATCTAATACAGATGGAAGTTACTTAGTTTCTGGTAGAGGGGAATTGCAATTGTCAGTTCTGATTGAAACAATGAGACGTGAAGGATATGAATTGAGTGTTTCACGCCCTCAAGTATTAATGCAGAATGATCAAAATGGAAATATTCTTGAGCCAATAGAAGAAGTCATAATTGATGTTGACGATGAATACACTGGTCAGATTGTTCAAGATCTTAATCTTAGAAAAGCGGTTATGATTGAAATGAAACCCTTTGGAGAAGCGAGAACAAGATTGATATTTGAAGCACCGACTCGTGGTCTGATTGGTTATCAATCAGAATTATTGACAGCAACGAGTGGAACAGCTGTTATCAATAGACTATTTTCCAGATATGAGGCATTCAGAGGAGAAATCAAAGGTCGTACTAATGGAGTTCTAATTTCCAATGGAAAAGGAAATTCTGTTGCTTTTGCACTTTTTAATTTAGAAGAAAGAGGCCAAATGATAATAGGTTCTGGTACATCAGTTTACCAAGGCATGATTATTGGAATCCACACTAGACCTAATGACCTTGAAGTTAACGTTCTGAAGGGGAAAAAACTAAATAATATAAGAACTCACGCAAAAGATGAAGCCGTTAAACTAGTTTCACCTCTGGATATGAATCTAGAAAAAGCAATTGCATGGATATCAGATGATGAGTTAATTGAAGTGACCCCAAAGTCAATTAGAATAAGAAAAAGGCTATTAGATCCCACTCAAAGAAAGAAATTAGCAAGGGAAAAGACAACTTAACCTGCTTTTTCAAACAGTAAGAATAATCACCATAAAAGAAATTATAAATATACATAATATCAGTCCAAATAAAAAATTTGCATTAGTTTTATTATCAAAACTATCTAATATTTTATCTCTACAACCAATTAGTTAAAAATATACTTTATTTAAATTTTTATAAAGAATTTATATCTTTTTCTTAAATTCAATGATATGTATGTATATGTTTTGAACTCTAATTCATCATGTAAAAGTTCGTAGTGTTAATAGGTTATAACTAATTTACTAAATTTCTACCTTAATTTAACATTTGATAAAGAGTAAAACTTTAAGGATGTAAATCCTTAATTATCTTTCATTGCTGACTAAGGAGAAATAATAATGGCAAATGGTAAAGTTAAATGGTTTAACCTAAAAAAAGGATACGGTTTTATTGAACCTGAAGATGGATCTAAGGATATCTTCGTTCACGTATCTGCGCTACAAAATTCAGGTATAAGTAATTTACTTGAAGAACAACAAGTTACTTATGATGTTGCTAAAGAAAAAGGCAAAACATCTGCAGTTAACATAAGTATTAGCGAATAACCAAATTTTTTTCAAAAATGAATACCATATTCATCTTTGCTTAAAAAAACTACAAGAGCCGGATCGACCTCACGCATCTTTTCAGGTGTGTTTGGTCTCCACTCATCTCTTATCGACTTCGCTCTATCTACATTATACCCTCGTAAAGAAGTAATCGCCCAAAAAGTATATTCCGTTATTTGACATGCATACGAACAACTTCTATCGTCATACGTATAATATGCGCCGTGAGGATATGTACGTCGAGCTTTTTCAAAATATCCCCCCCTCGCATTATCCATGAACTTCGCAATCTCAGAATCTTTATGTTGTCCAAAAATATCCGGATATGCTTGTGCATAACCCATGTGGGTTAATAGATGTAAGCCCTCCTCAATTGTAGGATCCCATCCTGATCCACTCAGGTTCATTTCTTTAGTAAATACAGCGAGCCATGTACCATATTTTTCTTCTGCTAAAGCAACACATATTTCCTCATCTTTTAGCTCCTCACATTCGTCCATATAGTCTAAAGCTTCATCTGAATAAAATTCATCTTGAAATTTATCCTCTTCTCTCTCTTTAGAAAATACAACATATGGACTACCTGTACTTATTACTTTATCAATTGCCATTTGATTATCGACTAATCCATCTCTATTATAGTCAATCAACTTATCCATAACTTTTTTTGCATGGTCGAGATATTTTTGATCAACTTTTGGCATGGCACATATTTGTATTCCATAGCTTTCAGTCACTTTAATATTTTCGATATCGGGACACTTAGCCTCCAAGTTCCCTGAGAGAGTAATTATACAAAGTAAAACAAATATAAATATTAGATTTTTGAACATTTTTTTTCCTTCATTAGTAAATATTTTTTCTTCTTGATACCACCCTCTAGGCTATACCCCCCAATAGAACCATCTGATTTTATCACTCTATGGCAAGGTATATTTTTAGGATCTGGATTCTTCCCGCAAGCATTTGCAACAGCTCTATATGCATTTGGATTACCGATTAAATTAGCAACATCTTTATAACTTAATGTTGTGCCTTTTGGTATTTTTTTTATCTGGGAAAATACTCTTAGCGTAAAATCAGAACAGTCTTTTTCATACGAATTCATGCTCATTTACCTAATTTAGAAAATTATACGCTGCGATTGAATACCCAAGATTTTTAATACATATTTAAAATGTTAGCAACTTCTTAAAAATTAGTCTATTTTTAAATATTATAGATTTTTGTATACAATTATAAGGACCTGATATGACAGATAAAGTTGAGAGAGGATATTTGATAAGCTGGTATAATTTGGATGAAAAAAATGAAAAAGAATATCTCAGTTGGCTACATAAGGAATATATACCTCATCGACTTGAAGACCCAAGAATTCTATGGGCAAGCCATTACAAATCTCTTGGTGACGTTGCTCATCCAGGTGAAAAGGGGAGACTAAGTCATGATCGTTTGTCAATTCCTGCAGGTGATAGATTTATACTGATCTTTGGTGCTTTGGAACCTGAAGTTTTTACAAACCCTACAGTTAACGAATATCATAACTTATTATCAGAAGATGATAAAAAGTTCCTAAGCATGAAATTAGATGAGAGATATAATGTAATGACTGAAGAAGCTCGGGGTGATGGTTTTGAAAATAGAAATGATAATACTGAAGGCCTGTCAGCATGTATACAACTTGGTAATTTTAATGCGGGAAGCTACAAAGATGAAGATGAACTATCTAGTTGGTATGCGACCTGGAGAATTCCCTCAATGAAAAAACTAGAGGGTTGCATTGGGGTACGGAAGCTAGTCTCAGTTTCTGGGTGGGCAAAACATGCAATATTATATGAGTGGCAATCAGCTTCTGTAAGAAATAAGATTTTCCTTGATCACGAATCTCATAATCAAGAAATGGAAGCTTGGACAGACAGAGTTGTAAGAAAGCTAGTCCATGCGCCTGGATCACCAAACCTAGCTGAGAGAATTTGGCCACAAAGCTGATAGGTTAAGCTATTAGTCAAATCTTCAACTAATTATCTAAAAAATTGAATTAAAAATGGAGCATTCATGAATAAAAGCTATCTAATTACGGGAGCGAATAGAGGTATTGGGTTAGCTCTTACAAAAATTATAATCAAAAAAGGCGAGAGGGTAATAGCTTTATGCCGAAAACTAGAAGAGGCAGGAGAACTTCTCAAAATTTCTAATACTCAGAGTAATCTCAATGTATTTAAAGCAGATGTAACAAAAGAAGATGAACTTATAGAAATATCAAAATCTATAGATAATATTGATTTTTTAATATGTAATGCTGGTATTATGGGGCCGAGGGGCGGTATGAATGATAAAAGTGCGAACTATGAGAATATATCTGAAGTACTAATGACCAATGTTGCTGGACCTTTCTTCACAATTAAATCATTTATTGGTAAATTGAGAGAGAGTAAGAATCCAAAAATAGCAATCATATCGTCACGAATGGGAACTCAGCTCCACAATGGAAGTGATGCCTATTTTTATAGAGCTTCAAAAGCTGCAGTGAATAATATTATGGTCTCTTTTTCTAATGAGCTAGATCAATTTAACGTCCCCATCACATCTTTTCATCCCGGATGGGTTCAAACTGACATGGGAGGAAGCCATGCCTCTCTATCTCCTGAGGAGAGCGCAAACTCACTTTTTGAGCAATTTCAGAAGTTAGGCGAAGAAAATACTGGAAAATTTTATAATTATGACGGCAGTGAAATAAGCTTTTAGCCGCCCATCTTAATTGATAGTAAATTCAATAATTGGGCAGCTTTTAAAGGTTATTTTATTTTTTCGATCTTAACTTTTTCAACTCTATTATCAACAGTTTCTTCTACAAGGAATTTAAAACCGAAATCTTCCACAACATCACCAACAACAGGTATTTTCTGTAGCTTGTTCATGATTAATCCAGAAATGGTATTTGCATTTGGATCGTCGAGATCATCACTATTAAGTGCTCTTTGTATATCTACAAGCGGTGCTAATCCATGTACTAACCAGTAACCATCTTCTTTTGTAATTTCAAATTCATTTTCAACTTCATCTGTTTCATCTGCGATTTCGCCTACTAATTCCTCAAGAAGGTCTTCCATAGTTACCATACCAGAAAATGAGCCATACTCATCTATCATGAAGGCTATATGGCTTCTCTCGAGTCTCATTCTTTCAAAAAGGTCTTTTATCAATGAAGTCTCCGGAACTATCATTGGTTTTCTTGAGAATTTACCAAGATCATCCCATGGTTCATCCTCTCCTTTGAACAGAGCATCAATCAAATCCTTTACTACGATTGTACCAATGAGTTTGTTGTCTTTATCCAGTAATGGGAATCTTGAATGCTGTGTTCCTGCAATTACTTGCTTATTCTTCTTTTTATCTCCATCTAGGATTAATGTTTCTGACTGTGAACTTGGAATCATTACACTCTGAACAATCCTTTCATCAAAATCAAAAAATTTGTGAAGTCTGGTTGCTTGTTCTTCATCCATTTCACCATGTGCAACAGATACATCAACCAAACCCTTTATTTCTTCTCCTGTAAAAATATCCTCATATGTTGAAGATGCAACGCCCATCCACTTTAGTATTGATGATGCTGCTGTTTTTAGTGCGATATTAAGAGGGTATACCATTAAATAAGTCACCCATAAGATATGTGCACATGCTTGGAATGTGATTTCGGGATTTCTAATACCGAAGATTTTTGGGACTTGTTCACCAACTACAATATGTAATGAAGAAAATGTTATAAAACCAATCATAAATGCAACAAAATGTATGAGGTGTTCTGGTAAGATGTTTCCAAGAACTGGCTCTATTAGAATAGCAACTGTTGGCTCACCAACCCAGCCTAATCCTAGAGATGCCATTGTTATACCTAGTTGGCAACAGGCAAGGTAATTTTCTTGAAAGTTAAGAATGTGCCTAGCTAATTTACCACCAAATGCATTTTCGTTGGCAAGCTGATCTATTCTTAGGGGTTTACATTTTACAATTGCGAATTCGGCTGCCACGTAAAATCCGTTAGCAACCAAACAAAATAATGCTATAGCTAAATTAATAAAGACAGCATCGTTTGCGACAGTTTCTGTAGCCATGTCTGTAGTATTGTTTCCTTTCTTTGATCAACAAATATATTTTTCATAAATTCTAGATATAATTTTTTATGAATGAGAATTATTTGTGTTGATACTCACATATTAAATAATATGCCTCGAGACACTCTTGTAATAGAGGTGTATCAGCTGACAAACTACTTATACAATTTTCTATGTCTTTTGTCTAATAATTATTAAGATTGGAGACAAAAATAACTCTTAGGTTGATTTCTTTCCACCCATTAAAATAAAGCAAACCCTGCATAACTTATCACTATTATTTACCCAGGCATGATTTGTTCCCCTTTGAATAACAATATCACCTTGCTTGAGCAGAACCTCCTCATTATCGAGTAATAGCGTTATCTCACCTTCTAGAATTATTGCATAATCAACTGTACTTGATTTGTGCATAAATGGGTGTTTCTTGGTCTCTATAACTGTATTTTCAGCATCTAATTCTGTAAAATATGTCTTACTATCATAAGCTTTATCACTAAATAATTTATCTGGTTCAAAAGATGAAATTCTACAGATTGTCTCACTTAAGCCAGGAAACATTACAAATTCGTCATCAATTTTGTTAATATCTCCCTCAATTTCGATAGGGAACTCTGATGTTCTCCAAATATTATTCAAACTAACTCCAGGCCTAGAGATCTTTTCCATTTTATTTTGGACATTATCATCTGAGATGATAATTGACTCCCCCTTATCATCTAGTCCCGTTATGACCCTTCGACATTTTTTTTCCATAGATAATAAATAGCATAATCTATTAATTAATAAAATATAGAATGATGAAATGATACTTAATTTTTCCTTTACCAGACAAAGCATATATTATTTCACTTGATAGTTTATGTTATTAGATTTAAAAGTTAGAAGAGAAAAAATTAATGCGCCGGTAGCTCAGTTGGATAGAGTATCTGACTACGAATCAGGGGGTCGGGGGTTCGAATCCTCCCCGGCGCGCCAAATAAAAAGATAATATTATTTAAAATGAAATATCTTAAAGATAGAGTTGATAATTTCTTTAAATGGGTTAAAGGAACAGAACTTGCAATTATAGAAGAAATAGATGTAAGTGAAGACCCAATAAGACCTCACTTAGATTTAGATTTTAGAAGAAGTCATGGTCGCCAAATATATGGGCTTGAATATGATGGCAACATTGAAGGTATTGTCTGCATTGCCTTCACTAATGAAATTCCTCATACTGAAAAAGAATTAGAACTTATGAGCAAGAATTCCTTTTTAGAAAAAAATTCAAGCATAATGATCCCATATACTGTGTGGTCAAGAAAAAGAGGGGCAGGAAAAGAAATTATGAAGAAAGCTATTGAACATGCAACAAAGAATATGAGTCAAATTGAAAGAATAGTAACACTGTCTCCTTTAACTCCCATGGCAACTCATTACCATATTAGAAATGGAGCCGAATTGATCAGTATCAATTCTGATACACAAAACTTTGAATATAAAATCAATAAGAAAAAAACGTAAAAATCAGTATAATGATTAAAACTCTAATGAAAATTCAAAACCATTTCTATTATCTATACTAATAAAATCCCATAGTACCTATAGCAGATGCAATTAGACGCACGCCAATCAAGAGGAAGAGAATTAATAAACCTCTTTTGAAGGTTTCAGTGTCTATCTTCTGTCTTATAAACCTACCAATCTTCATACCAATGACCGCAGAGACTGCGCAAAATATTGCAATTGGTACCATGTCTAGTGTAAATACATCGGTATAATAATAACCTACGGTTGCAGGAATAACTGCAATTAAGAAAAGAAACCCGGTGGTATCAACAAACTCTTGAGGAGTTGCCTTCCTCAAGATAAGATAGATGATAATCGGTACCCCCCAAATTGATGTCAAACCACCAAGAATACCAGCAAGTGAACCCATTCCTATCTGCCAATATTTATCAAATCTAATATCCAACGACCATGACTTCCTGAAAAGGTTGTCTAGTGAAAAAAGAATCACCATTATACCAATTAATAATTTAACTAAATCATCACCTAGGGATGCAGCTTGAAATGAAGTTATAATAATTCCTATAACCAAAAATATTCCAAATATTTTATACTTTTTAGCAGTATTTATAGGACTTTTAGCTAAAAGAAATTGCTGAAGATTAGCTATAATCACAGGTATCATATTTAATCCAATTGCTTGTAGAGGAGATATGAAGAATGTCAGTAAGGCTATAGATGTAAGAGGCAATCCAATTCCAGTGATTCCTTTTACAACTCCAGAGATAATAAAAATGAAAATGAAAATCGCATAGAGTAGATAAAGATCAATATTAACATCAAACATTATAAGAAACTTTTCTATTCATTATAAAGTTGATTGTTATTGCAATTGTGAACCACATTATAAGATTTGAGAAAAACGTATAATAAATAAATTTATAATGTAATGAATTCGAAACTTCCATAGAGATATTGTCATTAAGAATTAAAATTAATGTTAAAGGTAGGAAAACTAACACAAGACCAATCAGCCTCTTAATATTAGAAGAATTTATATATATAACAATAAACCCTATTAAAGATAAAAATACTATAGATAACCAAATGAGCTGGCGTTCATATAAACCCTGAGTATATTGTGCACCGGGTAGTTGGGGTATAAGAGCTATAGATGGTAATAAATAAAAGCATATAAAACCAACTAATCCAATTGCCATGGCACTCTTTAATCTAATATTTATTTTTAATAAATTCGTTAGCCCTATTATTACGAATGCATAACCGAACGTAATACATATGTTTACCATCAGTGTAATAAAGTTTCTCTGTTGAAAATATTTAAGCACAGCTTGATTGTCTATATGTTCATGACTTGCATCATCTAGATGTCCCATTACATGCGCATCTATTTGTATGTTACCCGATGTCTCCAATAATTCTGCTTCATGAATAATTGGATATAAAACGAATATACTTATAATAGATATTATTAAACCAGCAATAACACCTGTCAAAATAGGCGGGTAGATATACTTATTAAACATGATTTTTGCTATCTAGTGACAAGGAAAAGTCATTGCGTGTCTGACATCGTGAGCTGCATTATGTATAAAATCAGGAGATGCTAAACCAAAAACAATAACTAAAGAGATCCCCAATACAACTGCCATTACAGATGAAAAGATATCAGCATCCTTTAAAAGAAAATAATTTATTTTATCGACTACTTTTATTCTCATATCACCCTCCGTGAAAATTTTTAATAGATTAAGTTATTAAATGGTATCTGGCTCTAAATACTAAAGTATTCATTACAGTTGCGGGGGCAGCCTCGGATTCAAACCGTGTTCCCACTTGATTAACAATCAAGGATTTAATTAGATATGAATAGTATTAATTGTCAATATGAATATATAAATTTATTCGCTTGTCCAACTATAGAATGCAATAACTGTTGATATAAGGATTATTGAAGCTACAGCTATTAAGCTAAAGATAGAGCCATATATAGTCATTACCCAACCAGAAAAAGGATACATAACTAGCCAACATGCATGACTAAGAGAAAATTGGGCTGCGTATAATTGTGTAAAGTCAGAACCATCAGAGGACTTTCTAATAATCCTACCTATAGGTGTTAGAACCGATGAATAACCAATACCTGTAGTAATCCAGATGATAATAAGTGCTGACCAACTAATCCCAAATAACTTGATCCATATCGCTAAAATATAGAATGAAAGTAACATAATGACACATCCACTTATCATTAATTTTTTATCTGTAAAACTCTCCAATAGTCTAGGTAAATATAAAGCTGCAAGCATTGATCCTAATCCAAAAGCAAACATAGTGATTGGAAATGCTATTTCATCAAGAGAAAGATCCGATCTGACAAAAATTATTGTATTTACAATTATCATAGAGCCACCAGATGCTATGGCAATATTTAAGAAAATAAGACCTTTTAATCTTGAATATATCCAAAATTTTTGAATTCCATGAGTAATATTTTGTAAAACATTTTGATCTTTTGTAGGTATAAATTTTGGTAAAATTATCGAAATAACTAACACCGCAGATCCAAGGAAGCCAAACATTGTACCTAAAAATAAAATATTGTATGAGTATACCATCAGTATTAATCCAGCAACTCCAGCGCTAATAATATTTTCAAGATCATATGCAATCCTTGATAATGATAAAGCCTGTGTATATTCATGTTCATCTGGAAGGATTTCTGGAATAGTTGCTTGATATATTGGGGTAAACGCAGCTGATGCGACCTGTAAAAGAAGTATAACTAGATATATTTGCCAAATTTCTCTTACAAAAACTAAAGATAGAGCCGCTGAAGCTCTAATCATATCTAATATAACTAAATATATTCTTCGATTAAATTTATTTATAATCGCTCCAGAAATTGGCGAGACAATAACATATGCCAGCATTTTAATAGTAAAAATACCACTGAGTAATAAAGCTGCATTTTGACCAGTTAAATCAAATGCTAACAAAGCAAGAGCTATTGAGGCTAAACCTGTACCATGCAGCGCCAGTATTTGAGCAAAAAAAAGATGTCTAAATCTTTTATCTTTTAGAATTGATAGCATTTGCACTATTTCTAGTCTAATTAGAATTTTTTTATATTAAAATATTTACAGCTAATAGATAAAAATGCAAATTAATTTGATAGATTTGGTTGCGGGGGTAGGATTTGAACCTACGACCTTCAGGTTATGAGCCTGACGAGCTACCGGGCTGCTCCACCCCGCGTCAAAGTGAATTCTTAGATAACACTAACTTAATCAAAACGTCAAGAAGCAAAAAATTAAATTTATTTTTGCTCTGTCTCAAGACCTGTTGGTATAGGAACATTTTCTGGTTCTAAGGATATCCCAGCACCGTCCGCAACAGACTCTAATAACATACCAAAATCTTTTTCTAGATTATCTTTTGATATTTTCTCAACTCTTCCAGCATGCTGCTGTACGACCTGCCTTGTGGCAGCTGTAACTGGCATTGGGACACCTAATTCCTTAGCTGATTGCAGTCCTAAATCTAAATCCTTTAATAAAAGTGGAGTTGTAAATGTTGTAGTCCAATCAAGATTGGTAAAAGCATTCGATTTATATTTTGTAAAAATTGATCCCATAACTGAGTTGTTCATAAAGTTTAAGAATGCGTGCCTCGGTACACCAGCTTTCTGCGCTAGTATAGTTATTTCCGCGAGATTTTGTATTACAACACCTAACATTACGTTATGAGCAATCTTACAGAACCTTGCAAGATCACCATCACCAACATAGGCAACGCCTCTTGGAGCAATTGTCTCAAGATATGGTTTTACAGTATTAAAAATATCTTCAGGGCCTGAGGCAACGATTGATAAAACACCTGCTTTTACAGCCTTACCATTACCGCTAACAGGACAAGATATATACGCAACACCCCTCTCTTGTAATTTTTCTCTTATTTCATTAGAATCTTCAGATGATATTGATGAGCAATCTACAAATATTTGTGACTTTTTTGAACCTTTGGAGAGAACTCCGGCATCACCAAAATATACCTGCTTAAGGTCTTTCCCCGTTGATACCATAGTAAATAAAACATCCACATCATATAATTCATCTAGGTTTGTGACAACACCAGCTCCATATTCAGACAATGGATCTGCCTTAGCTTTTGTTCTATTCCAAACACTAATATCTTGACCATCTTTAGCTAAACGACTTGCCATGGGATATCCCATCCTACCCGTTCCTACCCATCCAATTTTATGACTCATTTTAAACTTCTCCTTTTTTAAATCTCACTTTGCCAATCATATTGTTCAATTATTTTACTAACTTCTTTTAAGAAGCTAGCAGCATAAGCACCATCAAAAGCCCTATGATCAAAACTTTGTCCTAGTACGCCTATTTTTCTTATTCCAATTGTATCTCCTGTTTCATCTTCAATAATCACTGGTTTTTTATTTATTCCATCGAAAGACATTATGGCCACCTGAGGTGGGTTTACAATTGGCGCTGTCATATATGTTCCCATACTACCATTATTTGATATTGTATATGTTCCACCAAAGTACTCCTCTTGGGATAATTTATTAGTTTGTGCTCTGAGCACAAGATCGTTTATTTTATCATTCAACTCCAAAAGATTATTTTTTTCAGCATTCTTTATCACAGGTACAATAAGTCCCTTAAAGTTTAGGTCAACAGCTATTGCCAAATTTACTGATGAAGATAAAAGTAATTCTTTCTCATTAAAACACGCATTAACAAGTGGAAAATTATTTATAGCGATTGTGATTGCCCTTGAGACAAATGATAAATATGAAATTTTAAAATTTATATCTGCATTCTTTTCCTTTAAAATAGCTCTTACTTTATCAAGATTGCTAAAATTTACTTCAACGGCTTGGTATGCCTGAGGAATTTGGGGCCAGCTTTGCGATAATCTTTGTCCTGTTGTTCTTCTGATTCTATTCAATGTAACTTTATCGTCATAAACGGAGGTATCATACTTAACTTTGTTATCTTGAACATTCGAAGGAGTAGATTGCAATGAGATAAATTCATCAATCGCTTTCCTATTTACCCTTCTCTTTTTATGGTTCTTAAAATAATCAACTAATTGATCTAAATTAAGTCTTTCATTTGCAGCGATCCTCTTAGCTAAAGGAGTTAATTTGATGTCAATGTCACCTATAAATTGAACATAATTCTCTTTTGGTGTTAGTACTTCATTCAAATATGTAAACCAATCTGGAGAATCAGTATCAACATTTTGGTGAATATCTTGCTGGCTTGCTATTATAGATTCCTTTGAGGATTTACTCAAAGTCAATTCTTCTTTTTGTATGTTAATCTCTGTATTTTCTGATTTTTTTTCTTCTAAATCCTCTTCTTCATTTTCTCTTAAAATAGAGGCTACAACTGCACCAACGGATGAAGTTTCGCCTTCCTTTATATGAATCTTCGATATCTTTCCATCAGATATCGCTGGAATTTCCATGGAAGTTTTATCTGTTTCAATCTCAAAAAGAACTTCTCCTTTCTTAACTAGATCTCCAACTTTTTTATGCCACTTTGAGATCGTTCCCTCGGTCACAGTTTCTCCAAGTTGTGGCATTAATATTTTCATAGATAAAACCTAACTAGTTTAAAACTTCTAAAATCTTATTAAATATTCTATCAACAGATGGGATAGCAATATCTTCAAGATTATCTGCGGCAGGTAATGGTATATGAGGAGTTGTAATTCTCACAGCTGGTCCATCTAAATCCCAAAATAATTCATCGACAATTATTGATACTATTTCAGCTCCCCAGCCACATAATCTTGGATTTTCTTCAACTGTAAATATTCGGCCTGTTTTTACAACAGAGCTTGATATAGTTTTCATATCCAAAGGAACTAGTGTCCTTACATCAATAACCTCTATATCAATTCCATGTTCAGCCATTAATTTATCTGCCGCAGCAACAGCTCTTGGAACCATAAGGGCTAATGCTAAAACTGTTGCATCTTTTCCTTTTCGAACAACTTTTGCAGTTCCTAATGTATCTACATGTTCGCCATCAGGAACTTCTCCCTTTATAGCATAAAGTGACTTATGCTCGAAAAAAATAACTGGATCATTATCTCTAATTGATGCCGCAAGTAATCCTTTCACATCTGCTGGAGTGGAAGGAGCAACAACCTTTATACCTGGTATTGCCATTGCCCAATTTTCAATGGATTGAGAATGCTGAGCACCAAATCTTGAACCACCACCATTTCCTGTTCTAACAACAAGTGGGCACTTTAATTGACCATCCGACATATACCGAGACTTAGACATTTCATTAGCAACAAAATCCCAACACACAGCTAAAAAATCAGAAAACATTATTTCTGCAATAGGTCTCATCCCAGTCATAGCTGCCCCCATGGCTGCCCCTAAGATAGCTTGCTCAGAAATCGGAGTATCTATGACTCTCCTAGGCCCAAATTTATCGTATAGACCAACTGTAGCTTTGAAGACCCCGCCTGCCTTTGCAACATCTTCGCCTATAAATGCAACTGTTTCATCTCTTTCCATTTCTTGAGCGATAGCTGCAGCAACAGCCTCTCTATATGTTAATTGCGCCATGCCCATCCCCCATTATCATATACGTTTGTAGTTAGAATACTTTCAGGTGGAATTGGAGAATTTTTAGCTTCTTCTGTGGCTTTATCAACCTGTATTTTTACATTATTTTCAATATCATCAATAACATTTTGTGTTATTCCAAATTCCAGAAGTCTTTCACGATATCTAATTATTGGGTCATTATTTTTTTTCCAATGGTCAAGCTCACCATTAGGCCTGTACGAACCAGGGTCTGCCCTACTATGACCTGATTGCCTGTAAGTTTTACACTCAATTAATGATGGGCCATCACCAGCTCTTGCTTTTGAATACGCTTTTTGAGCTGTTCTAAATACTTCATCCGCATCATTGCCATCTATAATTATACTCTCAAGCCCATATGCAGATGCTCGATCAGCAGCAGGATTCTTAACAGCAGTAATTGACTCAATTGGAGTATACTCCATGTAATTATTATTTTCACATACAAATACTACTGGCAATTTATATACGACAGCATAATTAAGCGCCTCATGAAATGCACCAATATTTGTAGTTCCATCCCCAAAAAATACTGTAGAAACATCATCATGACCAAGGTACTGAGCTCTCCATGCTGAACCCACGGCCATTGGCAGATGTGCGCCAATAATAGCATAAGAACCCATGACACCTTTGCTTGTATCAGTTAAATGCATTGAACCACCCTTACCACGCATAAGTCCACAATCCCTTTGCATCAACTCACCTATAACACCAACAACTGAAGCCCCTCTTGCAAGAGTATGGGCGTGTCCTCTATAAGTACAAAAGCTCTTATCATTTTTCTGCATTGCGCATGCAAATCCCGCAGCTATTGCCTCCTGGCCTAGTGACAAATGACTTGTACCTTTTACAAGATTTTCTAAGAATAGATCATATGCCCTTTGCTCAGAAAATCTAATAAGATATTGGGTATTGTATAATTCCAATCTTTTTTTATCATCTAGATCGTCATTTTTTATTTTTTTATTTTTAACCATGTTACTTCCGTAGATTAGTATTTGTTTGCTATTGGTAAATCTTCAGCAGGGAATAAAGAAATAACCTTACAACCCTTATCTGTAACAACAACTTCCTCTTCAATTCTAGCTGCAGAAACACCGTCCTTGGCTGGGCAATATGTCTCAAGTGCAAATACCATCCCAGTTTTAATTTCCATAGGATTTTCTAATGATACCAACCTTGATATAATTGGCCTTTCATGAAGAGCTAAACCGAGTCCATGCCCAAACTGCAAACCAAATGCTTGCATTTCATCACTAAATCCAAATTCTTCAGCTTTTGGCCATACTTTTGCTACTGTATCTGTTGAAACACCTGGTTTAATAAGTTCTATTGCCTTATCTAACCATTCACGGCATTGAATATAGGCATCATTTTGCTCAGAAGTTGCTACTCCAACATTAAATGTACGATAATAGCAAGTTCTATAGCCCTGATAAGATTGAAGAATATCGAAGAAGGCTTGGTCTCCTGGTCTAAACATTCTATCAGTAAAGTTATGTGGATGCGGACTACATCTTTCACCTGATATTGCATTAATTGCCTCTACGTCATCTGAACCCATTTCGTATAACATCTGATTTGCAAGGGCAACAATTTCATTTTCTCTAACACCTGGCTTTAATTCTTCCCATATCATATGATATACACCATCTACCATAGTTGCTGCTTGGTTTAATAAGGTGATTTCATCAATATTTTTGATTTCACGAGCGTCTAACATAACTTGCTGACCATCTACGATATTTAAACCTGCTTTTTGAAGTTCAAAGAACATGGCTGTCTCTGCAATATCCAATCCAATTGGCATATCAGCAACACCCGCTTCCTTGAGATAACTCATAATTTCTTCAGCATGAGATTTCATTAAACCAACCGAAGGGGGAACAGTACCTCTCATACCCGTCATACCAGCAAGACATCTATTCGGGTCAAGCCAATCACAGTTTTGCTGATGATGGACCGCTGCTGAACCAAAATCCCATACAAATGGCTCTTCATCACCCGCAAGAAGAGCAAACCTACAAAGTTTATCTCGTTCCCATTCTCCAATTTTTGTACCAGTTATATATCTTATGTTATTAACATCAAATAAAAGAAGTGCGCCAAGACCTGAATTCTTAAGAGCATTCTTTGATCTTGAAAGTCTATACTTTCTAAGTCTGTGAAAATCTACCCTAGTTTCAAAATCAACCTGCTTGAATCCTGGAGAAGCAAGAGGTCGATCCCATCTCCAGTTTTGATTTGCGTCTTCTGGTCTTAAAATTCTTGGTGAAAAAACATTTTTATCATTCATAACGCTTTGCTTTCTTTTTGTTTTATCTTATCTGTATCTTAGTTAATTTATATACAAAATTATTTCAATACAACCTAAATTATATGTATGCTAATGGAGCTAATGCATCCACATCTGTTACAACATCAAGAATCACGCATTTATTTAATGATATTGCTTTCTCAAGTGCAGATTTAAAATCTTTTGGATTCTCAACTCTAATACCTACTGCTCCCATATTTCTTGCAATTTCTGCAAAATTTACCTGATTAAATGTCCACATTTCTCTTGCTTTTTGAGTTTGCTCACCACCATAAACCCGATCAAAACCTCTTTTTGATTGATTTCCAGCTCCGTTGTTATTAACAACAATCACAGAATTAATTCCCCATCTAACTGCTGTTTCAATCTCTGCTATGTGGTACCAAAAACCGGCATCTCCAGTAAAACAAATTACAGGCCGATCAGGTACGGCGCATTTAACACCGAGTGATGCAGGAAATGCCCAGCCTAAATGACCAGCTGAACGAATATAATTTTGATTAGATGATTTTAAGTCATACATTCCACCCATCCACATACCACCATGTCCTGTATCAACAACAACAAATGAATTATCAGGCAAATTTAATGATAATTCATGGCATATTCTCTCAGGTCTAATTGGAATTGCATCAGATGTAAGGGCTGACCTAAATTCATCATACCAGTCTTTGCAATAACCCTGAATTTCATTTACCCATGGCAATCTTTTGGACACAGATGCAGAATCAGCATATTGAATCATTTCCTGAAGCGCCATTTTTGCATCTGCCATTATACCGACTTCAAGAGGATAGTTGCGTCCCAAAACTTCTGGATCAATATCAATATGAATAGCTTTTACCCCAATTTTTGGAATTGTCCAAAAATTAGTTACCATTCCTCCCAAATCAGTTCCTATAAAAATTGCTAAATCTGCAGCTAGAACCGACTTATTGGCAGAGGCTCTCGAATATGTCCCCACAACCCCTACGTTTAGTGGGTTAGTTGCATCTATGACGTCCTTACCATTTAGTGATGTTGCTATGGGAATTTTAAGTTTTTTAGATAATTCATCTACTAACTCTCCAGCTTTAGACCAGCGCACACCTCCTCCGACAATTAATATTGGTTTTTCAGCATCATTTATTATAGACATTGCTTTTTTTATGGAGTTGGTCTCTGGTAATGGCCTATGGGGTGGAATACTTATTGCATTCTCATGAATATCTTTTGGGATTGCATCGTCAAAAATCTCCTGATCAACTTGACCTTCATTACCCTTAAATTGGAGATGGACAGGCCCAGGACATCCAGATACTGCAACTCTAAATGCCTGATTCAGCATATCTGGAAATCTATTAGCACTATCAACCGTAGCATTGAACTTAGTTACTGGTTCAAATGCTGGCATATCATCAACCTCTTGATAGGCCTTTCTGAATTTAGTTGTTTGATCTCTTCCGCCTGTTAGAGCTACCACTGGAGACTTTGCAAGCCAGGCATCCCTTAACCCAGCAGCGAGATTTAATGCCCCAATGATTTGAGCTGCGCAAACACCTGGTTTACCAGAAGCTCTCGCATAACCATCAGCCATGTACACTGCCGATGCTTCACCATGAGCATGTATCCTTCTTACATTTGATATTGCTTCAAGCTCTACCATTGTTGTTCTCAAAACAGCTGGGACATGAAAAATATCTGTAACTCCATATTCAACTAGCATTTTTGCGAGAACTTTCGCACCTGTTAATTCATTACTCATAGTTTATACCTCAAAATTTTCTATATTATTTTATTGCAAGGGGATTAATTGGCGTACCAACTGCACCCGTAATTGGAATGGATGGTGCAACAAATAAAAATTCATAAGTATTATCCGCCGCACAATCTTCAGCAAGCTCCTTTAGGTTGAACATTTCACCCATTGTCATTCCTTGTATAGGAATTGTAATCCAATGCCATGGTTGATTAATTCCCTCTTCGCTTTGATTAGGTCTAACTTCACAACCCCAAGTATCACTAGCTAAAGCAGCTAACTCCGTTCTCTGAACCCAATCTATTGTATCAAAACCCATTCCTGGAGCATCTCCTCCCGGGAATCCATCCCAAGAACCTCTTGTTAGACAATCCTCCATCTGCCCGGTTCTAACTATAACAAAATCACCTTTTTGTATTTTCACTCCTTGTTTTTTAACAGTAAAATCAAGATCTTCACAAGTAATGGCATAGCCATCATCAAGAGGATCTTTCCCCAATGCACGCGCAACATCTAATAAGACACCTCGACCAACCATCTTATCTCTTGTTTTTTCAATTCCACATTTTTGAGCACCTGCGGAGGTGACTTCTCTACAATCATAGCCGTTCCACATTTTATCTTCATAAAATATGTGACCTAACCCGTCCCAATGAGTACAGCCATGCGTTGGTAGCATTACCATATCATCTGCTGCTCTGATACCACGCTTATCCAGAACACCCGAGTAGGCGTCCGTACCCGTTCTTAACATAGAATGAATAGGATTAGTCCTACCCATTGCTGGATATTTAGTTTTTGCACCTTGTGGACCCTTATTATCAAAGTTAAGAGCAAGTGATATCACCTTTCCTTTTTTAACGAGTTGAACTGCATTGATAATATCTTCGGCTGTCACATTATTAAGAGTTCCAATTTCATCATCGGGTCCCCATTTGCCCCAATTCTTATATTTTTCTGCAGCTTCTGTTATATCAGCTCGGGTAATTTTCTTTTCTGTCATATTAATCTTCCTTTAGTTTTTACTGTTAATTCAATTTCATTCTTAACCAGTCCGCTGACTGAGTTCGGTACCTGTATATTCTATTATTTGCAACATGCGTTCCATCTTCGATCATGTTAAACACGACTTCTCCATTAACAGAATCTACAAGTAATTTCGATTCTTCCGGCGGGACCACTCTATCTAGCCCTCCACCCACAATATAAATTGGACATTTAATATTTCTTGCACAGTTTGTAAGATCCATTCTGCTTGCAAATTCTCTTGCTTCTTCCTCAGAATTACACTTACTTCTATATATAAAAGCCTCTTTAGTAAGACCTGGTATTCTATCAAAAATATTATTCCAATTAAATGGTCCTGTTAGAGATATACAAGCTATTATCCTATCATCAAAAGCCGCAGCTCTTGGGGCATAGTATCCTCCAAGACTAACTCCCCAAACACCAATTTTTTTTGAACTTAAGTCATCACGTTTTTCTATGTAATCTATGACTGCTGATACAGGACCTTCATATTCTGGGCAAATTGGCGCGTCATATTCTCCCTCTCCCTGGCCTGGGCCATCAAATGCTAGTGTAGCAATTCCTCTTTCGAGGAAAACTCTCTCATTTGTTTCCATTTCTTCTTTGGCAGAATCTAAACCCATACACATGATGACAACAGGTGGATTTATTATATTATTTGGCTTTCTTAAATTCCCATACATATCTAGATTATTCCAATTTATTTTTATTCTCTCACCTATTGGATTACTTAATTGCATTGATTTTTGATGATACTTCACCGCCATAGTATGCGCTCGTTTCATTTCATCTGGTTTTTGAACAAATAAGAACTTACCATAATGATAACAAACTGCAGCAGTGTTATAATGCTCTGCAGCACTTAAATTAAAATTATTTTTTTTTGCATCATCACCTAATAACGCATGCATTTTCCCCTTGTTTTCCCATGCCATACACCAATCATCCCATTTATTGACAATTGCTGCGACGTCATTAAAATCAGCAAGCGGTATTCCATTTGAAACAAATCTGTGCGCCCAATGTGCAACTGCCATCTGTACTTTTGTATCTTTACTTTCCATATCAAATACCTTACCAATGCTTAATATAAGTTTATATTTAAATCTATTATATTACAGAGGGCAATAGGAAAAAATGTATAAAATAATAGTCGGTGGACAAATTCATAACAGCGGAATTGAATTATTGAAGAGTATTAACAATTTTAATGTGAATATACTTTCTGATGCTAGCCAAGAAACACTAGAAAATAATATACAAGATGCTGATGCTATATTATTACGTCTGCAATCTTTTTCAAAATCAATGATTGATAAGTGCCCAAAATTAAAGATCTTATCTCGTAATGGTGTTGGTTATGACCGTATTGATATTCAAGAATTAACGAAAAGAAGAATACCCTTAACAATTGTTGGTGATGTTAATTCATCTAGCGTAGCGGAACATACAATCATGCTTATTCTTAATTTATTAAAGAATACAAAAAAACATGATGAAATGGTTAGAAGTGACAATTGGAAGGATAGAGATTTATTAATCTCGAATGATTTTGAAGATAAAAGATTATTAATTGTTGGATTCGGACGAATAGGCCAAAAAGTTGCAAGGATAGCAGATTCATTTGGTGCAAAAATCTCAGTATTTGATCCGTTTATTAGCAATAAAAATACTTTCCCACTGCATTACCAACTTATTGACACATTAGATTTTGGTCTGAAACAAGCAGATATAATAACTCTTCATGCTCCAGGAACAACTAAACCAATTATAAGTGAAAGAGAGATAAGCCTAATGAATAAAGACGCTATTATTATCAATACTTCAAGAGGTTCTCATATAGACCTTGATGCGCTAGGTCGTGCACTCCTCGAAAATAACATCAAGGCAGCTGGTTTAGATGTTTATCCAGAAGAACCACCAATCATTGAAGAACATAAGATCTTCAAAATTAAGAATGCTATATTTTCTCCCCATATAGCTGGGTTAAGCAATGACTGTGCATCTAGAATGGCTTTGAATTCTGCTCAAAATATAATTGACGCTCTCAACGGTAAATTGAAACATGATTTTGTCATAAACAAAGAGGTATTATAATATCTAGATATTACTTCTTGGAGAGATGTGGATATACTTCCGATAACAATGAGCCCTTGCAATAAGTTTGCTCATATATATCTGAAGTTTGAATTACATCAAACCAATCACAAACTCTCTTTTTAGTTTCCCATAGATCAGGTCTCCCAAGATCTTGCATTCTAACTATAATAGGCATTATACATATATCTGCATAGCTTATATTTTCTCCTAATAAATAAGGTCCCCTTGATTCCTTAAGCCAATTTTCCATTCGATCAGCTGTAGATTTTATCTTCGAGGTAGACTCATTCATATCTTTATCAGAGAAACCCGTTCTTCCCATTTTTAGTAGGAATTCTTTCCGAAGTGGCTTTGATTCAGCAACGGCTAAAAATTCTTGCTCAGACATACTTTGAAAGTGAGGCAAGAAGGCCATATTATATGATGGAATTCTTACTGATGGCCCTGCAACTTCATCAAAATATCTAATCATTGCTCTCATATTTGCGCATTCCTCAGGTTTCCTGGGTCTCAATGGATTTAAATCTTGATCTATATCTTCTAAATATTCAATTATAACTGAGCTATCAATAATTATTTTTCCATTATGATCAATTGCGGGGACTACCCCATTAGGATTTATTGCAAGATATTCCGGCTTTAGTTGATCACCTGAAAATAAATCAAGTATTTCCATACTAAAATCTAAATCTTTATAGTGGAGCGTGTATCTAACACGCTGGCTACAAGTAGATTGTAGAGCATTATATAATTTAAAATTTCCTAAATTTGAATTCATCTATATCTTTCTATTTATTATATAGGTCAAGTCCATACATTAGATTTGCAGCTTTTAAAAATAATGTTCTATTAACACCATCCGAGTGCAACCATCCAGCAGCATCTCTTAGTAACTTTTCTACACCAAATTCTTTCATATACGCATGCCCACCATGAATCTCCATTGTCCATGTTGCAATCTTCCAAACAGCCTGACTGGCCATTGCTTTAGGAAGGGCACCTAATGTCCAATCCCATCCTTGATCCTGATTATCTGCTAAATAACAGGCTCTATGAGTGTATGATCTTGAGGCATCTAATAGCATCCTCATTTCACCAAGTTGGGCTCTTATTCCATCGTGTTCTATAAGCGGTCTTCCCCCTTGGACTCTAATCTTAGCCCATTGTTCTGCTTTCTCAAATAGCGCTTCACCTACACCAAGACAGCTTGCTGCAGCAAATGAATTACTTGAGGGGAAAAATTTTTGCAATAATTGGAAACCCTTCCCTAACTCTCCAACTATATTTTCATTTGGAATAAAACAGTCTTGAAATATTAACTCTGCATTATTTGCCAAGCTTTCACCCATTTTGTCATGCACACGTCCAATTGTAAAACCATCACGTCCCCTTTCAAGTAAGAAACAAGTGGTACCTTCAAGCATAGGCTTACCTTTTTCGGTTTGAACAAATAATAGATAGAAGCTTGCTCTGTTTCCATTAGAAATAAAATGTTTCATTCCATTAATAACAAATCCGCCATCAACTTTTTCAGCAAATGTTCTAAAAGGAGTTGGGTAAGGAAGAAAATAATTAGAAGCATTATCTGGTTCTGTAATACCAATAGCTAAGACCGCTTCCGGATCTTCTGTAAAAGGTATAAGAGCTCTCTTTGCCTGATCTTCATTAAGAGCTTTTTCCATAATTGTAGCAAGTTTCATAGTTTGTGCCAATGTTACAGAAACTCCAACATCCCCTATTGCAAGTTCTTCTACAACCATTGCTGTTGTAAGAGAGTCTGCGCTTAGTCCACCATACTTTTCTGACAAAGTCATTGTTCTTAACCCAAGGTCATTAGCTGCTTTAACAATTTCTCCACAGTATCGTTTAGCCGGAGTATCCAAAGCGTCTAGCTCAGCAGATCTTGGTTTCACAACATCATCGACAAATTTTTTCACACTTTCTAATATAGCTTTCTGTTCTTCAGTCTGGATAAACATATCGTGCATGGCTTCATTTCCTTTAATATTAAAATAATATTATTTACTCCTATATATATATATATAATTGATTAATAGAAAACAATGATTTATGTGAGTATAAATAAGATTTATTACTAAAAATAAATTTGACATGTAGTTAAAAAATGTTATTCATAATTTTTAGGGTAATATTTTCAAAAATATCATTATTATTAACTTTTCTTTGCATATAGGGGGCGTTAAATTGAATAATAAATATCAAATTACAAGAAGAAATTTCTTAACCGGAACATCAGCTGTAGCTTTTGGAATAACCCTCAATCCATTCAAAATAAATGCGAATTCATTGAATGATCTTAACTTTTATAATTGGGATGATTATATTGGTGAAAATACTTTATCTAACTTTGCTGATCAAACAGGAATAACAACAAAAATGGATTTTTTTGCTGATAATGATGAATTATTTTCAAAGTTAAGAGAAGGAAACCCTGGTTATGACATCATTGTTCCTTCAGATATTTATGTGGAAAAGATGATTAAGGCAAATATGTTGGATAGAATTGATCATGAAAAAATATCCAATATGAACAACATTGATAAGAACTTCTTAAATCCTGTCTTTGATCCAAATAGAGGCTACTCAATTCCATATATGTGGGGAACTGTTGGTATTGGCTATAATATGTCAAGAGTTGAAGAAAGACCTAATTCTTGGTCATATCTATATCAATCTGGTAAGTACTCAACAAATATTTCTTTATTGTCAGAAGCAACTACAGTTATTGCAATTGGTTTGAAATACCTTGGTCACTCTCTAAATTCTATGAATATTAGAGACTATAAGGAAGTTGAAGAGTTATTAATTGAGCAAAAAAAACATATAAAAGTCTTTGCGGAAGATAATGGGCAGGATCTGCTTGCTTCAGGAGATGTCGTTCTAGCTCAAGAATTCAATGGAGATATTGCACAGCTAATGTTAGAAGATAAAGATATAAGTTATGTTGTGCCAAAAGAAGGTAGTATTATATGGGAAGATTGTCTCTGCATTCCCAAAAATGCCCCTCATAAAGAGAATGCGCATAGATTTATCAATTACCTACTTGGTGCTGAAACTGGCGCGGATTTAGCGGATTATATCCAATATGCCACTCCAAATAAAGCAGCTAAGGATCTGATGGGGAAAGATTACACGAATAACCCGGCAATCTTTCCAACAAATAAAATTGTCAAAGTTTGTGAAAATCAAATATATCTTGGAGAAGAGATAGGACAAGTTATTCAAGACACTTGGACTCGTATTCTCGCATCGTAGATAGATAGTTTTATGGTATCAAGAGAAAGTAAAAATTATGGCTAATGCTTGGGGTCTGAAGAATAAGCTCTTCATTCTCCTACTTATCCCTGGACTTGCCTGGTTATTATGCTTCTTCATATTTCCAATTATTATTGTTTTTTCAATGAGCTTCGGTCAGAAAGTAGACATTATTGGAATTGATTATAATTGGAGTCTTCACAATTACTTTCGTGCCTTTAATGGGGTTTATTTTTTTACATTGTTTAAATCTATCATTATCAGCTCAATAACAACTTTTATATGTTTGATTGTGGCAATCCCAGTAGCACTTTATATAAGCTTCTCATCAACAAGAATAAAATCAATTTTATTGATATCTATTATGCTTCCTCTCTGGACAAATTTACTGATAAGAACTTATTCACTAATTGCTATATTAAGAACAAAAGGACATATCAATTCTTCTCTTGAATATCTTTGGGAGGCATCAAATCGTGCTCTTAATTTTTTAAATTTGGCTAATTATAATATATTTAATAATAACTTTATTCCTCTTGATCTAATGTATAATAACTTTGCAATTATACTTGGGTTATTTTATATTTATGTTCCATTTATGATCATACCAATTTATTTAGTTCTTGAAAGATTTGATAGAAATTTATTAGAGGCAAGTTATGATTTAGGGGCAAATCATTTTCAAACATTTTTTAAAGTCATCATGCCGATTATAATTCCTGGAATCATTTCCGGAATTATCTTAGTTTTTATACCGTGTCTTGGCTCCTTTATTATTCCAGACTTACTAGGTGGAGCAGATTCACAAATGATCGGAAATATAATTGAGAGACAATTCAAGTCAGCAAATGATTGGCCTTTTGGATCAGCGCTTTCATTTATATTAATATATATGACAATTATTGTTATCTCAGTGAGATATATATACTCAAAATTATATTCAAAATTTTATATAAGGGGTATGTATGAAAAATATTAAATTACTTCATAGCCCAATTGACTATACTAGAAATAAGTACTTAAAGATCATATCCTATGCCTTTTTAATAATTCTTTATCTACCAATTCTCAATCTTGTTATTTTTAGCTTTAATGACTCAAAAAGGAATATCGTATGGAGAGGTTTTACATCAAAATACTATGAAAAAGTTTTTGATAATCAGATATTATTTGATGCTTTTTCAAATTCTTTAACAATTGCATCTTTATCTACCATAATATCAACTATTTTAGGATTAAGTACAGCTATCTGCTTATGGAAATTTAATTTTTATTTAAAAAAATATTATGATTTAGCTCTACTTTTTCCAATAATTATTCCTGAAATATGCATGGGAGTATCAATGTTAGCATTCTTTAATTTTATAAATTGGCCTAGTTTTGAAATATGGCCCTTATCTTTATCAACTATTATTATTGCTCATGTGTCATTCATATTCCCAATCATTGCAATCATTATAAGATCAAGGCTTTCTATTCTAAATAACGAGATACTAGAGGCTGGAATTGATTTGGGAGCAAGTAATTTTCAAGTAATTAAACTAATTGTCTTGCCTTTCCTCAAACCTGCAATAATAGCCTCCTTTTTACTAGCATTCACATTATCACTAGATGATTTCGTTGTTACGTTCTTCACATCAGGACCAAATAGCGTTACTTTACCTGTTAAAATATATTCAATGGTTAGATTTGGTATTACGCCTGAAATAAATGCTGTCTCTACTATATTGATACTTATTATTATCATTTCGACTTATTTTGTGATTAAATTTTTAACTAAAAATAATAGAGCATTAACAAAATGACTAAGAATAAAATATGTATTGAAATAAAGAATCTAAATAAGAGCTTTGGTGACACTCTTGCAGTAGATGATGTTTCCTTAAATATTCATGAAAATGAATTTTTTACTATATTAGGACCATCTGGCTGTGGTAAATCTACACTCCTAAGACTTATTTCTGGTCTGGAAATTCAAGATAAAGGTAGTATCATAATTAATGGTTTGGATTGCAGTTCAATTCCAGCTAACAATCGACCCGTCAATATGGTGTTCCAATCTTATGCTTTATTTCCTCACTTAAATATCAAGGACAATATTGAATTCGGACTAAAATTAAAAAAGATTCCCATTAAAGATATTAGGCAAAGGGTTGATAACATCCTCGATTTAATAAAAATGAGAGACTATATATATAAATATCCTGCAGAATTATCGGGAGGACAAAGACAAAGAGTTGCGCTTGCAAGAGCTATTGTCAATAATCCGAAAATTGTTCTCTTAGATGAACCTTTATCCGCCCTTGATGCTAATTTGAGAATTGAAATGCAACAAGAGCTAGTTAATATTCAACGCAATTTAGAGATAACCTTTATGTTGGTAACTCACGATCAAGATGAAGCCCTGTCAATATCTTCAAAGATTGCAATTATGGAAAATGGAAAAATTATTGAAACAAATACTTCAACAAATATGTATGAATACCCAATCAAGAAATATAGTGCTGAATTTCTTGGTAGGATAAATATTATAGATGGGTACGTATTGAAGAAGAAGCAAATATTCCATAGTGAAATTTTTGGTAATATAGATCTAAAAGGTAATGAAAATATCTGTGAGAATATGGTTTTAGCTATCAGGCCTGAAAAAATAATAATTGAGAAAAGAAAAGAAAATAAACTAAATAGGATTTATGCAAAGGGAACAATTACAAACTCAACTTACTATGGAGATATGAGCTATTTAACAATTGAACTCGATAATACAAAAGAAATTTATATACATGTCCAAAATATTCATAGAAACTCTTTGAATGAGCTGAAAATTGGTAAGAAATTGCTTGCCTCGTTTGATATCAATGACTTAATCCTTTTAGAAAAGTAATACTTTTCTATAAATAGATTTTTGGTATAGTAATAAAAAAATATAACAAAATAGGAAGAATAAAAATGTCAATACTAGATTCTACTAAAGTAATTGCAATTGAAGAGCATTACATAGATCCAAATATTACAAAGTTACAGGAAGTAAATACAACAAATACTAGAATTAGAAACCCAAAAATGGTTTCTAGGATGGAAGATTTTGGAGGAGAAAGAATTGAAGAAATGGACGCTACTGGTATTGATATTCAAATTCTCTCAGTTGCTCCCCCAGGAGTTCACAATCTTCCCAAGGATGTTGCGGTAACAGCAGCAAAGCAAACAAATGATTATTTGGCAAATAAAATGTCCCATAACCCAACCAGATTTAGAGGTTTTGCGGCATTACCAATGCAGGATCCTCAAGCTGCTGCAAAAGAATTGGAAAGAGCTGTAAAAGAATTAAATTTCGTGGGTGGAATGATACATGGACTTACAAATTCCCAATTTGATGATGGAAAAGCTTCGTGGCCAGTTTATGAAGCAGCTGCTAAATTAAATGTTCCTATTTATCTCCATCCTGGTATGCCACACCATGAAGTAAGAAATATTTATTATAAAGACTATACAGAAGAATTTGCTCTATTTCCTCAGGCAGCATGGGGTTACACAGTTGAAACCGCCACAATGGCAATAAGGCTTGTGCTATCAAGAATATTCGAAACATTACCAAACCTTAAAATTATACTAGGCCATCTTGGGGAAACACTACCTTTCCTTTTATGGAGAGTAAATCATAATTTAAAACGTCCTGGTAACGCACCAATAGAGTTTAGAGAAGTATTTTGTAATAACTTTTATGTGACAACTAGTGGTAATTTTTCTGATCCAGCATTGTTATGTTGCATGCAAGAGCTAGGAGTTGAAAGAATATTATTTGCTATTGATTGGCCTTTTATTGATAACAAACTTGGTACCGATTGGTTTGAAAACCTATCAATATCAAAAGAAGATAAAATAAAAATATTAAACGGTAATGCATCAAAGATATTTAGAATCTAATAATAAATACTAGTTATGAAAATCTATTTACTGATTATAGCTCTGGGACGTCAAGGCCTATACCTACAACCTCGTCCTCAATTGGCACCCTGAAAGCGTCATTAAATAAATTCAAAGATACCATTACTGTTGCAGTAAGAGCTATTTCGATCATTTGCTTTGGTGTATAATGATTTTTATAGTTTTCTATTACTTTATCAGGGATATTTGATGCATCAACCATCATATGATCAACAAAGCTCAAAGCAGCTTTCTCAGCATCAGTGAATGCATCATGTGTATCAGAGGATTGAACATTCTTTATCTTAACTTCATCAACACCAAGTCTTCTTAGATGCTCAATTTGATGCGTTGAACAATAAAAACATGTGTTTCTTGTTGCAACTTTATATCGTATAAGGGCTTTAAAAGGCTTTGATAGTTCGCCAAGTTCCCATGTTGATTGCCAATAGTTACGAGAAGCCATCCCAAAATCGTCAGAGTGACCCATCGCACGAGCGCTGTTATTAATCCTCTTGCTACCCTTTGCCTCTTTTAATTTTTTTATCATACCCATAAATTCTGAACTAAATTCATCATCTTTTAATAATGGGACAACTGTATTATGATTGAGATTTTTATCTAATTGGCTTTTCATTCAACTCTCCTTTTGTATTATATTATCATACTGCACTTGGCATTCTTAAATACTCACTACCGTCTAAATTGACAATTATAGAGACCGGTTTATTTAATTGCAATGCTCTCTTTGTTCCTTCAACTAGTTCAGTAACTTTACTCACCTCTATAGCCTCAATACCAAAGCTTTCAACAATCCTTTTATATTCAACTTTATCAAAACTTGTAGACTCTGTATTATATCCCCTTTTTAACTGTTTTGATTTTACCTGAGTGAGAGCGTTATCAACCATTATAATTTGAATCATTGGAATATTTAGACGCTTCCAAGTTGCCAACTCACCAGCATACATAAGAAATCCTCCATCACCCACAAATGATATAACAGGACTCTCCGGTGATGCTATCTTGGCTCCCATAGCAGCTCCAAGTGAAAATCCCATTGGAGAGAGGCCATTTGACACAAAATATGATAGTGGCAAATAAGATAACCATGCTTGTGAGGCTAATGATTTATGGGCTCCAGCATCTGCGGTTATTATTGTATCTTTTGGAACAAATTTCCTAATTTCTTTATACACAGATTGTGGAGCAATCCCATCACTTGGATTATAATCAGTACTAACTCCTAATTCATAATCTTGTATTTTATTAAATGACTGTTTTGCTAAGCTCAACCATTCCGTACTTGTATTTCTTTGGCCTATATTATTTTCTAAGAAATCTAATATACCAGAAATATCTCCCCTTAGTCCTTGCGTTACAGGTTGAAAAGTTCTGTCATTTACATCAACAGAGTCAATAGAAATAATTGGTACCTGAGATTTAAATGGTCTAATTATATCCCATCCATCTAGACCAATTGTTATAATCGTATCTGCCTTTTTCAACATTTCATCAATTGGAGTACCAAACCAACCATACATTCCAATGTATAGAGGGTCATCACATGGATAATTACCAACTGCTTGTAATGTAACGCAGCAAGGTGATTGTATAGATTGTACGAAAGAGATTAAATCATTTGATACTTTTGATCCCACAACCCCAACTCCTGCCACCACAATTGGTCTTTTTGATTTATTTATTAACTTAATAGCAAAATCAAAATCATTTTTTTCAGGTAAATTTTGAGTATAAGTAACTGAGATCATACTATCTATTTGTTCATCATTAATCTCAATATCCTTAATAGCTTGTATAGGTGAAATTGGAAGGTATACCGCACCAGGCCTTGGTTCTATTGAAGTCCTATAAGCTCTATCCATAAGTTCGGCTGCATTTTCTGATGTTAACTCCTCTGATAATTTAGTTATAAGTCCTCCAAATGAGACAAGTTCAACATCTTGATGTGGATTTCTAGCTAAAAGGTCTGGATCAATTATAGCTGAAAATATAATAATTGGTCTTCTATCAAGGTAAGCAGATGCAATTCCAGAAGCTAAATTTGTTACTCCAGGTCCTTTTGTGACAATTACAATTCCTGGAATACCTGTTATCTCTCCATAAGTAGATGCCATATATGCAGCTGTATTTTCGTGATGGGTGAGAATATAATTTATTCCTTGATCTGAAAAAGCATTAATAAGGCTGATAGTATCACTACCAGGTGTTCCAAATACTTGTTTAACACCTCTTTTTTTTAAATATTTAGCAATAAAGTCGCAAGTTAACATGAGGTACTCCTATTAAAATCTATTTTTTAGCAAACGGGGCGCCATCTTTTGAGTAAATATTCAGGATGTCTCCTATCTGAATATTATCCTCGATCCCCACTGTTAATGATACACCTGTATCTGTTTGTATATTAG
Organism: Hyphomicrobiales bacterium; assembly: GCA_029245795.1. Lineage (GTDB taxonomy): Bacteria > Pseudomonadota > Alphaproteobacteria > Rhizobiales > TMED25 > TMED25. Next base: position 37,305 of record JAQWOP010000014.1, read on the forward strand.
CAATTTTTCTGGGCTGCCAATCTTTATTACCAAGCATGTGACGTATTACAGAAATTTCTTTTATTTTTCCTTCTGGAGCATCTATTAAGTCAAAATCAATATTACCACAATTTGAACAGAAGAATTTTTTGGGGAAGGTCTGCTTACTGCATTTATTACATTCAAAAAATTGTAATTTTTCCATTTTATTCCCCCTCTAATATCGCTGCAGAGACTGTCCCACCATGCCGATAAAGAGTCATTCCATAGCCAGTTACAATACCATACTTAGCATTATTTAATTGTCTATTACCCGCTCGATCTTGCAGTTGAAGTGCAACCTCTCCGATACCATTTAAACCACCAGCCATCCCTCCTGGTTGACCTGCTGATAACATTCCTCCCCACGTATTTATAGGGATTATCTCATTATTCATATTCCTTAAATATTCTTTCATATTGGAATCTTTTATAACCTTTAAATCATTTAATTGCGCAAGTACTATTGCAGGATAATCATCATATATACTATAAACGTCTATATCAGATGGTGATAATTTTGCTTGGTCATATAACTTATCTACAAAATTGATTATGCCTGTCCTTGTTCCATCCCCCTCCTGGTTATCATAATTAAAACTTTGAAAAAATGATCTTACTTTTACCTGTTTCTCTAACTTTTTATTATCTTCAGCTGATAGGATTATGCTGTATGCACCGGCGACAACAGGGACACAATCATACCTACAGAGTGGGTCTGCAACCATTGGGGCAGCATTATATTCCTCATGTGTGAGAGTGTCTTTATATACTGCGTATGGATTCTTTGATGCCCAATTACGCTGCGATATCAGAAGATTCGCATAATCTGATTTTGATAGATTGTATTCCTTCATCTGCCTAGAAGTTACAAGTGAATATACACCATTAGGGCCTCCATGACCAAGAGGAGATAAATGATCTCGTGTTGCACTATTGTAGGAATTAGCAATTTTTGCGTAACCCTCTAACCCAGTTGCGTCACCAGCTAATATCAATATATTTTTTGCAGCACCAGTTTGTATTGCACGTGAAGCATGGCCTAACATATTCATCGCTGATGACCCTCCGTTAGGATCCTGCAATAACCAATTTAAACTTAATCCAAACCTCCATGCAATATCAATTGCAGAATCTGGTGATATAGAAAATGATGCAATAGCAAGCCCATCAATATCTTTAAGATCTAAATTTGCATCCCTTAAAGCATTAGAAGTAGCATCTCTCATAAGATTATGAACAGTTTGATCCTCTCCCGGATGTCTAGTGTATATAGATTGGCCAATACCAACGATTCTTGAATCAAATATCATATTTATTAAAAAATTTTAATATATCCTAAATAGTATTCTTTTATATTAATATAATATCATTAAAAGATAAATATGTTTATCCTAGTATAGGTAATCCATTATAACTCTTAATAGTCAAATATGATAAGATTGAGACAAGTTGATGAAAGAATAAAATATATTTCAAGTTTTTATAAAAGTATTAAGTTATGAGGTTATTTAATGAAGAAATTAAATATCTACGATATCGGTGGAGATATAGTTAAAGAAGATGAAAGATACGTCGTTAGAGATAATAAAGCTCTAAAAAATCTTATATTGAGTAGTACGGACTTAAAACCTAATAAAAGTACTACGGGCCATAAACACAAGGGTCAAGAAGAAGTTTACTACTTCTTAAAAGGTTTTGGTGAAATGCAATTAGATAATGAAAAAGTGGATGTTTTTGCTGGAGATGTAATATTAATTGAAGATGGTGTTTCTCACAAAGTCAAAGCAGGAAAAGATGGGCTATATTTCATATGTATATTTAATGGAAAAAGAAACCACTAATAAAAATATGTTCTCTTAAATCTCTAAATTAGTTTACAAGATATATTGGTATCTCAGAGTGTAACATTAGGTGCCTTGTCGCTCCACCAAATATTATCTCTCTTAATCTGCTTTGAGTATAAGCGCCTTTTACAATAAGATCTGCATTAACCGACTCACTATAATCAAGAATAATTTCTCCAACTTTCTTCTCATCCCCAAGGAGTGTAACAGCCTTAGATTCGATTCCATGAGATAATAGTAATTCTGATACTTGATCTCCACTTGGCCCATCAGTAAGAACTTTTTCTACGGTTAAGATCGTCACATTCTTAGCTTTTTTTAAGATAGGTAATGCAGCAAAAACTGCCCTCGAACTCTCTGTTGTACAGTTCCATGATATTACAACCTCTTGACCTATATCGATTTTTTTATTCATTGGAATCAACATAACGGGTCTTCCTCCATCAAAAAGTATAGTTTGTATGGAACTAAGACTAGCACTTTGTAATTCTTGATAAGGCCTCGATATTATAACAACATTATATACCCTTGAGAGGTCTCCAAGGAACTTTTGATTCTGCAGCTCCTCCGATAACCATTTATATTTCAGATTATTAAGAGCTTTATCTTTATTAATTATTTCTAAAATATGTTCTTGAAATTTTTCTTTGTGCTTTGCTGCTTCACCTGTGTTGTTATCATGATTGAGGGTATCAAAAATAATAGACCCTTCTTGAGCAATAAAAGTATCAATCCTTTGATGGATAGCAACTCCACTGATACTTGATTGGTATACTTTAGCAAGGGATACTGCACAATCAATTAAATGTGGGATCGTTTCGACGTATTCAAAAGGTAATAAAATATTCTTCATTTATAAACTCAAGTATTTATTTACAGCCCCTTCATCAATTCTTCAGGATTGATAGGCAGTTCTAATTCTTTACCTGTCTTTGCAGACAAATCCATAGCCATAGTAAGCAATAGGTTTCGATGACCCTCTTTTGCTGTGGCATGGGGGGTGTCTTTTCCAAGATAAATTCTACTAAACCACGAATTTGTTTCTTCACGCAACGGGCCCCATAAATCACCATTATATATATCGCCCGGAGGAAAACTTGTAAGAAAATCAACATTCCTTGTTGCCTCTAGCTGAAGTCCTTCTGGTCTATAAGCAGGTCCTTGATTAAACTCTGTTGCAAGAATTACATCTCTATGCGTATCCTCAATATCAATAACACCTTTCGTACCTACGATCCCAATTTCAAGACCATAAACAGCTCCTGGCCAAACTTTTGGAAGAGCCCAACAAATATTCATACTGAAGATTGTTCCATCTTCCATAGTAAAAACTCCAAATGTTGCATCCTTTGTACCAAGTTCAGCCATCACTTTATCAGTAGAGCGTGCAAATATAGAAACTGGTTTGGCCTGATCACCAAGCAGCCATAGCGCCATATCCAAACTATGTGTTCCTGATACAACCATTGGAGTCAGATGTCTTCTATCTTGCGTTAATCTTACTTCACCTGTAGGTGCCATTTTATTCATAAAGGCCCTTACAACCACAGCTGTAGCTTCACCTATCTGTCCATTATTTATTCTCTCTTTAACGGCAAGAAATCTTCTTCTGAATCTTTGAGTGTAACCAACAACAGCATCAACTCCGGCTTCATTTATTGCATTTAAAACTTTTAGAGATTGAACGGCATCTGTTGCCAATGGCTTTTCAATCATCATAGGTAATTTTCGCTCAACACTTGCTAAAATTGGCTCTACATGACTCCAAGTTGAGGTAGCTACAATTACCGCATCTACTTCGGGTCTTTCAATTAACTCTCTAAAATTTGTGGTAAAAAAATCCGCCTTTATATCATCCTTTAACTTAAGACCTAATTCTTCATTAATATCGGCGAGCCCAATCCATCCAATGCCAGGATATTCTTTTGCTAGAGTTGAACGCATACGACCAACAACTCCACAGCCAATTACTGCTAAACCTAATCTTTTATTATTTTCCATTTCATAAACCCCATAAACTAATAAATTATTATTACTTAAAATTATTAATTATTCAAGGAATTCAGTTGCTATAAAATCAACTATCATTCTTTGCTATTATTTTTTTATACTTTCTGAGTAGGTCTGGTCTATGTTTTTTTGTTATTTCCATAGATTTTTTTAATCTCCAGGACTTAATATCCTTATGATTACCTGTTAGAAGTATTGGGGGTATTTGATGACCTTCATAATTTCTTGGCAGAGTATATTGTGGATGTTCAAGAAGACCGTTCTCATAACTCTCATTTGATATTGACTCCTTAGTGTTAATTACACCATCTAATAGCCTAACACATGAGTCTATGATACTTATTGCAGCAATATCGCCATTCGTTAAAATATAATCACCAATCGATAATTCTGTAGCACCTGTTGCTTCAACAATTCTTTGATCTATACCCTCAAATCTTCCACATATAATTATGATTCCATCTTCTTTAATTAAGCCTCTGGCAACCTCTTGCTCATATCTTCTTCCTCTTGGCGCTGGGATAATTATGGGTCTTTTATCACCTTTTTCTCTAATATTCATAATAATTGGGATGACTACATCTGCTCTAAGAATCATTCCTGGACCACCCCCAGATGGAGGGCTATCAATTTTTAATTTTTTGTTATCTTTAAACTTATCGATTCTTATTATTTCCAGACTCCAAATATCCTCTTTTAATGATCTACCCACATTACTAAAATCAAGAGGCCCTGGAAATATCTCCGGTGTTGTAGTTATTGTAGTTACTTTCCATGTATTTCTTGTCATACCGAACTAATCCTCAATCTGATTAGAAAGAATTATTTTGATTTTATGCATAAAAAAATTAGAATATTACAGCACTTTTCAGGGCTATATTTTATTATAAAACCAACATATATTTATTTATTCTATATGTGAATCCTGTTTATTACTATGATCTATTTTAAAAAATAGAGTAGAGGATTATTTTTTTTCATCTTCTGTTTTTAGAGAGACTTCTGCAGGTGCTTCTTCTGCAGGTGCTTCTGCAACAGGTGTTGCTTCTGCAACAGGTGCTGCTTCTTCAACAGGTGCTACTTCTGCAACAGGTGCTGCTTCTTCTGCAGGTGCTGCTTCTGCAACAGGTGCTGCTTCTTCTGCAGGTGCTTCTTCAACTTCTTTCTTTGGAATAGCCTTCTTTGGATTATTCCTAGGAGCCCTCTTTGCTATTCCTTCAGCATCTAAAAATCTTAATACTCTATCTGTAGGTTGTGCCCCAACACCGATCCAATATTTTATTCTATCTACCTGCAATGTGACTCTATCATTATGATCTTTAGATAGAAGGGGATTGTAAGTACCGAGTTTTTCAATAAATCTACCATCTCTTGGGTTTCTAACGTCAGTTACTACAATTCTGTAATAAGGGCGTTTTTTTGAACCACCTCTTGCTAATCTAATTTTTAATGCCATTACAATTCCTTTTTTTCTAAAAATTCCACTTATAAATATCCAGAATCACTTTTTTCGTCCAGTTAAATTTAATAAATTATTTAATTTATTTTGAGAGCCTGGTAATCCGGGTAATCCTGGTAATTTAGGACTCGTAGAATTATCACCCAAATGGGATAACATTTTTTCGTTAATATTACTATCATTTAATTTACTTATTTGATTATTTTTAATATCTGGCATTTCAAAATCAGCATCTAACATACCTTTCTTACCAAATTTTTTCATCATATCTGAAGTTTGTCTGTAAAGTTTGATTAATTTATTAATTTCAAATACCTCTGTCCCGGATCCTCCTGCAATTCTTTTTTTTCTCGATGCATTTAGAATTTTTGGATTTCTTTTCTCTCTTGGGGTCATTGATGAGATAATAGCAATTTGTCTTATTATGATCTTATCATTCATATTTGACTCTGCCATTTGTTTTTTAACTTTGTTAATACCAGGTAACATTCCTAATATTCCAGAAATTCCTCCCATCTTTGCCATTTGGCTTAATTGCTGAGACATATCATCAAGATCAAATAACCCTTTAGATATCTTTTTTGCAATCTTATTAGCTTTTTCATTATCGATTGTTTCCTTGGCTCGTTCGACGAGAGATACAATATCACCCATACCGAGAATTCTATTTGCAGTACGATCAGGGTGGAATTCTTCTAAATTCTCAATCTTTTCTCCAGTACCTATAAATTTTATTGGCTTACCCGTAACATGCTTCATAGAGAGAGCTGCGCCACCTCTTGCATCACCATCTAATCTAGTTAATATGACTCCAGACAATGGAAGCCTCGATGAAAATGATTGAGCAACATTTATAGCATCTTGACCTGTTAACGAGTCAGCTACTAAGATTATTTCAGAGGAATTCGCTATTTTATTAATATTTTCAAGTTCATTCATTAACTCATCATCAACATGCATTCTACCTGCAGTATCTAATATTAGAACATCGTAGCCACCTAATTTTGCTTCTTGAATTGCTCTCTTTGAGATCTCTAAAGGTTTTTGGCCCTTTACAATTGAAAGAGTATCAATTGAATTTTCTTTACCTAAAATTTCAAGCTGCTCCTGGGCAGCTGGTCTGTTGACATCAAGTGATGCCATAATTGTTTTTTGTTTATACTTATTTTTGACATAATGGGCAATTTTAGCAGAAGTTGTTGTCTTTCCTGATCCTTGAAGTCCTACCATCATCAGTATAGAAGGAGGGGTAACTTTTAAATTTAATTCAACATTTTCAGACCCTAATAATTGAGTAAGCTGATCATTGACAATTTTAATAACTGTTTGTCCGGGCGAGACAGACTTAATTACATCTTCTCCGATGGCTTTCTCTCTTACCTTTTCAAGAAATTCTTTTACTACAGGCAATGCTACATCTGCCTCAAGAAGAGCTCTTCTTACTTCTCTGAGCGCCTCGTCAACATTAGATTCTGTAAGCAGACCAGTTCTTGTTAATTTTGAAAATACTGATGAAAGTCTCTCAGATAATGATTCAAACATTATAAATTCTCATATAATTTTTAGACTCAATATGTGTTATTTATTATCTTTTTTTTATAATATATTAAAATAATCTTATTAGTCTAATTATTAGTATCATAAAATATTAAAAATAACTATATTGCATATATATTCCGCTTATATTAAATAATCCTTAGTAAGGAATGGATAAAAAAATATGGAACAAATTAATTTTGTTGATTTAAAAAAGCAATTTAGCTCTATTGAGAGAGAGATAACTGATTCAGTATTGGAAGTCCTTAGAAGCGGTCAATATATTCTTGGTCCTATAGTAGAAAAAATAGAAAAAAAGTTATCATTATATTCAAATGTAAATAATGTGATAACTGTATCTAGCGGAACAGACGCATTATTTGTATCCTTACATGCTCTTGGAATTGGGCCTGGCTCAAAAGTTTTTATACCATCATTTACTTATACGGCTACTGCAGAAGTAATTGCATTAGTAGGAGCGGAGCCAGTATTTGTTGATGTTAACTCTAAATCATTTAATATATCTTGCAAAGATCTTGAGAAAAAAATTAAAAACCACAAACTAAAAAAGGATATACCTTCAGCAATAATAGCTGTTGATTTATTTGGGTTACCAGCAAAATATGACCAATTAAATATTATCGCAAATGATTATAATATCCACCTAATATCTGATGCAGCACAATCATTTGGAGGTGCGATAGGCAATAAGCGAGTTGGTAATTTAGCTCCAATAACTACTACAAGTTTCTATCCAACTAAACCGCTTTCTTGTTATGGGGACGGAGGGGCAATTTTTACTGATGATGATTCTATGGCTCAAATACTAAGATCAATAAGGGCTCACGGTGTATCTGATGACCCATATGAAAATATAAGAATAGGAACAAATGCAAGGTTTGACGCCATACAAGCTGCTGTATTACTAAAAAAATTAACAATCTTTGACAAAGAATTAGAAGAAAGAAAGAAAATAGCAAGAATTTATAATGAAGAATTGTATAAGGCAGTTGAAACACCCATTATTTTAGAAGGCGTTGACTCAGCATGGGCTCATTATACGATTAAAACTACGGATCGGAATGAACTCAAAAAATATCTATCCGACTGCAATATACCTTCTATGATATATTATCCAAAACCAATGCATGAACAGATTGCTTATAAGAAGTATAGTAATGATGATAATTTGGAAATTAGTAAAAATTTATGCAATGAGGTCCTTAGTTTACCTATGCATCCCTACATGAGTGAAGAGCAGGTTCTATACATAGCAAAAAAAATTATAAAGTTCTTAGGCTAGAATAAAAAATGCAACTAGAGAAATTTAAATTCTATAAAATGAATGGACTGGGAAATGAATTTGTTATTATTGATAATTCAAAGAAAAATCTTGAAATCGATGATAAGCTTATAAAGCTTCTATCTGCAAAATCTACTGGTCTTGGGTTTGATCAAATTATTTCAATTGATAAAGTTAACAAACATAAAATTGATATAAGAATATGGAATAGTGACACAAGCCCAGCGCAAGCATGTGGTAATGCATCCAGATGCATTGCAAAGTTATTTTTTGAATTACGAGATTATAAAATAATTGAAATAAATACAGGTGTAATTAAACATACCTGTAAAAAACTAGATGATGATCAAATTATTGTAAATATGGGTCAGCCAATTACTTATTGGAAAGATATACCTACTAACCATTTATCAGAAAATACCCTAAAATTTGATTATGATTTTGATATTAAAGAATTAAAGAATCCTAATTTACCAAGTTTAATTAATGTTGGTAATCCTCATATTATCTTCTGGCTCGATAATATTGAAAAGATTTCCTTCCAAGTATTAGGACCTATAATTGAAAATCATAAAATTTTTCCTGATCAAATTAATGTGAGCTTTGCTCAGATAATAAACCTAAATAAAATAAAATTAGTTGTGTGGGAGAGAGGAGCTGGATTGACAAAAGCTTGTGGTACTGCAGCGGCTGCAGTAGCATATGCAAGTTATAAATTAAATATGACCAATCCTGAAGTTAGTATTCAGTTGCCGGGAGGCGTGCTAAAAGTTAATATTGACGCAGATGATTATATATACAAATCAGGGCCAGCAGAATTAGAATATACAGACTATTACAATAGTGAAAATATAAATGAAAAATAACTTAAATTTTATAACTTTTGGATGTAAATTGAATGCATTTGAGACTCAGGTAATGAAAGAAAAAGCTGAGCATTATAATCTACATAACTTTAGCTTCATCAATAGTTGTGCTGTAACTAATCAAGCCGTAAAGCAAACTAGGCAAGCTATAAGAAAAGAACGAAGAGAAAACCCTAATAACAAGATTGTAGTCACTGGATGTGCAGCTGAATTACACCCCAATGAATTTATGAGTATGCCAGAAGTTGATTGTATAATTGGGAATCATGAAAAAACAAAATTAAGTACATTTGGGAATCTGGTCGGCATTAAGAAAGATATATCTGAAGAAAATATTATAGAAGAGGACACGCCCTTTATAAAAAATTTTGATAATAGAACAAGAGCTTTTGTTCAAATTCAAAATGGATGTGATCACAGATGTACTTTTTGTATTATACCTTATGCACGAGGACAATCAAGGTCTATAAAGCAAGAAGCTATTATCCGACAAATCCAAACTTTATTGGACAAGGGATATAATGAAATAATACTCACTGGTGTTGATATAACATCTTATGGTCAAGATCTAAATGAAGAAACAAACCTTGGAATACTTATAAAGAATATAATAAAGGGCACAAGTAATCTAAAAAGATTAAGAATCTCTTCTATTGACTCCATTGAAATCGATAATGATTTTCTAGAAGTCTTTGCTAGCGAAAAGATAATTATGCCTCACCTTCATCTATCTCTTCAATCAGGGAATAATCTGATATTAAAAAGAATGCTTCGACGACACCAACCAAAGGATGCAATTGCTTTTTGCGAAAAAGTACAAAAAGTTAGACCAGAGAGTGTATTTGGGGCAGATCTTATTGCAGGTTTTCCAACTGAAAGCGACTCTATGCATGAATCAACCAAGAAGCATATTGAAGATTGCAATATTACTTATTTACATATTTTTCCATACTCTGCTAAAGAAGGTACCCCTGCCGCTAAAATGCCACAAGTAGAGAAGAAACTTATTCAAAGACGCTCTAAAGAGCTAAGAGAAATTGGAAATCAAAGATTGAATATGTTTCTCATAAATGAGGTCGGGAAAGAAAAAAAAGTTTTAGTAGAAAAATCAGGTTTTGGTAGGACAGAGCAATATGCAGAGGTTCTGATACCTGAGAATAATAAACAAGGAGAACTAATAACAAAAAAAATAATTGGTATAACTAAAAATCAGCTAATGGCAGAATTAAATTAGAAATTATATAAATTAGAATAGATGCATATGAAAAATACTTGGTTCCAAAAATTAAAAAGTAGTCTATCCAAATCATCTAATACTATTTCTCAAGGCATAACAAAAATAATTACCTCAAAAAGGCTTGATGAAGAGACACTTCAGGATCTTGAGGACCTACTTATTAGTGCTGATATCGGGTTAGACTTATCAATATCAATAGTTGAAAAGCTTAAAAAAGAGAAATTTAATAAAGACATTGATATAGCTGAAATAAAAAAATTTCTTGCTGATGAAATTGAAATAAAGCTAGCTTCCTCATACAAAGAATTATCGATAGATAAAAATAGATTACCCCATATAATCCTTGTCGTAGGCGTTAATGGATCAGGTAAAACAACAACTATTGCAAAATTAGCAAATAATTTTAAAAAGAATGGATCAAAAGTTCTCCTTGGGGCAGCCGATACTTTTCGAGCAGCAGCCATGGAACAGCTCACCTCTTGGGCCTTAAGATTAAATATTGAAATTGTCTCCTCAGCTGGGATAACAGACGCAGCAAGCGTAGCATTTGAAACAGTCAAAAAAGCAAAAGAAAACAATTTTGACGTTGCTATTATAGATACTGCAGGTAGATTGCAGAATAGATCTGAATTAATGGACGAGCTTGCTAAGATTATCCGTGTTATAAAAAAATTAGATCCAGAAGCTCCTCATTCAGTAATATTAACTCTAGATGCAACAGCCGGACAAAATGCTATACAGCAAGCAAAAGTTTTCAATGAAATAGCAAATATTACTGGTCTAATTATAACAAAGTTGGATGGTTCTGCAAAAGCTGGATACATTATATCTATTGCTCAAGAGATTAGTTTGCCAATTCATTATATAGGTGTTGGCGAATCGATTGACGATTTGAACGATTTTGATATCAAAAGCTTTTCAAGATTAATTGTTGGACTTGATTAAAAACATGGCATTGAGAAAAAGACCTCCAAATTCAAGAAATCCAGAAAGATCTACCTTCCTACTATTCCATCAGACTCAACAAAAAATAGATCTTGAACAAAATAAGCTTCTACGGAAATATAAACTAACTCCCAGACAATTTATTATTCTTCAAACTATTGATTATCATCCCTTAATAAGCCAAAATCAAATTCAAAAATATACTAAAATTGATCGTACAACTATAAGTGAAATAATAAAAAAACTTGAAATAAAGAATTTGGTGGATTGCCAATTGAATGCAGATGACAGAAGACATAAAGAGATTAGAATTAGTAATAAGGGAAGAAATATACTGAGAAGACTTCAAGCGAATATAGAGAAGAAAGAAAATGATTTTCTCAAAGAATTAATATTCAAAACACAAAAGAAATTCTTGGATAGTTTGAAAAAATATGTAAAAGATTAGTTTATTATTTATGATTATAGAGCACCATGTGATCAAAAAAAATCTAGTCTCGTTCAAAGAACCCTGGGTGCTCGCTATGAACGCCAAAATTTATAACTCTTTTCCCATATCGTATATTTAAATTATCAACTGATGAAGATAATCTTTCACTCATATTTTTTTCTCCTGGATATAAGTTAGTCAAAAACTCTCCAGGTCTATCTCTTAGATTAATTAATCCGCTTAATCGAACACCTACAAAATGAATTTTTTGAGGATAAATAAATGAGTTTAGTCCACTCCATAATTTCTTGAACTGCTGAAGAAGAAAAAATGTATCCTGTGAAGATAGAAAAGTTACCGAGTCTTGCCAACTAACAAAATTATCGAATCTGAGAAAAATATCTAAACGACTAGCGCAATAATTATACTTTCTAATTCTTTCAGAAGACTTCTCAATTAACCATCTACCAACGAGATACGCACCCCTAGGAGAACGATGCTCTGGAGAAAGAACTTTAGAATTACCATAGCTTCCACGAGTTGATGTATTAATAGGTATATTCTCCCCCCTTAACGCCCTGACAAATCTCTCTCCTTCTATAGATCTCCATACCAATCGAGCATGTCTAGGGTCCATGCAATATAAATCTTCAACAGAATATATTCTAGCTCCTAATAGCCTTCTTTTAATTCCTCTAGAAATCCCTGGCAAATCTTCTAAAGCTAAATGCCTGATTCTTGAAGGCATATTTTCTTTACATAACCACTGCAACCCATCTGGCTTATTTAGTTTACTTGCTATCTTCGCTAATAATGGATTAGCTGCAATTCCTATAGATAAACGAACCTCTTCTCCCACTGCCTCCCGAATCAATGATTTTATTCTTGTTGCCAATACTAATGCTTTAGATAAATTTGAATGTTCTCTCCCTAAATATATTTGAAACTCATCAATTGATCTTATACTTTCTAGCTCAGCCACATCATCCAATAGATATGAAATATATTTGTTATACTTTGCATACAACCTATGTCTACTCTGTCTAAAATGGATGCCAGGACATAGAGCCTTAGCTTCATAAACCCTTGTTCCTGTTCTGACCCCATAAGCCTTTGCTTCATAACTTGCTGCCACCACGCAACCATAGTCATTTTCTAAAGCAGTTATTGCTACGGGTTTATTCCGTAGCCTAGAATCCCGTTGTTGTTCTATACTCGCAAAAAAACTATCCATATCAATATATAACGTCCTAAATCTAGTCATTTATAATTTTTTCTTTATTTTTTTAATTTTTGTTCTTATTTTGTTCTATACTATGGATAAAAAAAAACAATTAAAAAATGTCTCTTTTGGAGGTGATTGGTCTGAAAAAATATTAAATGATTATGAGAGAGATATCTTTATACAAAAATTAAAAAATATATATCAATCCTGTTTAATAAATGAGTTTCCTGAAGATGATCTTGAAGAAGTTTTCTATTATATAAAAAATAATATAGAAAAAGGTGATATTTTTGCTCAATCATTCAAGGATAAACTAAAAATAAAAGATCCTTATCAAAGACAAACCGAGCTTCTCAGAACCATAAACAACATAAAGAAATGGCTACCTAATTAAAATCTCTACACTGCAAATTAAGTAGATTGCGTGCTTGACATGGTAAATATTATGACAACCCCGAGTATTATAAGACCAATACCTACCAAAGCTGCTAAATCTAGATTTTGTTTGAAAAATACATAACCTACAAGAGTGACTAATAATATGCCTACCCCCGACCAAATAGCATAAACAACCCCAACTGGAAGATACTTTAAAACAATTGATAATAAAAAAAGTGAAATAAAGAAACCCGATAAAGCAATTAAAGATGGAAGTAGTTGCGAAAAGCCGTTAGAGATCTTCAAAAAGCTAGTACCAATAGTCTCGGCCAATATTGCCAAAAAAAGATATAGCCAATGCATTAATAAAACTCCTAATTTTAAAAAAAGATATTCCTATTTATATTGAATAATAGTTAACTAGAATAATTTAATCATGCTTATTATAGAATATTCCATATTTCTTTACTTATTAAGATCTTTTATGTCTTTAACCTCTTTTAGGCCAGGAAACAAGAACCACCATACAACTGAAAGTGAGATAGTGAATATTCCACCAACCATAATTGCAGGGACTATACCTATTAATGCTGCTGATAAACCCGCTCTAAAATCACCCAATTCATTTGATCCAGTTGTTATAACTGAATGAACTGACATAACTCTACCCCTCATATTATTGGGTGTAACTAACTGCACAATAATTTGTCTTATATTCATGCTCACCATGTCAGATGCTCCATAAATAAATAGAGCAGATAGAGAGATCCATAGAGAAGTTGATAATGAAAAGATTATTGTTGCACATCCGAATACAATAATTGAATATATTAGAACCCTCCCTGGATATTTGATCGAAGACATTTGGGATAATATCATCGCAGCAAATAGTGCACCGATTGAAGGCGTTGCCCGAAGTATTCCAAGCCCTTCTGGTCCAATATTCAATATATCTATAGCAAATATCGGCAACATACCCATAATACTACTAAATAACATGGCTACAATGTCAATTGCCATAGTTCCAAGTACTATTTTTGATTTCCAAACATAAACAAAGCCACTCAATAATACCTTGGCAGTTATTCTTTTTATTTCTTTTATTTCATTTCCTATGTCGGGAAGTGATACTGCACTTAAAGTGGCAATTGCAAAACTTATTAAAGCAACTAGATAAACCCACTTATCTATATATGCAATTAAAATACCTGCAATAATTGGACCAAATAATGATCCAAATTCCTCAAAAAAATTAACATAGTGTACTGCCCTTGGAAAAATTTCTTTTTTAACTAAGTTTGGCAAGATTGCGAAAGAGCTCGGCCCAGCAAATGACATCGCTATTCCGTGTAATATCAATATTAAATAAATTGGAATAATTGAACCCTTATCAAGGTTATAAATAGAATAATACAATAGGAATCCAGCTACAAAAACCTGTACTAAATTAGATGCTATTAATATATGTCTTCTATTATATTTATCTGCCAATACACCTGCTGGTAAAATTAAAAAGAATTGGGGGGCGAACTGAATTAGACCAACAAGTCCTAAAGCCAGAGGACTTCCAGTTTCCATGTATATTTGCCAGCCTACAGTTAAACTAATAATCTTTAGTGCAAAATGGCTAAACCAAGTAAGACAGATAAACTTTAGGAGATTCTTATTATATAATGTACTACCTGAGAGTTTGTTCATAATTTAATAATCTGATATTTCTATGTAAATGGTTGCCTTAAAATATGTGTAGAAGATTTCAATAAAACCAGTTAATATTAACTATACATAAAACCAAGAAAAAATTTATTCAAGATTTAAAATGAAACAATTATACTTAGTTACCGTTAGAATCACCCTCATATTAGGACTACTATCTTATTTAGTAACTGTTGGAATTGCTTTTGTTGGTCATGGATTTGTTATAGGAGTACTTAGCGCCAGTCTACCACTTTTGTCAAATGCTTACTGGGCTATAAGCCTATGGGAAAGTACGGAAGTATTTCACATTTACTATGTAAATGGCCAGATCACTCTATTAATATTAATATTGCTTTCTGTTGCTCTTAGTAAACTTTCTCGCAAATAATCCCAATTATATCTTGGCGCACCCGGAGAGATTCGAACTCCCGACCAAGTGGTTCGAAGCCACCTACTCTATCCAGCTGAGCTACGGGTGCATAATTCATAGAACCTATAATAGTAATTTAAATAGAATAATCTAGAAGTTTAAATAGCACCTACAACCTGTCTGCAATTCTATCAAAAATTTTATCTGTTAATAATCTCTTCAAGTACATCATTATTAAAGTAGCCCAAGTAATACGATATCTAGTTTTAGGATTATTTGATATACAAGCGTGAATAACAGACTTGCTTACAGCATCTGGCAATAACTCAAAAGTTGTTTTCTTAGGATTTTTTGCCTCTAACCTCGGAATTATTATATTAGAATATATTAATCTATTAGGCGAAAGATCCCATTTTATATCTTCTATAAAACGAATGTAGCTATTTTCTCTAAATTTTGTTGTAATTGGACCAGGCTGAATAAGGATAATCTTTATATTACTATCTTTTAATTCTAAACGTAATGTATCAGAAAGGCCCTCAAGAGCATATTTTGTTGCCGTGTATGCGCCTCTATACTTAAGCGCCATGAAACCTAGAATGGAAGAATTCTGTATTATTCTTCCAGACCCCTGTTCTTTCATATAAGGAATCACTCCTTTTGTAAGAGAGTGCCAACCAAAAAAATTAGTTTCAAATATATTTCGTAAAGAATCCACAGGAATATCTTCAACCAAAGAAGGTAGACCGTAAGCCCCATTATTGAATAATATATCAATTCTTCCATTAGTTTTTTCGAGAGAATAATTAAGGCCTGATGTAATAGATTCTTCATTATCATAATTGATAACAGTACTTAGAAAACCATACTTTTCTCTCATAATTTTACAATCACTCTCTTTCCTGCAAGACGCAATTACATTCCAACCAATTTCCTTCATATCCCTTGCTACATGTAGCCCTATACCACTCGAGCATCCAGTTATAAGTATATTTTTCTTATACTTTTTCTTATGTAAATCCATCGCATTCTCTTTTTAAAATCTACGCTTTATATTCTTATACTAGCATAGTAATAGTTTAATTTGGAGCCCAGTAATTTATTTGCCTTATTCAGAATTAATTTATAATTAATATTTTATCAACTATTTCTATATAACAATAATTATGCAAGTGATAATATTTTAATCACTTGACTATTTTTTTAGCATAATTAGAATTTTTATAGTGATTCTATCTAAAAAAGCTAATTAGTTTAAAAGATAGAAAAATAAAGATGGGAGAAGTTATGACAGCTTTATTAGACAAGTTAAAAGGGTATTTAAAAGATGCTCTTGAAATAGCACTTTGGCTAGTAGCACTTCTTACTCTATTGCAAGTCTTATTTGGGGATAGCTTTGTACAGTTATTCGCAATAGACATATTGAGTAACATAGGTGCATTAATGTCACAATTTGGTAGTGAAGGTCTTGTTGGGTTAATAGCCGCTGGACTGGTTGCATACCTAATTGTTCGTAAATAGCTAATGTACTATTAATAAAGGGATTTATAGTACATTAGCTTACTTGTTCATGTGCTGTAAATTTTGTTAAACTTTTTTATAAACAAATGGGAGAAATAACATGTTTTCATCATTAACTGGCATGCTTAAAAGTGGCATAGAAGTTGCGTTAGTCTTAGTTGGATTAGGAGTTGTTCTACAAATCTTATTCCCAGATGCTCTTGCATTTATTAACGCTGACGTGGCAGGAAACCTAATTGATCTAATAAATCAATTCTCAGGCGCTGGTCTAATTGGTGTAATTGCAGCATTAATTGTTGTTAACCAATTAAAATAGTCAATTTCATTAAAGAATAAGGGTCAATTTATTATATTTGGCCCTTATTTTTTTTCTCTCTGACAAACTCAAGAAATATATCTTCTAAATCAGTCTCTTTAGAAATAATATCAATAATTGTTATTTTTTGACTCTCAAGTTCTTTTAATATATCAAAAAAATTTATTTTACTTGGTTGATAAGATATTACTATGTACCCATCTTGACTTAATTCAATACTGCTAACACCATTTATTATTAATTCTTTTTGCTTATCAAAATTAGTAACTTTAATCAATATCTGTTTCTTATCAAGGCTTTTTAAAAGATCTTGAGTCGGTGCATCTGCAACTAAAACACCCTTATTTATTATACCAATATGATCACACAAAGATTGGGCTTCCTCTAAATAATGAGTCGTAAGTAATATTGTGGTCCCCATATTATTTAGTTCCCTAATCAGATCCCATAATTCATATCGTAGTTCAATATCAACTCCTGCTGTTGGTTCATCTAAGACAAGGACAAGGGGTTTATGAGTCATTGCTTTAGCAATTAAAAGTCTTCTTCTCATCCCACCTGATAAAGTTCTTGAATAAGCGTATGCTTGGTTTTCCAATCTTAAAGTCCTAAGCAGACCCATAGAATCTCTTTCTTTCTTAGGTACGCCATATAACCCAGCCTGTGTTTCAAGAACCTCAATAGGTTTGAAAAAAGGATCTAAATTAAGTTCCTGGGGAACAATACCTATTGCAGAACGAGCATCTCTTTTTTGTTTTTCTATATCATAACCTAATATTTTTGCTGTTCCTGAAGTCTTTAGCACCAAATTAGCTAAGATATTAATAAAAGTTGATTTTCCTGCTCCATTTGGCCCAAGCAGTCCATATATTTGACCAGACCTTATATTAATAGTAAAATCTTTAAGAGCGTGTTTTGAAGACTGTCCTTTATTTCCTTTATATACCTTATTTAAGAGATTTGTTTGTATAGCATATTCAGAGATAGGGGGCATGATTAAATTGTATTTTTATTTTCTTTTTTTAATACTCGTAGTAGTCTTTATATTACATAATTCATTTAATACTTATAAATAAATCTGAAAAAAATGTCAAAGATCAACTCTAATTCTACATTATTTCTAATTGATGGTTCTACATTTATCTTTAGAGCGTATTTTGCTATGCTTAGCGCTTCACAAAAAAGAGGAAATAATTTTACTAAAGCAGATGGAACTCCAACAGGAGCTGTAATGGCTTTTTGTAATATGATGTGGAAAATAATTAACAAAGGCATAGATAACATTCATCCGAGTCATATGGCTGTAATTTTTGATACAAAAGAAAAAACATTCCGAAATGATATTTATCCATTATATAAAGCTAATAGAGACGCTCCCCCAGAAGATTTAATACCACAATTCCCAATAATACATAGAGCTGTTGAAGCCTTTAATATCAAGTCGTTGTCTGTGATCGGTTACGAGGCAGATGACCTAATCGCAACTTATTCAAAAATTGCAACTATGAATGGTGCAAAAACTTTTATTATTTCAGGTGATAAAGATCTGATGCAATTAATTAATGATAATGTTAAAATGTACGATCCAATGCCTGGTAGAGAGAGATTTATTGATAAAGAAGGAGTGCATGAAAAATTTGGGGTCTATCCAGAAAAAGTTGTAGATGTCCAAGCCCTTGCTGGAGATTCAACTGATAATATACCTGGTGTTCCAGGAATAGGTATTAAAATTGCCGCAGAACTCATTAATGAATATGGGTCCTTAGAGAACCTATTAACTAACGCTGAAAATATAAAACAAAATAAACGTAGAGAAAATCTAATAAATTTTTCAGATAAAGCGAGACTATCCTATAAGCTTGCATTATTAGATACCTCGTCACCAATTGTTGCAAATATTGATGATTTGGAGAATATCCCTATGAATTATGATAAAATAATCTCATTTTCGAAAGAAATGGAACTTACTAACCTCATTAATAGGATTGATGACTCGTTTTCTAAGAGAAGTGATATTAATCCTACCCCTAAAGTACCTTCAATAGATCATTCCTCAGAAAAAGCCTTACCTGATTCATCTATATACAAAACAGAAAAGGTAAAAAAGGATATAGAAGCCATTCATTCCATCGAATCAATAGAGCAAATAAAAGAACTAATTAGAGAAGTTAACGCCTGCGAATCTGTCTGTTTTGATATAGAAATTGATGATGATAAGGTAAATAAGATACTTCTGACCCAGAATGGGATTGATATACATTCAATTGAAATAAAACATGATAATGACTCTAAGGTTTCTCATCAAAAAATATTAGAAGAGCTGAGAAAAATATTGGAAGACCCAACAATAAACAAGATATTTTATGATTATAAAGATTATTTACCTCTTTTTTATAAACAAAAAATCCATGTCCAATCATTTGATGATTTATCTCTAATGTCTTATGTTATTAATAATGGGAAAATAAAACATGATCTTAATTCCCTCTTTATAGCCTACCAAGATAGGCTAAACATTACCTTACCTACTAACAATAATTTAGCTGGAGAAAAAGAGAATAATATTGAAGATATTGAAAGAGTAGGAATTATTTATAAATTATGGAATATATTAAAATCAGAGCTATCAAATAAAGGTTCAATACAAATATATGAAATTATTGAAAAACCTCTCATCTCAACGCTATTTGAAATGGAAAGAAATGGAATAAAGATAGATGTTACTATTTTAAAAGAACTCTCTCAAAAATTTAATAGTAGGATTGAGAAGCTTGAGAAAGAAATCCAATCAATTTCTGGGCTTGAATTTAATATAGCAAGCCCAAAACAATTAGGAGAAGTTCTATTCGATATTTTAAAATTAGCTGGAGCAAAGAAAACTAAAAGCGGATCCTGGGCGACTGGTATTGAAATTTTAGAAGATTTATCCTTAATGGGACATGAAATTGCAGATAAAATTATTGAGTGGCGACAATTAAGCAAACTTAAAAGTACTTACACAGATAGTTTGCCTAATTTCATAAATCAAATAACAGGAAGAATCCATACAAGATTTTCTCAAGCATTAACTTCAACAGGAAGGCTCTCTTCCTCAAACCCAAACTTACAAAATATACCTATTAGGACTAATGAAGGTAAGCTGATAAGATCAGCTTTTATCCCAGACAAAGATAATTCTTTTCTATCTGCCGATTATAGTCAAATAGAGTTAAGAGTTTTATCTCATGTTGCAAAGATTGATCAATTACAAAATGCATTCCAAGACAATCTGGACATTCACAAAATTACAGCTTCTACAATATTTAATGTTCCTACCAATGAGGTAACTGAGACTCATAGATATAGAGCTAAGGCGATAAATTTTGGTATCATATATGGAATATCCGCCTATGGATTATCAAAACAACTAAGAATAACCCGAAAAGACGCCCAACAATTCATAGTTGATTATTTTGATAGATTTCCGGGTATTAAAGAGTATATGAATAAAACAATTGAGTCCGCAAAGATAAATAAATATGTCACAACAGTTTTCGGCAGAAGATGCTTTTTCCCTGAAATAAATTCTAAAAATCATCCCGTTAGATCTTTTAATGAAAGAGCTGCAATAAATGCCCCTATTCAAGGTTCAGCAGCTGATATAATTAAGAGAGCCATGATAAAAATTTTCCAAAAAATGAATGATGAAAATCTAAAATCTAAAATGATTTTACAAATTCATGACGAACTAATATTTGAGGTTCCTCATGATGAGATACAAAAGATGGAAAAAATAATTATTGAAAATATGGAAAACGCTACAGTGCCATTAATTAATTTTTCAGTCCCTTTAAAGGTTGATATCAAATTATCAAAAAGTTGGGGCTAAATGACAGTATCAAAAAGATGGACCTGATATAGTAATATTATTATCTACTTCACTTTCAAAGTTTTTAAAGTTTTCAATAAACATACTTACTAACTTTTTTGCTTGCTCATCAAAGTCATCTTTATTAGACCATGTATCTTTTGGATTAAGATAACTACTATCTCCATTAATAGCTATCGGAACCATAAATTTAAAAAATTTATCTTCCCTCATATCTACTCCCTCTAGATTGCCTGATAGCGCTGCCTTTAGAAGGCTTCTAGTTAACTGTATCGGCATTCGTTGTCCTATTCCTGCAGGACCTCCACTCCATCCTGTATTTATCAACCATGTTTGAACATTGTACTTCTCCATATTCTCTTTTAGAAGTTTCCCGTAAACAATTGGGTGGCGAGGTAAAAAAGGAGCAGCAAAGCAGGTTGAGAATGTCGCAGATGGATCAATAACTCCTCTTTCAGTTCCAGCAACCTTTGCTGTATAGCCAGATAAAAAATGATAAACTGCTTGATCAGAATCCAGCCTTGCAATCGGAGGCATAACCCCAAAGGCATCACAGGTCAACATAATGATAGTTTTTGGAATATCTGCCATTCCATCTTTTGATACATTATCTCCAACAAATGACATTGGAAAAGCAGCACGCGTATTTTCAGTGAGACTACCGTCATTAAAATTTAGTTCCCTAGTTTCTTCGTCGACAACTACATTCTCTAATACAGTTGTAAATCTTCTAACAGCATTATAGATTTGTGGCTCCGCTTCTTTTGATAGATTGATTGCCTTTGCATATGAACCATCTTCAAAATTAAAAACACCTTCACTATTCCACCCATGTTCGTCATCGCCTATTAAGAGCCTATCTGGGTCAGCTGAGAGCGTTGTCTTACCAGTGCCTGAAAGACCAAAAAAGATAGCCGTATTCTTTCCTTCATAATCACTATTCGCTGAACAATGCATTGGGAATATTCCTTTTGGTGGTAATGTATAATTAAAATATGTAAATACTGATTTTTTTATTTCACCAGCATAGTATGTTCCAGCAATAAGTATTTTATTATTTGTAAAATCACATGCAATAGTAGTTTCTGTTCTTACTCCATATTTCTTAGGAGATGTAGTAAAAGAAGGTAGATCAATAATTAATAGATCTTCTTTGAAATTTTCTTGTTCTGATCTAGTGGGGAGAATTAATAAATGTTGTATAAAAAGAGCTTGCCAAGCAAATTCTGTGATAATTCGAACTTTAATTTTTTCTTTAGGATCTGCTCCAGCATACAAATCCTGAATAAATAAAATCTTACCTTTCATATGACTCATCATATCATTTTCCAGTAAGTTAAATTTATCTCTATCTATCTTAGCATTGCTTTCCCACCAAACATTATCTAGTGTGGCCTCGTCTGCTATAATATGTTTATCTTTCGGGGATCTACCGGTATGCTTACCGGTATCTACAGAAAATGAACCATCAATTGTGAGAATGCCCTCATTATATAATGAAGCGAGTTGCATTAATTCTGCAGCAGTATTATTTGTATGAATTTTACTTGCTTGTTTTAGGTAGCTCCTATCTTGTCCTTGTGTCATAAATTCTCCGACCGAAATAGTCTTTTTAGATTATTGATAATTACATAATCTGAGTTACTATAATAGTTTATTAATTGTAGTCAATAAAGTTGGAAGAAAAATGCATAAAATTGTTCTAATAGACGATGATATAAATATTATTACCTCTCTTGAAATGGTTCTAAGATCTGCAGGATTTAGTACCAATTCCTACACAGATGGATTGGTGGCAATTGAAAAAATAAAACAGAATCAACCAGATATTATAATTCTTGATATTAAAATGCCTAGAATAGATGGCTTGGAAGTATGTAATAGAATTAGGAAATTTAGTGATATTCCAATAATTTTCTTAACTTCAAAAGATAGTGAAATAGATGAACTTATCGGCCTAAGGCTTGGAGCAGATGATTATATAAGAAAGCCATTTTCTCATAATCTTTTGATTGAAAGAATAAAATCTATTCTTCGACGTTTTCATAAAGAATCCGTATCAATAAAATCAAAAGATGTGGTAAATTTAAGTCATTTGACTATGAATAATGAAACCATGTTATGTAGCTGGAAAGAAGATAATATTGATTTAACTGCAACAGAATTCTTAATCTTAAAATTCTTAATCTCTAGACCTGGCGTTATTAGAAGTAGAGATGATCTTATAAATGAAGCCTTTAGGGAAAGCCTAAAAAAAGAGGACAGAGTAATTGATAGCCATATTAAAAGAATAAGAAAGAAGTTCTTATCTGTAGATCGTAATTTTGATATGATTAAAACAATATATGGGATTGGCTATAAAATACAATGAAAACAGCGCTATTTATTTCTATCTAAACATGAAAATTTTTAACATATTTCAAAAAATACCTATTAGTTTATCTAAACGAATAATTATACTTAATTTAATAGCATTAATCATGCTTGTGATTGGGATTCTATATCTCAATCAATTTAGACAAGGTTTAATTGATGCAAAAATTGAATCACTGGAAACTCAAAGCCAAATTATTTCTAATACTATATCTACAAGTGCTACCTCTAGCAAAAGTACAAACTTATTTCTCTTTGATCCAAATATTGATAATGGACTTGGATTTGATCAGAGAATAATTCAGTACAGGAACTATACAATAAATAAGAAACTTCTTGAAAATATAATTAGTAAATTAATTATTCCAGAAAAGATACGAGCTCAGATTTATGATTCTAACAATATACTAATGCATGACTCCAATGAGTTCTTTTTTAATAAAAATATTCAGATAAGTGATTTACAATTAATGCAAAAAGAAAGCTTTTTTACCTCTACTTATACTAAAACTCTTAATAAACTAGGCTTTAATAATATAAATAATACACTGTATTCCAATAACTTTAGTTTATTATCTGATGCACTAAATGGGAATAATAATATTGTTGTTTCTAAAAATAAAAAAAACCAAGCAGTTGTTAATGTTGCAGTCCCAATAAAAAAATTCAAAGCTATAATTGGTTATCTGGTTCTCTCTACACAAGATAATGCAATTGATACGATAGTAAATCAGGAAAGAGAATCGATTTTAAAAGTATTTCTCGTGGCGGCTCTCATTACCATTTTACTTTCTCTGATTTTGTCCTATACAATTGGAAAACCAGTTAGAGAACTTGCAGATGCAGCTGATGATGTAAGAAATAACTTAAATACAAGAACGCAAATACCAGATTTTTCTGGAAGAAAAGATGAGATAGGGAACCTATCCAGATCATTAAATAATATGACTGCCAGTCTTTATAATAGAATCGATATAATAGAAAGATTTTCTGCTGATGTAGCCCACGAATTAAGAAATCCCTTAACCTCCTTAAGGAGTGCAATAGAGGCATTCCCAGTTATAAAGAAAAGTTCTGAAAGAATAAAATTAACTGAAATTATAAAAGAAGATATAGATAGAATTGATAGATTAATTTCCGATATATCCGAAACATCTAAACTTGATACTGCATTAACTATTGAAAAGAGAGAGCTAGTTGATTTATTTGAAATTTTATCAGAGCTTATTGATCTCCAAAATATTAGAGAAGAATCCTATAAAATATCATTGAACATAGATACTCTTGGAGTTAAATTTTATTCTCGAGTTAACAAAGATAGAATTAATCAAGTTTTCATAAACTTATTCGATAATTCAAGGTCATTCTCTAAAAAAGGCGATCCAATCAATGTTGTAATAGGCTGCGATATTGATTGGATTACCATTGAAGTATCCGACGAATGTGGTGGAATAAATGGAACTAAAATTGATAGAATATTTGATAGATTTTACACAGATCGACCAGGTACAAATGAAAGAAAGAACCATTCAGGTCTTGGACTTTCTATAGTTAAACAAATAATAGAATCACATGAAGGTGAAATTTCTGTATCAAATAACTTTCAATCTAATAAAAAGGGGGCAACATTTAAAATAAAATTGCCTAAATATAAATCATAAAGTTTTGTAACGATTAGAAATTTAGTATAAGTATAAAGTATAAAAATAATTTGATTAAAGATGGTTTAAATATGTTTGATGATTTTGTAGTAAAAGATATATCTCTATCTAATTTTGGAGATAAAGAAATTGAATTGGCAAGAAATGAAATGCCTGGTTTAATGTCTTTGAGGAATGAGTATGTGAATGAAAAGCCACTACTTGGAGCCAAGATTGTTGGTTGTCTTCATATGACAATACAAACAGCCGTATTAATAGAAACTCTAGTTCAACTCGGTGCAGAAGTAAGGTGGGCATCCTGTAATATTTTTTCTACGCAGGATCATGCAGCAGCTGCAATTGCAAATATGGGTATCCCTATATTCGCCTTTAAAAATGAAACACTAGAAGAATACTGGGCATTTGTAGATAGAATCTTTGACTGGCCAAATGATAATCCAAACTTAATATTAGATGATGGAGGTGATGCATCTATTTATATTATACTGGGAGCGAGATATGAATCCGATAAATCTGTGCTTAAAAATCCACAGAATGAAGAAGAGGAAATACTTTTCAAACAAATTAGAAAAAGATCAGAAAATGATCCAAACTGGTTTACTCAAATTCGAAATAAGATAATCGGGGTTACTGAAGAAACAACAACTGGAGTAAATAGATTACAAATGATGGAAGAAAAAGGAATCCTTCCTTTCCCAGCAATTAATGTAAATAACTCCGTAACAAAATCTAAATTTGATAATCTTTATGGTTGCAGAGAAAGCCTTATTGATGGAATAAGAAGGGCAACAGATATAATGATTGCAGGTAAAATTGCAGTAGTTGCAGGATATGGTGATGTTGGTAAAGGTTGTTCATCATCACTAAAGGCTTCAGGTGCAAGAGTAATAATAACGGAAGTAGATCCGATTTGTGCGCTTCAAGCAGCTTTAGAAGGTTATGAAGTTAGAACGATGGAGGAAGTTGCTACAATCGCAGATATTTTTGTAACAGCAACAGGAAATAAAGATATAATCACGCTTGATCATATGAGAGTTATGAAAGATAAAGCAATTGTTTGTAATATTGGTCATTTCGATGCTGAAATTCAAGTTTCAAAGCTTAAGAATTTTAAATGGACAAATATAAAGCCGCAAGTAGATGAGATAGAATTCCCAGATGGAAAGAAAATTCTTCTTCTAGCTGAAGGAAGGCTTGTCAATCTGGGATGTGCAACAGGTCATCCAAGCTTTATTATGAGTGCATCATTTACTAACCAAGTATTGGCACAAATTGAATTATGGAAAAACAAAGAAAAATATCAAAATCATGTATATATGCTCCCAAAACATCTAGATGAGAAAGTGGCCGCATTACATCTAAATAAACTTGATGTCCATCTAACAAAGCTAAATGATGAACAGAGTGAATATATTGGGATAGATCTAGATGGTCCGTTTAAGCCAGACCATTATAGATATTAAATAATATAATTAGTGTCTTATTCTTTTAAAAAAAAAATTCATTCCATAAATTGAATTAATGTTAAACTTATCAAAAAAACTTTGATAAAATTTAATAATGGAAAATATATCAATCTATCTTAGTGATTCAGAAAATCTGTATTATTTGATCTTTCTTTCCCTATTGATTTCAATATTTATAATAGCTTACAGAAAAAGAGATATAAATCTTTATTTGCTTTGTAAAAAATATCTCCAAAGATACTTTAATTTAATTAGAAATTATTTTACTGAATTAAAGTTAAGAAAATTAATTCTAAGTGACAAATATAAAATTCGCCAATCAGATAAGATCTGTTGGGTGGTATTAGATAATAAAATAGTTGAAATAAATGAAAATTATTTAAATTTATGTAATAGTGAGAACCTTCAAGAAGTAATAAAGAATAATGAGCAGTTAATTCCAATTCAAGAACTTGAAAATAACTCAAATCTACCTTCAAAAAAAAGAGTAATCATTGGAGGTGAACAATATGTTTTCACAATTAAAAGAATAAAAAAAAATAATTCCTATATTTATTCAGCAATAGATTGTACTGAAGAAGAGAATCATTATGGAATATTATCTAAACAAAATGAGTCCAATCTCCATTTGATGAATCAACTTACAGATCCAGTTACAATTTATGGGCAAGATGAATCACTCGTCTTTTTTAATATGTCATTTAAAATATTTTCATCTTTAGAAGAAAATTATTTGGCAGAGAGACCAAATGAGTCCGAAATATTAGATAACTTAAGATATAAGAATCTTATCCCGACTCAGGTAAACTTTGCGGAATGGAAAAAAAAACAGTTAGATATATATAAAACACTAGATAATAGAGAACAATGGTGGTACCTGCCAGATGGAAGAACTATCAGAGTAATATCACAACCAAATCCTATGGGTGGCGTAACCCATATATATGAAAATCATACTGATAGACTAGCTCTTGAGAACGAAACTAAACTTCTGAGTTCAATACAAAAACAAACAATTGATAATTTATCTGAGGGCATCGCACTATTTGGAACTGATGGAAAAGTTAAATTAATAAATCCTAAATTTATTGGATTATGGAATGTGAGAAAAAATATAGAGGGAATCCATATAAAACAACTACTAAAAATTATAGGAGATGAAATAAATAAAGACCTATTTGATGATATTTATAGGAATGTAGTCTCATCAGGACTTACTAGGCGAGATCACAGTGGGATCATCAATTATAGTAATGATAAAATCATATTTTATAAATCCTCTATATTACCGGATGGTTCAATTTTGTATACATTCACGGATATTACAGATAGTTACAGAATAGAAGAAGCATTAAAAGAAAAAAATGATGCCCTCATACAAGCAGATAAGATTAAAACTATCTTTATGAATAATATTTCCTACGAACTTAGAGCCCCACTGCAAAATATTATTGGATTTTCAGAATTACTTGAAGATAAGATGTCAAAGGTTTCCAAAAAAGAACAGAGGAGTTACATATCGGATATTAAAAAATCTGGAAATGAACTCCATTATCAAATTAATCAAATTCTTGAAATAACCTCCTTAGAGTCAGGGAAAATATCCTTACAATATAAAAAAATACCTCAAAAAGAATTCGTAAATCTAATACAAGATGAATTAGATAAGCTAGATTTCCTAAATTATAATTTTAAATTAGTAACAAAAGATATACAAAATACTGCCAACATTTATCTAGATACAAACTATATTCCAAGGATATTTACTGGCGTAATAAAATTATTTAATAAGAAAAATATTTCTAATGATTACAAAGAAATTAATATTAAATTTGATATTGAATTTAAGAATAAAAATTATGTATTCATTTTCAATTTATTAGAGAAATTTGATGAGTTTGAATATCAATTAAGTGATGTTAATGATGAATATATATATTCTCAAGGTGATATTGAAAGTACAATTATACAAAAATATATTGAGTATTTTAATGGAGAAATACAAATTAATAGCAAACAAAACCAAATCATTGTTAAATTACCAAAAATGACCCCATGATAAAAAATAAATATAAGATACATAATATAAAAGAATTAGAAGAGTTAGCTAAAACTATCTCCAGTAACCTTGAAAAAGGCGATATCATAGCATTAATTGGAGAAATTGGCTCTGGGAAGACAACCCTTTCAAAATTCTTGATTAATCAGTTAACCTCTATAGAAATTAACCAAATTAATAGTCCAACATTTAATCTATACCAATCATACAATAAGAATAACGTTCTGGTTAACCACTATGATTTCTATAGGATAGAAAAATATCAAGATCTTGATGAAATTGATTTAGAGGATTCATACAAAAATGGTATTACAATAATTGAATGGGCTGATAAATACATAAATGCTTTGACTCAGGACTATATTGAGATTCACCTTACAGAAAAACTTTCTTATAGAGAATATAAAATAACTCCCAAAGGAAAATTAAGAAAAAGAATTAAAAATATTAATTCCTTAGACAACTTTCTTAAGAAAACAAATTTAAAAATTAATAAATTAGAAGATATTTATGGGGATGCATCAAAAAGAAAATACTGCCGATTACACTTAGAAGATAAAACCCTTATATTGATGGATTCATCTCAAGAAAAAAAGAAAATTAACCCTACAAAATTATCAACTAGTATAAGTGATTATATCCACATATGTAAATATCTTGAAAAGATAAATATAAGGGTACCAGAATTATTTTATACTGATATAAAGAGAGAGTATCTGATTGAAGAAGATTTTGGTGATTTAAAATATTCTCATATCATCTCCAAAGAAAATTTCAAAGAATTATACCAGCCAGCGATTGACACATTATTGCATATTTCTGAAATTCATCATCCAAATAATCTTGAGGTTAATGGTAAAACATATGATATTCCAGAGTATGACAAAAAAATATACTTAAATGAAGTTGAAATATTCATTAAATTTTATTGGCCATTTATAAAAGGAACCATTTGCACATCTGCTATAGAAAAAGAATTTATGGATATATGGAATGAGTTACTTATCAAAATATCTTCAGATAAATCTCTTGTACTGAGAGATTTTCATTCCCCTAATTTAATGCTCTTAAAGGACGAAGAAAATCATAAAAAATGCGGGGTTATAGATTTTCAGGATGCCTTACTAGGACACCCAATTTATGATCTAGTTTCATTATGTCAGGATGCAAGGATTACAATCAGTGAAGAAGAGGAAACTTTCTTAATTGAGACCTATAAAAGCAAGTTTAATTTTAACAATTATCAATTTGATCGTTCAAATTTTATAGACCATTATTGTATATTAGGCACACAAAGATCCATGAAAATATTGGGTATATTTGCTAGATTATCTATACTGGACTCTAGAAATGATTATCTCGTTCACATGCCTCGTGTTATCAATTATATTAAAAGAAATATGCAAAATAGTAATTTAAGTGATTTGTCTAAATGGTTAGATTTAAATTTTAAGGAGGAATTCTATGTTTGAATGCTTTTTCCCAAGGCCAAAAGTTTTCTTTTCTTCAGCAATAATTTGGATTGTCTTATCAACTGTAATCTGGTTTTGGCTAGGAGAAAATATTGCTTCATTAATTGGACTAAGTATTACAGAGAGTTCTGAACCCATAATAGGCCTTAAATATTTTGTTACGACAAAGTTTATTTGGTTTTATATTTACTACTTATTATCTACCCTTATTTTTGCATCTTTCTGGTTTAAATATTCTCCTCATAGATGGCAATACTGGTCAATCCTAGGCTCCTCATTAATAATATTTTCGACATATTTTGGTGTCCAAGTTATGGTTGCTATAAACAACTGGAGAAGACCTTTTTTTGACTCTATTCAATCTGCTCTTGGTGGAGAGAGTAATATTGTATCTGAAGATTTGTATATATTGATGTTAATCTTTGCTCAGATTGCATTTATTTCTTTAGCTGTTTTTGTTTTAACAAGATTTTTTGTTAGCCACTACATTTTCCGTTGGCGAACTGCGATGAATTTTTATTACACAAATCATTGGCAAAAATTACGAAATGTTGAAGGTGCAGCTCAGCGTGTTCAGGAAGATACTATGAGATTTGCTTCAATTATGGAGGGTTTGGGCGTCTCTATAATTGATGCAGTTATGACTCTAATTGCATTCCTCCCTGTTCTCTTAGCTCTATCTGAGTATGTAACAGTTTTACCAATCGTGGGAGAAATTCCAGCTCCACTTTTAAATGCAGCAATATTTTGGTCTTTATTTGGAACTATATTTTTAGCTATTGTTGGAATTAAACTACCTGGTTTAGAATTCCGAAATCAGCGCGTTGAGGCATCACTAAGAAAAGAACTTGTCTACGGGGAGGATGATGAAGAAAGAGCGACACCTCAAACAATATCCCAATTATTTTCTAATGTACGTAAGAACTATTTCAGACTTTATTTCCATTATTTATATTTTAATGTCGCACGAAGCTTCTACCTTCAAGCAGATAATATCTTTTCCTATTTAATTTTAATACCCACAATTGTTGTAGGAAAAATAACATTTGGAATATTACAACAAATTCTTACCGCGTTTAGTCAAGTTTCTAATTCGTTCCAATATATTGTCAATGCATGGCCAACAATAATTGAATTGATATCTATATTTAAAAGGCTTCAAACTTTTGAGGCTACTCTATCCGGTAAAAGTATTTCTAAAATTGAATATAATAATGATGATGATGTTTTGGTGGAAGATAATGCTGAGAAAGAATGACCAAGTGGTAAAGGATGCTTTTATTCTAGCCGCAGGACTTGGAAAGAGATTAATGCCCTATACAAGATACACCCCTAAACCCCTTGTACTAATCAATGGCAGACCTATGATTGAATACATATTGGATGCATTGTTGAATATAAATATTAGAAATATATATATTAATACACACTACTTATCAGAAGAAATTGAAAACTATTTCCTAAATAAAAAGTTACCGAATGTCTATATAACCCGGGAGAAAGAATTATTGGATACAGGTGGAGGTATTAAGAATGCCTTGGGAAAGAATAATATAGATCCAATATTTGTGATTAATTGTGATGCTTTAGTATTGCATAACTATTCACAATTATTATCTGAACTTCAAAACAATTTTATTCTAAAAAAAATGGATGCCATGCTTGCGCTGTCAAAAGTATCAGATGCAGTTGGATATTCTGGAAATGGTGATTTTTACTTGGGAGAAAATCTTACCGTGGAAATAGAAGAAGTAAATATTAATAAATATGTATTTATGGGAATATCTATACTCAATCCTAGTGCTCTTTATCTTACTGAAAAAAAGAAATTTTCTTTATTGGAGACTTGGACAAGACTAATTTCTGATAAGAAGTGCTTTGGAAAAATATATAATGAAACATGGTGCCATACCGGAAGCACTTCTTCTTTGATTTACGCAGAAGAATACTATAAAGGGCTCAAATCATGAACTTTATATTTTATGATTTTGAAACATCTGGACGAGCTGAACCAGCAAAAAAAACTCGAAATGGACAATGGGACCAAATTCTCCAAGTTGGAGCAATCTTATGCAATGAGGACCTTGCTGAGTTAGATAGATTTGAAATGAAATGCTCCCTAAACAAATCGTTGATTCCTCATCCATCTGCACTATTAGTAAACAATCTCTCTATGTCCGCTATTAGCAATACTAATAACATATCAAACTATACACTTGTCTATAAAATGATGGAAAAATTCAAAAAATGGGGACCAGCAATCTTTATTGGATATAATTCAATTTCTTTTGATGAAGAATTCCTTAGAAACGCTTTATTTCAAAATCTACATGAAAATCCGTACCTAACTCAAATAAACGGAAATAAAAGAGCTGATCTATATAATATAGTCCGCGCAGCATCATTATATATTCCAACTTGCCTTAAAATACCAGATATGAAAGGTAGTTATAGATTAGAAAATCTTGCACCAGCAAATGATATAAATCATGAAGATGCCCATGATGCACTAGCAGATGTGATTGCAACAATTGAGATATCGAAAATAATAAAAAATCAATTCCCAGAATTTTGGAGAAATTCTCTAGTAACGTCCACAAAATCTGGTGTATCTGAAATCTTAGAAAACTCTCATATCGTATGTCATCATGAGTCCTATTATGGAAAAATATATCCATTCGTAACAAAATGTATCGGAAAATTAGGTATTAAAAATAGACCCGAAGTATTTGTTTGCTTTGATTTAAAACATGACCCTATTGACTACATAGATTTATCCTATAGTGAATTAGAAAAGTCAGTATTTGAGGATAAATTATGTCGTAAAATTAGAAATAATACACATCCGATAATTATGGGACATGAAAATGCTATGAATTTTCCAACATATGAAAAGATTGGTGCCGATGCAATTCACCAAAGAGCTGATATCATAAAAAATAACAAAGAATTCTCCGATAAGATTTTGCAAATTCTAGTAGAAAAAGAATACAATAATAATTACGATCAATCTCAAGAAGACATATTAGAAGAAGAAAGTCTCTATTCAGGAGGCTTCCCATCAGCTGCTGATAAATTATTAATGAAAAAATTTCATGATGTAGAATGGGGCCAAAAAATATTAATTGTGGATAATTTCCACGATATAAGATACTCCTACCTTGCAAAGAAAATTATTTATGGACATGACCCTTCTCTTCTCAATAAATACGATAGTGAATTAATAGAAAAAACAATTGCCAAAAGACTTGCTAGCAGCAACACAGAAAAGTGGTTAACAATACCAGAAGCATTTTCAGCAGTTGATGATTTAAGAGAAAAATATAGTGAAGAAGAAGACAAGCTAGAATTTCTTAATGACTATAATTCACATCTTGAAGAAATGCTCCAAATGTATCAAAGTACAATATTGACTTATGATAATTAAATGCTACCCTGATTAATTAATAGGAGTTAAAAATGTCTACAAAACAAATTACTGATGATAATTTTCAATCAGAAATCGATGCATCTTCTGTCCCAGTTCTAGTTGATTTTTGGGCTGAATGGTGTGGTCCTTGCAAACAAATTGGTCCTGTACTTGAAGAAATATCGAGTGAATACGATGGTAAACTATCTATTATAAAAGTTAATATTGATGAAAATCCAGTTACTCCATCAAAATATGGGATTAGAGGAATACCTACTTTACTTTTATTTAAAAATTCTGAGTTAGTTTCTACAAAAGTTGGAGCTTTCCCTAAATCTTCACTTCTTGAATGGATAGATGATAATATTTAACTTAAATAGCCCTTCCTCTATGTTTTTCTAAAACATGCCCCGCAAGATATAATGATCCGCATATAAGAACCCTCACTTCATGACTCAATAATTTAGTATACTCAAGTGCTTCTATAAGATTATTTTTCGTTAATGCATGTATTCCAAGCATTTCTGCATTTTTCCTGATTTTCTCTGGGTTTAATGAATTTTCTGAATTTGGAATCTCTATAGCAATAACTTGATCTACTAAATTTACAAATGGTGATAAAAATTTCATACTATCCTTTGTGTTCATCATGGCCATGATTATAATTAACTTTTTATCCTTATACTCTTTCATTGTTTCGGATATAGCTATTGCAGCATGATTATTATGCCCTCCATCAAGCCATATTTCTGTACCATTAGATATAAAATTGTTAAGTGGTCCAATTTCTAATTTTTCTAGCCGGCCGGGCCATAATGCATTCGTTATTCCTATTTCAAAATGAGCATTTGATAGAGATATACTTTCTATAGAAGATATCGCTGAGATAGCAGTCCCTGCATTTACCAATTGATGCTTCCCTAATAAATTTGGATATGGAAGTTCTAATCGATATTTTGAGTCTTCATATATAAATTGTTTTTCTTGAGATGTAACATTGTAATCTTTACCCCATATCTGTGACTTATTATTTAGGCGCTTAATATATTCTTCCAGTATAGAAAGTACTTCCTTTTCTTGTTTTCCTAATATTGTTTTCCCATTTTTTTTAATAATTCCTGCTTTTTCTATAGCAATATCCTCAAGCTTATTTCCAAGAAATTGCTGATGATCAATGCCAATTGGTGTTATAATTGAAAGTAGAGGCTTCTTAATTACATTTGTTGCATCTAATCTTCCACCTAAACCTGTTTCAAGTAATAGAAAATCAGAGTCCGTTGTTGAATATTTTAAAAATGCTGCAGCTGTAATTAACTCAAATATTGTTATAGGTGCACCATTATTAACTCGTTCACATTCAAATAAAATATCTTCTAATACACCATCGTCTATATGAGATTTATAGTCATTCCCACCAATCTTAATTCTTTCGTTAAAATCGACTAAATGAGGGGATGTATAAGAGTCTACAGTATAGCCCGCTGCTAATAATATGCTTGATAAATACGCAAGAACTGATCCCTTCCCGTTGGTACCAGCAATATGGATAATATTTTTTATTTTCTTTTGCGGATTTCCTAGTTTTTCTAGTAGGAGTGTTATCCTATCAAGAGATAAATCCATGGATCTTGGATATAGAGGTAAGATACGTTCTTGAACCGATTTTATTTCATAGGGAGACATATTCTATTTCATAAATACTATTTCTTTAGCAAATGTTTGCATATAGTAATTAATTTATTTTTAAGATCGTGCCTATGCACTACCATATCTATCATTCCATGTTCAAGCAAATACTCTGATCTTTGAAATCCTTCAGGTAATTTTTCTTTTATAGTTTGTTCAATTACTCTTGGCCCAGCAAACCCAATTAAAGCTCCAGGTTCTGCAATATGAACATCTCCCAACATAGCATAAGAGGCAGTGACCCCACCTGTTGTTGGATTTGTTAAAACAACTATATATGGAATTCTAGCTTCATTTAATTTTTGGACAGCAATTGTTGTTCGTGGCATTTGCATTAATGATAATATACCCTCTTGCATACGTGCTCCACCAGCAGCTGAAAATAAGATCACTGGGCAAGATTTAAGCAATGCTTCATTCATGGCTTTTATAATTGCTTCACCAGCTGCTACGCCCAGAGAACCACCCATAAATGAAAAATCTTGAACAATACTTATTACAGGTATTTTGCCCATTATACCTTGTGAAATAACAACGGCATCATCCATACCAGTCTTTTTGCGGGCATCTTTCAACCTATCAATATACTTCTTTTCATCTTTAAATTTTAATGGGTCACTAATACTAGCATCAGTATCAATTATCTGATATTCGCCATCATATAAAAGCTCTAATCTTTTCTTTGCAGGAATCTTCATATGATAATTAGAACCTGGGATTACCCATTGATTTGCTTCTAAATCTTTATGAAAAACCATTTGTCCACTCTCTGGACATTTTATCCAAAGATTATCAGGTAAATCTTTTTTCGCTAATATCCCCTTTATCTTTGGGGTTACAATATTATTTATCCAATTCATCTGTCAAAACATATTTCTTAAAATTAATTCATTACATAACACTTGCAAAATCTTCAACTTTTTGAATTATTTGCTCTTTTATATCTGACTTACTATTTTTAGTAGCTATTAAATCAACTAAGACTGAGCCTACAATGACAGCATCTGCAAAATCAGATACTTTAGCTATATCATTTTTCGATTTTATACCAAAACCTACACCTATTGGAATATTTGTTTTTGCTTTTATACGGAGAACAGCATCTTTTACAATTGAAAGATCAGGTTTTTTTGAACCTGTAATACCCGCAATAGAAACATAATATAAAAAACCAGATGTTTTTTGGAGTACTTTCTTTAGCCTTTGATCATCTGTTGTTGGTGTTGCTAGTCTTATAAATGATATATTCCTCATTATAGCAAGATCACATAACTCAGCGTCCTCTTCCGGTGGTAAATCAACTATTATGAGACCATCAACACCCAATAATTTAGCTTTGTCTAAAAAAGCTTCAGTACCAAAATTATATATAGGATTATAATAACCCATTAATACTATTGGGGTTTCCTTATTATCAATTCGGAAATTGGCAACTAAATCAAAGGTTTTATTCATTGTATGCCCAGATTTAATTGATCTACGAGAAGAAGCTTGAATTGTTGGGCCATCTGCCATGGGATCAGTAAATGGCATCCCGATCTCTATAATATCAGCACCGGCTTTTGGTAAAGCTTTTATTATATCAAGAGAAGTAGCATAATCAGGATCTCCAGCAGTTAAAAAAGTAATAAGCGCCTTTTTACTTTCCCCCTTTAATATACCAAAACATTTGTCAATCCTATTTTGTAAAATATTAGATCTCCATATTTAAATGTTCTGCAACTGTGAATATATCTTTATCACCTCTTCCACATAAATTCATTATGATGATCTTTTCTTTAGATAATTTTGAGGAAATCTTCATAATATGTGCAATTGCATGAGCTGGTTCTAATGCAGGAATTATACCTTCAATTTTTGTACATAATTGGAAAGCATTAATAGCTTCACTATCTGTAATCGATACATATTCAACTCTTCCACTATCTTTTAGCCAAGAATGCTCAGGACCAATGCCAGGGTAGTCCAACCCAGCAGATATTGAATGTCCTTCTTTTATCTGTCCATCGTCATCTTGAAGCAGATATGTTCTATTACCATGTAATACACCTGGCCTACCTGCTGTTAAACTAGCACAATGCTTATCACCTTCCAGTCCCAATCCACCGGCTTCAACACCCGTAATTTTAACATTAATATCATCTAGAAATGGATAAAAAAGACCCATTGCGTTCGATCCACCGCCAATACAAGCAATCAAGTGATCCGGTAATCTTCCCTCTTGGTTAAGTATTTGTTCTTTTGTTTCATTACCTATAACTGATTGAAAATTTCTTACCATTTCAGGGTAAGGATGTGGGCCAGCAACAGTCCCAATTATATAAAAAGTATCCTCAACGTTAGCAACCCAATCTCGAAGCGCTTCATTCATTGCATCTTTTAGTGTAGAATTTCCAGAATTTACAGGAATAACCTTTGCGCCAAGTAGTTTCATTCTAAATACATTTGGCTTCTGTCTTTCCACATCCTTGGCGCCCATATAGATTACGCAAGGTATACCAAATCTTGCAGCAACAGTAGCTACAGCAACACCATGTTGACCAGCGCCAGTTTCTGCAATAATCCTTGTCTTTCTCATTCTCTTAGCTAGAAGTATTTGTCCTAGACAGTTATTTATCTTGTGACTTCCAGTATGATTAAGCTCATCTCTTTTAAAATATATTTTTGCACCATTTAAGTGTCCCGTTAAACGCTCCGCATAGTATAGTGGACTCGGACGTCCAGTATAATACTTGTTTAGATAGAGAAGCTCGTCATTAAAACTTGAATCATTTTTTGCTTTATCATAGGCTTTTTCAAGATCCAAAATCAGTGGCATAAGTGTTTCAGCAACAAATCTTCCTCCAAAGATACCAAACCTACCGTCCTGATCAGGGCCTGATTTATAAGAATTTATATTACTTGTCATTTTCTAATACACTTAACTAATTTTTAGCATTATATATAAAATTTGTTATCAAATCGTTATCCTTTTTACCCGTTTCATTCTCCACACCTGAAGATACATCCACAATATTTGCTCCTGTACTTTCAATAGCTTCTTTAATATTATATGGAGTTAAGCCTCCTGATAAAATCCATTCCTTATTTATATTTAATTTATTAATTAAATTCCAATCGAAGACAAGACCATTTCCCCCAGGTCGATTAGAAGAATCTGGTGGCGGTGTATCAAAAAGATAATAGTCTACTATATCATCATACATATTAATTGTCTTAGATGTGATATTACTAGAGAGAGTTATCACTTTTATAATTTTAATATCAAACTTTTTCTTTAATGACTCAAGATAATCAACATCTTCATTACCATGAAATTGAATCGTTCTTATCCCTACATTTGTAATAATATCATCAATCAGTTCATGACTTGCATTGACAACTAATGCAACAATTTCTATTAAACTTGAATATTCTTTATTTAAAATACGAGCTTGATTAGTATTAATATTTCTAGGACTCTGAGGATAAAAAACAAATCCTATCATATCTGCAGAATTCTCTATACACGCATCAATATTCGATTTCTCTTTTAACCCACATATTTTGATTTTAATGGTCATTATTTTCAATACTTTTTCGGATTTCTTTTGCTGCAGTAATAGGATCTTTTGCTTTAGTCAAAGGACGCCCTATAATTAATATATCCGCTCCATTATTTACTGCTTCTTTTGGTGTCATTATTCTTTTTTGGTCTTGTGATTGAAAACTTTCAGGCCTTATCCCAGGAACTATAGTTAGAAAATCTTTCCCACACTCATCTTTGACTTTTTTAGCCTCATGTGGGCTACAAACAACTCCATTAAGTCCATTTTTCACAGCTAATTTTGATAAATTAACTACTTGGGTTTCAATATTTAATTGCAGACCCTGTTCTTTAAAACTATCCTCATTCATACTTGTCAATATGGTAACACCAACTAATAGAGGCTTTTCTCCATATGAGTCTTCAATCGCCTGCTTCGCTGATCTCAACATTTCACCACCGCCACTAACATGTACATTTAGCATATACGGGTTAAGTGGCAATAATGATTTAATTGCTGAGTTTACTGTATTTGGTATATCATGAAGTTTTAAATCTAGGAAAATTGGAAGATTAAGATCTTGAATTCTTAGATAACCTTCTAAACCCATAGAATAGAAAGCTTCCATTCCAATTTTAACTCCATCAATGTAATCTTTGATAGATTTTATAAAAGATATTGCAAGGTCTGTATCTTTCGTATCTAAGGCACAGAATATAGCATTTTTATCTTTAAATTTCAAATGAAGATACCTAAATTATAATTATCTATTTTTATTAATACGTTCCTTGAGCTCTTTCCCTGGCTTATAATAAATTGATTTCTTACTTGGGACTTCAACTCTTTCTCCGTTCTTAGGATTTCTTCCAATTCTTGGGCTCCTATTTTTGATTGAGAAAGCACCAAAACCTCTTATTTCCACCCTCTGCCCTTGTGAGAGGGCTTCAGCTATAGAATTATAAAATACATCCACCACCTTTTCTATATCTCTATGATATAAATGGGGGTATTCTTTTGCCAATTGATCTATTAACTCTGATTTTGTCATTATTTCCCTAGAACCATTAATTATGGATGATGCCAAATTGATACCAAACCGTCAAGACCTATCAATGAAAGATTCTTTTGTAAACGATCGGAATACGATGTTCGTATATTAAAATAATCCATTATTTTTGCAACACTTAGTTCAATAAAACTTATATTATTTGGAATTTCATAATCTAAAATTATGAGATCAGGATCAATATCTTTGTTTTCTATTAACCAAAATTTGGCTTCTCTTTCTCCACCAATTTGGTCAATTAATTCTATTCCATGCGCCTGTCTTCCAGTAAAGATTCTACCATCGGAAACTATCTTTACTTGATTTTGTTCTAGATTCCTTCTCTCTTTTACAATTCTAATAAACCATCTAAATGTGTCATCTATAATTTCTTGTGTTACTTTTTGTGTTTTTTCATCAATTTCTCCAAAAAGATCAGGTTCTGCTTTTAATTTTCCACTCTTTATTTCATTCATCCTTATCCCAATTTTTGCAAGACCCTCATCAATTCTCGCCCATTGGAATATAACCCCTATTGATCCCGTAATTGTATTCTCTCTAGCAAATATTTGATCTGTACCCAAAGATATTAGATATGCACCAGATGTTGCCATGTTTCTCATTATTGCAGTTGTAGGCTTTGTCGAAGAAATTGATCGTAGTTTTAAATATATTTCCTCTGCGCTGACTGTAGTACCACCTGGACTTTCAATTGAAATAATAATTGCTCTTACATTTTCGTCAAATTCTAATTTTTCAAGATCCTCTAATATTTCATCTGCATCAACCAATAAACCTGTAATGTTATACTTTGCAATATGAGGTTTCTTTGTGAGGGTATTTTCAGAATTATTAAATAAAAGGTATGTAATAGCTAATAGAGAAATCACTGATATAGTTCGCCATATAAATAGTTTTCTCCTATATGGCATAAAATCTGTTTTATTCTTAAAAATCATCTAACATCTTACTAATAAACATTCCTTCTTGTAAGACATTGACTAATTTGCTATCTAGAGCAAAGATATGTTATTCTTTATTCTCTTCAGAATTATCTATGTCTTTTTGTTCTTCATCCTTATTTTCTGATTTCTTTGCAGAAGTGGCTTTTTTAACAGTTTCTTTTTGACTTTCAACTGATGAATTATTTTCGCTACCCAAATTTAGAGCTTCACCAAGGATATCTCCTAGTGATGCCCCTGAGTCAGCAGAACCATATTGTTCTACAGCTTCTTTTTCTTCTGCTATTTGCAAACTCTTAATTGATAGAGTTATCTTGTTATTCTTTGGATCAATTTGCATTACTTTTGCATCAACCATTTCACCTACAGCAAATCTTTCTGGTCTCTGCTCTGATTTGTCCACGGATAGATCTGATCTTTTAATAGATGATGGCATCCCCTCTTTACCAATAGTAACATCTAATCCGCCATCTCTTATATGAGTAATATGGCACGTAACGACATCACCTTTCTTAATCTGTTTGAGACCAGAATATGGATCATCGGATAGTTGTTTTACACCTAAACTAATTCTTTCCTTTTCAACATCTATATCCAAAACCTTAACATCAATCATCTGCCCTTTTTGGTATTTTTCTATAGAAATTTCTGGTCTTTCATTCCAATCAAGGTCTGATAGATGAATCATTCCATCAAGATCACCTTCTAAACCAATAAATAAACCAAATTCTGTCGAATTCTTTACTTCTCCATTTACAATTGATCCAGTAGGGAAAGATTCAGCAAATTTAGCCCATGGATTTTCAACACATTGTTTCATTCCAAGGGATATTCTTCTTTTTTCAAAGTCAATTTCTAGAATTACAACCTCTACTTCCTGAGAGCTTGAGACTATTTTACCAGGGTGAATATTCTTCTTTGTCCAACTCATTTCAGATACATGAGTAAGACCTTCGATACCAGGTTCTATCTCAACGAAAGCACCATAATCTGTAATATTTGTTACATTTCCTTTTAGCTTAGTATTTACCGGATATTTATCAGACATATTTACCCAAGGATCTACTTCTAACTGCTTCATACCTAGGCTAACCCTTTTACTTTCAGGATTTATTTTTATTATTTGAACTTTTACAGATTGACCAATTTTTAGAAGATCTGTAGGATGAGAAACTCTTTTCCATGAAATATCTGTTACATGTAGCAATCCATCCATTCCACCCATATCAATAAAAGCACCATAATCTGTAATATTTTTTACAATGCCATCCAAAGTTTGACCCTCTTTCAGAGAGTCCACCAACTCTTTGCTATGCTCGCCCTTTGTTTCTTCAATTATAGCTCTTCTTGATACAACAATATTACCTCTTTTTTTATCCATTTTTAGGATCTGAAATGGCTGTAATACATTAAGCATACTGCCGACATCTCTAACTGGCTTTACATCAACTTGGCTACCTGGAAGAAATGCAATTGCTCCATCTAAATCAACGGTAAATCCACCTTTAACACGACCAAAAATAATCCCTTCAACTTTAACTCCATCAGCATGGAGTTTCTCTAAATTATTCCAACTTTCTTGTCTTTGAGCTTTTTCTCGGCTAAGAACAGCTTCCCCAACAGAATTTTCTACTCTATCAAGATAAACATCTATTGTATCTCCAGCATTTGGGACATTCATACCAGCTGAAGTTTTGAATTCTCTGAAGGGAATTCTACCCTCAGTTTTTAGACCAACATCAACAATCACAAAATCATTTTCAATTGCAGATACTTTTCCTGTTACAACCTTTCCCTCTTCAAGATTTATTTTACTAAGGCTTTCTTCGAGAAGGGCAGCAAAATCATCTACACTTGGATTTAATTTATCTAAATCATTTTTTGTCATATATTCAAAATCTCCAGTTATTTATCGAATTTTCATTCCTTTATGTATGTATTTTACAATAAAGTCAATTACATCATCAATTTTCATTTTAGTAGTATCAATTTCCAATGCATCCTTTGCGCATTTCAAGGGAGCTACTTTTCTATTGATATCTCTTTGATCCCTATTATTTATATCATTTTTAATAATATTTCTATCTATTTTGATGTTGTCTATTTTATATTGTAAATATCTTCTTTCTGCGCGTTCATCCAATGAAGCTGTTATATAGAATTTGAAATCTGCATTAGGAAAAATGATCGTCCCTATATCCCTTCCATCAACCACAGCTCCATGTGTCGCAAAATTTCTCTGGTAATCAATAAGATGATCCCTAATTTCCTGATACTGCGAGATTATGGATGCTATATTTGAGACTTCGTTAGCCCTAACACCAAGTAATCTTTGGGTACTAAAATTAATTTCTCTTGTCTGTTTAACAATATTATCTATATCATATGGATCAATATTATTTTCTATAATATTATGTGCAACTAATCTATATAAGCTGCCAGAATCTAAATATGGAAGTTTTAGATATTCAGCAATTCTTTTTCCAATAGTCCCCTTTCCACTTGCGGCAGGACCATCTATAGCAATAATCATTTTTCTCATATATATTTATAAACTCCACCTATTTTACTATAAATTTCTTCAAAATTAGGAAAGCTTGTTGAAATAGGAGAGATATCATCAATATTTATCTCATTTTTAGCATTCAATCCTAAAATCATTGCTGCCATTGCAACCCGATGATCAAGATTAGTTCTTATATTTGAACCACCAAGAACAATCTCATTAGACTTTATAAGAAGGTCGTCTCCTTCTTCTCTGCAGCTCACGCCTGATTGGTTTAATAGGTCCTGAATTGCATTAAATCTATTACTTTCTTTTACTCTTAACTCCGATAAACCACAAAATCGACTTTCACCTTTTGCATAAGCGGCCGCAACAGATAAAATTAGGTATTCATCAATCAATGATGGTGCGACTTCTTTTGGAATCTTAATAGCCTTCAATTTACTAGACGTAACTTCAATATCGCATACCTCTTCACCACATTTTATATATTTTTTTTTGAATTCTATATTGCCTC
This sequence comes from Hyphomicrobiales bacterium, assembly GCA_029245795.1. GTDB lineage: Bacteria > Pseudomonadota > Alphaproteobacteria > Rhizobiales > TMED25 > TMED25. The sequence goes on from JAQWOP010000014.1 coordinate 81,015, forward strand.
CCATTTTTATCAAATAATCAATAAATAATGACCTAGTAGGATTTAGCATTATATTATTAATAAACAGTTTTGATTTTGATGCTATAAGTCCAGCAACAATTAAAAAAGCTGCCGAGCTTGGGTCCCCGGGGATATCCAATTCTTGAGGGGAAAGCTTCTTCTCACCAATAATCTCTATTATATTCTGTCCATCGTTATTTTTTATAATATTTATATTAGCACCAAATAACTTAAATAATCTTTCTGTATGATCACGGGTTCTTATTGGCTCTGTTATAATTGATTTCCCCTTTATATTTAAGGCAGAAAACATCAATGCTGATTTTACTTGCGCTGATGGAACTTTCAGCTTGTGATTTATTGGGATAGGTAGGCTAGAACCTCTTAATCTAATGGGCAATTTACCGGAGTTCCCATTTAAAATCTCTAATCCCATCTCAGATAGTGGCTCGATGACTCTACCCATTGGCCGAGTGGAGAGAGATTTATCTCCTTCAAATTCAACTTCAACTGGATTACTAGAAATTAAACCCATTAATAATCTCGCTGAAGTTCCAGAATTACCTAAATAAATATTTTTTTTAGGTTGGAATAGCCCTCCTATACCAACGCCATGGACAGTAACCAAGTTTTTTTCTTTGTCTTCAATGATTTTTGCTCCAAATTCTCTCAATGCATAGATAGTTGCTCTAATATCCTCGGATGAGAGAAGATTTTGAATCTTTGTTTCCCCTATACAAAGTGCTCCTAATATTAAACATCTGTGTGAAATTGATTTATCACTTGGGGTATTAATTGTCCCTGCTAAGAAAGGGGAGCGTTTGATAAGTACAGCATTATTTTTGTTGTTTATTTTCATGATCATGTGTATATAGGAATAGATATTATAATACTACTTTTTATTATATAACAATAGATACTACATACAAATAGAATAGAAAAAGGGTTTAGAAGTGGCTAAAAGCGAACTAGGAAAAAAACATACATGCAAAGACTGCGGTATAAAATTTTATGATTTAAATAAAAAAGAATTAACATGCCCAGAATGTGGAGTGGCTATAATTGATACTGTTACTGGAAATCAATATGAGCCTTTGGTATTAAAAAAGAAACCAAATATTGATAAGGATGAAAATATAAATAAAGATGCAGCCAATGTTGATTCACTTGATGCTAGTATAGAGGACGGTGTTATTGAAGATGAAGATAACCCAATACTTATGGATGATGAAGACATAATTGATGAAGAAAATGAGGATGAATTGATTAAGGATGGTGAAATAGATATCCCTGAAATCGAGGGTGATGAATCTTTAATTGGTGATGACGATTTCCTTGTTGAAGAAGATGATATAGAGGATCCTGAATTAATTATAAAACCCAAATCTGAAGATGAATAATTTGTAGGTTTTGATCTATGCAGCCAATATATTGGAACGATGCAATTCTGAAATTAAGTCTATCAGATCCAATACTTAAGAAAATCATAGAAAAAAATCAAAATAAAATATTAACTACAAAACAAAATGCTTTTGCAACAATTATTAAGGCAATCATTGGTCAACAAATTTCAGTAAAGGCTGCAGAAAGTGTTTATAATAAATTATTATCTAAAATTGATTTTAAATTGAAACCAGAAATAATCGTAAGTTTTGAAAAAGATACTTTAAAAAGCGCGGGGCTATCTCGCCAAAAAGTTGATTATATTTTTAATATATCTGAATTCTTTATACAAAATCCAAATCTTACTTCTGATCTATATCTTCAAAAGGCATCTATTGATGATATTAAAAATAATTTTATAAAAATAAAAGGTATAGGTTCGTGGACAATCGAAATGTTTTTAATATTTTATGCTATGAAACCAGATATACTACCCATGAAAGATATTGGCCTCTTGAATGCAATCAAAAATGTATATGATCTTCATCAATTAAGTAAAGTCGCACAACTTGAAAAAATAATTGAAATATCCGAATGCTGGAGGCCATACAGAACTGTCGCCACCTGGTATCTTTGGCTTTTTATTGATGATGAGCTTGTGGAATATTGAGTTTAATAATACAGAATAAATTAACAATCCTTATTCTAATATTAATTAGCTTTGCGATATATCTGATAATATCTACAAAAACAATATGTGATGACTTAGATGGATTGACTCGAAAAGGTGTGTTTTATTTAAGAGGATCAGAAACCCCCTTTACAGGAAATAGTTTATGTATTTGGGATCTTACAAACGTTACTTGGTATGAAGGAAAATATCAGGATGGTCTAAAAGAGGGGCTTTGGAAATTTTATAATTTAGATGCAACAAAAAGATCAGAGGTTACCTATAGTGAAGGTAAAATGAATGGTTTAAGATATATATATAATTCTAATAATAAAGAAGTGATCAAGATGAATTGTATAGATAATATATGTGAAGCTATGGAGTGAATGATTGACTATAAATGATGTGTTTGTATATGATTAAAAAAGCAATTTATAATAAAGGGTAAAAAATGGTTGAAAAAATTACAGACTATAAAATGATAATTGATGGTGAGTTTGTAGATAGTAAAGATGGGGAAAGAATAAAAATTGAATGCCCTTCAAATAAAACCATCTTTGCAACTGTTCCCAGAGGTAGAGAAGAAGATGTTGATATAGCAGTTAAATCTTCAAAAAAAGCTTTTAAAAGTTGGTACAAAGTTATGCCAAAAGAAAGAGGTAAAATATTACTTAAAATTGCTGATGATATAGAAGAAAATAAGGAAGAAATAGCTAAAATAATTGCTAAAGAAACTGGTAATGCAATCAGAACGCAAGCAGGCCCTGAGATGAACCTTGTGGTTGATATATTTAGATATTTTGGCGGACTATCTTCAGAATTAAAAGGTGAGACCATACCATTAGGAGAACATGTTCTAAGCTACACAAGACGAGAACCTCTTGGTGTAGTGGGCGCAATAATTCCATGGAATGCCCCTGTCATGTTAGGGGCTTGTAAAATTGCTCCAGCCCTATGTAGTGGGAACACCTTAGTTATGAAAGCTGCAGAAGATGCCCCCCTAGCTATACTTAAGGTTGCAGAAATATGCCAAAAATATATCCCCCCAGGTGTACTAAATTTAATTACTGGGACAGGTAGTGAGTGTGGTGAACCACTTGCATATCATCCCTTAATAAATAAATTATCTTTTACTGGTTCAACAGCTGTTGGAAAAATTATAATGAAGGCTGCTGCTGAAAGAATTCTTCCAGTTTCTCTGGAATTAGGTGGAAAAAGCCCCTCAATAGTCTATCCTGATGTGAATGAAGAATGGACGGTAGATGGTATTATTGCAGCCATGAGGTTTACCCGGCAAAGCCAGTCTTGTACAGCAGGTTCTCGACTTTTCCTACATCGGAAAATTTTTGATAATTTTGTAGGTAATTTAAAAGAAAAACTCGATAATCTTATAATTGGCGATCCACTTGATGAAAAAACGGATATGGGTACAATTATTAATAACAAACAATATACAAAAGTATGTGACTATATCGAAGATGGATTAAATAATAAAAATACCGAGGTTATTTGTGGAGGATTGCCTCCCGAAACTGGCCCATTAAGTGAAGGTTATTATACTATACCAACTATTTTTAGGAATACTTCAAATGAATGGAGGTTAGCTAAAGAAGAAATATTTGGTCCCGTTCTCGTTGCAATCCCATGGGATGATGAAGAAGAGGTTATAAAGATGGCTAATGATAGTCATTATGGTTTAGCCGCTTATGTTTGGACTAGAGATATAACAAGAGGTATTAACGCAGCACATGCAATAGAATCTGGTTGGGTTCAAGTAAACCAAGGCCTGGGTCAGGCAACTGGACATTCATATGGTGGTTATAAACAATCTGGGTTAGGAAGAGAATTTTCTCTCGAAGGAATGCTTGATAGTTTTACTCAAAGAAAAAATATTACTATCAATTTAAACACCCCCTCTAAAGATCTTGATGAGCTATAAATATGCTTACACTCTTCCATTATGATAGAACAAGTGCTGCACAGAGAGTACGTCTTTATTTAGAAGAAAAGCAGATTTCATGGGAAAGTGTAATTGTCGATACAGCATTAGGAGATATTGATCAACTTCCAAAAAATTTCTACCAATTAAATCCCAAAGGTCTAGTGCCCGTTATTATTGATGATAATGTAGCTATACCTGAGTCACTAGTTATAATCGAATATCTAGAAGATAAATATCGAGGAGAGCCTAGTTTAAGACCTCAAGCACCAAAAGACCTAGCACAAATGAGATTATGGATTCGAAAAATTGATGAAGGGATACATGTTGCCAGCAGAACTATTGGTGTTTGTTTAGTTAATAGACATATTTTACAAAAGAAAGACCCAAACCAAGTTAAAAAATACTACAAAGAAATGAGAGATAAGGTTCGAAAGAAAAATGATCAAATTAATATAGAGCTGGGTATTGAATCACCGCTTCTAGAAGAAGCAGTTATAGAATTCAAATCCCTCTTAAAAGAAATGAATGAACACCTAAAAGAAAATCTTTGGCTTTCTGGTCCTAATTATTCACTATCTGATATAGCTTTTGTTGTTTATTTACATCGACTAGAATCATTTATGATGAGACCACTCTGGAAAGATATGACTCATCTTGATAATTGGTATGATAGAATTATTTCAAGACCTGCCTATAAGAAAGCTATTTATGATTGGGGCGATATTACCGCAATCCAAAGAGAAAAAAATGGGAGAGAGGCTTTCCCTAAATTATTAAATTACTGGAACAACGCTTAGCTAAACAAGCTCTGCTAGAAGCTCCTCGCCAAGACGGGCGCCACTTATGTAAGCTGACTCAATACGACCTTGAATAAACCAGTCTCCACAAAATGCTATATTTTGCTTTTTATCTATGAAAAAATCTTGTCCATTTTGTTTTTCAATATTTGCGTAGCGCCATCCTTGTAATCCAATATAACTTGCCTTACTCATATCTCTTTCAATAATTTTAGATAATTCTTCACATAAATAATTCTTAACCCAACCTCTTTCTTGATCAATATTCTCAGTTGCCCATTTATTCGTCGAATGAGCTAAAATTGTATAATTATCTCCTCTGCCTTGTTTGGATGAATTACAAGAAATCCAGCTAATATCCGTACCTTTTATTAGAGCCGCATCGAAGTCTATGTTGATATCCTTATCAAATCCAAGCATGAGCGAATAACAGGCCATCATTTTATGACTTTCAATATTTCTATATATACTTTTTATGCTTGGGAATAATTCTATGCATTGTAATGGGGGAATTGTTGAAATAACCCAATCAAATTTCCCTTTGGAAGCATCCTCTTCACTAAATAGCTCCCAAGAATTATTTTTCTCAGCTTTGCCTATTTTTTCAGAAAGTTTTACATTTAAACCCTCTGCCATAAATTTCCCTATTGAACTCATAGATGGGATACCAATATAATTAGCTGGGTCTTCTCCCCAAACACGTCGGTTTATGATAGTACCATCTTCAATTTCAATAAAACGGGCACGCCAAGTATCAATAATTCCTTTTTCAATCATTGGTCTAATGTAGTCTTTAAATTCTTCTTCTTTTGCTTTGAAAAACTGAGCTCCGTGATCAAAGTTAAATTGATTAACTCTTCTAGTAGCAACCCTACCACCTAAGCCTCTTGACTTCTCAAAAATTGTAACATTTGAGAAGTCTTTTATTTTGTTTGCGAGGGCTAACCCTGATATGCCAGCTCCAATTATAGCAACATTCTTCATTTTAGTAGGGACATGTAATTTATTATGATTATTTATTTATAAGTAAACATACTATAGATTAGATATTAGTTCTTCGAGCTTTTTTTTACTTTTTCCAAATACCCTTGTTGATTTTACAACCTCAATATTATGGGTATTATTATCAACTACCACAAAAGCAATCATACCCATACTCTTGTGTGGAGAGCATTGATACAAATAAATTCCTGGCTCTGTAAATACAAAAGAGAATTCCTTATTTACTTTTGAAGATTTTTTTGGAAGCTCAGCATTATCAGGTCCGACAACAAATTCTACATTATGACCTTTAGATGTTGGTAGCCAAATAACAGTATCACCCATTGTGACATGAAGGACATCCTCAGAGAAGACCATCTTCTGACCATCATCTCTTTTATTTAACATATCTATATTATATGTTTCTGCATTTGTTGGAATATAAGTAAAAAGTAAGATTATAAGAGTGCTAAAAAATGTACGCATTATGATTTTTATCCTTTTATTTAAAATAATATGTATAGGTTAAACGATTCAATAATTAAGAAAGATTATTTATTCACTATGGTTTCTTGACAATTATTGGGTTTGTTCTTTTGGAATAACATATTTTACAAATCTCGCATTCAATACCATAACAAGATCTAGCTTTGCAATATTCACGACCATAAAAGATGATTTGCAGATGTAGTTTATTCCATAATTCCATTGGAAATAGTTTTTTAAGATCCTTTTCAGTTTGGATTACATTATTTCCGTTTGTTAATCCCCAACGCTGAGCTAATCTGTGGATGTGAGTATCGACTGGAAATGCGGGATACCCATGCCCCTGGGACATAACAACTGATGCAGTTTTATGTCCAACACCAGGCAATATCTCAAGTTCCTTATAAGTTTTTGGAACTTCACCTTCATAATCTCTGATTAATATCTCCGATAAATCTTTTATTGCACTAGATTTCTGTGGAGCTAAACCACAAGGACGAATAATATTATATATATCATCTAGCTCAACCTTACACATATCAAGAGGGTTATCAGCTAATTTGAATAAATAAGGCGTCACTTGATTAACTCTAATGTCTGTACATTGAGCACTTAAAAGCACCGATATTAAAAGTTCAAATATATTCTTATGGTCTAATGGTATTGGAGGATTTGGATAGATTCTATCCAATACTTGTATAATAGTTTTTACACGTTCTATTTTGATCATTTTTGATATAAATTAAATATTATCTCTAATATTATAACTAAATTTGTAAACCATTAAAGAGATTTAGAAATGTTTAGATTAATTATTTCCTTAATTATTACTTCAATTAGTTATAACACAAGTTTTGCAAATGATATTTCATGTCCATCGAATAATGTAAGAGTTATTGACGCAGATACCATAAAAGTTTGTGATAAAAAAATAAGATTAAATGGTATTTCTGCAGCCGAGAGAGGGCATTCTTCATATATATATTGCAAAGAATTAGTAGAGGTAATTCTAAAAAAAACAGATTCCGTAACCTGTGAATTAACAGGTGATAAAACATACGATAGATTTGTTGGTATTTGCTATATTAACGTTCAAGATTCAAGTGTAAATCTTCAAAAGCTAATTGTTGAAAATCATTGTGCAAGAGACTGTGAATATTACTCAGATGGTAAATATGAAATGTATGAAACATATAAATCGAAAAAATTACCCTTACCAAATTATTGTAAAAAGGAAAACTAATTAAGATATATATAGAAAACTATGGTTATAGAAATGGTGACAATGCTTACTTCGTGCATTCTTGTTGTAAACATAACAATCCTCAACTATGCTATGTTGGAAAAAAGGGGCCATAGCTCAGCTGGGAGAGCGCTTCGCTGGCAGCGAAGAGGTCGGGGGTTCGAGCCCCCCTGGCTCCACCATTTAGATGTTTAACTTTATAGGATAATATCATGATAAGAGCTCAAAGATATTTGATATTTATTCTTGTATTTAAAATTAAATAAATGGTTTATTTCTTCTTGCTGCTACACTTCTTTGAACAGTACTTAACATTCAACCAATTAAGTTTCCATTTCTTTCTCCAATCAAAAGGTCTTTTGCATGTCAGACAGATCTTTTGAGGAAGATTTTTAATCATTTATATGCCTATGGTTTTTTATATATAAAAAATATGACACTAATTCATAAAGATAATATGCAGCTTTATAAATTATTTTAATATCTAATAGCCTAGCCAGAAATTTATAATTTTCCATCTTTGACCATAAAACTTTGAAGGCATCCACTCCAATATAAACTGTTTCATTATCCTGAACATGCAAACGCCGAACAAGCTCTCTTTTGTTCGTATTTAGTGAATTTACACTTGAGCTTTCATGTATATCCACCCATTTAATTTCTTTGTTATTTTGTTTTTTATAATGCTCTATTTCTAATCTACATACAGAGCATTTTTCATTATAATAAACCTTCATTGTGATAACTCCTAAGCCTATAGTAAATAAACGTATTCCAATAACATATAGATTAATTTTCTATTCTTTAGATTTGTTATTAGCAACTACATCTACTAATACAGCAATGATTAGATTTAAAATAGTTATGGAACCAATTGCTACAAAACTATAAAAGTAAATCCAGGCCCACCAATGCAAATCCTGCATCGGCAACATTACATTCTCCCAGCTTGAGAGTGTTAAGACCTGAACAAGAGTAATCATTGAAATACCAAGATCTCCCCATCGGGATGGGTCTGATTGAGCGAATAATATACTTCCAAATGATGCATAGACATATACTATTATGAATAAAAGAAGAGAAACATAAAATACCCTCTTAATCGATTTCAAAAGAGCTTCTATTAATTCTTTTAACTCTGGAATTGCAGATATTAATCTTAAAACTCGGAATATTCTTAACAATCTTAATACTAGGATTGAAGAATTAGGTCCAGCTGGAATAATTGAAGCAAGAACTATAATTGTATCAAAAATATTCCATCCCTCTTTGAAAAATAATATTTTTTTTTCCTCAGCAAAAAATCTAATTGAAATCTCTATTACAAAAAAAACAGTTATCAGGGCGTCTAAAAAATGAAGTATAAAAAATATCTGAATGGGAATATTATAGGTCGATGCTCCAACTAAAAGAGCTGACAAAATAATTGCAAATACAACAAATGTTTGAAAAATTCTATGATTTCTAATATTTAAAAATAAACTTCTCTTCATATATACATTTCCTATATTTATTATAACGCCATATCAAAGATAATATGACTTATTTTAATTTTCTATCCATGAATAATATTACCAACATATATAATAAAATTGAATTCAATATATGCCATAACCAGTGTGTCCCAATAGCAAGATGAGTACACGATAATAAGTCTATCTGCCTAAATAATAAAGAAATAGCAAAAAGAAAAGAGGCCATTAATAGACCGAGTGAGATATCATATTCTTTTTTTTTGTAAGACAAAAAAGAAATTAATAGCATTGCAAATAAAGCCATTATATATGATGAAATTTCTTCTATACCATTGAAGGCGAGGAGGAAATTCAAAATTAAGAAGGCTACTAAAGAATATATACTTATTTTTTTGCTTTGATCTAGATAAACTCTGATGGATAGATATAAATATAGAATAATAAATACCATGATAGGGATAACATCAGCTATAGCTGACAATAGCGTACCATAAAGATGGAATAAAAAACTTCCAATACCAATAAATAATGTCAAGCCAATAAGAAGGAAGGTATATCTCTTTATTATTTTAGAGTAAAAAGTTTTTTGCTTATATTGTCTATATAACAAAGTAAATGAAAGTATAAATGCAATGTTAGTAATAAAATTTATAGGCTCCGCAAAGATATCTGATGATAATCTTTCACAGTAAATATCTATACTCTCGCTAAGAATCAATAAAATACCTATCTACTATTTTTAATTTTTGTTTACTATTTTTTCTTTAGCTTCCCTGAGCTGCTTCATTATATTCCTCATTCTAGGCATCATATTAGTCTCCCAGTATTTTAACATATCTATTTCATCTCTAGATTTATTATACACTCCCGAGAAGTGCTCTATCAATTCATCAGAACCCGCTATAAATATTCCATTGTTTGTTTCAACTATTGGAAAACTTGCTTTTTGTCCTGATTTTTCAAAAATATACATAGTAATTTGTTCATAAGACTCTTCGTCAGCATGAGCAACATTTATTTCAAAATCATCCAAGTGACCAATCTCATTCAAAAAAATAATAAATTTATAGGAAAAGGGACAGCCCCCTTTTACAAATAGTTTATTTTTATCCATGTTTTTCTCCTAACTTTAATTTTAAATATAATCTTATTTAATAAAATTTCCTGTTTTTAAATCCTGCATTGCCTGAACTAGCTCATCTCTTGAGTTCATCACTATAGGTCCGTGCCAAGCTATCGGTTCTCTAATTGCCTTTCCTGAAATAAGTAAAAATCTTACCCCAGATTCAAAAGTTTGTAACTTAACCAATTCACCCTGATCAAAGTAGATCAATGTCTTATCTCCTGATAAATCTCTTATATTTATTTCTTTTCCATCTAATTCTTTCTCAACTTTTACACCAATTGGGTCCGATGAGTATTGGAAATGTCCTTGCCCATTAAATATGTACGCAAATGTACTTTTATATGTGTCAATTTGTAGAACTTTCGTTGTGTTAGGTGGAATATAAACATCTAAAAATTGAGGCTCTGCAGCAATTCCATGTGCTGGCCCGAAAATCCCTTTATAATCTCCAGTTATAACTCTTATTTTAGACCCATCATCATCTTCTAATAGAGGAATATCTGAGGAGTTGATATCTTGATAACGAGGTTCAACCATCTTCTTTTCGGATGGAAGGTTTGCCCATAGTTGAAAACCATGCATTTGACCCTTTTCATTCCCTTTTGGCATTTCCTGATGCATAATTCCTGATCCTGCAGTCATCCATTGCACATCACCACCACCTAATAAACCAGTGTTACCGAGACTATCTTTATGATCAACAGTTCCTTCTAATACATATGTGATTGTTTCTATTCCTCTATGTGGGTGCCATGGAAATCCTGCCATATATTTTTCTGGGTCATCGTTCCTAAAATCATCAAGTAATAAGAATGGATCATGGTTTTCTGGATCTTTGAAACCAAATACTCTATCAAGTGATACCCCCGCACCTTCAATAACAGATATGGGCTTAGATATTGTAGTTATAGGTCTGAATGACATATGATGCGCCTAACCTAAAAATTTAGTTATAGTTATTACAGTCATTGTAATACCGCAGGCAAATGAAATTATTAATATAATACCTGAAACTGATGCTATCTTATTCAAGATAAAGGACTCTGATTTTAATGCACTCTTTCTGGAATTTATTCTATGAAAAATAAATCCTGAAACAAAGAAAATAAGATAAAAAATAAGTGTATATTTTAATTCAGTTGTCATTATTCTACAATATAGAAATTTTCAAAATTAGTTCATTAAATACCAGATAAAAATGATTTTTATTTAATTAGGTTTACTGATATTTAAAAAAATTATATCCTTATTTATGGTGAAATGTAAATAGGATTAGATAGATGCCAATAATAAAGAAATTTTCAGATATAAATTTTTTAAATATTAAGAGTGGGATTAAATGCAAAAAGATATTAAGCGCAGAAAATCTAAATGATAATAGAATTATCATAGATTATTATGAAATGTCTCCAAAATCTTCGCTAGATTTTAATAATAATGAAAATGATATAACTTGGATACAATCACTATCTGGAAAAATAGATACTTACTTCCCAAATACATATATTCCTGGCAGAAGGGTTGACGAAGGTAAAATTATTTTTATCAAAGGATCTCAAAATATTAATCTGGATTCTCCTAAAGGGTCAACTTTCATCATAACTCGGATACCCAATTATAAAGTCCACGAAGATCATGTAGATAATAAATTTGAGAGTGATCTGAGATTTATAAATTGGGGGAATGAGCCTATCTTAAAATCTGAGCATGACGATCGAAAAAGAGTCTATCTTATATCAGAAACATTAGCTGGAACTAATAGCGTTAAGGGTGAATTAATTAGATATCCTATTTCCACTTCTTGCCCAGAACATTTCCATGTCGGAGGAGAACATTATCAATTTATAACTAGTGGTAATGTAATGGCGGTCCTAGATGGTGCCGAGTTTGAGTTAAATAAATTTGACCTACTTTACAATTTTGAGAACGAAAAACACTGGTTCTATACAAAAGATAGTGCATGTGATTTTGTGGAATTTTTTGTACCAGGTGAAGCAAAAACAATTTGGACACAGACAACTAATATATGCACTTGGTCGCCTCTTGGAGTAGATATAAATGGAAAATCTCCAGCCAGAAATATTGCAAAACATGTTCATGGTGAAGGAAAAAATATTTAAAAGAAGTGATCCTTCTGAAAATTGTATTCGTTATAATGTTGTGTGAGTAATTGATATATATAGTGTATAAATCTCAACTCAATTAAGCTATTAAATCAACATATCCCTAATAATCCCTAAAGTTGATTAATCACTACTCACACTAAATAACTAAAAGTCTTTATTTTTATTTTCTAATGCAATTTTATCAAAAATATTCATATATTTAACTTTTATAAATGTATTATCTTCTTATTGAATATTAATAATAGTCATACTAGTATATAAAATTCACATACATTAAAATATTAAATTATTATTAGCCATGAATAACGAATCATACGAAAAATTAGACAGAAAAAATTTTATTCATCCTTTAACTCACCTTGGAAAATTTGAGAGGGGAGAGATCCCTAATAGAATAATGGAATCTGCATCGGGAGTTCGTATAAAAGATTCGACTGGTAAAGAATATATTGATGCATTTGCAGGGCTTTACTGTGTAAATGTGGGCTATGGTAGGAAAGAAATAATAGATGCAATCAAAAAACAAGCATCGCAACTAGCCTACTATCATTCATATTATGGAAATGCAACTGAAGCATCTATAAAATTATCTGATATGATAATTGATCGATCTCCCAATAATATGAAAAAGATTTACTTTGGTCTTACAGGTTCGGATGCTAATGAGACAAATATCAAATTACTCTGGCATTATAATAATTTGATAGGAAAGAGTAAGAAGAAGAAAATTATTTCAAGAATAGGTGGTTATCATGGTGCCGGCATATTGACTGGCAGTTTAACTGGGATGAAAAATTATCATAAAAATTTTGATCTTCCAATAAGTGGAATTATCCATACAGAGGCTGCACACTATTTTCACCGAAATAATCTTGATCAAACTGAAAATGACTTTTCTCAAATGTGCGGTGAAAAGTTAGAGGAGATGATAATCAATGAAAATCCTGATACAATTGCAGGATTTATAGCTGAGCCAGTAATGGGAAATGGTGGACTTGTCCCCCCTCCAAAAAACTATTGGTCCATAATTTCAAAAATACTTAAAAAATACGATATTGCCTTTATTGCGGATGAGGTAATAACCGCTTTTGGTAGATTAGGAAAAATGTTTGGAGTTGAATACTATGATATTGAAGCCGATATGATAACAATAGCAAAAGGTGTCACATCAGCTTATAGCCCTCTTTCTGGCTCAATAATATCAGATAAAATCTCACAAGTTATAATAGATGGTACAGATCAATATGGTGCATTAAACCATGGTAGTACCTATTCTGCCCATCCAATATCTTGTGCTGCAGCCGTTGCTAATCTCAATTTAATTGATAATAAGAATTTGATTGATAGCGGTCATTTAATTGCTAATTATTTCAATAACAAGCTTATTGAAAAACTATCTGATCATCATCTTATTGGGGATATAAGATCGGCTGGATTATTGTCTGCATTAGAGTTTGTTAAAGACAAAAAAGATAGAAAGTTTTTTGATAAACAAGGTCAATTCGCACAAGAATTAGCTTCTATAATGGCAAAAAATGGAATTTTGGCACGGGCAATGCCATCCGGGGATACACTTGGATTTGCACCTGCACTATGCTTAACTGAAAAAGATGCTGACATAATTATTGAAAAGACAATCCTTAGCATTAAAGAAATCACTAATTAATTGCGTCCAAAGATGAAATAATATCCTGGTTAATTATAATCGGCTCTGATGCTGGCGGCTTAAGATTCCAAGGCAACCCTTCAATAGCATCCTCGTAAGAAAAATCTTTTAATATACTATGTAAATACCATCCATCTACACTCATTTTAAATTTTGCTCTATCTGTTATGAGTAAAGATGGACCTCTACCCAATTTATATTTACTTCTTAGTTTATCTAGTTCTAAACCAGATCCGGGGCTTGTAACAAAATCTACCTTATCAACAAATCTTCTCGGTTCATGAGGCATTAAGGTAAATAAGTTTGGAATCAAACAAGCAATGTCATGGGCTCCACCTGATCCTACCATTCTAACTTTTGGATTATCATAAGAACCAATTACGGTTGAATTTAAATTCCCGTATTTATCAATCTGAGCCGCAGAGAGAAGTCCCACTTCAATTCTTCCAGCCTGTAATTCTGAAAATACAGATAAACTATCTGTAATCATCTCAGCTCCATGAGCTATAGAGGGACTACCTGTGGAATATGATTTTGTATGCGGAAATGCACCGATGGCGCCTGATTCATAAATTAAATTGAGATTCTTTTCTACAGTAATCTTTGCTAGACAAGCAGCATCTGATGGAATACCAATTCCAACAAAACAAGATCTATACCCCACAAGCTCACTTGCTGCAATCATTGCTATACGTTTGTTTATTGTAATATCTTTGTAATTATTTTGAGTCATTTTTTACCACACTGACCTTTCTCAAGACTATTGCATCTTTCTTTTCCGATCATTTCTTGATACTCCTTAAGAGTTTTTGATGAATGAACCCATTCATCAAGATAGTCTAATAGCTTTTCTTCATCTCTTGAGATCTGATCATATTCCATATAATGATCATCATCTCTAGAATAATAACCTGATACATAAGATGGATATGCTCCCCATGGCAACTCAATTACGCTTGTAACTCTATGAGCTGGTATAACTGTCATCTCAGGGTGTTCTTTTAGCTTTTCATTGTTAATAATTTTTTCAACACTAACAATTATCTTATCAGAAGCTAGAGCACCTTCAATGGTATCACCATCAATACCCCACATTTGAATATTTCCATATTTATCTGCATGCTGAGCATGGATCAGTGCAACATCAGGTTTTAGCGATGGTATGGCGGAATATAAATCACCTGTATAAGGACAAATAGTGGATTTCAAATAATTAATATTAGATGGTTTATCTCCAATCTGTAGAATTTTCGAGGGTAAATAGCTAACCCCCATTCTAGCGGCATGAAGTCTGAGTATCATAGATTGATTTGTCCACTCCTCAACTTCAATTATATCTGACTTATAAGCTCTATTAAATGAGTGTGATAATCCAACTGATGGATTCCCAATATAACCAAATATTACTTTTTTAATTATCTTTGACGCAATCAATTGATCAAACAAAATATCAGCACCCGATCTACAAATTGTAAGATCAGCTTTATTTTGTCTAATTAATTCATGAGTTAAGTAGAAAGGAATTAAATGACCAAATCCACCAATAAAGATTGTGTCATTATCGTTTATATTTTTCTTTATTGCCTCGGTTATATTTGAAATTTTTTCAATCATAAAATAGATTTATTTAAATTATTTCCTTTGATCTAAGCTCTTTAATTTTCTCCGCATCATATCCAAGCGACTCTAGGATTTCATTATTGTCTTCACCCAAAAGAGGTGGAGCTTTTTTGATTTGAGCAGGTGTATTTGAAAATCTATATGGAACGCCTAGCATCTTTAATTTTCCTGCCTGAGAATGCTCTATCTCAACTACCATATCATTCGCTATAGTCTGCTCATCCGATAATGCACTTTCAACAGAATTGACTGCACTTGCTGGAATATTAGATTTCAATAGTTGTTCTAACCATTCTTTTACAGTTTTTGTTTCAATAACATTTTGAATTTCTTTATCAATTGCATCCCTATTTATCACTCGATCCGCATTTTTTATAAATCTATTATCCGTTGACCATTCTTTTTTATCTAAACATACGGAAAATTTCTCAAATTGTACATCATTCCCGACAGCAATAGCAATACTCCCATCTATTGCTTCAAAAGTTCTGTATGGAACAATATTTGGATGACCATTACCGAATCTCCTTGCTGGTTTTCCACTCACAAGATGATTTGCAGCAACATTCACAAGCATAGATATGCTAGTTGCATATAAGCTTGTCTCAACTCTCTGACCTTCACCACTAGTATTTCTTGAATTTAAAGCACCTAATATTGCTATAGTTGCATTCATACCCGTACATACATCCACCAATGCTACCCCGACTTTTATTGGATCTCCATTTTCCTCGCCAGTAATGCTCATCAAGCCGCTCTCAGCCTGAAGCAGGAAATCATATCCAGGTCTTTCCCCCCGAGGGCCTTTCCCTCCATATCCGGTTATTTGGCAATGAATTAATTGTGGTGCTTCTTTTTTTCTCCATTCATCGGTAATACCAAATTTATCTAAAGTTCCAAATTTAAAGTTCTCAATCAAAACATCTGATTCTTTTAACAATTTTTTTAATATTTCTATACCATGATCTGATTTTAGATTTAAGGTTACACTTTTCTTATTTCTATTTATACCAAGAAAATAGGCTGCTTCGCTTCCAGCGAATGGCGGCCCCCAAGATCTAGTATCATCTCCCTTCCCAGGCTGTTCAATTTTAATAATCTCAGCCCCCATGTCACCGAGGTTCATTGTACAAAATGGACCTGCCAAAATTCTACTTAAATCGAGAACTCTGACACCACTTAAAGGACCTTTTTGTTCAAATTTCATTAATTTGCTTTCTTTCTATTGTCATGATTTTTCATTTTCATCATTTTCAAGACCATCCAAGTAAGACTCAACGTTATTTTTTCTTTTTTCACGAAATTGCTGGAAATCTGGTTTTCTTTTTTCAAGAAAAGCATTCATTCCTTCCATAGACTCTTCCGAACCCCAAACATGAGCCAATAATTCCATACCATGTTGCCAACTTGCATATAGTGTATCTGAATCATGATTAAGTGATTTCTTTGTCTGTCTTATTGTCTGTCCACTTCTCTCTATAAGACCCTCACACCACTTTTGAGTTTCTTCTTCCAATTTACCTTTTGGTACAACTTTGTTTATTAACCCAATAGTTACCGCTTCCTGCGCTGTAAATCTTCTTGCCATGAATATCATTTCTTTTGCTAACCTTGAGCCAATTAATTGTGGTAAATACTGGGTTGCGCCTACAGTAGGGCAAGCACCAACAACAGCTCCACTTTGACCAAATACTGCATCATCTGCGGCTATTACCAAATCACACCAAAGAGCTAATTCGTGACCACCACCCATGCAATATCCATGAACTGACGCCACAACTGGAATTGGAATACCTCGTATTGCCATTGCAAGCGCTAACATCCTATCATTCCAATGAGCTGCATTTTCCCAATCTAACCTCATCATAGCATGAAAATCTCCTCCCGCTGAAAAGGCTTTATCACCAACTCCATTAATTACAACACATACAATAGATGGATCATTCCTAGTAGAGAGAACCGCATGCGTTAACTCATCAAGTGTTTGTTCCCTAAAAGCATTTCTAACATCCGGTCTATTAATAGATACCCATGCAACCTTATTTTTAATTTCAAATAAAACTTCTTTATAATCTCCACCTGCTTTTGTCATGATACGCCTCTATTTATGTTATTTGTAAATGTTCTTGCCGAAAACTATCATTATTTTTCGTGCTCTTCAACCTCAATTAATGCCCCACAAATCTGATTTGGATGAATAAAATATAAATTTCTCCCGTGATAACCTGAAAATGGCTCTGATAAAATATTAATTCCATTATTTTTCTGTATCTTATAGAACTCATTTACATCCTCTACAGATAAACAGTAATGATGCAAGCCACCTTTTGGATTCTTATGAAGAAATTTTGCAATAGGCGATTTATCGTCTAACGGTTCCATTAGCTCAATTTTTATATTACCAATTGATATGAGAGCCATCTTTATCTTTTGTTTCTCTATGACTCTTACTTCAGATGCAATGGTACCAAAAGTTTTTTGATATTGGATAATTGCCTCTTCAATATTTGGAACTGCATGAGCGATATGATCAAAAATTAGGTTCCCTAAATTATTTGAAGTGTCTTTTTTATTCATTTTATTCTCCTAAAGTTTTATTTTCATGCACAATTTTTGTTTTATTTTATATATGTACAAAAATAAATCTATGTATTATCAAAAATATTTTATATGGTACTTGTTATAGTTAATCAAAAATATTTATATATCACGAGGAAATTCGATGTTAAATCCATTTAAACAACCAGAACTAATAAAAGCTGAAATATTTACTGAACTGCCTGAAAAATTTAGAGAAACAAAACAAACAGCTTGGTCTAATCCAAACAGACAAGGAGCGAAAGTAAATCAATTCCTTGAAGGACCTTCGTTTGATAGAAGTGGAAATTTATATGTAACAGATATCCCTTTTGGTAGAGTTTTTAAAATAACTCCTGATGGAGAATGGAATATAGTTTGTGAATATGATGGATGGCCAAATGGTCTAAAATTTCATAAAGACGGATCTGCTTATATTGCTTGTTATAAACAAGGTTTAATGAAATTAGATATTAATTCTGGAAAAATAGAACCCATAATAGGTTCAATGTATTCTGAAGGTTTTAAAGGTTTAAATGATCTACATTTTACATCCAATGGAGACTTATATTTTACCGATCAAGGGCAAACAGGTATAATTGATCCAACTGGTAGAGTCTTTAGATTAACAAAAAATGGTGAATTACATAAACTTGTAACAAACGCCCCAAGCCCAAACGGTATAACTGTTAATAATTCAGAAAATCAAGTATATGTTGCCATTACAAGATCTCAACAAATATGGCGTCTTCCACTAATGGCGGATAATAGCGTTAGTAAAAGTGGTGTGGCTATCCAATTATCTGGAGGTCATGCAGGACCTGATGGACTTGAAATGGATTCCGAAGATGGTATGATTGTAAATCATCTAGGAGTTGGCGTATGGAGATTTGATAATAATTGCCTTCCAACGCATTTAATTTATACTGATAATCATAGTTTAATGACTAATACAGCTTTTGGTGGTCCAGATAGAAAAACATTATATATTACTGACTCTATGAACGGTAGAATTATGAGAGCTAAACTTCCTGTTGCTGGAAAGCTATTATATGGTCTTTCGTAATATTAAATCAAGAAGGCAATAACATGATTAATGGTTACTTTATTCAAAATTTAGATGATAAAAGTAAGGAAATTTTAAATACTAAATATCCACTCTTTTCTGAAAATGAATATAAAAGAAGAATTGCTTTACTTGAAGATATTTTAAATCAAAAAAAATTAGATAAGATTATAATATATGAGGCTATAGGTTCTGGGAGTGCCATGCAGTATTTTACAGGTTGGCACACCACTCAAGAGGCCCTTGCTGAAATTAATTCTGGTGAGAAAATAAATCTCTATGTTGAGCATTATAATCATTTACCAATGGCAGAGACACTTATTAATGAGAGTACGAATCTTTATTGGGGGGAGAGAATGTTATCACAAAAAATCTTTCCCAAAATGATTGATAGCCTTGGAAAAGATAGTACCATAGGCATTATTGGCAGACTCCCATATAGTTATATAAAGCAAATTCAAGAAAAGAATATCAAAGTAATTGATGTATTTTCTGATTATAATTTGATGAGATCTATAAAAAGTGATGAAGAATTGTCTTGGTTAAAAATTGCAGCAGCATTAACAGATGAAGGTATTAGTAGCTTAACTACCAACCTAAAGCCTGGGCTAAACGAGCACGAAATGTCTCAAATAACTCAGTCAGGATATCTCAAACATGGAGGACATAAGATAATCAATTTTTTTGGTATTACAAATATGGATCATCCAGATAATTGTGTTCCATATCAATACACTTCAAACAAAACAATCACAAAAGATGATATTATAACTACAGAAATTAGTTCTCATTTCTGGAATTATCCTGGACAGGTACTGAGAAGTATAGGTTTTAAAAAAATGAATACACTTTATTCTGAATTGCATGCTGTTGGAGATGAAGTGTTTAAAAGTATCTTTTCAATTTTAAAAGATGGGACATCTATTGATGAAATAAATGATATATCTTCAACAATTGAAGATGGAAGCTTCTCAATATGGGATGATCTAATACATGGATATGGAGGAGGATATCTAGATCCTGTTATTGGCACTAAGAGCCGTCCTGCAAGTCATTATCCTGATTTTAAATTCAAAGAGAATATGACAGTTGTTATTCAGCCGAACATAATCACAAGGGATCATAAGGCTGGTATTCAGACAGGTGAATTAGTTCATATTCAGAAAAATAGAGCTGTTAGGCTCCATAATTTTACCCAAGGTTACATACAAATATAAAATTCAGGCAAAATCAGGTGTCTAAATTTGCAACTTTAAGTGCATTCTCTTGAATAAATTCTCTTCGAGGCTCAACATCATCTCCCATCAAGCGTGTAAATAAGTTACTTGCCTCATCTGCTTCTTGTACTTTTACTTGCAATAATGTCCTCATATCTGGATCTAAAGTTGTTTCCCATAATTGTTCAGGATTCATTTCACCCAAGCCTTTGTATCTTTGAATAGAGGCTCCTTTTCTTCCATTATTTAGTACCTTTTCAAATAATTCTGTAGGGCTGTAAATAACCTCTTCAATATCCTTCAATTTAAGAGTTCCTGGTTTAATAAATACCTCTTGAAGCTTAGATGATAAATCATTCAATCCGATAGCGTCAGAAGAGAACATAAATTGTTTATCTATTATATAACTCTCCTTAACACCTCTATTTTCTCTTTCAAACATTAAATCATTGCTATCATTGGTGCTTCCTGTCCAACTATTTCCCATATCAATTGAGTGTCCTTTATTATTCAATCTTTTTGAAATATATGCTGCTGTTTCTTCTGCATATTTCTTATTATTATATAACTGATGATCAAGAGCACCAGCAATCGCACATTCCTCAATAATAAATTTAGGATATTTATGGTTTACTTGAACTAAAATACTGCGTACCAGACTTGATATTTTAAGAATTTCTTTCAGATCATTCGCGCTATGTTCAGAACCAGAACCACTCTGGTAAGTTACATTATCAAGTCCTGTCTCAATAAGATATTGTTCGAGTTCTTTGTCTACTTTTATGTATCTCTCTGATCTATTCTTACTTACTTTATAAAGAGGAGGTTGTGCTATATATAAGTAACCACCATCTATTAGTGGTCGCATCCAACGATAAAAAAACGTTAGAAGCAATGTTCTAATATGAGCTCCATCAACATCAGCATCCGTCATTATTATAATCTTATGATATTTCAACTTAGAAATATCAAACTCTTCTTTCCCAATACCTGTTCCCAATGCTGTAATAAGAGTTCCAATTTCATTGGATGAAAGCATTCTATCAAATCTTGCACGTTCTACATTCAATATCTTCCCTCTTAATGGCAAAACAGCTTGGCAATCTCTGTTCCTTCCTTGTTTTGCTGATCCACCAGCAGAGTCACCCTCAACAATGAAGAGCTCTGACTTAGCAGGATCTCTTTCAATACAATCAGCAAGTTTACCTGGAAGATTAGAGATGTCTAAGACTCCCTTTCTTCTTGTTAGCTCTCGTGCTTTCCTAGCTGCCTCTCTCGCAAAAGCAGCCTCAATTATTTTTGAAATAATATTTTTGGCTTCATTGGGATGTTCTTCAAACCAACTACCTAATACATCATTAACACAACTTTCAACAACTGGCCTAATCTCTGAAGAAACTAATTTATCTTTTGTTTGGCTAGAAAATTTAGGGTCTGGAAGTTTTACTGATAAAACGCAGGTCATGCCTTCTCTTGCATCTTCACCTGTAATTTGTATTTTATCTCTTTTTGCGTGGTTAATTTTTCCAGCATAATTATTAATCGTTCTGGTTAATCCCGCCCTGAAACCAGCTAAATGAGTTCCGCCGTCTCTTTGAGGAATATTATTTGTAAAACAAAGAATATTTTCGTGATAACTATCATTCCAACACATGGATATCTCAACAGACAAACCTTCCTTCTCTAGTTTTAGATTTATTGGGTTTTCAATTAATAATTGCTTTGATTTATCTAGGTACTTAACAAATTCTTCTAAACCACCGGTGTAATTCATACTTACTGATTTTTTATCTACGCCTCTATTATCCGTTAAGTTTATTTCTACTCCTGAATTTAGAAAGGCTAATTCTCTTAGCCTGTGTTCTAAAGTTTGGAAAATAAATTTTATATTTGTAAAAATTTTATCAGATGGGTAAAAAGTTATTTCTGTACCAGACATTTCTTTCTCACATTCCCCAACTACTTTTAGACTTTCTTCCGGGGCACCATCCTTGAATATCATTTCGTAGGTATTATTATTTCGGTATATTCTTAGCTTTAAATATGATGAGAGAGCGTTAACAACAGATACACCTACCCCGTGCAATCCACCAGATACTTTATATGAATTCTGGTCAAATTTTCCGCCAGCATGAAGTTGCGTCATAATAACCTCAGCAGCTGAAATTCCCTCTCCTTCGTGAATATCGGTCGGAATTCCCCTACCGTTATCAATAACTGTTATAGATCCATCTGGATTTAATAATACATCAACTTTATCACAATGACCCGCCAAGGCTTCATCAATAGAATTATCAACCACTTCGTATACCATATGGTGAAGTCCAGATCCATCATCGGTATCACCAATATACATACCAGGTCTTTTTCTTACAGCATCTAATCCTTTAAGTACTTTGATTGAACCTGCATCATAATCGTTATTTTGTTCGGAATTTATTTCATTCATGAATGGTTGTACGTGTATTGTTTATAATTTTCATTAGATAAAAAAAAACGTGATTCTGCAAGTTTTTAATAAGTTAGGGCTTTATCTGCGTTAGTTTTCCATTATTAATATCAAAAAAGTCTGCTTTAGATTGAATATAACAAAATAAATCACTTGTCGTACCTGTTAACCAAGTCTGAGAACCTAATTCAGAAATCTGATCAAAAAGATTACAAATTCTTTCCTGATCAAGATGGGCCGTAACTTCATCCAATAGTAATACTGGTGAAATCCCATTATTGTTTTCCTGATAAACCCTAGATTCTGCTAATATTAGTGATATAAGCAGATTTTTTTGTTCGCCTGTTGAACAATTTTCTGCATACATTTTATTTTTTTTATAAAAAAGAGTAAAATCTGTTCGGTGAGGTCCAATATTTGTTTTATAAGTAATTTTATCTTTCTTACGACTCCTATATAAAATTTTAATATAACTATCTTCCATTTCAGATATTGAAATATCTTTAGATAGAGTATCCAATTCTTCTCGCATAATAATTTTAGATGATGGAAATAGATTATTTTTAACATCAGCATCCATTATTTTATTTATTTGATTTACTGCTATTTGCCTTGATAGCAATATACTTATTGATATTTTTGCAAGTTGCTTTTCAAGATTATCTAACCATACACTTGATAAACTATCTAAATTATATAAGACCTTATTTCTCTGAGTGATAATTCTTTCATAATTCTTAATGTTATCTGAATGAGTAGGTTCAATTAGAGAAATTAATTTATCAAAAAATTTTCGTCTATCACTTCTTGAGCCAATAAAAAGTCTATCCATCTGAGGTGTTAGCCAAATAATACCTATATTATTTCCAAATAATTTTGGACTTTTTATTGATTTACCATCTATTCTGCATTGTCTATTTTTGCCATTTGAAATTTCTAAATCACTAATACCAGTTCCTAATTTAGTCTTACCATGATGTGACTTTATTTCCATAAAAACTGACCAACCACCCTTACCATTTGTATTTGATTGATCTGATAATTGAGCCCCCCTCAACCCTCTTCCTGAAGTAAACATTGAAATCGCTTCGAGTATATTAGTCTTACCTGATCCATTCTCCCCAACAAGCGAGATGAATCTATTATTTGTGGTGATTGATGTGAAATCATGGTTTCTGAAATCTGTAAGATTTAATTTGATTATCTCAGAAAAATTAACTGATTTTTTTTTATCTATTTCTATCATACTATTATTATATAATATGAATAAATTTTAACTATTTTTTTGTGTATTTGACTTACTGACACCAACTCTTGCAGGTCTAAGAATTCTATCACTAATTCTATATCCCGGTTCCACTAGATGAACAATTATTCCATTTTCTTTTTCTTTATCAGGTATTTCAAACATAGCCTCATGTTGAGTAGGATCAAATTTTTCTCCAAGGGGATCAAAGCGTTCAATTCCATTCCTATTGAGGATTTGTTTTAGGGATTTCATGGTAATTTCAATACCCTCAATAAGATTTTTTGTATTTTGGTCTTGCTGTAAATCAGCGTCCTTAGTACTTTCTAAGGCTCTTTCTAAATCATCAGCAACTGTTATAATATCTCTTGAAAATTTTGTTGTTGAATATTTAATTGCATCTTCTTTTTCGCGGAAGCTTCTTTTTCTTAAATTTTCCATTTCAGCTGCCATCCTTAATACTCTATCATTTGCTTCGTCTAATTGTTCTTGAAGACTGATCTCTTTCGTATGCCCCTCATCATTCTTATCTAAATTAATTGCACTTTCATCTTCATTGTCTTCGATTGATGACTTTTCATTTTTTTCAATAGAACTTTCTTTTGAATGTTTTTTTGTTTCTTGATTTATTTTTTTATCTTGATTGCTGCTCATGTAAAATCGATTCTCCTAAGTAGTTTATATCAAATAATATAGTATAAATTTAATATGTTTCTAGTTTTACCCCAAAATTTTTTTCATCAGTTCAGCGGTATAGTTAACCATGGGTATAATTCTACCATAATTCATCCTAGTTGGGCCAATTACTCCAAGTACACCAACTACCTGCTGTTTTTCATTCTGATATGGTGCAACTATCATAGAGGAGCCTGATAAAGAAAATAATTTATTTTCTGAACCAATAAATATTCTTACCCCTTCAGCTTTTTCCGCAAGTCCTAAAACTTCCATTATCTCCTGCTTGTTTTCTAAATCTTGAAATAAATGCCTTATTCTCTCTAGGTCATCTGTAGCTTCAATATTAGCTATAAGCTTAGAAGCTCCCTTAACTATTAATATTCTATCTTCTTTTTTATAATTGGAATTACTCCAAATAGCTAATCCTTGAGTTAGCAGGTTAGCCGTTTCCTTATCAATTTCATTTTCTTTGTATATTAAATCTACTTCAATTTTTTGAATCGCTTCCTGCAAAGTGAACCCTCTCATATGATGGTTCAGATAATTACTAGCAGTAGCTAGGCTTGAAGCAGTCAGTCGTTCAGAATTATTAACTATCCTATTTTCAACATTTCCTTCTTCATCAACAAGTATTACTAATATCTTTCCCTTTTCTAAAGATACAAATTCAATATGTTTAATAGATTTTGTATCTTTATTAACTGATACAACCCCCGCACAATTAGTTAAACCAGATAACATTTCGCTTGCTTTGGTAAGGGCGTCTTCAACGGTTATATTATTTAAAATAGTTTGTTCTTTTATAACGGCTTGATCAACATCTGTAAGATTTCCAATCTCAAGCATTGCATCAACAAAAAGTCTGAGCCCCCCCTCTGTTGGTATTCTACCTGAGCTTATATGAGGTGAATATATTAATCCAAGAGATTCAAGATCATGCATGATATTCCTGATTGAGGCAGATGATAAGTTTATATCCTCCATCATCGAAACAGTTTTTGATCCAATAGGAGTTCCTATGGTTAGATATTCCTCTACTATTTTTTTAAAAACATCTCGTGACCTATTATCTAATTGAAGAATATTTGATTTAGAATGAATCATTTTGAGTTTTCTTTATCTTTCTGTTTTTATTGTTAAATGTTATACCTTATATTAATAAAAAATATAACTTAAATGCAAGAGGCATACATGAGAAGCTACAAAAGAGGAAATGCTGATATTAGACCCCTTAAGATTAAAACAGATATTGTAAAAAATGCTGATGGTTCCTGCATGATTGAGATTGGGGATACAAAGGTTATTTGTACAGCCACAATTGATGATAGAACCCCAATTTGGTTAAGAGGTTCAGGAAAAGGTTGGCTAACCGCTGAATATGGAATGCTGCCAAGATCCACAAATGAGAGGATGTTCAGAGAAGCAAAATCTGGAAAACAATCCGGGCGTACCCAAGAAATTCAAAGATTAATTGGAAGAAGTCTAAGGGCCTCTTTAGATTTAACCCAAATGAACGAAAAACAAATTCTTATTGATTGTGATGTAATTCAAGCAGATGGAGGAACAAGAACTGCTTCAATTACAGGAGGCTGGGTCGTTCTCAACCTTTGTATTCAGAAAATGATGAAATATGGTCTGATAAAAAGAAATCCCCTACAATCACAAATTGCAGCTATATCATGTGGTATATTAGATAGTGAAATAATTATTGATTTAGACTATGAAGAAGACTCTTCGGCTGATGTTGACGCAAACTTTGTTTTTACAAAGAATTTTGATCTTATTGAAGTTCAGTCAACAGCTGAACAAAAAATATTTACTACAGAAGAGCTTATTAAGATGCTTGATATAGCAAAAAAAACATCTAATCAAATATTTCAGGTTCAAAAGGATGCAATTTCTGTAAAATGATAAACTTTAATGAAAAGAAATTATTAATTGCAAGTCATAACGAGGGTAAAATATCTGAATTTAAAGAGTTGCTGGATTTTTTTAAAATTAAAATTATTTCATCAAAAGATTTAGGATTACCAGAGCCGGTTGAAGATGGAAAATCATTTGAAGAAAATGCTCTCATAAAAGCAAAATCAGCGGCAGAATTATCCAAAATTGTATCATTATCTGATGACTCAGGAATTGAAGTGGACTCTCTTGATGGAAAGCCGGGAATATATTCTGCCCGTTGGGCAGGTCCTAAAAAAGATTTTGCATTTGCCATGTCGAAAATCAATAGGATGCTTGAAGAGATGAGCGCCTTCTCAGATAATGAAAGACGTGCAAGATTCATATGCGCGTTATGCCTTTATTATCCAAATGGAAATCATGAATATTTCATTGGAAAAATTGAAGGAAAAATAGTTTGGCCACCAAGAGGTAGACATGGCTTTGGGTATGACGCCATGTTCTTACCAGATGGAATGGATAAAACATTTGGAGAACTAACTTCTAATGAAAAACATTCTTGGTCAATTGATAAAGTAGGTCTATCGCATAGAGCAAAAGCCTTCTCAAAACTGGCCAAATATTTACCTAATGAATAGTAAAATGAGATCAAAATTTAGCATATACATACATTGGCCTTATTGTTTGTCAAAATGTCCTTATTGTGACTTTAATAGTCACATTTCAAAAGAAAAAATTGATCAAAATAAATATACAACTCTAATTAAGAAAGAGCTCGATTATTATAGTGATATAATGAGTGAGAAAAGTGTTTTATCAGTTTTCTTTGGAGGTGGAACACCGTCTCTGATGGAGCCATCTGTTATTTATAATATTTTAAATCATATTGCGAAAAGATTTAATTTTGAAAATCCAATTGAGATCACCCTTGAAGCAAATCCGACTAGTGTAGAGTCGGATAAATTCCGTCATTATTCAGATTTTGGAATAAATAGAGTTTCGATTGGAGTTCAATCCTTGAATGATAAGGCCTTAAAGAATCTTGGAAGAAATCATACATCTAAAGAAGCTATTTCTGCAATTGAAACAGCCCATCAATATTTTAAGTCAATATCCCTAGACCTTATTTATTGCAGACCGGGACAAAAGAAAAAGGAATGGGAAAAAGAACTTATTCAAGCTCTTGCGCTTGATACTCATCATATATCTCTTTATCAGCTAACAATCGAACCAGATACTATGTTTGAAAAATTATTTAGATCTGGAAAATTAATTTTACCTGATGAAGAATTATCTAGGGAGCTATATTTGATAACAGAGTTATTATGCAAAAATTATTCTCTTTTTAAATATGAGATATCAAATTTTTCTAAACGAGGTCACGAGTCAGTTCATAATCTTAATTATTGGAATAGTGGAGAATGGATAGGCGTTGGTCCTGGCTCTCATTCGCGTATTGAAAACCAAGATAATCAAAGAATTTCCATTGTTAATGAATATGATCCACAAAAATGGGAACATTATATGAGGAAATCTGGTTTTTCTTACATTGAAAAACAAGAATTAACGCAGGAACATATCCGCGATGAATATATTTTGATGTCTATGAGAACATCTAAAGGTATGGATATTAATAAATATATTAATCTTGGAGGTTATCTGGATAAAGAAAAAATAGAGTCTTTAACGATAGATGGCTATATCAGAATGGATAAGAATACAAATTATTTACAGATCACAAGTAAGGGAAGTATAATTAGTGACCACATAATATCAGAACTTGCATTATAGATTAAAAACTGAAAATTATTATGGAATTTAACTTAGAAGACAATCTACCTGCGGGGTTATATATTATATCTACTCCTATAGGTAATTTAGAAGATATTTCACTGCGAGCTCTAAGAATATTAAAGTGCTTGGATAAAATTTATTGCGAAGATACACGTGTTACAAAAAAACTATTAACCCGATATAATATTAATAAATCCTTATCAAAATATAATGATTTCAGCAACGAAAAATCTCGGAAAAATATAATAGGTGAAATAGAAAATAACTCCAGTATTGGATTGCTATCAGATGCAGGGACACCTCTAATATCTGATCCTGGATATAAGCTTGTTCGAGATTGTATGGATCAAAATATTCCAGTAAATGTTATCCCCGGTCCATCAGCATTGGTTTCGTCTGTAGTTCTATCCGGATTACCATCAAATAAAATATATTTTACTGGATTTCTTCCTGTTACAAATTCCAAAAGAAAACTAGAATTTGAAAAAATTAAATCATTAGACGCGACTATTGTAATTTTTGAAACCGCAAAAAAATTAAATAAAACTCTTCTAGATTTAAAACAATACTTCGGCAATATCAAAATTGTTATTACTAGAGAAATCACAAAGATCCATGAGGAGGTTATTGCACAAGAAATAGATATTTTCATAAAAAAAATTTGTGAGAAGCCATTTAAGGGAGAAATTGTTTTATTATTTAACTCTAGTGATATTATAAAAAATCCAATCAATATGATTGAGCTTGAAGATGATAGAAAAAAATTAATAAATGATTTGCCAGTAAAAGAAATTACAAATATCATTCATATGAAATATGATGTTTCCAAAAAAACTGTATATGACATATATCTAAAATTAAAAAATAATTCCTAATAATATCTCAAACCTAAGAATTATAATATGAAAATCATTGTTCAAATGGACCCTATTGAAAAACTAAATCTTTCTGGTGACAGTACATATGCATTACTTATAGAGGCGCAAAAAAGGAATTACTCAATTGATTTCTATACGCCAGATATGCTTACATTAGATGATGGAATTTTGTATGTAGATGCTTTTAAAATTAAAATGCAAGAAAACCCTAGTGAAATTATAAAAATTGCCCAGATCAATAAAGTAAGGCTTGAAAAATATGATGTCATATTGATGCGGCAAGATCCTCCATTTAATATGAGCTACATAACGGCCACTCATTTGCTTGAAACAATTAGAAATAAAGTGCTTATTATAAATGATCCATTTTATGTTCGCAATTGTCCTGAAAAGCTATTTGTTAATAATTATAAGCAATTTATGCCTCCAACTCTAATTACAAGAAATATAAATGAAATTATGCATTTTAAGGAAAAATATGATCAATTTGTTATAAAACCATTATATGGCAATGGTGGGTCAGGTGTTTTTTATTCTGACAAAAATGATAAGAATTTTCAATCAATTGTTGACTATTTTATGCAAGTAAGCGAAGAACAATTCATACTACAAAAATTCATTCCAAAAGTTGAGTTTGGTGATAAAAGAATAATACTAATCAATGGTAAAATTGCTGGTGCAATAAATAGAATCCCTAAGAGTGGAGAAATTAGATCCAATATGCATGTTGGTGGGCAGGCAGTAATAACAGAAATTTCTGAATATGAGAAAAAAATATGTTCAGCTATATCAAAAGATCTCATAGATTTTGGATTATTTTTTGTAGGAATTGATGTAATTGATAATTTAATTACCGAAATAAATGTTACGTCTCCAACCGGAATTAGAGAAATATACAATCTAACTGGTAATGATCTCACTACAATCTTTTGGGATGAAATAGAAAGTAAAATCAACTAATGTTTTTCCCAGTCAGACTATATAATGTAAAATGTAAATATGGCTAATATAAATCAAAAAATCAAAAAATATATTTCTGTAAAATACAATAAACAAAAACTATCAATCAAGCTTCGATTCAATAGAGAACCTCAAAATGTAAATCTAGAAACAAGGTTAGCTAAAACAAAACAGGAAATTAGAGCAGCGCAGCAACTCAGATTTAGAGTTTTTTACAAAGAATTATCAGCAAATCCAAGCCTCCTCACAAGATTTACAAGAAGGGATAGAGATACATTTGATAAGATTTGTGATCATATGCTGGTAATTGATCACTCAAATAAAAAAAAGGGTGTTTTATTAATAGGGAAGAAAAGAGAAAATGTTGTTGGAACCTATAGATTATTACCGCAACGTGATGCAGAAATAAATGGCGGATTTTATAGTCAAGATGAATATAATCTTGCCCCACTTCTTGAAAAACATCCTAATAAAAAATTCTTAGAATTGGGAAGATCTTGTGTCTTAAAAACATACAGAAAGAAATCAACTATTGAATTTCTATGGCAGGGAGTTTGGACTTATATAGAAGAAAATAATTTTGATGTAATGATTGGGTGTGCTAGCTTCCAGGCAACTGATCCAAAAGAAATAGCCCTACCATTAAGCTTCTTGTATCATAATTCTTTAGCTCCAGATGAATGGCGAGTCCGCGCTAATTCGTCAAGATTTGTTAATATGAATATGATCAATAAAGACCAAATTGATTCTAGAGAAGCTCTTAAAAAAATGCCTCCTCTTTTAAAGGGATATTTGAGACTTGGTGCTTACATTGGCGATGGAGCTGTAATAGATAAACAATTCGGTACAATAGATGTTTTTGTTGTAATGCCTCGTAATAAAGTTGAAAAAAGATTTGTAGATAAATTTACAATTAAATAAATTATAATAATGAGATAAGAAATTTTCAGATGATAAACCAAAA
Source organism: Hyphomicrobiales bacterium (assembly GCA_029245795.1). Classification (GTDB taxonomy): domain Bacteria; phylum Pseudomonadota; class Alphaproteobacteria; order Rhizobiales; family TMED25; genus TMED25. The sequence goes on from JAQWOP010000014.1 coordinate 112,261, forward strand.
AGAAAAAGCTTCTTCAACTGAAAAACCGCATCTAACTCCTATGATGATGCAATATAAAAATATAAAAAATTCTTATCCAGATCATATTGTATTTTATCAAATGGGTGATTTCTATGAAATGTTCTTTGATGATGCAATTCAAGCCTCTCCAATATTAGGAATTACACTTACAAAAAGAGGTTATCAGAATGGTGTAGAAATACCCATGTGTGGTATCCCAATTTCAGCTATTGATCAATATTTACCAAAATTAATTAAAAGTGGAAATAAAGTTGCCATTTGTCAACAATCCAATAATCAGATTGATCAAAATAACAAACAAATAGTAGAAAGAAAGATAACTAGAATTATAACTTCAGGAACTATCACTGATGATAATCTACTTGATGCTAAAAATAATAATTTTCTCTTATCTATTTTTTTTAATAACAATAAGATTGGTCTGGCGTGGTGTGATATATCTACCGGAGAAACATTCTATTCTTGCGCCAATTGTGATGAATTAAATAATGAATTATCCTCAATAAATCCAAAAGAAATTGTCCTCTCAAAAGATGCTCGAAAAAATTTAAATATTAATAATTATAATTTTAAGATTTCAGAATTATCATCAAGATACTACGACAAATACCTATCAGAAAGATCTATAAAAGAAATGTATGATTTGAATCAAGTGGATGGCCTTGGTATTATGGAAGATGAACAAATTTGTGCATTAGGTGGTCTTCTAAGTTATATTGACTTGACCCAAATTGGAAAAAAACCAAAACTTCAAAATCCCAAGAGTCGTGTTAACAATGATTATATGTCGATTGATATGGCAACAAAAAATAGTTTAGAGCTCTTAAAAACGAATAAAGGTGAATACAAAGGATCACTTCTGCATACAATTGATCGAACTTTAACAGCCGCAGGGGGAAGAAAAATATATCAAAGGCTTTGCAATCCATCAATTTCGGTTTCTGAAATTAATCAAAGACTAAATGATATTGAATATATTATAACAAATAAAATTTTAAGAGAAAATATACGTGGATTATTAAAATTATTTCCAGATATTACAAGACCTTTATCTAGGATATCTCTTGGTCGTTGTTCACCAAGGGATTTGGGTTCGATAAGATTAGGATTAGAAAATACAAAAAAAATATATACAATATACGATAAAAACTCCAAAAAAAAACCTGCCGAAAGACTGGAAGATCAATTCAAAATAATTGAACTCGAATTAAAAAAGAATCTATTTGTAAGACTTGATGAAGCATTAAACATAAATTTACCTAATTCCATACTTGATGGAAAAATATTTAAAGAGGGATTTAGCAGCGAACTTGACAATTTACGATCTATTAAAGAAAATACGTCGAAGCATATAATACAACTTCAAAATAAATATATTAACATCACATCTATAAAGTCACTGAAAATAAAATATAATAATTTTCTTGGGTATTTTATAGAGTTTCCATCTTCTAATAAAAACTATGTAGAAAATTTAAATGAAACTATATTTATTCATAGACAAACACTAAAAAATCAAATGAGGTTTACAACCGAAGAATTAAATATTTTACAAACTAAAATAATTGAATCTTCTGAAAAGATTTATCAAATTGAAGAAAAGTTATTTAATGAAATTACTAAAATTGTACTGAATCATTCAAAATCTATAATGAAAATTAGTGATATAATATCAGAAATAGATGTAACACTCTCACTATCACAGCTTGCTGAAGAAAATAATTATTGTAAGCCAATAGTTGATGATTCAAGAAAATTTATTATCCAAAATGGTAGACATCCAATTGTTGAGAATTCTACGGATAACAATAGTGTTGGAAAATTTATCTCAAATGATTGTTGTCTTGAAGAAAATTCTAATATTCAGTTGATTACGGGTCCTAATATGGCTGGAAAATCTACATATCTTCGTCAAAATGCATTAATAGCAATCCTAGCACAGATAGGATCATTTGTTCCTGCAAAAAAAGCTGAACTTGGAATAATAGATAAGCTTTTTTCTAGAGTTGGAGCATCAGATGATTTAGCAGGAGGAAGGTCTACCTTTATGGTTGAGATGGTAGAAACCTCTATAATATTAAATCAAGCCACCTCTAAATCATTTGTTATTATTGATGAAATTGGTCGTGGAACTGCAACATTCGATGGATTAGCCATAGCATGGGCAACATTAGATTTCCTTGCAAAAAATAATAATTCGAGAATAATATTTGCAACTCATTTTCATGAATTAACTAAATTAACTAATGAATTACACAATATAAAAAATATGGCCATGCAAATAAGTGAAGAAAATGGAGAAATTATTTTCTTACATGAGATTAAAGAAGGTATAGTTGACAAATCATACGGCATTCAAGTCAGTAAACTTGCAGGCCTTCCTGATCAAGTTACTAAAAATGCAGAAATTATCCTAAAAACTCTAGAGGGTAAAAAGATCTTACCAGAGAATCACCTTCCATTATTCACTCATGATAATCTTGATAATCTTGATAATTTAAATCAAATTAAAAAAGAAATTATTGATATAGATATTGAAAATATCACACCAATTGAAGCTTTAAATATACTTAATAATATAAAGAGTCTTATAAAAAAGAATTGAAGAATAAATCAATGAATCAAAAGATTGATAAATTAATAGATATAGATGCTTTAAGATCAATGATCTTGGCGATAAGTTCCGATAAAAAGCATACTCAAAGTGAATTAAGAAATAATATCCTTGCAATCCTAAAAGATCATTTGATTTCAGCAAGAAGAAAATCCGAAGAAAGCCTTTTTAAACATGGAAGTGGAATAAGAACAGCCAGAAGTATCTCTAAATTTCAAGATGATCTAATTAAGATTATTTATGATTTTTCTATACATCATATATATATGTCAAAAAATCCTACAGAAAGTGAAAAGATATGTCTTATAGCTGTTGGAGGATATGGACGCGGTACTTTGGCACCATTTTCAGATGTAGATCTTCTATTCTTATTTCCTAATAAACTTACCTCCTGGGCTGAGTCTGTAATTGAGTTCATTTTATACATGTTATGGGACTTAGGATTTAAAGTTGGTCATGCAACCAGAAATGTTGATCAATGCCTTAATTTGTCAAAAACAGATTTTACAATTAGAACATCAATATTAGAGGCAAGATTTATACATGGAGATATTAATTTATTCAAAAAACTTAATGAGAGATTTAATAAGGATATCATAGCTAAAACTGCTGATGAATTCATAGAAATGAAATTAGATGAGAGAGATAAAAGACATTCTACATATGGATCATCAAGATATCTCGTTGAACCAAATATAAAAGAGAGCAAGGGTGGATTAAGAGACTTACATACTCTTTTTTGGATTGGCAAATATCTTTTTAGACCTGAAAGGTCCGAGGATTTAATTAAATCTGGTAATTTTTTAACTAAATCTGAATTGAATAGGTTCGAAAAATCTGAGGATTTCCTTTGGGTTATTAGATGCCATCTACACTATACATCAAATAGAGAAAATGAAGTTTTAACATTCGATAAACAGCTAGAATTAGCCTCTCGACTTGGCTATTCAAAAAGACCTGGGCAAAGAGATGTTGAAAGATTTATGAAACATTATTTTATGACTGCCAAAGAAGTTGGAAATTTAACGAGAATTGTATGTTCTTCTCTTGAAGAAAAATCTATCAAGAAAGAACCTTCTCTATACAAAGTAATAGATAATTTACTTAATTTTAAGAAGAAGAAGGAAAATAAAAATAAGAATTTTTCTATTAGCAAAGGTCGCCTTTACTTAAAAAAAAATACCTTATTTGAAGACAGTCCAATTGATCTTGTGAGATTATTTGTTATTGCCGATAAAGATAATGTACTATTAAGCCCAGATATAGTTCAAAGAATATCAAGGTCCCTCAGATTCATAGATAAAAATTTACAGTCAAATAAATCTGCTAATAAACTTTTTTTAGAATTATTTGCAAACTCTTCAGATCCCGAGAAAATTTTAAGGAAAATGAATGATACGGGTGTTTTAGGTAAATTTATTCCAGAATTTAGAAAAATTGAGGGGATGTCTCTTTTCAATTTATATCATAACTATACCGTAGATGAGCATCTGTTAAAAACAACCGGTATTATGTATAAGATTATTACTGATAATATAGATCCGCCTCATCCTTTTACAGAGATAATAATTAAAAATTTTAGTAATAAAAAAATTCTTCTTGTTGCTGCATTTCTT
>JAQWOP010000024.1 GCA_029245795.1 Hyphomicrobiales bacterium
TTCCGACACTATTGAGAGATTAGAATTATTATCTGAAAATATATTAAAAGATGAATACCAAATTCCAAAAAAATGGCTTAAGACAAAATCTGTAATTAACTCTATTAATCAAGAGCTTAAACCAAGCATACAAAAATCAGGGAAAAATGAACTTAATAGTATTTTAAACTTATTAGATTCAAAATTTATTGAACCTGGTCCTTCTGGAGCTCCTACAAGAGGTAAAGTAGAAGTGTTACCAACAGGGAAAAATTTCTATTCTATCGATATGAGATCTCTTCCCACAAAAACAGCCTGGAGTATTGGAAGATTATCAGCTGATTTGCTTATAAAGGATTTTCATAAAAGAAAAGGTTATTATCCATCTCACTTTGGTCTATCTGCATGGGGAACATCTAATATGAGAACTGGTGGCGATGATATATCTCAGGCCTTGGCTTTAATTGGGGCCGTTCCAAAATGGGATAATATATCTGGAAGAGTCAATGGCTTTGAGATTATACCTATAAGTAAATTATCCCGACCTCGAGTTGATGTAACCCTAAGAATATCTGGATTCTTCCGGGACGCATTTCCTAATTTAATAAATTTATTTGATCAAGCAGTACAGGAAATAATAAAACTGAATGAATCAGACTATGATAACCCACTAAAAGCTGCTCATAATAAAGATAGAGATTATTTCAAAGATAAAAGGTTATCAGAAACTGAAATAGATAGACTAGCAAGTTATAGAATTTTTTCTTCTATGCCAGGATCATATGGTGCAGGATTACAGTCATTAATTGATGAGGGTATATGGAAAACTAGCAATGATTTAGCAGATAATTATATTAATTGGGGTTCTTTTGCATATGGCATAGATAATTATGGAGATAAGAATAAGAAAACATTTACAATGAAATTAGAACGCCTCGAGGCAGTCATTCAAAATCAGGATAACCGTGAGCATGATATATTAGACTCCGATGATTATTATCAATTCCATGGCGGTATGGGTTCTGCTGTAAAAAAGTTATCAGGGAAAAAACCTATATATTATCATAATGATCATTCTAAACCACAAGAACTTAAAATAAGAACCCTTGATGAAGAAATCAGTAAAATTGTTAGAGGTAGAGCTGCAAATCCAAAATGGATCAAAAGTATTATGAGGCATGGTTACAAAGGTGCTTTTGAACTTTTAGCCACATTAGACTACCTTTTTGCTTATCAAGCAACAACGGGACTTGTAAAAGATCACCATTTTGATCTATTATTTGAATCATATATAGTTGATGAAAAGGTAAATAAGTTTGTTCAAGAATTTAATCCTGATGCACTTAGTGATATGAAAAAAAGATTTTTAGATGCAATTGAGAGAAAACTCTGGCATCCAAGAAGAAATGATACAATCAATTTTCTTGGAATTGAGAAGGAATAATTAAATGTCTGCAAAGAACGATTTAACTGAAGAAGAATTAAATATTAGGCATGCCGAAAAGATGCATAAGAAAAAAGAGGCAAGAAAAAAAATACTAGCAACTAAGACAATTGAAAAAGGTTTGATAATAGTTCATACCGGTAAAGGGAAAGGTAAAACAACTGCCGCCTTTGGGATGATTTTTAGAGCACTTGGAAATAACATTAATGTCGCAGTAGTTCAATTTGTAAAAGGACAATGGTTATCAGGAGAAAGAGCTGCGCTTGATAAATTTAAGGATCAGGTAAAAATTTACAAAATGGGTGAAGGTTTCACATGGGAAACACAAAATAGAGCTAGAGATATTGAGGCAGCAAAGAACGCTTGGGAAAAAAGTAAAGAATTAATAAATGACACTAGGAATAAAATTATCTTATTGGATGAATTAAACATAGTACTTAGGTATAATTATTTACCAATCGACAAGGTGATAGATACTCTTCGAAAAAAGCCAAAAGATACACACATAATTATTACAGGTAGAAATGCAAAGGATGAGATTATAGAAATAGCTGATTTGGTAACTAGTATGGAGCTAATTAAACACCCCTTTAGAAGTGGCGTAAAAGCTCAAATAGGAATTGAATTTTAGTGTCTAAAATTTCTACAAAAACTCCTACAATAATGTTTCAAGGCACTGGATCAAGTGTTGGAAAGTCAGTAATTGTTGCTGGATTATGTAGATTATTTACAAGAAAAGGAATATCTGTAGCTCCATTTAAACCGCAAAATATGTCAAATAATGCGGCAGCAACTTTTGATGGAGGAGAGATTGGAAGAGCTCAAGCACTCCAAGCACTTGCATCTAGGATGGAACCTAGTATTCTAAATAATCCTATATTATTAAAACCTCAGAGTGAGAGTCGATCTCAACTAATAATAAATGGTAAATTAAGCAAATCAGTTACTGGATATGAATACCAAAAATTAAAAGGTTCACTGATGTCCCATGTCGAAGAGGCTTATCACAAACTTGCTAAAAATCATCAGCTTATTTTAGTTGAAGGAGCCGGAAGTCCAGCAGAAATTAATTTAAGGAATGGTGATATTGCAAATATGGGATTTGCAACAAAATTATCAATTCCTACTGTTATGATTGGAGATATTGATCGTGGTGGAGTAATAGCAAGCCTTGTTGGAACAAAAGTTGTATTGGACGATATTGATAGAAATAATATTGTAGGATTTATTATTAATAAGTTTAGGGGTGATCCAAGCTTATTTGATAATGGTATTGATGAGATTAAAAATAGAACTAAATGGCAATTCCTTGGCTTAATTCCTTTTTATGAAAATATATCAAAATTACCCGCTGAGGACTCACATGATTTAGATAAAATATTATATAATAAATCACAAAAAGAAGCTGTTCTAAATATCGCAATACCTATATTAAGTAAAATATCTAACTTTGATGATATTGATCCACTAAGAGTGCAAAAAAATATTAATATACATTATGTTCGTCCTGGAGATAGTTTTCCAAAAAAAATCCATATAATCCTTCTACTTGGTTCAAAATCTACAATAAATGATCTTGAAGAATTAAGAAGTAATGGATGGGATAAGGAGATTTACGACCATTCAAATAATGATGGTATTGTTATTGGATTATGTGGAGGATATCAAATGTTAGGTCAGGCAATCAGGGACCCAAAAAAATTAGAAAGCACCAGATCAACCACCAAAGGTCTTGGTCTACTTGATGTTGAAACAGAAATGAGTCATGAAAAAATCGTTACAAAAATTAATGGTACACATATCCAAACTAATAATAAAGTTTATGGATATGAAATTCATATTGGAAAAACATTAGGTGAAGACTGTAACAGACCTCTATTCAATATAAATAACAAATATGATGGTGCCACTTCAAAGAATAATAAAGTATTTGGTACATATGTTCATGGCATTTTTCATAATAAGCAACTAATTGAATGGTTATTTAAAATTTGTGGTAAGACCATAAAAAATACTGATATTATTGATTATCAGGACACGTTAGAGAAAAGCCTTGATGATTTATCCGACCATTTAGAAAGTTATGTAAATTGGAAAACAATTTTAGAATTATCAAAAAAGAATATCAATGATTCCAATCAATACGAATAATGCAAAAATAAGAATAATTATAGAAAAAGAGTATATCCAAAGAGACCTCAAAATATATTCAAAGTCAATTTCTTTCCTTGCATCTGAATTTATCCAATCTGTATGAATTATTTCATTTTCATAAAATTTATCTCCTCCCAAAGCAATACCTAGTGCTCCAGCGATTGAAGACTCTGGCCAACCAGAATTAGGTGAAGTAGTTTTTTTAGCATCCTGTTTTGTTATCTGGATGGCTGACTTCCAATCCTCTTTTAAAAAATAAGATGCTAATATAATAAATATAGATGATATCCTTGCTGGAATGAAATTCATTGCATCATCGATAATTGCGGCACATTTACCAAAATTAATATATTTATTATTCTTATATCCAATCATACTGTCTGCAGTATTTATAAATTTATATATGACAATCCCAGGCAAGCCAAAAATTAAGTACCAAAATATTGGTGAAACGTAACCATCACAAAAATTCTCAGACAAGCTCTCAATTGAACCTCTGATAATTGAACTTTCATTAAGTTGATCTACGTCTCGGGAAACAATCTTAGATAGGTTTAATTTTGCATTTTCTATATTATCCATCATAAGATCATCATAGATACGTTTAACGTGATCAAATAATGATTTGCCAGATAAGAAAATTGAAATAAGCAAACCTAAGATTATATATCCTATTATACTACTAGAGAGAATTTCTTGAAGGATAGAAGAAAGAAACCAAATAAAGATTATAGAAAGCAAAATTACAAAAAAACCATTAAAAACTCGAGATATATCTGAAAATTCTTTTCTATTAAATTCAGTATCTAAAAAACTTATATATTTACCAATATATATTATTGGGTGCTTGACTTTTCTCCATAAAAGATGCTCATCGCCCCATGCCGCATCCACTATTGCTGCAATAAATATAATTAAGAAAATTTCCATTATTTAAATCATCAACATAATTATCTTAATATTTTTTTCATTTTATTTACTAAATAACTTAATTCAAATTGATTCTTAGGCACGCCCAATCTTAGCCAAGAATTATTATAACTGAATTTTCTTGTCCATATACCCTCTTTTGCTAATAAATGATTTATTTTATTAGCATCTTCTAATTTAATTAATTTAAAAAAAAGAGTTCCACCAATAATTTCTATACCTAAATCTTTCAGACTCAATTCTAAATCATTTGATCTGATTTTTAATTGATTAATTGTATGTTTAATCCATTCTATATCCGACATAGCTTTCATTGCAATATCTATTGAAGAGACAGATATTGGCCAAGGACCTACCAACTGCTCTATTTTATTTATATATTTTGTATCCCCGTAAGCAAACCCTAATCTTAAACCGGGTAAACCAAAAAATTTTCCAAAAGATCTTATTATTATTACATTCTTCTTTTCAGTAAAATAATTAAATCCCTGATCTGGTGTGGCATCCATAAATGACTCATCAATTATCAAAAAGCCATCTCTATCTTGAATCTTATTATGTAAAATTTCTAGTTCATCTTGATTATAAATTTTTCCATCTGGATTATTTGGATTTACCACAACTGTTACAGCAGATGGATTAATTTTTGATTCAGTTTTATAAATTAAATTAATATTATATCCTGCATTAATCCATGATTTATAGTGTTCAGAGTATGTTGGTGAATATATTTGAATATTTTTGTTATTCATTTTTTCTATAATTTGAGGCAAAATATTAATAAATCCCTGTGCACCTTGATAAGCAATTAATGGAATATTTTCTTTCAGCTGATAATAGCCTCTAGCTATAGATAACAATTGCTCAATCCTATAAGGACTTGGAAGATTGTTATAAATTGATATGTCTAAATTAAATTCTTTATAAGGATTTGGATTTATTCCTGTTGAAAGATCTATCCATTGAGTTACTTCTTTATATATTCTTTGTGCGTCCGATAGATCGCCACCATGCCTATCTTCTAGAAATATATCTTTACTAATATCTAACATTATTTATTGATTCATTTTTTAATTTGGAACATCTGCTTCCTCAAATGTTGATGTATTATTATGAATATTAATAGCTGACATTATTATTGGCATAGCCATTGCAGCGCCGCTACCCTCTCCAAGCCTCATTTTAAAATCTATTAAAGGGGTTTTATTTATTTTCTCTAATAATTTTGAGTGCCCAAGCTCAGCTGACCTATGTCCAACATAGCAATGATCAATTGAGCTTGGGGATATCTCGTATAATATTGCAGCGGCTGCACAAACTGGAAATCCATCAAGTATTACTGGCACTCTCTCAAACCTTGCTGCTATGATAGCCCCTACTATTGCAGCAAATTCTCTTCCTCCAAAACATCTAAGAATTTGGAAGGGCTCTCTATTTTTATGAGTAATTAGACTTTTTTTGATAACTTCAATTTTCTTCTCAATCATTTCCTGATCAGCTCCTGTTCCGGATCCAACCCATTCTTCAACATCCTCTCCGTAAAGTGCAGAACATATAGCCGAAGCAATAGTTGTATTGCCAATTCCCGCATCACCCAAGCATAATATATCAGGATTAGATGATAGAGCCTCACGACCGAAGAGAATTGTTGTTATACAATCATTTTCAAGCATAGCAGGTTCTTTTGTTATATCATTAGTTGGCACCTCAATTGCAAGATCAAATACTTGAAGTCCAATATTATGTGTTTTACAAATCTGATTCACAACAGCATGTTCTGCACGGAAACTCTTAACCAAAGCTTCAGTTACTGATGTTGGAAATGGAGATATTCGGTGGTTAGTTGCAGTTCCATGATTTGATACAAATATTGATAGTGATAGGTTATCAATACGAGGCGGGTAGCTGCCTTGCCAACCAGAAACCCATTCAACTAGTTCTTCTAATAAACCTAATGACCCAGATGGTTTTAATAAATTAGAGTCCCTCTTCCTGACAAGCTCTACTGCCTCCTCATCAATATTTGGCATCTCATTAATGAATTTAACTAATTCATTGAATGTAGGTACCGAATTTGCTTTAATATCAATCACCATTACTTTTTCTTAATTATAATATTTCTATGTGGTAAAAATATATGATAAAAAATTTTAAACTTAAAGAGATAAATAAAATATATAAAGATATTACGCTAGATTTTTTATCATGCTTAATATTCTTTACAATTATACCTATTAAAATAAAACCTAAAAAACTTGCTGATAGCATATATACGATTCCGCTAGTTAGCTTATTTATAGGTGCTTTAGTAACATTGCCTGTAATTCTACTTTCATTATTTAAACAAATTGATTTACTTCATTCGATACTAATTATTATTTCATCCTCAATCATAAGCGGCTGTCTACATGAAGATGGTCTAGCAGATTTTTCAGATGCATTTGGTGGAAATACTCAAAAAAGAAGACTTGAAATTATGAATGATAGTAATATTGGGACCTATGGAACACTAGCTATTGTTTTTTCTGTTTTAATTCGTTTTATATTAATATTCTTCTTATTCTCCTCACAATCAATAAGTGATGTTTTGCTTATCATCATATCAGTTTCAGTATTATCTCGAACATCAATGCTATATATTTTATCGACCTTGCCAGCAGCAAAAAAAACTGGGTTAGGAAAAGGTGCAAAACAGTTAAATGAAAGTAAAATATTTTTATCCTATATTGCTACAATTATAATCACTTTATTTATTTTGGTAATATTTATTAATCTTAAAGTCTTTATTGCTTCAATCTTTGCTCTTATTGCAGCATGTTTAATTGTTTCATTTATTGCATGGAAAAAAATTAGAGGCCAAACAGGAGATGTCTGTGGTGCTGTACAGCAGGTATCTGAAATATTGATATATCTTTTTATATGTCTTGTAATATAAATTTAACAAACACCAATATAAAATAAACTCAATGGAAAAAATAGAGTACCCAAAAGTTAAGAATAATTTAGAAGAAAATTCATATCTTTACGAATCTGAACCATTTATAGATGTTGATGGTTTTAGAGAATATGATATGAGATGGTTATATCCAAAGCAAATAAATTTATTTGGGTTCAAAATTCTAGGAATAGTGTTATCAGATTTCTTTATCAAAAAGTCCTACAATAAAATAATACTAGGTCATGATTATAGATCTTATTCATCGGCAATTAAATATTCACTCGCAAACGGATTAATAACTGGAGGTTTAGAGGTAATCGATATAGGTCTTTGTACTACTCCTATGGCTTACTTTGCACAAGGTCATAATAAAGAATGTGGGGTAGTTATGATTACAGCAAGCCATAATGAAAATGGTTGGACAGGTCTAAAAATAGGATATAAATTTCCACAAACTTTGATACCGAATGAAATCCAATCTATCAAAGAAGCAACTTATAAAAAAATCAATATTATTGCTAAAAGTGGAAGCCTTTACTATCAAAAAAATATATTGGATGAATATATAAAATCTTTTAATAATAAGGAAAAATTTAAGAGAAAAATTAGAGCAGTTGTTGCTTGTGGAAACGGAACTGCAGGTATTGTAGCTCCTATAATTCTTAAAAATTTGGGTTTGGATGTTATTGAACTACATTGTGATCTTGACCATAATTTCCCAAATTACAATCCAAACCCAGAAGATATAAAGATGCTAAAAGATTTATCAAAATCTGTTCTAAAAAATAATGCTGATATTGGCCTTGCATTTGATGGTGACTGCGATCGTTGCGGTGTAATAGATAATGATGGAGAAATTATATTTGCAGATAAAATGGGTTTATTAATTGCACGAAATTTGTCTACAAAACATAAAGGTAGTAAATTTGTCGTAGACATAAAATCAACAAATTTATTCTCAACTGACTCCATATTAAAAAAAAATAATGCATCTGTTGACTACTGGAAAACAGGGCATAGTCATATGAAAAAATATTGCTTAGATTATAATGCAATTGCTGGATTTGAAAAAAGTGGCCATTACTTCTTTAATAAACCACTAGAAAGTGGATATGATGATGGAATCTTATCATCTTACTATATTTTAAAAGTGCTTGAAGAAAAAAAAGATTTAAGCCTATCGGAGATAAAAAAAGATTTAAGGACCTCATGGACAACACCCACTATAAATGCATACTGCCCTGACAAGATTAAATATGAAGTTGTTAAACGTATGAAAAATCATTTAGATATGATTAAAAATACTAATCAAAAAATAATCAGTGAACGAATTAAGAAGATAATTACAATTAATGGTGTCAGATTTGAATTGACTGATATGACTTGGGGATTAATTAGGGCTTCATCTAATAAACCAGAAATTGTTATAGTTGTTGAAAGTTTTAAATCATTTGAAATAATGCAGAATCTAACGGCCTTTATTCTTGATTGGCTCAGAGAACAGAAGGAAGTTGGAGAAATTTCTAATCATATTTAGAACTCATAAACATAATAAATTAGACATCTATATATGAATACCATCAAGAAAATCTTTATGAACGGAGCTTAAACCAACAGTTTTTGCTAATTGATTATTTCTATAACTATCAAGACCTCTCCTCCAAGATTTTGCATGCGGTTTATTATTAAATATACTCATTAATGGTTTGATTATTCTGGTCTTTGAAACACCGTTCTTAATCTGCATATCAGCATATTCACTATAAATCTCTATTATATCTTCCAATCTTTTAAATGGAGAAAAATCATTAAAAAAACTTCTATCAACCTCTCTTAAGAAGAGAGGGTCACTAATAATCTTCCTTCCCAACATAACCCCATCAACATATTTTAAATGATCCTGAATATCCTCATATGACTTAATACCTCCATTAATTATTATTTCTGCTTCTTTTGAGTATTTCTTTACATCATATACTGCTTGATAGTTTAATTCTGGTAATACCCTATTTTCTTTTGGACTTATTCCATTCAACCATGCTTTTCTCGCATGAATTATTAAAATATCCGCACCAGCATCCAATACAGACTTCACAAAAAATTTAAGATCTTTCTGAATATCTTGATCATCGATACCGAGTCGGCATTTCACAGTTACGGGTATTTTGACTCTCTTTTTTATATTTGAAATAATCTCTGATACTAATTGGCTGTCTGACATAAGAGAAGCTCCAAAGTTACCTTTTTGAACTCGAGGTGAAGGACAACCTATATTTAAGTTTATTTCATCAAAACCATAATCTTGACCTACTAAAGAAGCCTCTGTCATTTTTTCAATTGAAGATCCTCCTATTTGAAGAGCAATTGGATGTTCAAGCGGATCAAATTTTAACAATATTTCTCTATTGCCATGAACGACAGCATCAGCTGATATCATTTCTGTATAAAGAAAAATATTATTTGAAAGTAGCCTTAAAAAAAACCGGAAATGAGAATCTGTATAGTCCATCATTGGAGCAATACAAAGTTTATGATTATATTTCTTCATAATCAGTGTCCTAGCCCAAAATATTTTTCACCATGCTGAATCACCAATGGTATGAGTAAATCTTCCTCATCGTTTAAGTGACTTTTCAATAATTCATTAAAATTATCACTAATAATTTTATACTTACCTAAACTATCTTTAATATCATAGTTACTATTACTTGATACACTCTTGATAAGCTTATTTCCAACAAAAATCATGTTATCTATTGAATTGTGAATCAGGTGATGATCATTTTCCAATAAATCAAGACCATATATAAATTTTTGACTTTTATCATAAAATCTTGGAAAAATATAATTATCTTCAACTAAGTGATGTGAGTCCAAATTTTTTAACATCAAGCTCATATGTTGTGAGTATTGATGAATAAAATCTTCCGAAGACATCTTATTATCCAAGGTCTTTTCAATAATACTATTAATAGAAAAGGTAATTTTCCTAAATAGAGAATGCCGCCCTAACCAATAACCTACCCAATTACCATTTAAAACATCCTCTCCCCAGGATTCTCTTGGAAATTTCTCTAATAATTCCTGAAGATCCTTTGGTAAGCCATTGCGTTCTCCTAATTGGTCTCCTTTTTTAATCTTCATAAACTAATTAAACCTAAAAATATTAAATAACAGGATCAAACATATACATTTTAACTATAAAAATAAAGCAGATCTTTAAAAAAAGATTAATTTTCTATTAATTTTTTTTATATATAAAAAACAATATGTTATATAATTAATTGTTTTTTTTTTTTATAAAAAAAATATAATTTAATGCATTTTTTTCTTTACATTTTAGCTGTTTTACGAATCAATAGTAAATGATTCGATAATGCGGAACCGAATCACTAGGAGGAGGAAATGCAGTTGGAAGAGAACCAACCAGCTGTTAATACACAGGGTAAACTGAAAGATGTTTGCTTTTCTGTTGGATTAACTACATATTTTATTTTGACATGTTTTTTCATGGCTGGATACGCTGAAACTAGTTCGGCTATTGCTAGTATTGGAAAAGATAATCTTTTCTTTGGTCTATTCTTTTCAAATTTAATTCTAATTTCTCTTCTATATTTATCAAAGAAATATAATAGAAAAGAAAGAAATTATCTACAAAAAGAAGTTTTGATTTCAGAACAGAACTTTAATTTATTATCTAATAAAAAAGAATCTGTTTTCTTTGCTTGGGATATTAATAATAAAAATATTCATATTTCAAAAAATAAATTTTCAATCGATAGTATTACTTCAAGAAACGCAATGAAATTTGAAGAATTTATCAAAAAAATATCCAATACAGAAGATACCTTTTATCAAATTGCAAATGATATAATAAGTAAAAGTATTTCTTTTATAGATATAGATTTTAAATACCAAACAAATATAAGTGATAAGTGGTATAATTTAAAGGGAGATGTCATTCGAGACTCTTCTAACAACCCTTACTTGCTTGGTATCATGATTGACATCACAAGTAATAAAAATCAAGAAATCAACCATAATAAAATACAAGCAACTCTCGACGAAGTAATCAACTCATTACCAATCTCATTTGTCCTCTGGAATAGTAAAGATCAGTTAGTTATGTGTAATTCTAAATTTAAAGAATTTTATTCTTTGGCACCTAGTATAACTAAATCTGGATCATCAAGATCTGAAATACTAAAATTATCAACCAAGTGTGTATTTGAGCAAGATATTACAAACATTGATACTAATAGAAGTAAAAATATTAAGGATATAAAAGAAATTCAATTAAGAGATAAAAGATGGTTGCTAACTACAAATATTAAAACTGATTCAGGTTATAATGCAAGTGTCGGGCTTGATATATCCGATCAAAAGACTAATGAAAATAGGCTACTAGAAAATGAAAATGATCTCATAAATAAGGTAGAAGAATTAGATAACTTAAGAAGAAAACAAGATATTCAATCCAAACATTTGATTAAACTTGCAGAAAAATATAATACTGAAAAAAATAATTTTGAAGAACAAGAAAATGATAAATCAAAATTTCTTGTTAATATGAGCCATGAGCTAAGAACACCCTTGAATGCAATTATTGGTTTCTCAGAATTACTTAAAAAGAATAAAATTAATAATTTTGATAAAGTCAACGAATACGCTAATTATATTCACAGCAGTGGGGCCGAATTACTTGAAATTATTAGCAATATTCAAGATATGTCTCACTTGGAAAAAGAAAATGTTAAAATCAATAAAAGTGATCAAAAAATAATAGAAATATTAGATGAAGTATTAGAAGAATTTAGCAATGATTTATTCAAAAAAAATATCCAAGTAAAAAATTATTTTAATTTCCCAGGTTCACTTTACTGCAATCGAATTGCACTTAAACAAATAATTACAAATGTGATATCTAATTCTATAAAATATAATAAGGAGGCAGGATCTATAAGTATTAAGAGTTCCATAGACAATGGTTGGATTAATCTTGAGATAAGTGATAACGGCCATGGCATCGCAAAAGAAAAATTAAATAATATTTTCAGGCCATTTAATAAATCAAGGAAACTTGCTATTATTAATCAGGAAGGTGCTGGATTAGGATTGCCATTAACCAAATCTTTATTAGACACTCATGATGGTACAATTAATATAAATAGCAACCGAGGAAAGGGAACGACTGTAATTATATCTCTTCCCTTAATTTCAGAAAATGCAAATTATAGACCAAGAAAATTAGCCTAAATTAATTAATCACTACCTCTTCTTTTTATATATAAAATTAATATTCCAATAAATAAAATCACTGAAGGTAAGAACCAGAGTATATATGTATTTCTTTGTATTGGCGGTCTCATCAATATGACATCGCCATATTTGGAGTGTATGTCGCTTATTATTTCTTTCTTTTCTTTTCCATTAATAAGTTCTTTATTTATATATAGCTTAATATCTTTAGAAAAGTTTGAGTTTGACTCAAATATATTTTGACCATCACAAACAAGGCATTTTAATTCCTTACTTATTTCAATAACCTCATTTGACATTTCTGTTTCATCTATATTAGAAGCATATATAAATGTAATAGATAATAGATAAATTAATAAGAATTTAATTAATATATAAGGTTTTTTAATCATGAGTAAGCCTAATAAATTGAATCCTAATTAAAACTGACCCAACTAAACCTATAACCATTAAAAAACTTCCTAGCCATATCATTCTTACAAAAGGTTTATAAGATATCATTGCATATATATAATTTTCTTGTACTTCTCCAACAGTTATAAATACATGACTTGTATTATGCCTAAATATACCTGCTTCTGTTGTGATATCTCCGCTATTTCTAAAAAACCTTTTCTTTGGAATAATCTCACCAATCTTTTTATTATCTAATAATATTGTAAAACTAAGCAAAAGATCATCATAATTATCTCCAATATCAGAAGAAAGACCATCATATTGCAAAGAATATCTGTTAATGTCAGATATTTCACCTATTGAAATCTTTATCTCCTTCTGTTCGGAATAACTTGATGCGGCTGCTACACCAATTATTAAGACTCCAAATCCTACATGTGAAATTCTGCTACCAATTTTCTGAATATTGATATTTTTGATATTATATAATATTAGATCTACAATATTTTTATCTTCGCGGCGGTTGTTATTTGGAAGCAAATCTACAAGCGAATTAATAATGATCCAACCACCTAAACTAATAATAAATATACTTAAATTAAAAGTTTGACCTTCAATAAGAACCTGTAAAATAATAACTAATGAAATTGTAAGTATTGCAGACATATATATTCTATTTATTGCCTGAGTATTAACATGACCCTTCCATGGCAAGTTTGGTCCGATTGGCATTAAAAGTGCAAGAAAAAATGTTATGGGAATAAAAATAGTATTGAAGTATTGCGGACCCACAGTTATTACTTCATTAGTTATACTTTCTAATAGAAGCGGATAAATTGTTCCAAAAAAAACAACAAAACAGGATAACATCAATAAATAATTATTGAATAATATAAAAGTTCCTTTTCTAAATATAAAGAAATTATTCTTTTCCTTATTTTCAGATAAATTTATTATAAAAATTGAAAGAGAACAAATCACAAAAAATGACATAATAACTAAAATCCACAAACCTCTTTGTGGATCTGAAGCAAAGGAATGTACGGAAGTTAGTATACCAGACCTCACTAAGAAAGTGCCCATAAGACTGAATGAAAAAGTTAATATTGCCAAAAGCAAAGTCCAATCTTTATGGCGTCCAATTGACCTATATATGATCAAAGAGTGCATTAAAGCAGTGCCTGTAATCCATGGTAATAATGAAGCATTCTCAACTGGGTCCCAAAACCACCAACCTCCCCAGCCTAACTCATAATAAGCCCACCAAGAACCTATAGTAATCCCTAAAGTTAAAGTGCACCAAGATAAGTAAACCCATTTCTGAACCCATCTTGTCCAAACATTATTCAAATCTTTGTCTAGCATAGCAGCTATTGAATAAGAAAAAACAACAGAGAAACCAACATAACCCATATATAATAAAGGGGGGTGTATTATCAAACCCGGATCCTGTAATAATGAATTAAGTCCAACTCCATCATATGGCACTGGATGCTGCAAAGTAAATGGATTCGATGTGAATATGATAAATAATAGAAAAGCTAGAGTGATTGAAGATTGAACAAAAAGAACATTAAGAATATTCTTCTTTGGTACATCTCTATCAATAACAACAACTAAAAAACTATAAAAAGCTAGGATTAGAACCCATAAAAGTATTGAGCCTTCATGATTTCCCCAAACACCAGTAATTTTATATATAAGAGGCTTATTAAGCTCAGAATTTTGCCACACGTTGAGTAAAGAAAAATCAGAAGTTATATAAGCATATGTTAAAATTAAATATGAAAAAAAAATAAATAGGAACTGAGCTACTATAAAAAAACTAGAGTATTTATATTTCCTATCAACCTTAATCCTCAAAACTTTTGAGTATATTATAGCTGCCAAAGCCGCAGCAGTTGCTAAATATAATAATAAATTGCCATATAAACCAATCATTTTTATTTATACTTCATTATTAAAAAATTTTATATAGTTTACTTATTTCTGATACTTTCATAAACTTCTTTTGGCATATAATTTTCATCGTGTTTTGCTAGGATTTTTGTAGCAATAAATTTATCTAACTTAAAACTACCCTCAGCTATAACCCCTTGTTTTTCTCTAAACAAATCTGGCAATATTCCTTGATAAATAACTTTAATTTCTTCCAAGTTATCAGTAATTACAAATTCAACAATTAGTTTATCTGCCTTAGTAAGACTATTCTCTTTGACTAAACCGCCTATTCTTATTAATTTATTTGAAGTCTGTATTTCTTTTATATCGCTTGGAGAATAAAAATAAATAATGTTTTCTTCTAATGCTCTTATAATCAAACCTATAGCAATTACAAATGTAAATAATATTGTTAAAACAAAAATGAGTCTTTTGATTTTTTTATTCATTTTGATTCTATCTTACTTGTAATGTAATCCTCGTAATCGTTCTGTTTAACTTCACTTTCACTTGTGACATCAGATGATATAATTGAATTACCAGATTCATGAATAGTACTATAACTTCCAGAAATTAAATGGTGCCAATTAGGTAAGTCCTTTCTTTCTGATATTAACTTATAGGCGCAGGTATTTGGGAGCCAATTGAGCGAACTTATATTATCAACTGTTAATTTGATACAATCTTTCACATATTTATGTCTGGCACTATAATTTTTACAATTACATTTTTTTATATCAAATAGTTTACATACCAAGGATGTATCGAATAGTTGATTAGAGATTTCATCATGTAACTTTAACGAACAACATTTTCCACATCTATCACAAAGCGACTCCCATTCCTTGGAGTTCATTTCATTGAGTTGTTTTTCTTTCCAGAACATTAAATTAGATATTAATAATTATATTTGGTAATTAAAATAATTTAAAAATCATATACTATAAGATTGTATATATTAATACACTTATTTTATTAAATATAATAGACTATGAACATGACAAATATCGATGAAATAATTGAAAATATGGAATTCCTGGACAATTGGGAAGATAAGTACAAATATATAATAGAGTTAGGTCAAGCTATTAATGATTTCCCTGAGGATTTAAGAAATAATAAAACAAAAGTCAACGGATGTGTAAGTCAAGTCTGGTTATTTTCCTCAACTTCTAAGAATTCTAGAAATGAGAAACTAATAAAGTTTATTGGGGATAGCGATGCTTTCATTGTAAAAGGGCTTATCGCTATTCTAATTTCAATTTATACGAATAAAAAACCTGAAGAAATACTAGAGATAAACCCTGAGGATATTTTTAAAAAATTTGGTTTAGAGACACATTTATCTCCACAACGCTCGAATGGTTTATTATCAATGATTGAAAGAATAAAGAATGATGCAAGGGAAAACGTTTATATTGGAACCAACGAATTATGAATAAATCCATATTAATTTTAGTTCAAATAATAATATTATTCCTTTTCTGGTACTTGTTATCTGGAAAGAATGGAATTCTCTTACTCTCAATTGGAGCTATATGCTCGATCATTATCGTATTTTATCTTCTTAAAATAAGGATGATAGATGATGAGTCGCTACCAATAAAAATATTACCAAAAGCAATTTATTATTGGATCTGGTTATATAAAGAAATGATTTTATCAAGTATTTATATTTCAAAACTTATTTTATTTCCTAGATTAAATATATCTCCACAATATTTTAAAATTAAATCAAAACAAAAATCTACAATGGGTTTCAATATTTATGCAAATTCGATTACTTTAACACCTGGAACAATCTCTGTAATAATAAATAACTCAAATAAAGAAATAGATGTTCACTCAATTTCTAAAGATACAAAAACTTCATTGTTGAAGAGTGAAATGGATAATAAGATTAAAAAATTAATGGGTGATAATGATATTTAATATAATAATTTTTATAATTTCTATTGCTCTCTTATTATCTCTATTCAGAGCACTTATTGGGCCAACTATATTTGATCGTCTTCTCGCAGCTAATATCATTGGAACTACAACAGTCCTATTTCTTGTAATTTATGGCTTTCTTTCAGGTAGAACAGACTTCTTGGATATAGCTATCACATATATTCTATTAAACCTCATTGGGACCTTTGCTGTTTTAAAATATTTTAGATACGGCACACTTAGTCATGGTGAGGAGGAATAAAAGAAATGCTTGAAACAATTCAGATTATAATAGCTTATATTCTACTCATTATTGGATCATTATTCCTTCTTATTGGAGCTGTTGGACTGATTAGAATGCCAGATGTTTTTACAAGAATGCACGCAGTTTCCGTAATGGAGTCAACTGGAGCAAGTTTAATTATCATTGGACTAATTATATACTCAGGTTTTAATTCCGTTTCTCTAAAATTAATTGTGATTCTTCTCGCAGTAATCTTCATATCCTCGGTTGCAACTCATGCCCTTGCAAGAGCATGCATCCATGATGGTATAAAACCACTAAAAATTTCTAGGGGGAAAGAACAATAGAAATATATTTGAATATGGTCATTTTATCACTAATGGCAATTACAACTATTGGAATAATTAAATTAAGGAATCTTTTTAGCGTAGTTATATTGAGCACAATATATAGTTTCTTAATGGCTTCTTTATTACTTATATTTGATGCTGTAGACGTGGCCCTTACAGAAGCAGCAGTAGGGGCGGGAATATCTACAGTTTTAATGCTAAGCGTTTTACATTACACAAAAAGAAATGAAGAAAAACCCAAACATAGTTCAATTTTAGCTATCTTAGTATGCATTACTGTGGGCGGCTTACTAATATATGGGACATATGGTTTGCCAGCTTTTGGAGCTGCTAACACACCTCTTCATACTCATGTTAGTAGTCAATATCTCTTAAGATCTCTTCCTGAAACAGGAGTTCCGAATGTTGTGACTTCGGTATTAGCTAGCTATCGAGGTTTTGATACACTTGGAGAAGTTATAGTTGTCTTCACTGCTGCAATTGGCGTTATTTCTCTATTAAGAAAAGATCAGCGAGAGAATTAAATAAGAATGAGATTAGATTTACTTATAAGAATTTCAGCAAAGATATTTATACCATTTATTATGGTTTTCGCCTTTTATGTACAATTTCATGGAGACTATGGACCTGGTGGTGGCTTTCAGGCAGGCGTAATATTTGCTGCATCTATAATTCTTTATACCATTATATTTGGATCTAAAAAGGCCCAAAAAGACTTTCCAGCAATAGTCTTTCATTCAATGATACCGATTGGAGTTATAATATTTTCTGGAACAGGTTTGTTAAGTGTATTTAATGGTTACAACTTTCTGGATTATGATGCGCTTTCCCACTATCCAAAACATGGCCAACATATTGGAATTATTGCAATAGAAATTGGAGTTTTTGTAACTGTTATTGGAGCTATGGTATCAATATTTTATGCATTTGTGTCAAGAGGAAGTAAATGAACATTGTATCAAATTTAATATCTTCATATAACTATTATATAATAATCTTTCTGATGATTAGTGGTTTGTTTATTGTTGTAGCAAGAGGAAATATGATGAAGAAACTCGTTGGATTAGCTCTCTTTCAAACCTCTGTATACATACTATACATTTCTCCTGGAAAAATATTAAATGGAACAGCCCCTATATTAAGAGATGATTTTACAATATATTCTAGTCCCTTCCCTCATGTTCTAATTCTTACAGCAATTGTTGTTGGTATAGCCACACTATCTCTTGGTTTAGCTTTAGTCATTAGAATAAATGAAGAGTTTGGCACAATTGAAGAAGATAAATTATTTGAAGAAGAGCTCTGATTATGACTGAACATTTACCAGCAATTCAAGTAATGATCCCAATTGTAGGATCGCTATTGATAATGCTCATAAGAAATAACACCCTTAACTGGTTAATAGGAGTATTGTCTTGCCTTTCTGTTGTTTTTTGTTCCATAACTCTCTACTCAAAAGTAGCAATCAGTGGAGCTATTTCATATGCAATGGGAGGATGGGAACCACCTGTTGGAATTGAATATAGAATTGATGAATTAAATGCATTATTTATCGTTATGATATCATTAGCTTCTTGCATTATTATTCTTTATGCCAAGAATAGCTTAAATAATGAAATTAGAGCGAATAAGATATCTGTTTTTTATTCAATGTATCTTTTGTGCCTTGCGGGTTTAATTGGAATATTATCGACTGGTGACGCCTTTAATGCATTTGTCTTTTTAGAAATATCCTCCCTAGCTACATATATCATGATATCAATCGGCCAAGATAAAAGAGCCTTAGTGGCTGCTTATCAGTATTTGATAATGGGAACAATTGGAGCAACACTTTATGTAATTGGCGTTGGATTAATTTTTGTAATTACGGGAAGCTTAAATTTAGTCGATATTGCATCAAGAATAAATGATATTGAATTGATGAGACCACTTTATGCTTCACTTGCATTCATTACAGTTGGGATAGCATTAAAAATAGCTCTTTTCCCATTACATGCATGGTTACCAAATGCCTATGCCTATTCACCATCTGTTGGTACAGCATTTCTTGCATCTACAGCGACTAAAGTGGCTATATATCTATTATTGAAATATCTTTACCTTGTTTTTGGCTATAATATAATCTACTCCAATCCTCTATTTATGATTGTAATAATTGCTTTATCATTAGCTGCCATGTTTGGTGCATCAATTATTGCAATATTTCAAAGTAATATAAAAAAATTATTTGCATACTCTTCTGTAGCTCAAATTGGATATATTACGTTAGGATTGGGTATTGCAAATTATAATGGATTAATTGGTTCAACAGTTCATATAATTAACCACTCGATAATTAAAGCCGCAATATTTTTAGCAATTGGATGTGTGGTTTATAAAACAAAAGAAACAAGCATTAAAAAACTTGCTGGACTTGGAAGAACTATGCCTCTCATAGCTACCTGTCTCACAATATCATCTATTAGTTTGATTGGTGTCCCTGGAACTGTTGGTTTTATATCAAAATGGTATCTTGTCTTGGGTGCAATCGAACAAGGATGGTGGCTTGTTGTAATATCTCTTGCTATTAGTTCTCTATTAGCCCTTATTTATGTAGGTAGAGTAATTGAATTAATATGGTTTCATGAGCCCGAGAAGAATATCATTGTTATTAAAGAAAAATTGCCAAAAGAGATGGTTATTATAACAATTATTCTCACTCTCGCCACAATATATTTTGGAATAGATATCAGGCTTACTGCAGATCTTGCAAAAGTTGCAGTAGAAAATGTTCTTCTAGCTGGTGATATATTATGAGTGAATTAATTTTAATATTACCGATCATCCTTCCACTCATAACTGCTTTAATAATCAAATTTCTCTGGAAGTTTGAACGAATTCGTTATCTAATTTTAATCGCCGGACCTATCCTTAATATTTATTATATCTCTAAAATACTAACTCAATTTAATGCTATTCCAATCAAACTAGATTTAATTACAATCCTCTCAGGTTTGAATATTTCACTAGGTATTGAGCCAATAAGTATGATCTTTTTGCTAATGGTGAACTGCTTATGGCTCATAGCGACAATATATTCTGTTGGATATATGTTATCAAATAATGAGAAAAGGCTAGATAATTTTTTTATGTTTTTTTCAATATCGATAGCTTGCGCTAATGGTGCAGCATTAGCAGATAATCTATTAACATTATTTATATTTTATGAATTACTGACTTTATCAACATATCCCTTAGTAACCCATAAAGGGGATGAATTATCAAAAAAATCTGGGAGGACTTATCTCTTAATTTTATTAGGAACATCACTTTGCTTTTTCTTACCAGCAATTAGCTATGTTTATTTCTTAAGTGGTAGTCTAGATTTTATAGAAAATGGACTTCTTATGACTACTATGGGTGTCAATTCCATAAGTAATCTCCAATTATCAATATTATTAGTCTTATTTATATTTGGAATATCAAAAGCTGCAATTATGCCATTCCATTCATGGTTGCCAGCGGCTATGGTTGCCCCCACTCCCGTCTCAGCATTACTTCACGCTGTTGCAGTTGTTAAAGTGGGTGTCTTTAGTATTATAAAAGTTATTGTCTATACTTTTGGAATTGATTTATTATTTGATTTAACAATCGTTGACTTACTTATCATATTATGTGGATTTACTATTATTGCATCCTCAATAATTGCTATCAAGCAAGATAATTTGAAAAAACTTTTAGCTTATTCAACAATAAGTCAATTATCCTACGTCATAATTGCAATCCTTATACTTACACCTTCGGCAATTATTGCCGCAACGCTCCATTTAATAGCTCATGCAATCAGTAAAATAACTTTATTCTTTGCAGCAGGTGCTATCTATACTTCAACAGGATATACTAAAATTAGTGAAATGGATGGAATTGGCAGTAGATTGAAAATTGTCATGATTGGTTTTTCAATCGGAGCTTTATCTCTTATTGGAATGCCAATACTAGGAGGTTTTATTAGTAAATGGTACATAGTCGAATCTGCTTTAGATGCCAACCGATGGTTTATAATATTAGTAATTGTAATTTCAACATTACTCAATATTGGATATTTTATTCCGATAATATATAAAGTATTCTTTGTAAAGAATACTTCAAAGAAAGCATTAAAGAAATTACCAATTACTATTAATTTAGCAATATTCTCTTGCTGTATTCTTATTATCCTACTCTTCTTATTTCCCAACTTTTTTATAGAGGTAATAAAAAATGAATTCTAATAAAATTAGAATGCTATGGATCGTCTTTATATCAATTCTAATAATATTATTAATAAGTGATCTTTTTATTCATCGTCATTCATACTTTGAGATTGATGGTCTGTTTGCTTTTCCATCTATCTTTGGATTCTTATCTTGTATTTTGTTAGTAGTTATTTCAAAAATCATAGGTATTTTTTTGAAAAGGTCGGAGGATTACTATGATAACTAACTTCCTCTTTCATCCTGGTATTATACTTATTTTATTTGGATTATTTATACCAAAAATAAAGAATAGAGCAATCATACCTATTATTCCTATTTTAAGCTTTATAGTCCTACTCTCATATCAAGATGGGATGCAAACTATAATTAACTATCACTCATATGAACTAATTTTTATGAGTATTGATAAGTTAAGTAGATTATTTTCATTCATTTTTATATTAATCCTTTTTGCAATCTCTATATTTAGTATAAATCAGGATAACCGAAAAGAAATTGCTTCTGCTTACATCTACGTTGGCGCATCAATCTCAGTTGTTTTATCTGGTGACCTAATAACATTATTTATATTTTGGGAAGTAATGGCAATTGCTTCAACAATTATAATTTGGTATGGGTCTCCAAAATCCTATGCGGCAGGAATAAGATACTTATCAATCCATCTTCTTGGAGGAACTATTTTATTAATAGGTATCATAGGTTACGTCAATACCTCAGGATCTATTGTTTTTTCTTTTATAAATCCAGATAGTATATATGCCTATTTCATATTAGCAGGCTTTCTTATTAATGCGGGAGCCCCTCCATTTTCAAGTTGGATACCGGACGCATATCCAAGCGCTTCCTGGTCAGGTACAGTTATTCTTTCTGCATTCACTACAAAGACAGCTGTATTTGTTCTAATCAAAGGTTTTGCTGGCTATGAAATACTTATATATGTAGGTATTTTTATGATTTTCTATGGAATAATATATGCAATCCTCGAAAATGATATGAGAAGAATACTCTCATACTCAATTGTTAATCAAGTTGGTTTCATGATTGTCGCTGTAGGAGTTGGAACTGAAATAGCAATTAATGGAGCCTCCTCACATGCATTCACTCATATAATATATAAAGCTCTATTATTAATGAGTGCGGGTTCTGTTTTTTATATCACCGGCAAAACAAAATGCACAGACTTAGGTGGTTTATATAAAACAATGCCAATCACTATGATTTGTGGAATTATTGGAGCACTATCTATATCAGCTTTCCCATTTACGTCAGGATTTATATCAAAATCTCTTACAGTCCAATCAACAATTTATGAAGATATGAGACTATTATGGTTTCTTCTCACCATGGCATCTGCAGGAGTCTTCTTGCATGCTGGAATAAAATTTCCTTGGTTTGTTTTTTTTCAAAAAGACGCGAAGTTAAAGGCAAAAGACCCCCCAACTAGTATGAAGATTGCTATGATCTTATTATCATTTCTTTGTATATTTATTGGTGTATTTCCTGGGCTATTATATTCGATTCTACCTTATAGCGTAAACTATGTTCCATACACTATAGATCATATATCATCACAACTTCAGTTGTTGTTATTTTCAGGTCTTGCATTCTTTATACTCTTGAAATACTTAAAAAGAACTTTAACAATTACTCTTGATTTTGATTGGTTTTGGAGAAAATTTAGCCAATTAATTATCAATGAATTTAATTTACATTTAATCAAAAATATTTCAATTAGCTTCAATAAATGCACTAAGTTAATAAATAAAAGTATAGAAACGCTTCATAAGCATAATGGACCATCTGGAATATTAGGAAGATCCTGGCCTACAGGAAATATGGCATTATGGACAACCATATTACTCGGTTCTTTCTTACTATTTTATCTATTTTGGTAATATGTTATAATAAAAAAAGTAAGGTTTTAAAATGAGTAAATGGAAAAATATTTTAACTGATATACAATATCATATAACAAGAGAGTCTGGGACTGAAAGTCCCTTTACAGGCCCTCATCTAAATGAAAAACGTGACGGTGTTTATCAATGTATCTGCTGTAATTCAGAATTATTTAATGCTAAACATAAATTTGACTCAGGTTCAGGATGGCCAAGTTTTTTTGACACAGATAATAAAAAAAATATTGATGAGAAAGATGATCATAGTTTGTTAATGAAACGTACAGAAGTCAAATGTAGAGATTGCGATGCTCATTTAGGTCACTTATTTGAAGATGGTCCAATGCCAACTGGTCTAAGGTATTGTATAAATGGAAATGCCCTTAATTTTGAAGAAAAGGATAAGTAAAAAAAGATGTCAGATCATGAAATAAATATTCAACCTGATCCTGATTGGAAAGATATCCTTGGAATTGAAGATGATCTCACAACAGAAGAGAAACTTGTTCAGAAAACTGCATATGATTATTCATCTCAAGAACTATTCCCTCGAGTTAAAGAGGCCTTTAAGAATGAAATTTTTGATAAATCTATTATTAATGAGCTTGGTAAGTTAGGTTTAATAGCCCCAACTATTTCTACTAAATACGGTGGATCTGAATTAAATAATGTATGTTATGGGCTAATTGCCTATGAAATTGAAAAAGTGGACTCTGGATATCGTTCTGTAATGAGTGTCCAAAGTTCACTTGTCATTCATCCGATATACGAATTTGGATCTGAGAAACAAAAAAGTGAATATATTCCAGAACTGATTAAGGGGAATCTGATTGGTTGTTTTGGGTTAACCGAACCAAATCATGGATCAGATCCATCAAGCATGCAAACAACTGCCAGAAAAGTTGATAGAGGATGGTCAATAAGTGGTACAAAAACTTGGATTACAAATGCTCCCATCGCAGATATTGCCATAATATGGGCAAAGACGGATGAAAATATTCTAAGAGGTTTTATCTTAGATAGAAATAAACACGATTTTGCAACAGCTAAAATAGATGGGAAGTTTTCGCTCAGAACATCAGAAACTGGTGAAATCCATATGGATGAAACATTTATTTCTGATGATTGCATCCTTCCAAATGTCGTGGGTCTAAAAGGTCCATTTTCATGCCTCAATAAAGCAAGATATGGCATCGCCTGGGGAACAATTGGCTCGGCTGAATTTTGTTGGCATAGCGCAAGAGAATATGCTCTTAACAGAAATCAATTTAATCGACCGATTGC
Organism: Hyphomicrobiales bacterium; assembly: GCA_029245795.1. Taxonomy (GTDB): domain Bacteria; phylum Pseudomonadota; class Alphaproteobacteria; order Rhizobiales; family TMED25; genus TMED25. The sequence goes on from JAQWOP010000024.1 coordinate 24,982, forward strand.
AAGTAACCAGCTAATTCAGAAAGATTTAGTTGATTTTCAAACGCAAATAACACTTGGAAAACTTGCAGTACTTAAGCTTGGTAGAGAAATGGATAAGAGAAATATAAATCCAGCAGCCATATCACTAATGAAAAGAAATAATTGTCAAATTGCTCTGGATATTGCCAGAAAATCAAGAGATATCTTAGGTGGCAATGGTATATCTAACGATTATCATATCATTCGACATTTATTGAACCTTGAAACTGTTAATACATACGAAGGCACAGCAAATATTCATACACTGATCCTTGGAAGATCCCAAACAGGTATTCAAGCATTTTCTTAATTTTAAATATCAAATATAAAAATATTTTGATTTAAATTAACTTATTTAAATGATACTATTCTGTATAATAAAAGCTATAAAATAAAAAAAATGGAGATAAAAAAAATGGCATTTGAATTACCTGACTTACCTTACTCACATGATGCACTCGCACCATATATGTCTGCAGAAACACTAGAATTCCATCATGACAAACATCATCTGGCATATGTGACAAATGGTAATAATCTGCTAGCTGAGTCAGATCTTTCAGGAGAAACACTTGAAAATATTATCATAAAATCCCACGGAAAAAACCCAGGATTATTTAATAATGCTGCACAACATTATAACCATCTTCATTTTTGGAAAATGATGAAACCAAATGGTTCAAATAATATCCCTTCAAATCTTGAAAAGAAAATAAATGAAGATCTTGGTGGTATAGAAAAATTAAAAGCTGATTTTATAAATGCAGGTGTAACGCAATTCGGTTCAGGCTGGTGCTGGATAGAAGCTAAAAATGGAACACTCAGTATTTCAAAAACAGCTAATGGAGAAAATCCACTTATTAACGGAGCCTCTCCAATTTTAGGATGCGATGTCTGGGAACACTCTTATTATATTGATTACAGAAATGCTAGACCAAAATATCTTGAAGCTTGGTTTGATAATCTAATTAATTGGGAATATGTTGCAGAACTATTTGAAGCATCCATATAACAAAATAATACAAGAAATATTTTAAAAGAATTACCCTTTGTTGCATAATAAAGGGTTTTTTTTTGTTTTTTTTAATAATATAATTGAATGATATCAATTATTTACATATTCAATTAACAGATAATTCTTTCCAGCGGTACTCTTTAAATTAAAAGTATGTTACAGTAGCGGTCTTACTTAATGGATAAATATAATAATAAGATAGGAAAATTATGAAGAAATATATGATGCCATTGGTCGTGGTAATATTAATAGTTGCTGGTATTTACATAAATAATCTCGTAAAAGATGATACGAAACTAGCAGACTGTGGTGATATTACTATAGCTAATATGAATTGGGCTTCTGCACAAGCAATAGCCGAAATAGACAAGATAATTTTAACGCATGGATACAATTGTAACGTTGAACTTGTTCCTGGCGATACAATGCCAACATTTACATCAATGAATGAAAAAGGGGAACCTGATGTTGCACCTGAACTATGGTCTAACTCATTAAGAATTCCTCTTGATGCCGCAAAAGAAGAAGGAAGGCTTATCGCAAGTAACGTATTTTCTCAAGGTGGAGAAGAAGGTTGGTTCATACCAGAAGCAACATTGACAGCAAACCCAGAATTAAAAACATGGGAAGATGTTATAGCTCGTCCAGACTTATTTCCAAATCCAGAGAATCCTGAAAGAGGTGCTTTAATTGGCTGTCCTGCAGGATGGGCATGTCAGATCATTAACCAAAACTTATATAAAGCTTATGATATGGAAGCAAAAGGTTGGGACTTAGTTGACCCAGGTTCATCAGCCGGATTGGATGCTGTAATAAATAAAGCAGTTAATGATGGTGATAGTATTCTTACCTATTATTGGGCTCCTACAGCAATTCTTGGAAAGTTACCAATGTATATGCTCGAACCAAATGTTGAACATGATAAAAACGAATGGGAAAGCTGTACCGGTGTTGCCGATTGTGCTAATCCAAAAGTTAATGCATGGGGATTTTCATTTGTTGAAACTGTAGTGACAGACAACTTTGCTCAAGAAGCATCTGTTGGACTAGATTACATAACTAACAGATCATTTGGAAATGCTGCTTTGAATACACTTCTAGCATGGATGTCAGATAATCAAGCAACCGGTGAAGAGGCTGCAATTTATTACCTCCAAAACAACCAAGATGACTGGTCTAGTTGGGTATCTGAAGATGTTAAAGAGGCCGTACTTTCAGCTCTTTAAAATAAAAATAAAACCCTTAAAAAGGAAGTTGTTTCCTTTTTAAGGGTATTAATAAATCAATATATATGTCATTTATTACAGAATTTCCAACAATAGATACTGAGACCCTAAGGTCCATAAAAAAATCTATTGATGCCGGATTTAAAGCATTTTCAAGAACTTATGGAGATAATATTGAGACTTTATTCAATCCAATAAGGTTCTTTCTAATTGAGTCCGAAAAATTTCTTACAAATACTCCCTGGCTAATTATATTAACAATAATAGGAATTATTGCGTGGTTAGGATCTAGAAATCTTAAAGTTGTTGGTTCTGTCTTAATAATTTTACTATTAATTGGTTATCTTGATATGTGGGATAATACAATGAAGACTATCTCAATGACATTTGTTGCCGCTACAATGGCCATTACATTTGGAATTCCTCTTGGAATTTTGATGGCCAAATCTAACCTAATACAAAAGATCATGAACCCTGTTCTTGATGTAATGCAAACAATGCCAAGTTTTGTATATCTTATTCCAGTTGTTATGTTATTGGGTATAGGGAAGGTTCCCGGCTTAATAGCAGTTGTAGTTTACTCAATACCTCCAATTATCAGGTTAACAAATCTTGGAATAAGATTAGTTAATAAATCTGTCATTGAAGCTGCAGACTCCTATGGAGCCTCTAATACACAAAAACTAATCCATATCCAAATTCCACTTGCTTTACCCACAATCATGGCAGGAATCAATCAAACAATTATGCTCGCTCTATCAATGGTTGTTATTGCGTCTATGATTGGTGTGACAGGTCTTGGCCAGCCAGTTCTAATGGCTATACAAAATCAATATTTTACACTTGGTATATTTAATGGATTTGCAATTGTAGGGATTGCAATAGTATTTGATAGGGTAAGTCAAGCATACGGAAAACGAATCCAAGAAAGCCATGGGATTGCCGATGAAAAGTAAGCCCTATATTAGTTTAAAAAATGTTTCAAAGGTATTTGGTAAAAACTCTCAGGATATAATAGACCTTGTTTTAAATGATATAGATAAAACAACACTTCAAAATGACTATAATCATATAATTGGGCTTCAAAATATAAGTATTGATATACCAAAAAATAAAATACAGGTTTTCATGGGGTTATCCGGCTCTGGAAAATCAACTTTAATTCGTCATCTCAATCAGCTTATTCGTCCAACCTATGGTGAAATTATAATCGATGGCGTTGATGTAACAAAATTAAATTATAAAGAACTAATTCCTTTTAGACGAAAAAATTTTGCTATGGTATTTCAAAAATTTGCCCTCTTACCTCATAGAACAGTTCTTTCTAATACATATTTCGGTTTACAAATCAAAGGTATTAAAGGTAAAGAACTAGAAGATACAGCGATGTATTGGATTGAAAAGGTTGGTCTGGAAGGATTCGAAAATTACCACCCAAATCAACTTTCTGGTGGTATGCAACAAAGAGTTGGAATAGCAAGGGCATTGGCCAATGATGCCCCAATAATATTAATGGATGAACCTTTCTCAGCACTTGATCCGCTTATAAGAATCGAAATGCAAGAAATGTTAATCAATCTTCAAAAAGAGTTGAAGAAAACAATTATCTTTATAACTCATGACCTTGATGAAGCCCTTAAACTAGGTGACAATATATCAATACTAAGAGATGGAAGAATAATACAATCAGGAACCGGACAAGATATAATTCTAAATCCACGTGACTCATATATTACTAATTTTACTGCTCAAGTTAATAGAGGTAGAGTTGTTGAATGTGGAAAAATAATGAAAAAAATAGCAAAAAAAACCATCTCCGAAATCACTATTGAAAAAAATATGAAATTAGAAGATGTTGCAAGACTAATGATATCAAATGACATAACAGAAATTGATGTAACTAATTCTAAAAAAAGTTACATAGGCTCCGTTACATTAAATGATGTTATTTCATCAATGATAAATCCTATTGATGATCAGTGAAATATGATATAGCTTGTGCTATATCATATATATCTTAAGCTAAATTCTTAATGAAACAGCCAATTATTATTATCACTATATTTATACTTGGATATCTACTTGCAATAGTATTCAGATCTATAAACGGTATTCTTGCACCTAATTTAATTATGGATGTGAATCTGACTGCGTCTTCATTAGGATTGCTAACATCAACACTCTTAATAGCCCATGCTGGTGCACAGATACCATTAGGGTTGTATTTAGATAGTCATGGGCCAAAGAAGGTTCAAATTACACTTCTTCTATTGGCTGCATTTGGTTGTATAATATTCACAATTAGTTCAAATATTTATATAATGACATTTGCTAGGCTACTGATTGGTATTGGGTTTTCTGGAGCTCTGATGAGTGGGTTTCGTGCTGTAAGTATGTATTTTAAACCTGAAAATGCGGCTTTGGGTAATGGGGTCATTATGAGTGGGGGTCAACTCGGACTGCTCATCACAAGCTGGCCTACTGAATTTATGCTCAATTTTTTAACATGGCGCGGCATATATGCTACCTTCATACTGCTTATTTTTATTGTTGTAATAATGACTTACTACTTCATTCCCAAACAAGAAAATATATATAATACCGATCCAATATCACACAGACTCTCTGACCTAAAAAAAATACTAGCTGATAAATCAATCTGGTATTTAGGTCCTTTAATTTGGATTACCGGAGGGACGCATATTGGTATTTTAACCCTTTGGGCAGGACCATGGTTTCATGATGTTGCAGGATATGAGAGAGGTGATGTTGCCACTGGGCTGACAATAAATGCAATTGCCGCTATCAGTGGAATTTTTTTAACAGGTCTTATAGCCAAGATACTAACCAGTCATCAGATAGAAATCCTAAAGATATTTAGATACATATTAATTATATATATTCTATCATGGATTCCCTTAATACTACTCCCTCCAAACTTTGGTGCTTTTTTTTGGATTATTATAGCAATGACTGGTCAGGCAGGAATTTTATCCTACCCATGGATAACTGCAAGGTTTGGATTATCCCTTTCATCGCGAGCAAACACAATTGTTAATCTTGGCACCTTTGTTATTGCATTTTTTGTACAATGGCTAATTGGTGTAATTATTGATTTATTCCCTCTTGTTAATGGAACTAAATATAATCCGGTAGCATATGACGTGAGTTTTATGGTATTATTTTTAATGCAAATCGTAGCATTGATATGGTTTCTTTACGGTGAAAAATACTTAAAATTAGATAAATGAATAGGAGTAATTATGAAAGTTGAAATACTATGTACAGGAGATGAGGTTCTAAGTGGGAAAGTAATTAATTCTAATTATTCATTCATGAGTAGTAAACTTGAAGAAGTAGGAATTACAGTGATTTGGGGAACAACTGTAGGTGATAATAAACAAGATCTTCTCGATGCCTTCAAATTAGCCTCCGAAAGAGCTGACGCTGTAATAGTAAATGGAGGACTCGGTCCTACTGTAGATGACCTATCCCAAGAAGTTGCGGGTATAGCTTCAGGAAATGAATTAGAATTGCGTCATGACTGGCTTGAAATAATGGAAAAATTTTTCATAAAACGAGGCAGAGCTATGACAGAAAATAATAAAAAACAAGCAATGCTTCCAAAGGGAGCTGAACTAATAAATAATCCAATTGGTACAGCCTGCGGTTTTGCAATAAATATAAATAAATCACGATTTTTTTTCACTCCAGGAGTACCGCGAGAATTATTTCTAATGCTTGAAGATGAAATAATTCCTAGATTAATCGAATTATCTGGAGAAAAATTTGTAACTAGACTCAAAACATTTCACTCTTATGGTATTGGAGAGTCAAGAGCTGATTCACTTCTTGAGGACATAGTAAGCCTTGCGCCAGATGATAATGTCAAACTTGGATTCCAAGCACATTTTCCACAACTAGAAACAAAATTACATATTAGAGCAAAGTCAGAAGAATCTATTCTAAAAAATCTATTACCAGTTGAAAACGAATTACGCAAAAGACTTGGAAATTATATTTTCGCAGAAGATAAGCAAACATTAGAGGGCCTAATTCTAGAAAGTCTCAGGGGTCAAGGCAAGACCCTCTCAATTGTTGAGGTTTTGACAGATGGTGGTGTTAATTCTAGATTATCTAAAATTGATAATATGGGAGAAAATTTAATATATGCAGCTGCCTCAAATAATCTATCTGTCCTATGTAAAAATATAAAAATTAACTATGAGAATAAAATAAATATCGAACTTGCAGAAAAAATGGCTTTAAATGTTAGTGATTTATACTCAACCGACTTCGGGCTTTGTGTGCTAATTAATCATACAGAAAAAAATGAGGCTGACACATACATTGCACTAAGCGGCACGATTATGCAATCTAGGGTTGGACGCTTTATTGGAGATAATCACAGAGTTACTTTAGGTAGTGTAGAAATGGCCCTTGATTGTCTTCGAAGACATTTTCAGGATTTGCCATTTGAAGAAAAGTCAGATTTTGAAAGATAGGGTTACTTTTTTTTAGCTTCTGCAAGTTTTTTATATAAAAGATCAACATTTGTAGGATCAAGATCGATTTCACTATTATGTGTCATGCGAGCAACTTCACATACAGCATCATTAAATGGAGTTGGAATACCAAGCCTCCGGCCTTCTTCTGAGACTTTACCATTTATGAATTCTATCTCACTTCTTCTTCCTTTTACATGATCTTGAGCTGCATGAGTTCTTGCATTAGGACCAACATCTTTTACCATTTTTTTCATTACAAGCTCAGCTGCGTTTTCACCTGCATTACCTATTTCTTCATTTGTGAGCCCAAATAGAGGCTCAATCATATATCCAAGTGCTTTACCTACTTTAAATGACTCCTTTCCAACTCCAACAGAGAATTCAAACATTCCAGGTAACTTAACCGCCTCCCAATTTTTAAGACTTAATGAAGAGAAAGGGCACGTCATAGAATTTGCAATCAGCTTTGTCCACTTCGCACCATAAATATTATCAGTTAAATCACACTTTCCAACATTAAGCATAATCTCTTGAATATTTGTTAGTCTAGGTGTTATTTTTCCATCCAATTCACCAACCGCAAACCAGGTACCTGAAGGAATCGTATTTCTTTGTACAATTCCAGGCTGAAAAATTTCACAGCTTAGCTCAACAACAGCTCCTATAACATTCTTCCTTCCAATCATTTCAGAATTTTTATCATCATTGTAAGCATTTTGTAAGCCAACGAATACACCATTATTTTTTAAATAAAGGGAAGCAAACTTAGCAACCCACTGAGTATCATAGGCCTTTACAGCCATAAAGATATAATCGAATTTCTCCTGTAACTGAGCAAGATCAGAAAGATGATAGGCATTTATTTTTGTATTTGTTGTGCCATTTGTTGTTACAACGTCTAATCCATCAGTTCTTATCTTATTAATATGATCAGACCACTGGTCAACGAGGCATACATCCAATTTTGCTTCAGTCAAAGATGCTGAAACACATGATCCTATACCCCCACCCCCTAATATACATATTTTTTTCATTGTTATCCCAATTTAGCTAGAAAAGACCTTCTATTTTACCCTCATCGTCAAGGTAAATCTTCTCGGCCGAAGGAGTCCTTGGCAGGCCTGGCATAGTCATAATATCACCTGAAATTGCAACTATAAATCCTGCGCCAGCAGATAACCTAAGCTCTTTTATCTCTATATCATGACCTTGAGGATTATTTTTGATAGTTGGATCTGTTGAAAATGAGTATTGTGTTTTAGCCATACAAATAGGTAGCGAGCTAAAACCATTTTTCTCCAGATCTTTTATTTGAGTTAATGATTTCTTGGAAAAAACTACATTATTTGCTCTATATATTTCCTTTGATATGATACTTATTTTATCCATTATTGAATTTTCTTTATCATATAAAAATTTAAAATCTGATTGCTCTTTACTACAGACTTCAATTATTTCCTTAGATAAGTCAAGAATACCTTCACCACCTTTTGCCCAATGATTAGACAAAATAACTTTGGCTTCAACACCATTTTCTAATAAAGTCTTACCTATTTCTGAGATTTCATCCTCAGTATCTTTTGTGAATTTATTAACACAGACAACAACAGGAACACCAAATTTTGATATATTTTCAATATGCTGTATTAGGTTTGAACATCCAACACGGACAGCACCAACATTTTCCTCTGAAAGCTGATCTTTCTCAATACCACCGTGCATTTTAAGGGCTCTTACTGTAGCGACAACAACGGCGACAGATGGCATTGTGTCTAATTGTCTACATTTGATATTAAAAAACTTCTCAGCACCTAAGTCCGCTCCAAAACCAGCCTCAGTTACAACATAATCTGATAGTTTAAGAGCAGCTTTAGTAGCTATTATAGAATTACAACCATGCGCTATATTTGCGAAAGGGCCACCATGGACTAGTGCAGGATTTCCTTCCAATGTTTGGACAATATTAGGCATCAGGGCATCTTTTAATAGAACAGACATAGCATCGTTAGCGCTAATCATACTTGCTGTTATTGGCTTTCGATCTCTTGTATATGCTACAACAATCTTACCAAGTCGTTCTGTTAACTCTGATAGACTGCTAGATAGACAAAATATTGCCATTACCTCTGAGGCGACTGTTATATCAAAACCATCGCTTCGGGGATAACCATTGGCAACACCTCCGAGTGATGAGACAATCTCCCTGAGCGATCTCTCATTCATATCTAGTGCCCTTCTAATTGATATTCGTCTCGTATCAATATTTAGACTATTTCCCCAATAAATATGATTATCTACCATTGCACATAGCAAGTTATGGGCGATACCGATAGCGTGGAAATCTCCAGTAAAATGTAAATTTATATCCTCCATTGGAATTACTTGTGCATATCCACCGCCTGCTGCACCACCCTTCATTCCAAAACATGGGCCGAGAGATGGCTCTCGAATACAAATGGTTGCTTTTTTCCCAAGCCTATTTAGCCCATCACCAAGACCAACAGTAGTTGTTGTCTTACCCTCACCTGCTGGTGTTGGCGTAATTGCTGTAACAAGTATTAATTTACCATCAGTTTGATTTTTCAAACTATCAAGATAATCTATTGATATTTTTGCTTTATAACTGCCATAATTGAATAATTTATCTTCTGGAATATCCAATTTCTTTGCAATCTCACTAATCTTTTTAGGTTTTGCATTTCTAGCAATCTCAATATCTGTTGTCATTTTTAGTTATCTCTTATTAAATTAATTAAAATAATCACCAATGTGAATATTATTATCTTTGCAGTAATCTAGCGCTTTAGTCTTGGATCCACCAGCCCTAATTTTATTAAAAGATAATATTCCGTTTTTTGTTCCAATTAGTAAACAATCATCCAAGCCGTATACCCGTCCAGGATCTGTATCTTCACGAGAAAGAATCCTACTCTCATATAATTTTACTTCGATTCCCTTGATTGTAGACCATGCTCCCGGTTGTGGATCACTAGCTCTGATTAATGCATGGATATCATTAACATCCATTGACCATTCTATTTTTGACTGCTCCTTACCAAACCAGCTTTCATATGATCCATCACTAATATTTTGAATAATCTTTGGTGCCTTATCATCTCTAATAAGTTGAATTGACTCCTCTATTGCATCAACACCCATCGGGAATAATTTATTAAAATATAATTCACCAAGTGTTTCATTTTCTTCAATTCTACATTTTTTCTGTAATAATATTGGACCTGTATCCAGACCATCATCTGGCCAAAAGATAGTAATCCCAGTATTATCCGATCCCATTGATATCGGCCAATTAATTGAAGATGGCCCTCTGTGCATAGGCAAAAGTGAAGGATGGTATTGGATTGAGCCAAATTTTGGTAAATTTAAAATTTGACTTGGAATAATCAGAAGGACATATGCCATAATACATAAGTCGGCTTCAAGAGATTTCATTAAATCAAATGCATCATCAGTTTTCCAACTCTCTGGTTGATATACTGGTATTTTATTTTTAATAGCATTTTCAACTAGAGGGTCTATTTTCTTACCATCTTTGTTCGGAGCTGAGCATACAGCAATAACGTTTTCCCTATTGCTTATGAGTCTATCAAGAACTGCACTACCAAATGCTTGTTGACCATGTAAAACTATCTTCATTTATCAAAATCACTTCATTGCGTCTGATTGTTTAACTTTATTTATTTTATCTTCATCATAATTAAGAATATCTCTTAAAACTTCATCATTGTGTTCTCCAAGAAGCGGAGAACGGGAAACTTCTGCTTTAGAGTCAGACAACTTAATCGGACAACCAACAGATATATATTTACCCCTAACAGGGTGATCTACTTCAACAATTGTACCTGTATCTTTTAGAGACTGATCGTTAGCAATTTCCTTCATAGATAATATTGGCCCACAGGGAATACCTAATGGATCACAAATTGATACGACATCATATTTTGATTTTGTTTTTGTCCATTCTTCTATCGTATTGAAAATTAATTCCAATTTATCAAGCCTAGCCTTTGGTGATGAATATCCTTGATCTTCTATCCATTCTTCTTTCCCAATAACTCGACAGATTTTATCCCAAACAGGAGCTTGAGTGATAAAATAAACATAGGCATCAGGATCATTTTCCCATCCTTTGCATTTAAGAATCCAACCCGGTTGACCACCTCCAGAGTCGTTTCCAGATCTAGGAGTTGTATCTGTAAAAGGAATGCCTTTACCATACTGACTATATTCATTTAATGGACCACTTTTTAGTCTTTGATAATCTCTTAACTTTACCCTACACAAATTAACAACGCCGTCTTGCATAGAAACATCTACTCTTTGACCTTTTCCAGATTTTTCCCTTTGAAATAATGCTGTAACAATTCCTAATGCGAGATGAAGTCCTGTACCTGAGTCTCCAATCTGAGCACCTGTAACAAGCGGAGGACCATCTAAAAACCCAGTTGTTGATGCTGCCCCTCCGGCGCATTGAGCAATATTCTCGTATACCTTACAATCTTCATAAGGACCAGGACCAAATCCCTTAACAGATGCAAGAATTATTTTTGGATTAATTTTTTGGATTTCATCCCAACCATAACCCATTCTTTCGATTGTGCCTGGTGCAAAATTCTCAACAAAAACATCAGATTTTTTAATAAGATCTTCTAGGACCTCTTTCCCACTTTTATCTTTAATATTCAATGTAATAGATTTTTTGTTGTGGTTTAACATTGTAAAATAGAGTGAGTCTACTTCTTCAATATCACGCAATTGTGATCTGGTTATATCTCCTCCACCAGGTCTCTCAATTTTTATTACATTTGCACCAAACCAGGCAAGTAATTGTGTACAAGTTGGCCCTGACTGGACATGAGTGAAATCTAGTATATTCACACCTTTTAACGCTTCCATTATTCAATTCCTTATTTATACATAGTTTGGGCTTTGGTGCCTGGTGCATATTCATTTGGATCAACCCAAATATTCACTACTGCTGACTTTCTTTTCTCTTTCACAAATTTTCTTGCGTGATCAAGGGCAGATCTTATTTCATCTGGATTTTTAACATCTATTCCAAGCCCTCCCCATAGATCAGGAAATTTTGAGAATTCCATATCTCCAAGCTTATTTGCAATATTACCTTTTTGCTGACCATATTTTGCCAATTGTCCATATCTTATTTGGTTCATTGCAGAATTATTACCAATAACTGCTATAAATGGTAATCCAAATCTATCTGCTGTTTCCATATCAAAAGCAGTCATACCGAAAGATCCATCACCATAATAGCATAAAACTTCTTTATTAGGGTTCGCTAGCTTAGCTGACAATGCAAAGCCTGTTCCAACCCCCAGACTTCCCAAAGCACCTGGATCCATCCATTGTCCTGCTTTTCTTGGTCGAACCGCCTGTGCTGAAATAGTGACAACATCACCACCATCACCAATAAAAATGGTATCCTCATTTAAAAACTCATTTATTTCATATGCTACACGATACGGGTGTATTGGGTTTGAATTGGATTGAAAGATTGGTAATAATTTCTTATATTTCTCTTCTTCTTTTTCCCTGAGGCTTTTTACCCAAATATCTCTCTTGCTAATAATATCTTGATCATACCCATCCTTCATTGCATCAATAATTTGTTGCATAATAGTACCAGGATGCCCTACTAAACCGATATCAATATCCCTATTTTTTCCAATATTTGAATAGTCTTGATCAATTTGAATTAATTTAATATCTTTTGATATCCTGCCTCCATAGCCCATCCTAAAATCAAATGGGGTCCCAACAATAATTAACGTATCTGCATCTTTAAATGCATCTCCCCTTGTCCGATCAAATGAAAACGGAGAATTGTTATCTACCATTCCTCTACTAGCACCATTTGTGTAGGCAGGTATCATCAAATCTGAAACAAATCTATTTGCCTCGTTATGGCTTCTGGATTGCCATACTTGCTGTCCAAATAGTACTGCAGGTCTTTCAGATTTTAATAATATTTTTACAAGATCATAAATAGCTTTGGGATCTGCTTGTGTGTGTGTTGAGGCCCTATACATTGATTTTTCAGGAATTTTTGCATTTTCTATTGGTATCTCTCTATCTAATACATCTCTTGGTATTTCGAGGTATGAAGGTCCACATGCACCCTTAAAACACTCCCTTGCTGCCATTGCCACCATTTCCGCAACTCTCTCCGTTGACATTACTGTTGATGCAAATTTTGTTATAGGCTTAAGTATTTCAACATGAGGAAGTTCTTGCAAACCTCCCATCTTCCATTGAGATAGTGAGCTCTGACCACCTATATGCAGCACAGGACTTTCCGATCTAAAAGCTGTAGCTATACCCGTAATTGCATTAGTAAATCCTGGCCCTGCAGTTGTAACAAGACAGCCAAGTTTTCCTGTTTGTCTTGCGTAACCATCTGCAGCGTGGGCTGCAGTTTGTTCATGTCTGAAATCTATTATCTTTATCCCTTGATCTATACAGCCATCGTAGATGTCTATTATGTGGCCACCACAGAGTGTAAAAATTGTATCAACTCCTTCATTCTTTAGCGCACGAGCAACTAGATGTCCTCCAGTAATAAAGCCTTCCTTTTGATTTTTTGTTTTTAGAATATCTTCTGTAGATATAGCCATGATTTGCACCTCATTAAATTATCGATGTCAATTTTATTTAATTGGAGAAAAATTAGCTCCGACCATTAACTTATCTTCCTGATTTACAATCATACCTGCAATCTTAGAGCGATAAAGTGCCCAAGCAGGGTCTGCATCTCTTTTTTCCCTAAGCGTTTCAAATTCCATAATATCATTATATTGCCATATGTGAACAACTTGATTAAGGCGTCCAACTTTACTAACAAAATAGGCTGTGAGATTTAAACCATGCTTCTTTGCGATTGGGAATGCGAATTCTTCGAATATTTTTATATATTCGTTTGTTTTTCCTGGTTGAATTGTATAGGTTCTGTGATCAAAAATCATACCTTTTCTCCTTGGTCATATTTTTTATATAATTTATAAATTGAATATATCATAAATGTAATTATTATCGGATTAATTGTAATAATTTAATTTAAGATATTGAATAACATTAAATAATGGAAAAAGAAAGATTTAAAAGAGCTGTAATTGCAGGTTTGTTTTCAATAATAATTATTGGTACTTTAACATTCCTTTCATATGAAACAAATTATGGGCTGTACCTTGTAGCGTCCTTTGGATCTTCAATGGTCTTAGTGCTGGGTTATCCAGATAGTCCATTTGCAAGAGGAAGGAATGTATTTTTTGGTCATTTAACAACATCAATTATGGGCTTAATATGCTCTATCATTTTTATGGAGTATTTCTCATTTTCAGCTGCAATTACTATCCCAATAGCTGTAGGATTGGGTGTTTTTTTTATGATTTTATTAAATGTAACTCATCCTCCTGCTGGAGGAAATCCAATCATTGTCCTTTTAGGAGGATATTCTCTCGATTTTATAATATCTCCTATTTTTTTTGGTTGCCTTATTATTATCCTGCAAGCTTATGTAATAAATAAATATATATTAAAGAGAAATTACAAAATATGATCTATATATTTATATTTGATGCATTGGCTTAAAGATGTTATTAAATACAAAACATCGTAATAAAGATGTTATTAGAACAAAGAATTTAATCAATTAACCCATGGAAGTAATAAAAAAATGAAAGTCTTATGTATATTATACGATGATCCAAAAGGTGGAATGCCAAAAAATTACCCTTTATCAGAATTACCGAAACTAAATAAATATCCAGATGGTATGTCATTGCCAAGTCCAAAAGCAATAGATTTTACCCCGGGTGAATTATTAGGCTGTGTTTCAGGTGAATTAGGACTAAGAAATTTTTTGGAATCAAATGGTCACGAATTAGTGGTAACTTCAGATAAAGATGGTGATGATTGTGAAGCTGAAAGAGAATTAGTTGATGCAGATGTAGTTATATCACAGCCATTTTTTCCTTTCTATTTAACTAAAGAAAAAATGGAAAAAGCAAAGAATTTAAAATTAGCTATAACTGCAGGTATTGGATCCGATCATGTTGATCTTCAAGCAGCTATGGATCATAATATAGACGTTGTAGAAGTGACTTATTGTAATTCTAGATCTGTTGCTGAACATATAGTTATGATGATCTTATCAATGGTAAGAGATTACCATAATCAGCACAGAATAGTTAATGAGGGTGGATGGAATATTGCAGATGCTGTCCAACGCTCTTATGACGTTGAAGGTATGCATATTGGAACTGTCGCAGCCGGTAGAATTGGCCTTGATGCCCTAAGAAAAATGAAACCATTTGATGTCCATCTGCATTACTTTGATAGACACAGACTTCCAGATTCAATTGAAAAAGAATTGAACTTAACTTTCCATGAATCAGTTGAATCCATGGTTGCTGTTTGTGATGTAGTTACAATTAATTGCCCGCTTCATCCAGAAACTGAAAACCTTTTTGATACTAAATTAATCAACAAAATGAAAAAAGGCGCTTACATTGTTAATACAGCAAGAGGAAAAATATGTAATAGAGAAGCTATTGCAGAAGCTCTTAAAAGTGGACAATTAAGTGGATATGCTGGAGATGTGTGGTTCCCACAACCAGCTCCTAATGATCATATTTGGAGAACAATGCCTAACCATGGTATGACACCTCATACTTCAGGAACATCTCTGTCTGCTCAGACAAGATATGCAGCTGGAGTTCGAGAAATTCTTGAGTGTGTGATGGATGGAACGCCTATAAGGAATGAGTACCTGATTGTTCAAGATGGTAACCTTGCTGGTATGGGGGCTCATTCATATAGTAAAGGAAGTGCAACAAGTGGTTCAGAGGAAGCTCAAAAATACAAAAAAATGTAAATAAAAAATATAGTGTAAACGCAACTTACGATGCAATAATCATAGGCGCAGGATTTGCTGGTCTATATATGCTCCATAAGTTGCGTTCCTATGGTTTTAATGCGCGTATATTTGAAAAAGCTCCTCATATTGGGGGTACATGGTATTGGAATAAATATCCTGGAGCTAGATGTGATACTGAAAGTCTTCAATACTCATATCAATTCTCCGAAGAACTTCAGCAGGAATGGGAGTGGTCTGAAAAATATGCTACCCAACCAGAAATCCTGAAATATCTCAAGCACGTAGAGAAAAAGTTTAAACTTTCTGAATCAATAACTTTAAATAGAACTATAACAGATATTATTTATGATGGGAAAGCTGGACTCTATAAAATAAGAAGCAATCACTCCGAGGAATATTACTCAAAATTTTGTATCCTTGCGAGTGGATGCCTCTCAGTTCCAATTAAACCGAATATAATGGGTGTAGAAAATTTTACGGGGGAAATATTTCAAACATCAAAGTGGCCAGATAAAAATATTGATTTCAATAATAAAAACGTTGCAATCATCGGCACAGGATCATCAGGAGTTCATGTAATACCAATAATAGCAGAATATTGCAAAAAGTTGTTCGTATTGCAGCGAACTCCAAACTATGCTGTTCCGGCACATAATAGAAAACTCTCTGATGAATATGTCAAAAAATTTAAGGACAACTATAAAGTAAACCGAGAAAAAGCTAAAAAATTGGTTAGCGGCTTTCTTACCCACTATAATTCAGCATCTGCACTAGAGGTAAATGATTCTGAGTTAAAAAGAGAATATGACAAAAGATGGGAGGCAGGGGGTTTAGCATTTCTTGCAGCATTTTGTGACATAACATATAATAAAAGTGCAAATAAGACTGCTACAGATTATATTGAGAGTAAAATAAAAGAAATTGTCGAAGACCAAGAAATAGCAAAGCTTTTAACGCCAAATTCAATAGTGGGATGTAAAAGACTTGTCATAGACAGTAACTATTATGCAACTTATAATAGAAAAAATGTAGCCCTAATTGATATTAATCAGGAACCAATTAAAGCACTTACTGAAAAAACTTTAAAACTTAAGAATATTGAATTAGATATTGATACATTGATACTATCAACAGGATTTGATGCGATGACCGGAGCCATTAATAATATTAATATCGTAGGTGAAAATAGCAAAACTCTAAAAGACAAATGGTCCAGTGGCCCAAGTTCTTACTTGGGGCTTATGGTCAATGGATTTCCAAATCTCTTCACAATAACCGGTCCAGGAAGCCCATCTGTTTTGACAAATATGATACCGACCATTGAACAACATGTTGATTGGATAGCAGAATGCATTAGATACATGAAAAAAAGATCCTATTATTCAATAGAAGCGAATTTAGAAGCTGAAAGATCGTGGGTAAAATTTAATGAAGATTCTGCAAGGAATACATTGAGATATGAATGTAAATCTTGGTACTTAGGATCAAACGTAAAAGATAAGCAAAGAATTTTCTTACCATTTGTTGGTGGATTGCCAGCTTATATAAAAAAATGTGAAGAAATAGTAAAAAATTCTTATGAAGGGTTTAGATTTTCTAATTAGGGGTATGTATGAATATTGAAGAATATAAATCTTATGACGCAACAGGTCTTGCCAATCTGGTAAGAGCTGGTCAAGTGAAGCCAATAGAGCTTCTCAATTTAGCTATATCGGTTATTGATAATAATGAAAAAGAAATATCAGCTCTGACTACAAGAGCATTTGATTATGGAAAAAAAGAAATAGAAAATGGAAAAACGGGTGGATACTTCAATGGTGTGCCTTTCATGCTTAAAGACTTAAACGTAGCGTGTCAGGGGCTGCCAACAACAATGTCGAATAAATTATTTAAAGATAATATTCCAAATTATGATAGTGATCTAATTAATCTTTATAAAAAATCAGGTTTAGTAGTAATTGGAATGACAAAGACACCGGAGCTCGCACTATCTCTTACCACTGAGCCAATCCTTCATGGGCCAACCAGAAATCCACTAAATCATAAGAATTCTCCTGGGGGTTCATCAGGAGGTTCAGCTGCTGCAATCGCTGCAGGGTATGTTCCAATGGCACACGCAACAGATGGTGGAGGTAGTATTAGAGTACCAGCTTCTCTATGTGGTCTCGTTGGCTTGAAACCTTCAAGAGGTAGAATTTCTTCAGGACCACAAATGGGTGAAGCACTTGGTGGTATGGCAACAAGTCATTGTTTGTCAAAGTCTGTAAGGGATTCAGCGGCCTTACTGGAAATATCAAAAAAATATTCTATTGGAGACCCATATTGTGCCCCAAACAATCAAGAAAATTTTTTAGAATACGTTAAAAAAGATCCTGGAAAACTGAAAATTGGTTTTATGACTACTGACTTTGAAGGTAATAAAATTAGTGAAGAAATAAATAGTTACACAATAAAAACTGCAAAGTTATGCGAAGACTTCGGTCATATTGTTGAAGAAATAGAAATTAATCTTAATCCAACCCCCATCATGCAAGCTTGGAAAATTATTCCTGCAGTTAATCTTCTTAACAATATGCAAAAACGTGCAGATTTTCTTGGAATTGAATTACAAAGTAATCACCTTGAGGATTTGAATTGGGCGTGGTTAGAGGAAGGGCGACGTTATACAGCGATTGATTACCTAAATGCAATAAATACAATGCATAGCATAGGAAGAAGAATTTCAGAGGAATTTGTAAATTATGATCTATTACTAACGCCAACTGTAATTAAAAAGAAATTAGAACTTGGCACAATAAAAACAAATCATGATGACATTGACTCCCATTTAAATTATTTATTCCGAGAACTAGCTCCGCATTTGGCCATCTTTAATCAAACTGGTGGACCAGCAATATCTCTGCCATTATGCAAAATAGCTGACAATCTTCCCCTAGGCATGCATTTTGCTGCTAAAATTGGAGATGAAGGAAAATTAATTTCCCTAGCTAGCCAATTTGAAAAAAGAATCCCCTGGGCTATAAACCAAGACTAGTTAAATAAAATATAAATAAAATTATAACAACAAATAAAGTTGCGACGAGTCTTGATTGATAATAATGTTTGTTTATATCAAATTCGGCACCCACATATACCTGTTTTTTTAATCTAATATCTATATATTGCAAATATATAAAACAGAATATTAATACTATTAATGTGTGAATACTATCTACAAGAACACACAACCAAGCGATTAATGTTATGATATTACTCTCAATTTTTATTCTTTTTCTATCTGGAACATCAATGACTATTCCCCAGTGTGAACCTGATATAAATGAGATTATAATTGCCGAGTAGGTAAAAATCATGAACTGATAATCAAACAGATTTGGATAGATTTTGAATAGTGATAATACAAGAATAATTAGAAAAGGAAGAACTCCAGAAATGGTTAAAAACCTATTTATACTCATAAGAATTCTCCTTAATGAAAGCTTCGGCTTTTGAGAAAATCAAACTTTTCCTATCGGCATTCATTCTATCTAGAGAACCTACCATTATTGAAAGCCTAGGGTTACTTTTAAAATACTGCCTATTCTTATCTATAAACCTCCAATATAGGCCATCCAGTGTTTCACACCATTCCCCTTTCTGAAAATCCATCATCTTTAATATATAGTTAGAACCACAAATATATGGTTTTGTAGAAAATATTCCACCATCACTGAATAATCCCATTCCATAGACATTAGGTATCATTACCCAATCAGAGGAATCAACAAAAGCTTCCATAAACCAACGATATACAAAACTTGGATGAATCTCACATAAGTTCATAATATTTGCTAGGACCATCAGTCTCTCAATATGATGTGACCATCCATTCTCAAATGCATTATTTATACAATGATCCAGTGGCGGTATTCCTGTCTTTCCCGTGTACCATGTATCTCGCATAGATCTAGTGTGGTTAAAGAAATTCTTTTGCTCCATTTCTTCACTATAGTTCTGATATATACCTCTTATAAATTCTCTCCATCCAATTATCTGCCTAATAAATCCCTCAATAGAATTGAGTCTAATATTATTTTTCTGATGATAATCAAGTGTCTTCTCAATAATGTATTCTGGAGTAATTAAACCCATATTAATATATGGGCTTAATTTACTATGAAATAAAATATTATCTCGCTTAGAGAGTGCGTCTTCGTAGTCTCCAAATAAATCTAGTTTCTTTTCCAAGAAAAAATTAAATAGATCATCGACTTTCTCATATTCTGTGACAAAATCAAAATTTTCAAGATTACCATAGTGGCTTAAAAACTGCTTCTCTATGATAGGTATTAGTTTCTTGGTATGCTCTGTCTTTTCTATTTTAGGAAAGGCTGGTATCGGTATACTATCTGGAATCCTTTTTCTATTATCACTATCGAAACTCCATTTCCCCCCTACAGGCTTCATATTAGAATCCATCATAATATTATGTTTTTTCCTAATGTATTTATAGAAAGTTGCCATAAATGGCTTATTTGATAATAAAAAATCACTAAATTCTGTTCTTGATGTTAAAAACATTGGGCTATTTAATATATTAAAATCAATTTCATTATCCTTTAGATAATTGACGATCTCATTTTCAAGAAATTTATCCTCAATTTCAAAAAAAGATACTGACTTCACATTATTTAATTCTAAGACCCTATTTAATTTCCATATATATGAACTCTTGAATTCATGACTATCTAAGTCATGATATATAATTTTAAAATTATTTCTTCGCATGCCATCAGCATATGACCTCATTGCTGATAGAAATAAGAGGATCTTTTTCTTATTTGGTTTTTGGTGAGTGCAAAGACCTAGGTCTTCAGCCATAAAAAAAGTATATTGATCTTTATAATCTTTTATATAAGTTTCAGGAAATAATTGATTGCCTAGAATTATGAAAAGTTTCATCCTATTTGCAACTCTCTATTTTCTTGAATGCTATTATGCATAATTTTATGATTGTATTTCAATATTGTTATAATGGCTGGGGCGGCAGGGATCGAACCTGCGATCACGGGATCAAAACCCGATGCCTTACCGCTTGGCTACGCCCCATCAATCAATATTTTTTTATAATAAGTATGCTATAAATTTATATTAATAATGATTACTGGTATACTTAAAGTACATTAGTAATATAACTTATAACAAAAATAAATTAAAAAATACATGTTATAATAAATGTTAACTAATATAAAAAAAATTACAGCTGAAAACACTGGTCTTACAACATATACGGGAACTAATTCTTATATTATAGGAAATGAGAATTTAATAGTAATTGATCCAGGTCCACCTTCAGATAAACATCTTAGTAGCATAATAAGATATATTGGAAAAAGAAAAGTTGAATTTATAATCGCAACACATCATCATTCTGATCATATTGGATTACTGTATAAATTATCCATAGAAACTAATGCGCCGATATATATTGGAAAGAATCAAGTAAGTTTATTCCTTGAGTATGAACAAAGACTAAAAGATAAGATTAGTCTTTTTGACTCTATAATCTCCACTAACGAATTAAGTATGAATGCCATCCAGACTCCTGGACATGCCTCAGATCACTATTGTTTTCAAATTCCGGGTGTTGCAATGTTTACTGGAGATCATATTATGGGCTGGTCTACAACAATGATACGTTTGCCCGATGGTAATATGAAAGATTATATGGAAAGTCTAAAAATAATAAGAAATTTATGTAATGAAGAATTTTTTCCAGCTCATGGTGAAAAAATA
The DNA here is from genome assembly GCA_029245795.1 of Hyphomicrobiales bacterium. Classification (GTDB taxonomy): domain Bacteria; phylum Pseudomonadota; class Alphaproteobacteria; order Rhizobiales; family TMED25; genus TMED25. Next base: position 46,441 of record JAQWOP010000024.1, read on the forward strand.
GTTGATGGTAAAAAGCGTTGTGAACAGCTCATTAATCATAGAAATAAAAGATCTACACAAATACAAAATACATTACAATTAACCAAATTAAATTTAGAAGAAATTACAAAAATAATTTATGGAAAAATAAATACAAAATTAATCACCTATGCAAAATTTACTGTGGAGTCAAGTTTAGAAGAAATGGTTGCGAACAAATTAATCAAAAAAGAAAAAATTAGAGATACTTACTTTTATTCCTTAAAAGAGTCATGAAATGATCTAAGGGTAGAGATACTCTCTTGTCCAAATTCCATCTATAAATGAGAATTTTAACCTTTGATGTAATCTATAGTCAGAATTTAACCAGAATTCAATTTCATTTGGAACTAAACGATAACCAACCCAATATGCCGGTCTATTTATTTCTTTACCTTCCATTGTTGATAGGTAAGAAGAATATTCTTTTGCGAATTGATCTGGGTTTCTTAAAATTGAGGATTGTTTGCTAACGATTGCACCGATCCTACTTCCTCTTGGTCTTGTATTAAAATAATCGTCGGCTTCAATAGGTTTAATTTTTGACACCACACCCTTCATACGAACCTGTTTTCTTATACTTTTCCAATGGAAACAAATTGCTGCATTGTTGTTTTTATTTAATTCAATTCCTTTTTGACTATTTTGATTTGAGAAAAAAACAAATCCATGATCAATCTTTTTTAGCAATACCATTCTTACATTTGGAAGATCTTCATCATTTACTGTTGCAAGGGCCATTGCATCTGGATCATTTGGTTCATGAGTTTTTGCCTCCTCAAACCAATCACAAAAAATATCAACAGGATTTATATAATTTAGTTCTTTTTCTTTAAAACCATCATAAGTATTCATAATTTTATCTCATCATATAGTTGTAATGATATGCTTTATATAATATTATAATCATATAATATTTAAGTACCAAAACTAAAAATGAATAATAGCACTTCTCAAAACCTAATGCATGGCAAAAAAGGACTCATAATGGGCGTTGCCAATAATCGATCAATTGCTTGGGGTATAGCGAAAGCTCTTCATAATGCCGGTGCGCAACTTGCATTTAGCTATCAAGGGGAAGCCATTGAAAAAAGAATTACTCCTTTAGCAAAAGAATTAAATTCAGAAATTACAATTGAGTGTGACGTCAGTGATGATGATTCAATAAAATCACTTTTTAATGAATTAGAGAAAGCTTGGGGTAAAATTGATTTCATTGTTCATGCAATTGCCTATTCAGATAAAAATGAACTGACAGGAAGATATATAGATACTTCAAAAGAGAATTTTCTCCAAACTATGCTAATTTCATGTTATTCATTTACAAATATAGCGCAGCATGCAGAACGAATCCTGAATAACGGCGCCTCTCTTTTAACATTGACCTACTCTGGAGCTGAAAGAGTAATGCCTCATTATAATGTAATGGGAGTTGCAAAAGCTGGTTTAGAAGCTTCTGTTAAATATTTGAGTGTTGATATGGGCAAAAAACAAACTAGAGTAAATGCAATTTCAGCTGGACCAATAAAAACACTTGCTGCATCTGGCATTGGTGATTTTCGTTATATATTAAAATGGAATGAATATAATTCTCCACTTCGAAGAACCGTTGATATTGAAGATGTAGGAAATGCTTCTGTATATTTATTATCTGATCTAAGTAGGTCTGTTACAGGTGAAATACTTCATGTGGATGCTGGTTATAATATTGTAGGTATGAAAAATGAAGAAGCCCCAGATATATCTGTCTTATAGGGAGCAATTTTAATGTCTCACAATACCTTCGGTAAAATGCTTCGTATAACAACTTGGGGCGAAAGCCATGGTGATTTAATAGGCTGTGTATTAGATGGGTGTCCGCCTAATATCCAAATAACCCTTAAAGAAATTCAATTTCATCTAAATAGAAGAAAACCTGGTCAATCAAAATATACAACCCAAAGAAAAGAGGATGATATTGTTGAGATTGTATCTGGTGTAATAAAAAATGATGATAATTCATACACCACGACAGGGACGCCAATATCATTGATAATTAAGAATACTAATCAAAGGTCAAAAGACTATAATGATATTGAAGATAAATTCCGGCCAGGACATGCTGATTATACATATATGAAAAAATATGGGTTACGAGATCCTCTTGGTGGTGGAAGGTCATCAGCAAGAGAAACAGCAATGAGGGTTGCGGCGTCTGGTATAGCAAGAAAGATTATACCAAATATAAAAATAAGAGCAGCTCTTACACAAATAGGTCCATATGCTATTAATCGAAAAGTATGGGATTGGAATTTTATTGATCAAAATCCTTTCTTCTCACCCGATAGTACTATTATAGAAAAATGGAAAGATTACCTTGAAGAAATAAGGAAAGATGGTGACTCTACAGGAGCTATTATTGAAGTTGTTGCAGAAAATGTTCCTATTGGTCTTGGGGAACCAATTTATGGAAAACTTGATCAAGAAATAGCAGCTGCAGTTATGTCTATTAATGCTGTAAAAGCAGTTGAAATTGGTGCAGGTTTTGAAACTGCTTCAATGAAAGGTAGTGAGAATGCAGATGAAATTATTCTTGAAAATGGAATTACAAAATTTCTTTCAAATAACGCTGGAGGAATTTTAGGTGGTATCTCAACTGGTCAAGATATTATAGTTAGATTTGCAGTTAAACCAACCTCATCTATTCTAAAGCCCCAAAGAACTATAGATTCAAAAGATAATGAAACAACAATAATAACTCGCGGCAGACATGATCCCTGTGTTGGGATCAGAGCAGTTCCAATTGGTGAAGCCATGGTAGCACTAGTTTTAGCTGATCAATATTTAAGGAATAGAGGGCAGATTGGTTAATCCTTTCTATACTTTCTTTCCAAAAAATAGCCATTCTTGATTTCCATCTTTACCTAATATTGGTGATTTAAAAAGTTTAATTTTATTAATTCTTCTATCTATTAACCACTCTCGAAACTTCAATAATTTAGACCAAACTAATAATTGATTTTTAACAATACCGTTCTTGGAGATCTCCTCTCTACCTACTTCAAATTGAGGTTTGAATAAAATATAGAAGAGAGTGCCACTTTTGGCATTTACTATTACATTTTCAATTGCTTTTTCTAAGCTAATGAAACTGAGATCTATTGAAATGAGATCTGTAGCAATAATAATATCAATATTAATTTTTCTAGAATCTGTTCTTTCCATATTTATTACTTTAGGATTCTCCTTAAGAGATTTTGACAACTGGTCATGACCAATATCAACAGCATAAACTCTACTAGCTCCATGCTCTAATAGAACTTCTGTAAATCCACCTGTTGAAGCTCCTAAATCTAGACAAGATAAACCAACTATACTAAAAGAAGTTTTCTGAATTAGGAATTTCAATTTGTTGGCAGATCTGGAAACGTAGATATGATGATCTTTTTTAATCTTCACTTCATCATTTGTAGAAATTTTAGCACTATTTTTAGTGATAACCTCACCATTGACTGACACTAAACCCAAACTGATTGCATTTGAAGCAATATTTCTTGATACAAAAAAATTATTCTCTTCTAACCATGTGTCTAATCTTTTTTTTCCAAAATCATGTATCATTAAGCATTTCTTTTACTGTCTTAAAAATCGTTTCGCAGTCTAATCCTGATAATTTTATTTGGTTATCTTGAGTATCATGATCAATAAATCTATCTGGTAATGTAATATTCTTACATTTAATATTATTCTTATAATAATCTTTATTAGATTGAAGATATGATGAAACTTGAGCTGAAAAACCTCCTATTACCCCCTCTTCTACAGTCACAATGAATTTATGTGACTTTATATATTTAGCAATTATTTCTGTATCTAATGGTTTTGCAAATCGTGCATCAATCAATGTAGGAAATATTTTATCTTTATTTAATTTTTCAAGTGCAAACATGCACTCTTTTAAAATTGTTCCATATGATATTATAATTAAATCACTCCCTTCTTTTATTAACCTACCTTTTCCAATTTCAATAGGTTCGATATCTTCAGGAATATTTATACCAATCCCATTTCCACGAGGATATCTAAAGGCTATCGGGCCGTCATTATAATTGATAGCTGTTTTAACCATTCTAGCTAATTCCAGTTCATCAGATGGCGCCATAACAATGAAATTTGGTATAGCCGATAAATACATAATGTCAAATGAACCTGCATGAGTTGCTCCATCCTCGCCGACAAGGCCAGCTCTATCTATAGCAAATCTAACGGGTAAATTTTGTATTCCCACATCATGGATTACCTGATCATAAGCGCGTTGTAAAAAAGTTGAATATATTGCACAAAATGGTTTAAATCCATCCGAAGCAAGGCCAGCTGCAAAAGTTACAGCATGTTGTTCAGCGATACCAACATCAAAATATCTGTCAGGGAATTTTTTTTGGAATTCATCAAGGCCTGTTCCTGTAGGCATTGCCGCTGTAATAGAAATAATTTTTTTATCAATTTCAGCTTCTTTAATAAGCTGATTAGAAAATATTTTTGTATATGAAGGAATATTAGATTTCTTAGTTATTTGCTGTCCAGTAACAATATCAAATTTTGACACCCCATGATATTTATCTTCAGAGTCTTCAGCAGGGGAATACCCCTTTCCCTTCTTTGTTACAATATGAATTAGGATAGGACCATCATGATGTGATTTAACATTTCTTAATATCGGTAATAAATGATTAAAATTATGTCCGTCGATAGGACCAACATAATAGAAACCCAATTCTTCAAATAATGTTCCCCCTGTAAAAAAGCTTCTGCCATGACCTTCAACTTTTTGCAAAATTCTTTTGATACCCTTTGGTAGATACTTAATTATTTTTTTTGCATAATTTCTAAAACCTCTGTATGTCCCGCCTGATATTAATTTTGCTAGATATGCACTCATTGCGCCAACTGGAGGAGCTATAGACATATCATTATCATTAAGAATTACTATTAATTTATTTTTCATAACTCCTGCATTATTCATTGCTTCGTATGCCATTCCAGCGCTCATGGCTCCATCTCCTATTACTGCAATAATATTATAGTCTTTTCCTTGGATATCCCTAGCGACACTCATTCCAAGGCTTGAGGATATTGATGTTGAAGAGTGGGCTGCTCCAAATGGATCATATATACTTTCTGATCTTTTTGTAAAACCTGATAAACCACCACCTTGTCTTAATGATTGCATATCCTGTCGCCTACCAGTTATTATTTTGTGGGGATATGATTGATGGCCCACATCCCAAATAATTCTATCCTTAGGCGTATCAAAGATATAATGTAAAGCAATCGTCAATTCAATTACACCGAGGCCGGCTCCCAAATGTCCGCCTGTTTGTGAGACTAACTGAATAAGTTCATCTCTTAGCTCTTTAGCAAGAGGTTGAAGGTCTTTTTCAGAAAATTCTCTTAACTTTATTGGGTCAGTTATTTTATCTAGTAGCGGGGTAGTTATCATCAATCATTATCACTTTGATCAGCTTTACTCAACTCAGATGAACTTACTATATTCCCAGATTCACTAATTTTAATGATATTGATTCTTGTTTCAGCATCATCGAGTAATTTTTTACAATGCTTTGCTAATTGTGCACCAAGTTCAAATTTTTCAACAGATTGAGATAATTTAACTTCTCCACTTTCAAGTCCTTGAATTATTTCATTTAGTTTTTCCATCGCTTCTTCAAATTCAAGATTATCTATTTCTGAAGTATGTATTTTTTTAATCATAATATCATCCATGCGTTGATTAATTAATAACTATAGGCTTTGACTTTACCATATAAAATTATATATAAATAATTTGATTGAGTTAATAAAAAAATGAAAAAAACAATTTATAAAGCTAGTAGTTCTAATATTAAAAAAGCTGTAGATATTCTAAATCGATCAGGAATAGTTGGTTTTCCGACTGAAACAGTTTACGGACTTGGAGGATCTGCTGAATCTGAAAGTTCGATCAAGAAAATTTACGAAATTAAAAATAGACCCCTGCATAACCCCCTAATAATTCACGTTGCAAAATTAGAGCAAGCAAAAAAAATTGGTATATTTAATAATATTGCAAAAAAACTAGCAGAAGCCTTCTGGCCAGGTCCGTTAACATTATTAGTCGAAAAGAAAAAAAATAATAGAATAGTATCTGCAGCTACATCAAATTTAGAATCTATGGCTATTAGAATACCATCTAACCCAATAGCATTAGAAATTTTGAATATCTTTGGGAAGCCAATTGCTGCGCCTAGTGCTAATCTATCCGGTACAGTTAGCTCCACAAATGCAATGCATGTACTCAATGATTTTGGTGATAAAATAGATTTAATAATAGACAATGGAGATTGTGAATATGGAATTGAATCTACAATAATTGATGTTAGATCTAATAAAGTTAAGATCCTAAGAGAGGGTTCAATAACAAAAGAAAATATATTTGATTGCCTAAACCAAAATATAGAAGACTATAATGATAGTAAAATAATTTCACCAGGACAATTGGATAAACATTACGCACCAAAGGCGATAATAAGAATGAATATTGAAGAACCAGAAAAAGATGAATTTTATATCTCATTTGGCTACGACTTAAGTAGTGCACAAACAATAAACCTTTCAAAAGATTCTGATCTTAATGAGGCAGCCAAAAAATTATATTCCACATTAAGAAAGATAGATGATATGGGAATAAAGAAGGTAGCTGTTGCCCCTATACCTAACATTGGAATTGGCAGAGCTATAAATGATAGGCTTGCTAGAGCTTCAAAATAATTGAGGAGTGATAATATTATAAAAAGAGAGTACCCAGATAGACCAATAAGTGCTGTTGCAGCAATTATTAAATATAATAGCAATCTTTTGTTAGTAAAAAAAAATTCAAAGGATGATATATGGAGTTTTCCAGGTGGAGCTGTTGAGCTTGGCGAAACACTTGAGGCAGCCCTTATAAGAGAGGTTTTAGAGGAAACTACAATAAATATTGAGATATTATCCCTAGTGAAAAATCAAAATGTTATAAGATTTGATGAAAATAAAAAAGTAAAATTACATTATGTTTTATCTATTTATGAAGGAAAATATATTTCTGGTATTCCAAAATTTGGTGACGATGTAATTGATGCATCTTGGCACAAAATATCAGATTTAAATAAATTAAAATTAATTGATGGAGCAATAGATATTTTAGATAAATACTTATAAATCTTGATGATTTGTGATGATTCTTTTTTTATTTTTACCTTCAATGATTAGCAATGACTTTTCATAAGCCTTATCCAAATCTATAACCTCGGAAATCTTTTCTATATCTTTACCATTTAATAAAGTGAAAATCTTTTCCCAAGACTCAACTCTAGATTTTTTAGTGCAAAAGGCAGAATCAATACCAATTAATTTTATCCCCCTGAGAAAAAATGGTGCAAGATTTGTTTTTAACTCTAAACCTCGAACTTGTCCGCATATTGCTACCACTCCAGAATGGCTTATTTGGGTTATAATATTCTCTAAAACTCTACCACCAACAACATCTATAGCTCCGGCCCAATTCTCCTTTGACAGCATCTTAGGTTCATTCGTAAATAAGCTAGAGTCTAGTATTTCAACATCCCCTATATGTGCAAGGTAATCTCTGTTATCATCAATTCTTGATGTTACAACTGAAACTTTATATCCCATTTTTAGTAAAAGAGTTGTTGCAATACTACCTACAGCCCCTGATGCACCTGTAACTAAGATCTTTCCACGATCTGGTGTTATTCCATTTTTAACTAAAGAACCTATAGATAGCATAGCTGTTAATCCAGCTGTACCAAGACCCATTATATCCAAGAATGAGAAATTTGATGGTATCTTCATAAATTTATCAGCATCAAAAGATGCATAAGAAGCTAGACCACCATTATGCAATTCACCAAGACCCCATCCTGTTGCAAAAACTCTATCACCATCTTTTAATAAATTACTTTTTGACTCAATTACGATACCACTCATATCAATGCCAGATATAAGGGGGAAACTTCTCACTACTGGCGCAGATCCAGTCAAAGCGAGGGCATCTTTGTAATTCAATGCAGAATTTTGAACCTTAATAATGACTTCATTATTTAAATATTCATTACTATCAAGCTCAACAAACTTTGAATCTATTTGATTTATATCTTTGGTTATCAACCATGCATTGAATTTTTTTTGCATTTAAATATGTAACAGCTAAAATAAAATTAATTAATACCCATTTATTATATTATAAATAATCTAAATTAAGTAATTTAAAATGAGATTCTTAGCAGACAGACAGATAATTGAACTTTCAGGAAATGATCGTAATATATTTCTTCAAAATTTAATAACAAATGACCTCAATGAAATTAGAGAAAAGAGAATCTTGCATACTTTTTTTCTTAACCACCTTGGAAAGATTATTTTTGAATTTTATATTCACGAATCCTCTGAAAGTTTATTAATTGATTGCAATAAAGAATCAACTCATGAACTTATCAAAAGATTAATGTTATATAAATTAAGAAGTAAAATTACTATAAAAATTAGAGAAGATTTAGGGGTTTATTGGACAAAATCAAAACTAAATTTTCCACTGGATCCAAGAAATAAAAAGATGGGTTATAGAGGGATTAATGACAAGGAATCTATATCAGATCAAAATAAAGAGCCTGATTATGAGCAAATGAGGATAAACTTAGCTATTGCTGAAATCAATAAAGATTTTCTTTCTTTAAATATATTTTCTCATGAATTAAATGATTATGATAAATCTATATCTCATATTAAGGGGTGTTATCCCGGTCAAGAAATTGTTTCGAGAATTTATCATAAGAAAGTAAAATCTAAGAGAATTTTTTATCCTTTCCGATATAGCGGTAAACCAGGGGAAATGGGTGATAAAATATCTTATCAAAATAGAGAAATAGGATTATTAGGTTCAAAATCAGATAAATTCATATTAGCCTACGTGAACAGAGATTTAGCAACCGCAAGTTTCTATATTAATAATTTAGAACTGATTAAAATGGAATATATTGAAAAATGAGAATTTTCAATACCCCCTTGCATAATGCGTTGAAGATCCTGAAAGAAGAAAAAACTAAAAAAATAATATCTATCTATTCCCCAAATAATTCATTCCCTTTATTCCCTGGCATTAAGAATAAGGATATACTCCGATTATGTTTTAATGATATTGATCAAGCAAGATATAACCTGAAAACTATATCTCAGAAAGATATAAGGAGTGTATTAAGTTTTGTTCAAAAGAATCAAGATAGTGATATATTAATTCATTGCTATGCTGGAGTATCTCGATCAATTGCAATAAGTATAATTATATTCTTTATGTATAATAGAAACTTCACACCATCCGAAATATATAACTTGATAAAAGAAAAAGCACCTTTTGCAAATCCTAATAAGCTTGTTTTAAGACAGGCAGGTAGTGTTATTAAGGAAGAAAAATTCTTCCAAGAATTAATAAAAAAATTCACCAATCGAAAAAGAATTTTTTCGGCTATGCCATTTTATCTTGATTTTTAGTCTTTTTAAATTAACAAATATTTTATTTTATATTATTATAGTGCAATTGTATTATGCTTATATGTTATTATATAAGTTATAAATGAACATAAATAATGTAATTGTAAGTACATCAAAAAAAGATGAAAATTTCAGATTATAGAGTTATCACTAAACTACCAAATCTTGATTATACTCCTCAAATAGCCAAAGAGATGGAGCCTTACTATGATAAGGTTAAAACAGTGATACCAAAAATTGAATGGCCTATTCATGCTCCGTATGTAAAAGCTATCAATAAATTAAAAAAAGAACGAAATGCCGTATTGCTTGTTCATAATTATATGACACCAGAGATATATCACTGTGTTGCAGATTTTGTTGGTGATAGTCTTGCCTTATCAAAAGAAGCGGCAAGAACAAACGCTGATATCATTGTACAATGTGGTGTTCATTTCATGGCTGAAACATCAAAGATATTAAATCCTGATAAAATTGTTTTAACTCCTGATATGGAAGCTGGCTGTTCACTGGCTGAGTCAATTACAGCTAAAGATGTAAGGGAATTAAAACAAAAATATCCAGGGGTTCCAGTTGTAACTTATGTAAATACTTCAGCAGAAGTAAAAGCTGAATCGGATATTTGTTGCACTTCAGGAAATGCTAAAAGAATTGTTGAGTCACTGGGTGTTGGAAAGGTAATATTTATACCTGATAAATATCTTGCTCAGAATATTGCAAAAGAAACTGATGTTGAAATAATATGGTGGGAAAATGGTTGCTGTGAGGTACATGAATTATTCACACCTGAAGATCTTATTGAAGCGAGAGAGAGTGAAGAGAATTTAAAAATTATTGCTCATCCAGAATGCCCCCCTAATGTTGTTGCAGAAGCAGATTTTTCAGGATCAACAGCGAGAATGATAGAATGGGTAACCGATAATAAACCAGAAAAAGTTATGATGGTAACGGAGTGTTCAATGAGTGATAATATTGCTGCTGAAAATCCAGAAATAAAATTTATAAGACCATGCAATATGTGTCCCCATATGAAGAAAATTACTCTATCAAAAATTCTTGATAATCTTTTATATCTAAATAATGAAGTTAAAATTGATCCAACAATCTCAAAAAAAGCATTCCGTGCCGTTGATAGAATGGTCAAACTTGATATATCATAAGGTATATTAATATTGAAAACTCCTGATAATAGAATTGTTATAATTGGTGCTGGTTTAGCTGGTTTATTCACAGCTATTAAATTAGCGCCTCTTAATGTAGATTTAATAACCTCAAAGAAACTAGGCTATGGAACTTCTAGCCAATGGGCCCAAGCGGGAATTGCTGCTGCAATGGGAAAAGATGACTCTATTATTTCTCACCTTAAAGATACAATCAATGTAGGTGGAGGAATAGTTGATGAGAAAATTGCCGAATTAGTTATAAAAAATGGACCCGATAGAGTGAGAGACTTAATCTCCCTTGGTGTTTCTTTTGATAAAAATGATCAAAATGAATTAATTTTAAGAAAAGAAGCAGCACATCAACATAATAGAATAGTTTCAGTTAGAGGTGATATGACTGGTAGAGAAATCATGGAAACACTCACATCAGTTGTAAAAAAATCTAAACATATAAATATAATTGAGGGCTATAATGCTATTGAACTTCATCAAAATAAAAATAAAATTTTTGGAGTAACAATTCAAAATGATACTAGCCAAAAATTCCTAGAATCAAATTGTATTGTTCTCGCTACTGGTGGAATAGGGCAATTATTTAAAGTAACAACAAATTCTAAAGAAGCACTAGGCGATGGAGTTGGTATGGCTGCAAGATGTGGTGCTATATTATCTGATATGGAATTTGTTCAATTTCATCCAACTGCTTTTGATATTGGACTTGATCCTGCACCCTTAGCTACAGAAGCACTTCGAGGTGAAGGAGCCAAAATTATAAACTCTAATGAAGATAGATTTACATATAAGTATCATGAAGCAGGAGAGCTTGCACCCAGGGATATTGTTTCAAGAGCAATCTTTAATGAACAAAAAACTGGGAGTAAAGTTTATCTAGATTGCAGAGGCCAGCTAGGAAATAATATGAAAGATAATTTTCCAACTGTATATGACTTATGCATAAAAAATAACATCAATCCAATTCACGATCTAATTCCTATATCACCAGCGGCTCATTATCATATGGGAGGTATTGCATGCGATGAATATGGGAGAAGCAGTGTTGATGGTCTATATGTATGCGGTGAGAATGCTTGTAGTGGAATTCATGGTGCAAATAGATTAGCATCAAATTCACTTCTTGAAGCTATTGTATTCGCTGATATAATATCTAATGATATTAGAATTAATTCAAATAATATGAATATTGGTAATTATAATTATATCCCTCCAAAAGTTAAAAAATTAGATATGTCTGATTTAAATAGATTAAGGGATATAATGACAAAATATGTTGGAGTAGAAAGAGATCAAAAAGGATTAGAAAAAGCCTTTAAATTGGTAAAGGATATTTATTTAAAATATAATAATAGTGGATATAAAAATAATAGTATTATAACAGCCTTACTTATTATCAAATCTGCAATAAATAGAACTGAACATCGAGGAAGTCACTATCGAATAGATTACCCAATAAAAAATGTTGCATTGACCAGAAGAAGTAAAATAACATATGAAGAACTAAAAATATGAGCAACTATATGGAAATTCCTAAACATGTACTTACTAAAATAATTGATAATGCAATTATTGAAGATTTTGGCTCTTTTGGTGATTTAACCAGCCAATCATTGGAAAATAAATTTAATCAAATTACGGCTTTGATAACCTCTAATCAAGAAGGTATCCTCTCTGGGCTTAAATGTGCTGAAATGAGTTTTAAAAAACTTGATGAAAAAATAAATTTTAATTCAAAACTTAAAGATGGTGATCCAGTAAAAGTTAACTCTGTGATTGCATCAATTACTGGTAATGCTTTATCCATTTTATCTGTCGAAAGGACGGCTCTAAACTTTTTAGGACATATGTCAGGAATTGCATCACAAACAAGTGAATATGTTAATTTAATATCTCATACTAATACAAAGATTTTATCTACAAGAAAAACATCTCCTGGTTTAAGAGTAATAGAAAAATACGCCGTCCAATGCGGTGGTGGATATAATCATAGATTTGGGCTTGATTATGGGGTTTTGATTAAAGACAACCATATCAAAGTAGCGAATGGCATTACAAATGCAGTAAAAAATATTGAAAGAAATATTCCATATTTATCTAATATGGAAGTTGAGGTTGATACAATTGAACAGTTTGAAGAATGCCAAAAACTCGGAATTCAAAATATCTTGTTAGATAACATGGGTCCTGAAAAAATAAAAGAGTGCATGAATATAAATAGAAATAATTCTATTCTTGAAGCATCAGGTGGTATTAATTTAAACAATATAAAAGAAATTGCTGAAACAGGTGTGGACTATATTTCCATTGGAAGATTAACACACTCTTTCACCTCCCTTGACGTTAGTTTGCATATAGCATAGTTATCAGTCGTTGGTGCAAAACGCAGCAGCATATGATATATTATTCACTTCTTTTTTTTCTTTCCTCAACCTCAGCTTGTGCTGCAGCCAAACGAGCTATTGGAACGCGATAGGGAGAACAAGAAACGTAGTCTAAGTTATTGCTAGCGCAGAATGCAATTGAATTTGGATCTCCACCATGTTCTCCGCAAATACCTAATTTAATCTTTTGATTTACAGACCTTCCTCTTATTGTGGAAATTTCAATAAGCTCTCCGACACCCTCAATATCCAAAGAAACAAAGGGATCCTTCTCTATTATATTTTTATCAACATATTCTTGCAAAAATTTTGATGCATCATCCCTACTAATGCCAAAAGTTGTCTGTGTTAAATCATTTGTTCCAAATGAAAAGAAATCTGCGATTTCTGCAATTTCAGCTGATCTCAAAGCAGCCCTAGGTAATTCAATCATAGTTCCAACAGTATAATTTAAATTTACACCTGTTTTCTGAATTATTTCAGTAGCCGCTTGATCAATTATATCTTTTACAATTTGAAGTTCTTTTTTAGATGAAATTAGTGGCACCATAATCTCAGGTGTGACTATTTGATTAAATTTTTGAAATATCTCAACACTTGCTTCAAAGATTGCTTTAGCTTGCATCTCTGGTATTTCTGGGTAAGTGATGGCTAGTCTACATCCTCTATGCCCAAGCATTGGGTTGGTTTCAACTAATTCTGAAACTCTCTGCTTTAAATCATCAATTTTGATATTTAAGGAACTTGCGACCTCCTCAAAATCAGCTTCTTCATGAGGGAGAAATTCATGTAGTGGAGGATCCAATAACCTAATAGTGACTGGAAGATCCCCCATAACTTTGAATAAGTCTATAAAATCATTCTTTTGCATAGGTAGCAATTTCGATAACGCAGATCTTCTATCCTTCTCATCTTTTGCTAGTATCATCTCTCTAACTGAATTAATTCTTCCTTCTTCAAAAAACATATGCTCAGTTCTGCAGAGGCCAATACCCTCAGCACCAAAACTTTTTGCTACTGTTGCATCTACTTTAGTTTCAGCATTAGCTCTTATCTTTAATTTTCTTATTTGATCAGCCCATTTCATCATTTTCTGAAAGTCCCCAGATAAATCTGGTTTCTTCATCTTCACTTCACCATTAATAATACTCCCCGTGGTACCATCAATTGTAATAATATCACCAGCTTTGAACTCTTTATTCCCAACAAAGATAGTCTCTGTTTCATAATCAATTCTCAATGAACCAGCTCCAGAAATACATGGCCTTCCCATTCCACGAGCAACAACAGCAGCATGACTTGTCATACCCCCTCTTGTTGTCAAGATTCCTTGAGCTGCATGCATTCCATGAATATCTTCCGGACTTGTTTCAATTCTAGTTAAAATAACTTTTTCTCCTTCATTTGATGCCTTCTCTGCATCATCAGCATTAAAAACAATTTTTCCAGACGCAGCTCCTGGAGATGCTGGAAGACCTTTTGCAATAACTTCAATTTCTGATTCCTGATCAATTGTTGGATGAAGTAATTGATCAAGACTATTTGGATCTACTCGAGATATTGCAATTTCTTTTGATATAAATCCCTCTTCATACATATCTACTGCTATCTTAATAGCGGCATGAGTTGTTCTTTTTCCCGATCGCGTTTGAAGTATCCATAATTTACCTTGTTGTATGGTAAACTCTATATCCTGCATATCAAGATAATGAGACTCTAATTTATTAGCTAATTTAATAAGATTTTCATATATTTCTGGCATTAGATTTTCAAGTGATATGGAATCCGAATGAGCTTCTAACCTTGCTTCTTCGGTTATATTTTGGGGAGTTCTTATTCCTGCAACAACATCCTCTCCTTGTGCATTAATTAAGAATTCGCCATAAAATTTTTTATCTCCATTCGATGGATTCCTTGTGAAAGCAACACCCGTTGCGCTATTATCATCAAGATTCCCAAAGACCATTGCTTGAATGTTGACAGCTGTACCCCAATGATCAGGAATATCATTAAGCTTTCTGTATGTTACTGCTCGATTATTTTGCCAAGATAGAAAAACAGCTGAAATTGAACCCCATAATTGCTCATTCACATCTTGTGGAAACTCTGTACCTGTCATATTTAAAACTTCATCCTTAAAAAGATTAACAATCTTTTTCCAATCGTCACCCTTAAGGTCTGTATCAAGTAAATAATCATTTACTACTTTGAAGTCTTCTAGGATATCTTCAAAATAATGATGCTCAATATTTAAGACTACATCAGAATACATTTGAATAAATCTCCTATATGAATCATAGGCAAAACGTTCATCTCCAGTTTTTTTGGCAAGCCCCTCAACAGTTTTATCATTTAAACCCAAATTTAAAACCGTATCTAACATTCCAGGCATTGATGATCTCGCTCCAGATCTCACGGAAACAAGTAATGGATTATCATTTGACCCAAATCTATTTTCAACTAAATCTTCAATTTGATTTATAGCGTTATTAACTTGTTCTTCTAGATCATCAGGAAATTTTTTATTATTTTTATAAAATTGATTACATACATCTGTTGTAATTGTGAAACCTGGCGGCACTGGCAAGCTCAATTTGGACATCTCAGCTAGATTGGCTCCCTTTCCACCCAATAGGTCTTTCATTTTCGCTTCCCCATCAGTTATTTCTTTACTAAAAATATAAACCCATTTATTCATGCTAATCCCTATATATTTTTTCTATATCTCAATTGATTTTATATCAAACAAATCGCTAGTAAGGTCTATAACTGCAGACAATAAATGTAATCTATTCATTCTTAAATCGTTATTTTTATCATTTACAATGATATTGTCGAAGAAATCATTTATTATCATTGATAAATTACAATTCTTATATAAAAATTCTTTAAATTTTTCCATATCATTTTTTTCAAATTCTTGTTTTTTTAAATTTAATATCTCTAAATATAAATCTTTTTCAACTTTTTTATGTAATAAATCTTCAGATATATTCATATGTTTTTTATCTTTTTTAATTTTATCATTATTTGGCTCTAATATATTATTCACTCTTTTGAGCGCTCTCAAGAAACCTTCACCTTTTTTATCTTTCCTAAATTCATCTAATATTATTAATTTTCTATAAATTAGAGAATAGTTAGAAGATCTATTAAGTTTAATTATTGAGTCAAAGAGATTTATATCCATACCCTTTTCTAAAATATAACTCTTCATTCGATCTTTAAAAAAATTTGTTAAATCATGAGATATATTTTGCTTTTGATCACTTTGACAAATATCAGATTTTATAAAAATATTATTTATTAGAACATTAAGTTCTATATCTAATTTATTATCTATAATATTTCTTATTATACCGTTACCAGCTCTTCTTAAGGCAAATGGGTCTTTTGATCCAGTCGGCTTCTCACCTATAGACCAGAAACAAACTAAACTATCAAGTTTATCAGCAATTGATAGCACATAGGATATTGGTTCATTGGGTGTTGGATCTTTTGGAGAATTTGGTAAGTAGTGGTTCTTAATTGAATCACATATTTCAAGATCATAACCCTGATGAATAGCATAATAGCGGCCCATTACACCTTGTAGTTCTGGAAATTCTCCTACCATTTCTGATAGTAAATCGTTTTTGATTAATTTAGTCGCAATTGATATTTTATTAATATCAGTATTTAGATAGGAAGATATATCTTTAGATATTTCTTCTATTCTTTCCACTTTCTTAGATAAGCTTCCGAGCTTCTGATGATAAGTCACCTTTTCTAAGAGTTTGAGATTTTCTTCAAGTGGATTAGATAAATCTTTCTCCCAAAAATATTTTGCATCATGTAATCTTGCTGATAAGACTCTTTGATTACCCAATATTATTGATGCGCCTTGATCTGCTGAAATTATATTAGAAACAAGAACAAATTTATTTGTTAATTTGCACGATTTTTGATCAATGACAGAGAAATATTTCTGATGACTTCTCATAGATGTTTGCAAAACCTCAGGTGGTAAGGATAGGAAATCTTTATTAAAATCTGCAAGCAAAACTATAGGCCACTCAACTAATCCAGATACCTCATCTAGTAATGCCTGATCATCAATCACTTTGACATTATATTTTTTTTCAATATGATTTATTTGCGTTAAAATCAAATCTTTTCTTTTAGAGTCCTGAAGAATTACAAAATGATCCTCTAAAGATTTGAAATAATGTGAGACACTTTCTATAACTATTTTATTATTTCTAATGAACCTATGCCCATAGGTATAATTTGTAGCAATAATATTTTCTATACTTAAATCTAATGTTTCAATTTCATTGTCATTTATCATTATTGCAAGAATGTTCCTAAGTGGCCTTACCCACTTTAGATTTCCATCTCCCCATCTCATAGATTTAGGCCATGGAAATTTAAATATAATTTCTTTTATAATTTCAGATAATATTCCTTTAGAGAGTTTTGGAAGAGTCTTTTCTATGAATTGATACCTTTCACCTTTTTTATCAGATATAATTGAACACTTATCTAAATTATCAATATTATTTGATCTTAAAAAACCAAGTATTGCATTCTTTGGAGAGTCCACTCTAGGTCCAACTTTTTTAGAAATAATCTCATCACTTTTCGATGCAATATTATATATTATGAGAGAAATTCTTCTTGAAGAAAAATGTACCTCTACTTCTTCATATTTTACTCCAAAAATGCTAATCCTATCCTTAAATTGCTTCATAAGTTCAAGAGATGCCTGTTTTTGCATTCTTGATGGAATTTCCTCTGATAATAACTCTAAAATGAAATCAGCCATTTTTATTTATATTCCATGTATACATATTAACTTCTTGTTGAAATCCAGGCATCTGCCGATAACTTTGCTAGTGTCCTAACTCTTAGAATATAGGACTGTCTTTCTGTAACAGAAATTGCTCCCCTAGCATCTAGTATGTTAAATAGGTGTGATGCTTTAATGCACTGATCATATGCTGGTAAAGCAAGTTTATTTTCTGCAAGAATTTTACACTCTTTTTCAATATTACTAAATTGATCTGTAATCATTTCAACATTTGCATAATTAAAATTATATTCTGAGAACTCTCTCTCAGCATTTTTAAAAATATCTCCATAGGTTACTTTTTTCTTATTTTGTAACCCATTAAAGTTTAAATTATAAACATTGTCTATTCCTTGTACATACATAGCTAATCTTTCAAGTCCATATGTCAGCTCACCAGTAACTGGTTTACAATCATAGCCACAAACCTGCTGAAAATATGTAAATTGTGACACTTCCATACCATCACACCAAACCTCCCAACCTAAACCCCAAGCACCTAGAGTTGGGCTTTCCCAGTCATCTTCAACAAATCTGATATCATGCTTATGTTTGTCAATTCCTATATACTCCAAACTATCCAAATATAAATCTTGTATATCTTCAGGTGCTGGCTTCAAAGCAACTTGGAATTGATAATAGTGCTGTAGCCTATTTGGATTTTCTCCATATCTACCGTCACTAGGCCTTCTTGATGGCTGAACATATGCAGCATTCCATTCATCTGCACCCAAAGCTCGAAGTATTGTAGCTGGATGAAATGTCCCAGCTCCAACTTCCATATCATAAGGCTGTAATATGACACACCCCTTTGAAGCCCAATAATCTTGTAGCATAAGTATAAGATCCTGAAAGGATTTACTAGGATCTTTTGTTGTGTTATTTTGTTTAGCCATAACTCTAGCTATTTCTATTTATTAATTTAATAATATCTATATAAGAAATATGACCAATGCCATACTACTTTTTTGTTATTTCCCTATATTTGATAAAAATACTTTGATTTATTAATATCAATTCTTGCTCTACCCCTCAAAACTTCCTCAACATCATTGGAATATTCGCCTCCTTCTTCGTGTAAAATAACCGCATTCAGGATTCGAGTATTAGATTTTGAGCCCATCTTAAAATTAATTATCATCCTATCTGCTTCTTTGTTTTGGTGGGCAACTAACGGTAATATAATTAGACTCCCATACTTAGATAGCTTTCTCATAATTTGATCTAAATTACTAACTTTATTGATAATTGTTATTGTGCCATTACGCTTGAGTAATTTTATTGAAATATCTAGCCAACCATCAATCAAATTAAAATTGGCTGACTTCGCTATCTTATTCTGATCCGATCTTGGTATTACAATTTTATTAATATCAAAATACGGAGGGTTCATAAATATGTGGTCAAATGATTTAATTTCTTCTTGATTTATATTAAATTTAATATCTTTTTTTAAAATATCTTCATTTAACGTTTGAATATTTTCAGATAATTTATTTAAAATCACATTCCTTTTAGCAATATCTAAGTTTATTGGATCAATATCTATAGCCAATATTCTTAAATTTATTATTTGTTTTGCTAAAGCAATAGCTGCAGTTCCATTTCCTGTGCCAATCTCTAATATTGTTTCTCCTGGCTTTGCTGGGACTGATGCTGACAGGAGAATCGTATCAGATCCTGATCGACCACCTTGAATTAATTGCTCAACTAATATAGATCCATTGAGAAATTTATCATAAGAAGTTTGATATACTTTTTCTTTTTCTTTTATCATTAAATCATTATCTAAAACTTGTTTATTTATATCAAAAAACAATTTATACATTATGTAAATAAGAAATACAAAAATACAGAAATAATAATGTCAGATAAAATAATTAATATTGATAAATTAATTGCTATTACGAGTCAGGACATGAGTCGAGTAAATAATTTGATAATAGAAAGGACATTATCAAATACTGAAATGATACCTAAAATATCTCAATATCTAATATCATCTGGAGGGAAAAGATTGCGTCCAATGCTTACAATCGCTGCCAGTCAGTTATGTGAATGTAAAAATGATCATTATTTATCCTTAGCAGCGAGTGTGGAATTTATGCATACAGCAACTTTATTACATGACGATGTCGTCGATGATAGCAGTATGAGGAGAGGAAAGCTAAGTGCAAGAATGTTATGGGGTAATGAAGCTAGTGTTCTTGTGGGTGACTATCTCTTAGGAGAAGCCTTTAAGATGATGGTTGATGCTAAATCTTTAAAAGCATTAGAAGTATTGTCAAATGCGGCTGCTATAATTGCAGAAGGAGAGGTAATGCAGTTAGTCTATTCAAATAATATAACAATATCTCAAGAACAATATTTCAGAATTATAAATCATAAAACAGCAAAATTATTCAGTGCAGCAGCGGAAGTTGGTGCAATTATATCTAATACTTCACTGGATATAGCAAATGCCCTTAGAGACTTTGGCCTTTATCTTGGCATTGCTTTCCAATTAACTGATGATGCATTAGATTATAGTTCAACGAAAGATAAGCTTGGTAAAGATATTGGTGATGATTTTTATGAAGGAAAGATTACATTCCCTGTAATTGTTTCATACAAAAAATCTACAGATTCTGAAAAAGAAATATGGAATTATCTGCTTACAAAAGAAGAAAAGAATCAAGATGATTTTTATGATGCACTAAAATTAATCCAAAATAAGAATGGTTTAGAAACAACTCTAGAAGAAGCAAGAATTTACGGACAAAAAGCAATAAATTCTCTTGAGATATTTCCTAAATCTGAAATTAAAGATGCATTAATTGAGGGTGTCTATTTTTCTTATAATCGTAAAAACTAAGCTAATACATTGAACATCTTAATCCAATATTGGGGATATTGTTTTTTTAATTCGGCTTCATTAAACCTTGCGTCATATTCATCTTTATAGATGCCATAGCACGTCGGCCCACTCCCAGACATTCTAGCAATCATGCATCCTTTTGTTTTATTTATTGATTGTATAATTTCTTTTATAATGTGAAAATCAGATATAACAATATCCTCTAAATCATTTTTCCCATTCATTATTGTATCTATTAGAGATAAATTTACATTAATTAGATTTTCTCTGGTAGATTTTTCATTATATTTTTTATATATATCCTTAGTAGAGATAGAAATTTTAGGATTTACGAGAACCAGATAAAATCTCTCGTTAATGCTAGTTTCAGTTAAAAGTTCTCCTATACCAGCTATGAACGAAGGTCTATTATAGAAACAAACCGGTATATCAGCTCCAACAGCATAACTTATCTTTTTAAAATCAATTTGATTTGAATCTATATTATTGTCTTCAAGAATATACCTTAAGAATGCTGCAGCATCAGCGGAACCACCACCTAAACCCGCAGCTATAGGTATATTTTTTATTACATTTATAGAGTAGTTATTTATTTTTGGAAAAATAGATTTTAAATATGTATGTACTTTTAAAAGTGTATTATTTTTTAATGAGATCTGTTCATCAAAATTATTACTAAATTTTACTGTCAATTCATCAGCGCGTTTAATATGTAATTCATCATATAGATCTACAAAAACTACTAAACTTCTTATTTGATGGTAATTATCTAATCCTTTTTTTAGCACATGTAATGTAAGATTTATTTTAGCACATGCATATAATTTTCTATGGGATATCATTATATTAATTATATATTATCTTACATATTAGAATAGTTTGGTCCCCCTCCACCTTCGGGAGCTTTCCATTGAATATTTTGATTAGGATCCTTTATATCACATGTTTTGCAATGAACACAATTTTGGGCATTAATTTGTAAAGTTGCTACACCCTCTTTCAATATCCATTCATAAACACCTGCTGGACAATAATTATGAGAAGGCCCTCCATAATTTTTATATTCGCTTGATATTTGAAGATCCATATTAGCAACTCTTAGATGGACAGGCTGGTCTTCTTCATGATTAGTTGATGACAAATATACTGAAGAGAGTTTATCAAATGAAAAAATCCCATCTGGTTTTGGATATTCAATTTTCTTAACTTGATCAATACTTTTTAAGGACTCATGATCAGAAGTTTTATGCGATAAAGTAAAAGGTAATCCAACTCCAATATCTCTCATCCACATATCTATTCCACCAAGCATGACACCTATAACAGTTCCAAACCGAGACCATAATGGTTTTACATTTCTTACCTTTGCAAGTTCTTTTGCTATAGAACTTTTAGAATACTCCTCTTGATAGCCATAGACTTCTTCATCTTCATTATTTGAAATAAAATTTTTAAAAATTTCATCAGCAGCTATCATGCCGCTTAATATTGCATTATGAGATCCTTTTATTCTAGGTACATTGACAAAACCTGCAGAACATCCGACTAGAAGTCCACCAGGAAATGTCAGTTTTGGGACAGATTGATATCCCCCTTCACTTATAACCCTAGCTCCATAAGATATTCTTTTCCCATCCCTTAAATAATCTTTTATCAAAGAATGTGTTTTAAATTTTTGAAATTCTTCAAATGGTGATATTGTTGGATTTGAATAGTTGAGGTGAAGAACAAAGCCAATTGACACCAAATTTTTATCAAAATGGTACATAAATGAACCGCCCCCTGTTTTATTATCTAAGGGCCAACCCATTGTATGCTGAACCAATCCAGGCTTGTGATATTTAGCTGGAATCTCCCATAACTCTTTTATTCCAAGACCATATTTCTGATAGTCTGAATTTGAATCTAAATTAAATTTACCTATAACTTCTTTTGCTAAATGACCTCGAGCACCCTCAGCAAATATTGTGTATTTTGCCCTGATTTCCATTCCTTGCATATGTGATTCTTTAGCATTTCCATCTTTTGAAATGCCAAAATCTCCTGTAACAACTCCTTTCACAACATCATCCTCGTATATTACTTCCGAAGCAGGAAACCCAGGATAAATATCAACACCTTTTGACTCAGCAATACTTCCTAGCCATTTAACTACATTTGAAAGGCTAGTTGCATAACAATTATGATTAGACATTAAACGGGGTAGAAAAATATTTGGTATCCTAAGACCGCCCGCAGGGCCTAATAAATAAAATCTATCATCAATAACAGGGGTCATCACAGGAGGACTTAATTCTTTCCAATTTGGCAACAGCTGATTCAACCCAATCGGATCTACTACAGCTCCAGAAAGGATATGGGCTCCAACTTCTGAACCTTTTTCTAGAACAATGATATTAATTTCTTTATTTGCAACTTTAGCTTGATCTTTCAGCCTAATGGCAGTAGCTAATCCGGCAGGTCCAGCACCTATAATAACCACATCAACTTCTATAGACTCTCTATTTTGTACATCACTCATAATTATTCAAATATCTCTTTCAAATTCTAATAATTATTATTAACATTAATCATTTTATACATATAGTATTAACAGATACAATCAAAAAAGTATTTGTTATTAGTTGAAAGTTATCCATGAAACCTCTCGAAAAAATATTCCTCCTCAATTGGTATAAGAATGAAAATATTGATCTAATGATCAATAGAGATCATTCAAAAAATAAAGAGGATACTTATAGAGAGAATCTGAGTATAGCTAAAGTTAATAATATACATGATGATATAGAACTAAGTAAAATAATCCATATCAATGATCTATTGAAGATATCAGAAAAGATACAAATTTCAGATCTCCAAAGCTATTCTTCCCAATCTTGTTTTTTTGAAGGTAATAGCAAGCCAGAAATTTTAATTGTTAATGATTATCCAAATGAAGAGGAAGAAAAAAATAAAAAAATACTCACTAATGATTGTGAAATATTGATGACCAATATGTTAAATGCAATTTCTATTGATTATGAAAGAACGGCCAAAATAAATATATTCTTTTGGCGTACCCCAGGAAATAGAAAGCCTTCCATAAAAGAGCTAAAAGATTGTCAACCTTTTGTTAAAAAGATAATTGAATTATTATCTCCAAGATTTATAATAACTCTAGGTGAATTATCAACAAGTTCAATTCTTGAAGAAAATATAAATATATTAGATGTAAGAGGGAAAAGTTTTGATTATAAATTTCAGGACATAAAAATTTTTCCATTATTTCACCCAAGAGTTTTGATAAAACAACCTGCATTAAAAAGATTAGCTTGGGAAGACTTGAAAATAATAAAAGAAGAAATCCAAAATTAATAACAGATAAATAAGAATATCATGAATAAAGAAAGTAAGTTTATAAGTTTGAATATTGGTATAATGACCATATCAGATACTAGGTCTGAAGAAAACGATCAATCTGGAAAACTTTTATATAATGCAATAATAGAAAGTAAACATCATGTTTTTGATAAAATTATTATACCTGATGATATTGATGAGATTAGAAGGAATATACTTAGCTGGATTAATACGAAAAATATTGATGTCATAATTACAACTGGTGGAACAGGATTAACGGGACGAGATAAAACTCCAGAAGCCATTGAGCCGTTACTTGAAAAAAAGATAGATGGTTTCTCATCCCTTTTTCATCAAATTAGTTCTACTAAAATAGGTACATCAACAATTCAATCCAGAGCACTAGCAGGTATTTGTAAAAATGTTTTTATATTTTGTATCCCAGGCTCTCCAAATGCATGCAATGATGCTTGGCATGATATCTTAAAATATCAGTTGGATATTAATCATAAGCCATGTAATCTTGTCGAAATAATGCCGAGGTTATCCGAATCTTGAATAAAATTTTAGATAAGCCCACATTAATATTCGAAAGAAATCTAAAAAAACAAGGTTATAATCTAATTGCTGGCCTAGATGAAGCAGGAAGAGGTCCAATCGCCGGCCCAGTTATTGCTGCTTCTGTAATATTAGATCAAGATAATTTACCAGATGGAATAAATGATTCTAAGAAGCTATCAGCTAAAACTAGAGAATTAATTTTTGATCAGATTATGAATACAGCTTTAGTTGGAGTCGGCATATCAGACACTGAAAGAATTGACTCTATAAATATTCTTAATGCAACAAAATATGCTATGAACTTGTCCTGTAGAAGACTAGCCATAAAACCAGATCTTCTATTAGTTGATGGTAACTTTAATATCAATAATAATATAAAAAATATATCAATAGTTAAAGGTGACACAAAATCTAAATCAATTGCTGCTGCTTCAATTATTGCGAAAGTAATACGTGATAGAATAATGAAGAAGTTTTCTTATATTTATCCAGAATATTCTTTTGTAAGGAATAAAGGATACCCCACTAAAGATCATATAGATATGATTAGCTCCTATGGGGCTTGCCCAATACACAGAAAAAGCTTTAAGCCTATTTGCAATCTAATAAAAGATAAATAGTTTATAAAATAATAACCTTTTTAGTATCAAATTATAAATTCAATAATAATTTTTGGTTTAAATTTGATGCTTAAAAAAAATATTAATGAATTATCAGAAAGTTTTGTTAATAAAATTATAAATGGTGATTCCATTGAAGAGATGAAGAAATTACCTGATAATTCCATTGATCTTATATTTGCTGACCCACCATATAATCTTCAATTAAACGATATACTCTATCGACCCGACCATAGTCCAGTGGATGCAGTTAAAGAAGATTGGGATAAATTTGAAAATTTTGAACGTTATGATGATTTTACAAATACTTGGCTAACTCAATGCCAAAGATTACTAAAACCTAATGGTTGTTTATGGGTAATTGGTAGTTATCACAATATATATAGAGTTGGAAATATTCTACAAAATTTAGGCTTTTGGATTCTGAATGATATCATTTGGACAAAAACAAACCCGATGCCTAACTTTAGAGGTAGAAGATTTACAAATGCACATGAAACACTTATTTGGGCAACAAAAACTAAAACCTCAAGATATAGATTTAACTATGATGCAATTAAATCACTAAATGGTGATATTCAAATGAGATCAGATTGGAATATTCCTATATGTAATGGTAAAGAGAGATTAAAAGATGAAGATGGGAATAAGTTACATCCAACGCAAAAACCTGAGGCACTTCTTCATAGAATAATATTATCCTCTACTGATCCTCAAGCTGTGATACTTGACCCATTTCTTGGAAGCGGAACATCTGCAGCTGTTGCTAAAAAATTAGGAAGAAGATGGATTGGAATTGAAAGAGATAATAAATATGTATCCGCTGCAAAAAAACGATTAAAACAAATTAGTTCTCCAGATCCAACTGGTATTGATATAAAATCAACAAAACGGGATCAAATTAGAATCCCTTTTGGTGTTTTAGTAGAACGTGGCATGATTGAAATAGGTGAAAAACTATATTGTTCAAAAAAGAAATATTCGGCAGTTGTCAAAGCAGACGGATCTCTACAATCAAGCGATATTATTGGATCAATTCATAAGATAGGGGCATATCATCAAGGAACCGAAAGTTGCAATGGCTGGACGTTCTGGCATTTCATAAAGAATAATGATTTATTCCCCATAGATAAACTTAGAGAAGAAGTAAAATCTAGTCTAAATCCTTTAAATTAATATTCTAAATAAGGGAATATCTTTTTCATTAGACTTGAAAACCCCATTTTATTAAATTCCTCTGGTGGTATCCATCTTGCTTTGCTAGTAATAGACTTATCTAAAAATTCTATATTATCACCATTTATATTAATTACTTTAAGTTCCAGCTTAAAATGTGAAAATTGATGGTTTATGTTAGCAATTTCATTATATGAACTAATATTTTTATCTGACAGTTTTATTAGACTTTCAAGGCAAACTTCATCTGCCCATTCATTTGTTGGAAATTGATAAGTGTTTGCTAGCAGTCCTTTGGAACTTCTCTTTGTAATCAAATAACTACCTTCAGATCTTCTAATTAAAAAAACATACCCATATCTCTTGGGGACTTTCTTTTTTTGTTTAGGTTGCGAATAATCAAACGATTTATTTTTATTTGCCAAACAACCTAAGTTTATAGGACATTTCTCACAAAAAGGTTCTCTTGGTTTACATATTAAAGAACCCAGATCCATTAATCCTTGAATGATTTCTCTAGGACTATCTTTTAAAGTAAGATCTTCAATAATAAGCTGAACATCTTTTTTATTTTTACTGGACGACTGATATTCAATCGAAAAATATCTTGTAATGACCCTTTGAATATTTGTATCCACAGCGCGGGAGGGCATATTATATGCAATTGAAACAACTGCAGAAGAAATATAGTCTCCTATACCTGGAAAAGTCTTTAATGTATCAATATTACATGGAATTTTTCCTGCAAAGTCTTTTCTAATAATTTTAGATGTTTTTAATAAATTTGTTCCTCTCGAATAATATCCGAGACCTGACCAGATCTCTAATACCTGATCCTCAGTTGCCTCAGAAAAATCTATTAAATTTGGCCATATTTTTATAAATCGATTATAATGATCAATAACTGCATTAACAGTCGTTTGTTGAAGCATAAATTCACTTACTAAAATCTTGTATGGTGTGTCAATATGATCAAACCTTTTTCTCCAAGGAAGATCCCTTTTATTAGTTTTATACCAAGAAATTAATGGGTATGTGATATCGTTTAAATTGTACATTTCAATATTTAATAATAATATATTAAATATACATAAGAAGTGGAATTGTAATGTCTAAACAAGATAATATCTATAATGTGCTTACAAAAAAACATTCTAGATTACATATTGGTAATATTATAGATCCAATAATCAAACCATTTCAGGACAAATTTGGAAGTAATTTAAATGAATTGTCTATTTATTGGAATACTATTGTAGGCATAGATTACGCAGAAATTACAAAACCTATAAAGATTTCTTCTGAATATAAGTTAGTAAATGGGGAGAAAAAGTTAATAAGAAAATTACATATTGAAGTTTCAGGTTCAAATGCACTAGAAATAAAATATAATCAAAGTTCGATTCTAAAAAGTGTTAACCAAGTTTATGGCATAAATTTTATCTCGGATCTAGTGATAAAACAAAACTATAAAATTACAAATAATAGTAATAATAATAAGAAGAAGAATTTGACTAATTTAGATCAAAAAGATCAAATAATAGACCCAATAAAAGCTGTTGGTATCAAAAAGAAAGATTTGAAATCAGCTCTTATAAAATTGGGTTCCCAGATAAGGAAAGGAAAAACAGATGCAAAATAACCAATATAGAAAATTTATATATTTTACATCCCTAATTTTATTTATTGGATTTCTCTACTATAACTATAGTTTCAAAGAATCATCTAAACTAGAAAATGACTTACTAGTTCTTAATACAGATATTTCAGAACCATATGAATATTCATCCATAACAAATGTAGCGCTTGAAGAATTATCCATGGGGAATGCTAATGCTCCAGTTACAATTATTGAATATGCTTCTATGACTTGTTCCCATTGTGCTGAATTCCACAATACAACCTTCCAAGAAATTAAAAAGAATCATATTAATAATGGAGAGGTTAGATATATATTTAGGGAATTTCCAATAGATAAATTGGCAATGGCAACGTCAATGCTTGCAAGATGTGTTGATAATAACGTTTCGTTACCATTTATTGAAGTCCTATTTAAAACAAGAGATCAATGGATTTCCGAAGATGCAATATCTGTACTAAAAAATCTCTCAAAACAAGCTGGCTTAAGTAGTGAAGAATTTGATAACTGCCTCAACAATCAAACCTTACTAGATGAGCTTATCTCTATAAAGGATCAGGCAACTAAAGA
Organism: Hyphomicrobiales bacterium; assembly: GCA_029245795.1. Taxonomy (GTDB): domain Bacteria; phylum Pseudomonadota; class Alphaproteobacteria; order Rhizobiales; family TMED25; genus TMED25. The sequence goes on from JAQWOP010000024.1 coordinate 75,172, forward strand.
TTATAATATTACCTCTACTCCTTCATTTGTTATAAATGGGAAAATAATAACTGGTAATAAGCCCTATTCATCTTTCAAAGAAGAAATTGATAAAATTTTACAAAGTTACAGAGGAATTTAAATACTAAAAATAATATGGAATTAAAAAAAATAAAACTTCACGGTTTCAAATCATTCGATAAACCAACAGAATTCGATATACTTGATGGTCTAACAGGAATAGTTGGTCCAAATGGATGTGGTAAATCAAATGTACTGGATAGCTTACAATGGGTAATGGGTGAAACTTCTTATAAGAGTCTCAGAGGTTCAGAAATGGATGATGTGATATTTTCAGGCACAGATACAACTCCATCCAGGAATTTTGCGGAAGTATCAGTAGTTATGAATAGTAAATCAAATTCATCTGTAAATTCAAAGGATGAAGGTGAAGAATTTGAAATAAAAAGAAGGATTGAAAGGAATTCTGGATCAAAATATTATATAAATTCTATTGAAAAAAGAGCTAAAGATGTTCAGCTTTTCTTTGCAGATCATTCTCTTGGACCTCATTCAGTATCAATTGTGAAACAAGGACAAATTAATCAAATAATTGAATCTAAACCAAATGAGAGAAGAAAAATAATAGAGGAAGCAGCTGGAGTTAGCGGTCTTCATCATCGTAAACATGAAGCTCAATTAAGATTGAATGCAACAAAAACAAACATAGATAGAATATCTGATATATTAAATGAGATTGGTTCACAACTAAATAGCCTAAAAAGGCAATCAAGTCAGGCCGAGAGATTTAAGTCAATTGCATCAAGAATACGACAATATGAGAGAGAACTTATTCAATTAGAATGGTATGATCTAGAAACGAAAGAACGTGTTTATGTTGACGGTATATCAAATATTCAAAAGAAACTAAATAATAATACAGATGAAATCAATAAATATTCTAAAAAAGTAGATAATATAATTGAAATAATTAAACCTATACAAATAAATCTAAAAAATCTTCAAGAAGAACTACAATTGAAAAATGGAAATGAACTTAATCTAAAAAACGAACTTCAATACACAATTGAAAGGATTAAGAATAACAAAAACCAAATTGAACAAATTAAATATGATTCGGATAGAGAGGCTAAAAACTCTGCTGATCAACTTGAGCAATTGGACTATTTAAAAATAAAAAAAAGTGAAATATTAAAGAATATAGAAGATATAAGAAAAGTTGAAGAAAATGTAATCCAAGCATCAAATGCAGCTACAAAAAATTACAAAGAACTAGAGGGTGATTATAATAATTGTTTGTCTGAAATAGTTCAAAAGAAAACTGAAAGAACAAATCTTGAAAATCTAATCCTTAAAAATAATAATGACTTACAAAATTATAATACTGAGAAAAAGATAATAATTGAAAATCTAAAAGATAGTGAGGGTATTAAAAATTTAGGACAAAAAAAAAATATTCTTATTATAGCTCAAAAGAAGTTAGATAGAGAAGTAAACCAAATACTAGAAGATATTGAAAAATGTCAAGGCAATATTGAACTTCTATCTAAGGCTGAAAGTGAAATCCAAAATAAAAAAATAGATGTCGAGATCAATATTAAACAATTAATCAATTCAAAAGATCATATTGAAGACTATCTTAATAATTCTAATAAAAAGAATACTTTAATTGATAAAATACAAATTAAAAAAGGTCACGAAGAAAAAATTGCATTAATGCTGTCAGACCTAGAAGATTCATCACTTGATAAGAATGATAGAAAATACTGGATTTATGGAGTTAATGAATTTCATGAAGAATTTTCACCAGAGATATATTCTTTATTTGAACTTATCAAAGGCCCAAAAGAAATTTTTAACTATCTTAAATACACTGGTTATACAGATAAAGAAGATTTAAATGAAATTATACCTTTACTTAAGCCAGGCCAATTGGTGTTAACAGCTAATGGGTTTCTTGTTAGATGGGATGGTCTCATAACAAAATTAAAACCTGAAGATACTGAGAATAATATCCTATTAGCTAAAAAGAAATTATCTGAGAACTTAAGCTTAATTAATGATAAGACAATTTATTTAGAATCTATTAAGAAAGATTATAATCATACAGTTATAAATCTAAAACAAGAAAGAGTAATGGAGTCAGATCTAAGAAAAAACTGGCAAAATCTTGTTGAAGAAAAAAAAATAATTAGTGAAGATGTTTACAATATTGAAAAAGACACTTTATCTAAGACTGAGGCGCTTATATCACTGCGATCAAGACTCGAAAGCTTAGATGAAAATATCAAAATTTGCACAAAAGATATAGATGAACATGACAAAAAAATTTCTAATATAAATAACATCGATAAATTAGAAACTGGTTTAGAAAAAATCAAACTCGATTTTTATAATGCAAAGACTATTGCAGATATAAAAGAAACTAACTCACAAAATCTAATGCGAGAAAAGAGAGAATTAGATAAGAACCATAATGATACAGTAAAAGAAGAAGATTCATGGAAGAATAGAAATATAATTTCAATAAAACATATTGATGAATTAAATAATAGGTTAGATCAATGTCAAATAACTATGAATGATTTAGAAATATTGCCTGAAAAAATTAATAAGAAACAAATAGAATTACAAAATGAAATTAATAAATTAAATGATAGACAGAATCAAATTAATAGAGATTTAAGTCAACTTGAAGTTGAGTTATCGAACAATACCTCTCATGTAAAGTCATATGAAAATAAATCAATAAAGGATAATGAGCAATTAATCCAACTCAAAGTACAAAAAGAAAATCTCGATGAAAAAAAATTAAATCTAAAAGATAAAATAAAAATTAACCTTGGAATAAATCCCGATAATATTCTAGATGATTTTAAATCTGAAATATTGGATAAGAATAAGATAATAGAAATGTTATCCCAAGCCTACAAAAAGAGAGAGCAAATAGGCGCTGTGAATTTGACTGCTGAAGATGAATATAATGAAATAAAAGTTAGGTTTGAAGATTTAAATAAGGAAAAAGATGACCTGATTGCAGCTACTGAAACTCTTCAAAAAGGGATTGTTGAGATTGACAAAGAAGCGAGGACAAGACTTCGAGACTCATTTCAAAAAGTTAATAATAATTTTAAATTATTGTTTGAAAAACTATTCAACGGTGGAAAAGCGGAGTTAAAGATTAATGATGAAGAAGATATATTAGAGTCAGGATTGGAGATAATAGCATGGCCACCTGGAAAAAAACCTCAAACTATTTCCCTGCTCTCAGGTGGGGAACAGGCTTTAACAGTAATAGCATTAATTATTGCTGTATTTCTTGAAAACCCCTCTCCCATATGTATTTTAGATGAAGTAGATGCACCTTTCGACGATAATAATATCAAAAAGTTTTGTGATCTACTTAATGAACTGTCACTAAATTCAAAGACAAAATTTTTAATTGTAACCCATCACCCTTACACAATGTCATGTATGGATAGATTGTATGGAGTAACAATGGCTAAGAAAGGTGAAAGTGTTATTCTTTCGGTAGATTTAAATGAAGCAGAGAATATGATTGAGGTATAGTAAGTAATATGGATAAACAGAAAAAAAAGTTAGAAGAAATTTCTACCAAAATTAACAAATATAAATCTAATCATAAAATTACAAAAACCCATCAAAGAGAAAAAAGAGGTAAACAAATTTCTATTGCAATGAGGCTATCAACTGAGTTAGTCGTGGCATGTGTAGTTGGTGGTGTTTTAGGTTGGTATATTGATAAATGGCTTAATACAAAACCAATATTCTTTCTCATCTTATTAATTCTTGGTGTTATTTCTGGCATAAAAACTGCTATAAATACCTCCCGACAATTATACGAAAATGATTCAAAAAGTGAATGATTCACAAATATCTCAAAAATTTTGATTAAAATTGATAAAATCGCTACCAAAATGATTAAAATTTATATATAAGGTAGAAATAAAATATAAGGATTATCTAATGGCAGTAGAAAAGTCTGGCGCTCCAGATCCAATGCATCAGTTTGATATTGTTGAACTTGTTGATATTGAGTTATTTGGGCTTAATCTTTCCTTCACAAATTCAGCATTATTTATGGTGTTTAGTGTTGCACTAATAATTTTCTTAACCTTATTTACATTTAATGGTAGAGCTACTGTTCCAACAAGACTTCAATCAATTGCAGAACTATCCTATGAGTTTGTTGCTAAGATGGTTAGAGATAATATAGGAGACGAAGGTCAAAGATATTTCCCTTTTATATTCTCACTCTTTATGTTTGTTTTATTTTGTAATATGTTAGGGATGATCCCATACACATTTACAGTCACAAGTCACATTATTGTGACTTTTGCTTTGGCTATAGTAATATTTTTTGGCGTTACTCTAATTGGTTTTATAATACATGGAATAAAATATTTTAATTTCTTTGTGCCAAAAGGAGTGCCAAAAGCACTATTGCCTTTACTGGTAGTTATTGAGGTTATATCTTATCTCACAAGACCAGTTAGTTTGTCAGTCAGATTATTTGCAAATATGATGGCAGGGCATACAATGTTAAAAGTATTTGGGTTTTTTGTAGCGGGAATGTTTTTCTCAGGTAATATGTTTATTGCACCACTTGGTATAGCACCATTAGCATTTATAGTTGCATTTACTGGCTTAGAAATACTTGTAGCATTCTTACAGGCATATGTATTTGCAATACTTACATGTATTTATCTTAATGATGCAATTCATATGCATTAATTATTTAATTTTAAAAAAAGGAGAAAAAAAATGGAACCAGAAGCAGCGAAATTAATTGGCGCAGGATTAGCTACAATAGCACTCGCAGGAGCCGGTATTGGTATAGGCACTATCTTTGGTAATTATCTGTCAGGAGCTCTAAGAAATCCATCTGCAGCACCAGGGCAATTCCCAAATCTACTTTTAGGTTTTGCACTAGCCGAAGCAACAGGTCTATTTGGTTTAGTTATTGCATTGATTCTATTATTTGTTGTGTAGTTATTTCTTAAATTCTTTAACTACGGGAGTCTAGTAATGTCCGAATCGAGCATGCCACAATTAAATCCTGAGTATTTTGCATCTCAGATATTTTGGTTATTTATATCTTTTGGAATTCTATACATTGTGATGGCAAAGTTTGCTTTGCCAAAAATTGCAAATGTTATTGAATCAAGAGAAGATATAATTGCAAGAGATGTTGAAGATGCAGAAAACTTTAAAAAAGATTCAGAAGTAATAGAACAAAAATACTTGGAATCAATAAAAGAAGCTCATGAAAAATCATCTCTATCAATTGGAAATTCTAGAAAGAAATTATATAAAAATTTAGAAGTTGAAAATGATAATTTTGAAAAAGAAAATGCTATAATAATCACTAAATTTGAAAAAGAGTTACTAGCTAAAAAAGAATCTATACTAGCTGATAAGCAAAAAATAGCATATGAGATTTCGCATGATATTATTAAGAAAATAATAGGGGAAAATTCGCTTATTGAAGATAATATAAAATACAATATCACAAGAATTTCAAAAAATTAAAGAGATGGAAAATTAGATGCTAGAAAAAGATGCAACATGGGTGGCTATAGGGTTTATTCTTTTTATCCTAATGCTTATTTATTTTAAAATACCAAATAAAATTTTTACGATATTAGATAATCGAGCTCAAAAGATAAAAAATGAACTCGATGAAGCAAAAAGGTTAAGAGAAGAAGCCCAAACAATACTATCAGAATTCCAAAAGAAAAATACAGAGGCTGAAAAAACTGCTAAGACAATTGTTGAAAATGCAAAGAAATTAGCTAAAAATTATGAAAAAGAAGCAAAGGAAAAGTTTGATCAAAGTCTTGTCAGAAGAAAAAAACTACTAGATGAGAAACTAAACCGCGTAGAAAATGATGCATTAAATGAAATAAAAAACAATATCACAGATATAGTATTAGAATCTGTAAGAGTTTCTTTAATGGATAGTAATATTAAACCTCAGGCAGCCCAAGATATAATTGATGAAAGTATCAAACAAATCAGAAAGTGAATTAATTAATTTCGATTTTTATTAAATTCAACCTGATCAGCTGTTAACTTAAAGCCAACAAGTATTTGATAATCCCCAGGATCTTTTGACTGTTCAAAGTTTACCGTAAAATCACTATTAACATACTCAAACCTGGCAAGTGTCGCATCATCTGGGATATTAACATCAATATCTATATATTTACGGGATATTACTTCTTTATTATTTTTAATAATTGCAACAAAAGCTGGAAGTGAATAAAGATTTCCAGACGCTTTCTGACCCAGTGATATTGTGCCTGTAATATATAAATCACCAACTGAATAATTTGGTTCAAAATTACAATTATAGTCGACCCTATCAACCCTTCCACGGTAAATTATATTAGAATCATCACTTGATCCAAAATCCTTAAAATTAGTCATACTTATTGCATCTGCAAGTATCATAGGTGTTGAACATTGCTTTTCAGGTGATTTATCTTTACTGAATGGATTCATTTTATATTGATTGAGATCGGGCATACCAAGATTAGGCATACTAAAATCTGAAACAGTTTCACATGAAGTGAGAAAAAAAACTAAGAGTAGGGATAATATCTTTTTCATTTGCTATTCGATTATTATATTTGAACATTTAATTTGATATCTATATTATTCATAATATCTAATATAATGCTATAGAAATTTATAGACTGATATACATATGTGGATAATAATCATTTTATGAATGGAAATGTAATTAAAAAAAAATTAAATGTATATTTGGCTAACCCAAGAGGTTTCTGTGCCGGAGTAGAGAGAGCTATACAAATAGTAGAAAAATCTTTAATTGAATATGGAGCTCCGATCTACGTAAGACATGACATTGTGCATAATAATACAGTAGTAAATGATTTGATAAAGAAAGGTGTCATCTTTGTTGAAGAATTAGATGAAATACCGAAAACAAATCAACCAATAATATTTTCTGCGCACGGGGTGGCAAATTCTGTTTTTAAAGATGCTGAATATAAAAATCTTAATTTTATAGATGCTACATGTCCTCTGGTTTCAAAGGTCCATATTGAAGCAAAGAAATTATATAAAGATGGTTATGAAATACTTCTTATTGGTCATAGTAATCATCCAGAAGTAATAGGTACTATTGGACAATTGCCAGAAAATTCTATTAGTCTGATTGAAAATATTGATGATGCAAACGAATATATTCCAATTGCTCCAGATAAGCTTGCCTATATCACCCAAACCACTCTATCAATTGATGATACAACAGAAATAGTTAATTTATTAAAATCTAAATATCCTAGCATTAAATCACCCCATAAAAATGACATCTGCTACGCAACAACGAATAGACAAGAAGCAGTAAAGAAATTAGCAAGAATAGCGGATGTAATGTTTGTTGTTGGATCTAATCATAGCTCTAATTCTCTAAGGCTTGTAGAAGTTGGAAAAAGATCGGGATGCGAACAGTCTTATTTGATTGAAAATGCAAATAAAATAAATTGGGAGATCATTAATAATATAGAAAATTTATTTATTACTGCTGGTGCATCGGCTCCAGAAATATTAGTTGAGGAGATTATAAATAAAATTTCTAATAGATTTGATGTAAAATTAATAAATGACACTTTCACAGAAGAAAATATTAGCTTTAAATTACCAAATATAAAAAATAAATAATTCTATGGCCGTTTATACAAAAGTATCCTTTGAAGACGCAAATAATTTTTTAGAGAAATATTATGATTTAGGGGATTTATTATCAATTAAAGAAATAACACAAGGCGTAGAAAATACAAATTATATTATCGAAACAAAGTACAGTAGATATATACTCACATTATATGAGAATAGAGTGTCTTCAAAAGATATTCCCTTTTTTATTAACCTATTAGTGCATTTAGATAATAAAAATATTGAATGCCCAAAACCCATAACAATGAAAAATAAAAAATATACAGAGACTCTTAATGGACGGCATGCTGCTATTTTTAGTTTCTTGAATGGGAAATCTATAATCAATATTAAAAATGAACATTGCAGCCTAGTTGGGGAAACTTTAGCGAATATTCATCAAAAGACAAATAACCTAAAAATACATAGGGAGAATAATTTATCTTTTAAACATTGGAGTAAATTATATAAATCTATTAAAAACCCTCTCACCAGTATAAAAGTAAATCTAGATAAAGAAATAGTAAATGAATTAAATTTCCTAAATATAAACTGGCCTCAAAATCTTCCTTTAGGCATCATTCATGGTGATTTGTTTCCTGATAACATATTCTTTAATTCCTCTTCTCTTTCTGGAGTGATTGATTTCTATTTTGCATGTAACGAATTTTATGCATTTGATATAGCAATTTGTATTAATGCATGGTGTTTTGAAAAAGATAACTCCTTCAATATAACAAAAGCTAAGCATCTACTTGAGGGATATAGAAACTATAGAGATTTATCTATAGAGGAATTAAAATATTTACCTATATTATGCAGAGGAAGCGCACTTCGCTTTCTTTTGACAAGAATAATTGATTGGCAAAGAGATGACAAAAAAGCTCTTGTGATTCCAAAAGATCCCATTGAATATTATAATAAATTAAAATTTCACCAATCAGTTTCTAGTGTGAAAGATTATGGAATATATGAATAAAACAGTTGAAATATACACAGATGGAGCCTGCTCAGGAAATCCTGGAATTGGAGGTTGGGGAGTGTATCTTATATATGGTGATAATAAGAAAGAAATATCAGGATCAGAATATAATACAACCAATAATCGTATGGAACTAAAAGCTGCTATTGAAGGTTTGAATGCCCTGAAAAGACCCTCAAATATTATTATCTATACTGACTCAGTTTATCTAAAAGATGGAATAACAAAATGGATTTTTAACTGGCAAAAAAATGATTGGAAAAATTCTAATAAGAAAGATGTGAAAAATAAAGACCTGTGGATTTCTTTGATAGGTTCTGCAGAGATGCATCAAATTGAATGGAAATGGGTTAAAGGGCATATTGGAAATGTTGGAAATGAAATAGCTGACAATCTTGCCACAAACGCAATATCTGATGCAAGATCTATTGAATGAAGAAATCCTCTAAAAAGTATTCTGTTTTGAGAAATATTATTGCTGAAATTCTTTCTCCTTCAATTTTTGCGCTCTTATAAAAACTTCTAAAACTAAATTTATATTCTTTATAGTATTCCTTTGCATCCTCCATATCAAAAAACTGAAAATTATCAGACCCATCAATAATGATACCCTTAACGCTCTCAGAAAATTTAATTTTAATATAGTCGCTTCCACCAATATTCAATATTCTTGCATTACTAATAACTTTTTGATCAGCATGTCTATATTTTGGAACACTTAATAAAGCTTTCTTGAGGAATTTATTAGTATTATTTTTATAATTTTCTATATTATTTATTATTTTGAGTTTTATTCTATCTTGTATTGGGACACAAATATCACTGCAAACTCCATATTCTATATTTAAACCCATATCTATTAAACCACCTTTATTTGTTAACTGTAATTCAATTGGAATTACTAAGTCATCTTTATAAGCATAATTTATTCCATACTTATCTTTAATTATATATGGGACAGGCCATTGAATATTGTATTTTATAAGTTCTGGATGCTCATCAATCTTAATAGATGGTTCAAGGCCTGTATCACCTGGATTTTTCCAATAAGTATAGCTATCTTTATCTAGCTTTATATTAAGGCCTATCAAAAGCTTATTATCTATTACTTCAGATAATATGACTCTTATATTTGAATTATGATTAGCTTGCCATTTAGTATTATCAGGAATAACACTAATTTTATTAACTATCGCTAATAATATAATTAATAGGATAAAACTTATATTATATATATTATTTTTATTTATCTTTTCTTTGATCTGCATCATATTTTTTTTTAGTGATCCCAAACAATATATGGTCTTCCCAACGACCATTTATTCTAAGATAATCAGTTGCATATCCCTCTTTAGTAAAACCAAGCCTTAGTAATAATTTATTTGATGGAATATTATCTGGCAAACAAGCTGCTTCGATCCTATTAATATTATATTGATTGAATAAGCAACTAATCAATAAACTCAATGCTTTTGTCATATACCCTTTATTTGAAAAATTTTCACCTACCCAATAACCAATTGTGCAGCTTTGAGATATTCCTTTTTTTATATTGAATACATTAATACCGCCAAGTAATAGATGATTTTTATCAAAAATAAAGAAAGAATACTGCGTGTTATTTCTTTTTCTTTGGGAATAGATCCATAGAAGTCTAATGTATCTTCTTAAACTATGTTCTCCTATATGCCAGGTAGGTTCCCAAGGTGTAAGAAAAGTTCTACTTTTTTCTCTTATTTGACTCCATTTATTATAATCAATCAAAGAAGGAGATCTAAGATAAATATCCTCAGAGAGAATTTGAGCTTTTTTATTATAGAAATTAAGCAATTAAATTACCTAATGTTATTCATAAAAACTACGAATTTTAGTTATTTCATCAAGCTCCGAAATGGCTCCTAAGGCACTTATAGTCATCTTCTCAGGTTTGAATGTATTACCTATAAATTCGTTGATATCTTTTTTATTAATATTATCAATTTTTTCAAGCATTTCATTCATATCTAGTAACTTATCATATATGGACATCTGCCTTGCAATTTGATTCATTCTAGCAACAGGATTTTCTGATGATATAAGAAGTCCAGCTCTAATTTGTTTTTTTGCTTTCTGAATTTCTTCATCAGTAATGTTCAGAGCACTATTTTTTATTTCTTGGGCCACAGAAATACTATACTCTTTTACCTTATCAGGAGAAGTTGCTGAATATATTCCAAATACGCCCGTATCTTTATAGCTAGATGAAAATGAAAATACAGAGTAAGCAAGACCTAAATTTTCACGTATATTTTGGAATAGTCTGGATGACATACCTCCTCCTAATATATTAGAAAAAACATGAGAAACATATAATTGACTATCATGATATGAACATCCCTCGAAAGCATATATTATATGCGCCTGTTCTATATCTCTAATTTCTCTTATTTCATTTGGCTTATAGCTTGCTATATTGGCTTTTGGTGATTTAGTGCTTTCCAATTTTGAAAGATGTTTTTCGCATAAATTATGTAAATTACCGTGATCAACTGCTCCTGTTGCTACAATTATAATATTATCAGAATGATAAAACTTATTTAGGTATGAAATCAATTTTTCTGAATCAATATTTAGTAAAGTCTCCTTATTACCAAGTATTGACCTGCCTATTGCTTGATCATGATAAGCCGCACTTTGGAAATTTTCAAAAACCATATCATCTGGAGAGTCTAAAGTTGCGGCAAGCTCTTGAAGAATGACACTTTTTTCTTTTTTTAACTCATTAGGATCAAAAACCGAATTTTGAATGATATCTGATAATATTGAGACACCTATTTCAAGGTCATTTTTTAACAACCTTACATAATAGGAAGTTCTCTCAACGCTAGTTGAAGCATTTATATCTCCACCTACATTTTCTATTTCTAATGCGATTTGCTTAGAAGTTCTTCCTTTAGTTCCTTTAAAAGCCATATGCTCTAAAAGATGAGAAATACCTTGCTCATCTTCTTTTTCATTCCTAGAACCAACTTCAATCCATATACCAAGGGATACAGAACTAAAATTTTGCATACTATGGGAAATAATTTTTATATTATTTGTTAAGCTACTAATAGTTGTTGTCATTTAATTACCTTCTAAAGTTTGAGAGTATATTATTTTTAATTAGACTTATATCATTTTTCATATTTTTAATATCCTCTGGCAAGTTAAATATATTCTTATTGTTTGCTGGCAGTTCAGCTTCAATTCCAATTGCCTCACGAACAGCTTCAGGAAATTTTGCAGGATGTGCAGTTGAGAGTATAATTGAGTTGGTATAATTATTTTTATTAGAGACTCCAATAGCTACAGCAGTATGTGGATCAAGAATTAGATTATGTTGATCATAAATCTTTTTGATAATATCTATTGTTTCGATTTGTTCTATTGAACCAGCTTCAAATGTAGTATTTAAATTCAAAAGCTCCTCCTCATTAAGTGAGAATTCACCTCTTGTAACTAATTCATCCATCATTTGACTTAATCTTTTTATATCTTGATTCACTAGATCATACAAAAGCCTTTCAAAATTACTTGAAATCTGGATATCCATAGATGGAGAATTTGTTTGGATGGCTTCTAATATGTTGTATCTACCTGTATTCAAACATCTTTCTAGTATATTATTCACATTGGTTGCAATAACTAATTTTCCCATCTCCAATCCCATTTTTTTTGCTATATATCCAGCATAAATATCCCCAAAATTACCAGTTGGCACAATAATATCTGGGTTTTTTTTATATTTAGGATTCTGTGAAATAGCTGAAAAATAATATATTATTTGAATCATAATTCTTGCCCAGTTTATTGAATTAACAGCTGTCAGATGGACAGATTGTGAAAAGGCTTTATCTTTGAAAAGAGATTTGACAATATTTTGGCAATCATCAAAATTTCCATCAATTGAGATTATATTTATATTATTTGCTTGCGAGGTTGACATAAATCTTCTTTGAACTTCAGATATCTTATCTTTTGGAAATAATACATATAAATCAATATTCTCTTTATCTGCAAAAGATGCTACTGCAGCTCCACCAGTATCGCCAGATGTAGCGCATATTATAGAAGCCCTACTATTATTTTTTGAAAGAACTTCTTCAATCATTCTAGATAATAATTGCATTGCAATATCTTTGAAAGCAAGAGTGGGACCATGATATAATTCTAGGATAGAAGTATTTTCATCTAAATTTATTAAGGGGGTGATCTTATTATTATTAAAAGATTCATAAGCCTCGTGAACCATTTTTTCTAATAAATCATCACTAAATGTATCCTGAGTAAATAGTTTAATTAATCTTATGGCAATAGACTTGTAATCCATCACTAATATATCTTGCATATCAGACTGGCTTATAGTTGGCACTTCATTTGGAATAAATAAACCACCATCATCAGCTAGACCTTTTAGAAGAATCTCTTCAAAAGTATATTTGTCTTTATTATTTCTTGTACTAATGTAATACATTTTCAATGATTTTTTTTTCTTCTTTTTATTCTGGAATAAAAATATATAAATAATAGACTCGTTGCAAGACCATACCATGTTATTGCATAAGAAAGATGATTATCTGGGAATTCTAATCTTGTTTCATTTGATTGAGGAATTAATTGATTTGATGTAACTAAATCAACATAATAGGGCTCTATCCTATTCATATTAAATATCTGTTTTATATCATCTTTTATTATTGAATATAGTATCTTATTTTGAAAGTCTGTCTTTGGTGTAAAAATATTTCTTTCCTCAAAATTTTTAATATACCCAATTATTGGTCCCTTTTCTTTCTTATTGAAATTTGTTAATTTGAAATTTTGAATTATATTTTGAGGTACGAATCCCCTATTTATGACTATAAACTCTCCATTTGATGTTATAAATGGGTTTAAAACCCAATACCCAGCCCCACCATATTTACCTCGGGGATCTGATAGATGGGTAAAGATATATAATTCTTTCTCAAAATCATAGTTACCAGTAAGAGCAACTTTCCTATATAACCACTCATTGATATTAGTTTGATTTATATCTATATTTTGAAAGTCTTCTTCAGAAAGATTTACTCTTTCTAATTTCTCAAATAGTTGATTCTTTTGCTCCTTCCTATCTATTTGCCATGAACCAAGAATTATTAAAATAATAAAACTAAGTAAAATAATACTATTTACTAAAATACTCTTTATTTTATTCATCATATTAAATATCTTTTTGGTTTCTTCTTAATTCATATCCAATATATAAAAAGAAACTTTTTATAGGTCTAGTAAATATTATTGAAAGAATGATAGTTGCAGGTATCCATATAATAATGTGTGTGTATAAGGATGGTTTGTAATTTATTTCTGTTAAAATTAGACCACACATAATAATAATACCGACAATCAATATAACAAAGAAATTATCTGCGTCTCCTAAATTATATTTGGAAAAATCTTCTGAGCAGTTAGGACACTCTTTTTTTAATATGACTATATTATTAAAAATACTATCTTTTAAACATGATGGACATAGACCTAAAAATATTATTTTCAAAAGATCAAATATTGCTCTATATCTGTTCACTTAATAAGCTTTAACATGTTGAATTCTAATGGGGTACTATATCCCCAGCTCCCCAGACATATATAGCAGCAAAAAGAAATAACCAGACAACGTCAACAAAGTGCCAATACCAAGCAGCTGCCTCAAAACCAAAATGTTGATCTTTGTTAAAATGTCCTGCCTTAGTCCTCAAACTACAAACCATTAAAAATATAGTCCCAACTAAAACATGAAACCCATGAAAACCAGTAGCCATAAAGAAAGTAGCTCCATATATATGGCCAGAGAAATTGAAAGTCGCATGGCTATACTCATATGCCTGTACACAAGTAAAAATTGCACCTAGTCCAACTGTTAACAACAAACCAAGTCTCAAACCTTTACGGTTATTATGTAACAAGGAGTGATGTGCCCAAGTTACAGCCGTTCCAGAGGTTAATAAAATTAGTGTATTTAGAAGAGGCAAATGCCATGGATCAAAGGTTGCTATTGCATCAGGAGGCCAGTGACCCCCTGTTAATTCTGTTCTTAAATATTGCGGTAAATCTCCAGCATATAGTGAGGCATCAAAGTATGACCAAAACCATGCAACAAAAAACATAACCTCTGATGCAATAAACATTATCATACCATATCTTAGGTGAATTTGAACTACTGGCGTATGATCTCCATTATGAGCTTCTTTAATTACTTCTCTCCACCAACCATACATTGTAAAAATTACAGCAAGAAGACCAATAATAAGAAGCCAGTAACTATCTTGATGGAAATATATGACCGCACCAATAGCAGTTATAAAGGCAGATAATGCACCTATAATTGGCCATGGACTTGGATCAACTAAATGATAGTCATGATTTTTTGAATGTATGTCACTCATTTTGGTAATCTCGTGGTCTGATGATGTTTACTGAATTTTCTTTATTATATACAATAATTTCCTACAATAAATCCTTATTTTTGAAAAATGTATATGAAATAGTAATTGTATCAACATTTTTTAATTCTTTATCCCTATCAATGGCAGGATCAATGTAATAAGTTAGTGGCATTTTAATCTCTTCATTTGGTTTGAGCTCCTGCCCAGTAAAACAAAAACACTCAACCTTCAATATATAGGCAGCGGCTTCAGCTGGAATTATATTATATGTTGCAACTCCATTTGTTTGATATGGGGATGCATTTTTTGCATTATAATATGTATGTTTATTGTCACCAATCATGATGACATCTGACACTTTTTCTGGCTCGACATGCCAATTAAGATCACTAGAAATATTGACATCGTATCTAATGATAAACTCTCTCTCACCTATATCAGAAGAAACAACATTAATAACTCTAGGTGTTCCCTTATAACCTGTAACTTTGCAAAACAAATCATATAACGGAACTGCTGCAAGAGACAGAGCACCCATAGATAATATTATAGCTATACATAATAAAAGGATCTTACTATTACTTTTTATATTTTTCATAAGTTTCGTTATAATCTAAGAAATGTTATTAGTAATTCGAATTACCGTAGTTATAAAAAAAATAACTACTAATACAAATAAAATCACTGCAATAGCTTTTGATCTCCTTTTCCTATTAACAAAGAATTTATCAAGTTCATCATTCTTCTTTTTTGTTTCATTAGTCGGCATTAAAAGGACCTCTTAAAAAAAATTAACAAATGCATAATCCAGTAAAAATATTAGAAAGACCATAAATAGATAAAATATTGAATATATAAATAATCTTTTTGAATATTTCCTAGTTTTTGTGTCTTCTTTTGATTTATACAGTTGAACTGCTATAAATATGAAACTAATACTCAAAATACTAACTGGTATAAGATAAACAAAAGTTACCATGCCAATAAAATATGGTGATATTGCAACCAACGACATAACAACTGAATATATAAGTATCTGATTTATTGTGGATTTATTACCCATAACATTTGGCATCATTGGTATATTCACCTTTTCATACTCACTAGAAGTCAAAATTGCCAATGCCCAAAAATGAGGAGGAGTCCATAAAAAAATAATAAAAAATAATAAAATTGGTTCCAACGTTACAGATGCGCTTGTTGACATCCAGCCTATGACAGGAGGAAATGCTCCAGCAGCACCTCCAATAACAATATTCTGAACAGTTCTCCTTTTTAGCCAAATTGTGTAGATAAAAACATAAAAGAAAATAGTAAATGCCAAAAAAGCAGCAGAGTACCAATTAATCAAAACTCCCATAACAAACACTGAACCGAAGGCCATAACAGTGCCGTAAGTAAATGCTTCAGATTTAGAAATATTTCCAGATGGAATCGGTCTTTTTACAGTTCTCTTCATCAGACGATCTATATCTGCATCATACCACATATTTAACACGCCTGCAGCGCCAGCGCCTATAGCTATACAAATAAGAGAAGTAAGACCTAAAAAAGGGTGAATGGATACTGGTGATAAAATCAGACCAACAAAACTTGTAAATATTACCAATGACATAACCCGAGGTTTCATCAAACAGTAATAGTCATGAACCGTTCCTGAAGCATATTCCATTAGAGCAGCCAATCAAGAGGATAAAAAAATCTAATGTTCTGCGTCCCTAGCAACTGCTGTTGTTCCTTGCAAAGAAGAATCCGGACCGGCAAAAGAACCAAAATCTACAGGCTTTGGAAGATCTTCAAACTGATGAAAAGGTGGCGGCGATGTTAGTGTCCATTCTAGTGTAGATACCCCCTCGCCCCAAGGATTATTGCCAGCGGGAACTTTCTTACTAAATGCTCGGTAAACACCAAATAAAAATACAAGTACAGCTAGAGATGATATGTATGATCCCATTGATGAAATAAAATTCCATCCTGCAAATGCGTCAGGATAATCAACATATCGTCTTGGCATACCGGCTAATCCAAGAAAATGTTGAGGGAAAAATATCAAATTTACACCAATGAACGTTAACCAGAAATGTATTTTGCCTATAGTTTCTGATATCATATATCCTGACATTTTAGGAAACCAATAATACCATGCAGAGAAAATTGCAAAAACAGCTCCCATCGATAAAACATAGTGAAAATGAGCCACAACATAGTATGTATCATGAAAAGATCTATCTACTCCTGCATTAGCAAGAACTACTCCAGTTACTCCGCCTATCGTAAATAAAAATATAAACCCAATCGACCATAAGATTGGTGTTTTAAATTCAATAGACCCACCCCACATTGTTGCAATCCATGAGAAAATCTTAATCCCTGTTGGAACAGCAATAATCATAGTAGCAGCAACAAAATATGCTTGTGTATTTACACTTAGCCCCACGGTATACATATGATGTGCCCAAACTATAAAACCAATCACACCTATTGAAACCATTGCATATGCCATACCCAAATATCCGAATACTGGCTTTTTTGAAAAGGTAGATATCACATGACTAACTATACCAAAACCCGGTAATATAAGAATGTAAACTTCAGGATGACCAAAGAACCAAAATAAATGTTGGAATAAAATTGGATCTCCCCCACCAGCTGGATCAAAAAATGTTGTACCAAAATTTCTGTCAGTTAAAAGCATAGTAATTGCACCTGCCAAAACAGGTAGAGAAAGAAGTAGCAAAAATGCAGTTATAAGAACAGACCACACAAATAATGGCATTTTATGCATAGTCATGCCGGGAGTTCGCATATTTAGTATTGTGGTTATAAAATTAATAGCACCAAGAATAGAAGAAGCACCAGCTATGTGTAGGGATAAAATTGCAAAATCCATCGCAGGTCCAGGTTGGCCCATTGTCGACAATGGAGGATATATAGTCCATCCACCACCAACTCCATTAGCGCCAGGTGGTCCAGGTACAAACATTGAAATAACCAATAATGCAAGAGCTGGAGGCAATAGCCAAAATGATATATTATTCATTCTTGGGAATGCCATATCTGGAGCACCTATCATTAAAGGTACAAACCAGTTCCCAAATCCTCCAATCATGGCTGGCATAACCATAAAGAAGATCATAATTAATCCATGTCCTGTAGTAAAAACATTATAAACATGTGGATCACCAAAAATTTGAAGTCCCGGGGATTGGAGTTCAAGTCTCATAAATAGAGATAATACACCTCCTACAACTCCACTAATAATCGCAAATATTAGGTACATAGTGCCTATATCTTTGTGGTTAGTTGAATATACCCAGCGTTTCCAACCAGTTGGATTTGAATGATGAGATGTTGCTTCGCTGTACATGCGTATTCCTCTTACTTATTAATTAACTTTGCTAGTTTTATGTTATTTGGAAAATAATTATTATTTGCAAATTCTTGCTCTGCATCCTTTAGCCAATTATCGTAATCATTTTGCTCAACTACATGCACTTCAATAGGCATAAATGAATGTCGAACACCACATAACTCTGAACACATACCATAATATATACCAGGTTTATCAACTTTAAACCAAGTTTCATTCAACCTTCCTGGAATTGCATCCATTTTGACACCAAAAGATGGTACCGCCCAATTATGAATAACATCAGCTGCCGTTACTTGCACTCTAACAACTTTTCCTGCAGGCACTACAATTGGATTATCAACTGAAAGGAGCCTTATTTTTCCTTCTGTAAGTTCCTCTTCCTCAAGTGGCAGAGAATCAAAAGACATTGAATTACTATCCGGATACTCATACTCCCAGTACCACTGATGACCTGTAGCTTTTATAGTTAAGTCAGCATTCACAGGAATCTCTTGTTGAGTATATAAAATTCTAAATGATGGGATTGCAATAATCACTAAAATTACTACTGGAATAACTGTCCAAAGAACCTCAATAAGCGAATTATGTGATGTTCTTGAAGGTTTGGGATTATTTTTAGAACTAAACTTAATCATTACATAAATTAAAAGCAGTGTAACAAATATAGTAATTGCAAGTATAATAGGGAACAAGAATGAATTATGAAACCAAGTAATATCTATCATATTTGGCGTTGCTGCATCTTGAAATGAAAGTTGATAATCTTGAGGAATGCCAATATTTTCTGCTGCAAGCAAAGTACTCGAACTAACGAATAAGGTAGCTAAACACACAAATATGTATTTAGAAATAAAATTGTGGTTTTTTAATAACTTCATATATAGATTTCCAGAATTAAAATGACCTGATAATTTACATCATTTTCTTTATATAGAGATAATATTTTTTACACAAGTAATCAATAGGTTAATCCTAATAAATTTTGGAAAAAAATGAATAAAAGATTATATTAATTTCTTGGTGATTTAAATTTCTAAGGAATTAGAATGATAAAAAGAACTAATAGAAAATTTGGGATCAATAATACTAATGAATATTAAAATAAAAACATACCCTTTTATGATCTTATCTATTTTCATATTATTTCAAGGGTTTATGAATAATACCCCAGCTTATTCATATGAATCAAATAAAAATATTATCTATTTTCAGGATGTGCCTATGGGATATCTTCTAGCCGAAGGAGATTTTTGGTCTGTTTTTTGTGACGTAGATAACACAAATAAATGTGGTATGAGCCAGTTTATCAAAACTAACACTGATGATAATGAATTATCAGTTTTAGTTAGTGTTAATAAAAGAAATAATGAAAATTATATGTCAGTTATTATTGCAAATATTATCGACATAGAATCATTGGAGGATAGGTTAGTAATATTGACTAATTCAAAGGGTATGAATTTTGAACTCAATAAAGAAAGATGTTTAAAAAATAATTGTGAATATAAAATATCAATGCCACAAGAGCTAATTGACAAGCTAATTGAAGAAGACAAATTTATTATTGGAATTAAGAATATAAAAAATAATTATGTAATTGGATTGTTAGTTAATTTAATGGGTTTTCAAGAAATGTATAAGCTTCTTTAAAAAGAAATAAATATTTTAAAATACAACTAGCAATATTATCTAAATTATAGGATAATTATATTTATTGATGATTTTTTGACATAGGTGAAAAATGAGGCGTATAATATCTTTTGCTCTCTTTATTATGATAGCAAATTCAGTTTTTGTTTCCGAGTCAGCAGGTAAATTATGCGATGGACCGGGCGGTGGCTTATTATGTGGAGCAGGTATTGGGGGTGGAATTGGTTCAGCACTAGATGGAGATAAAGGTGCTAAAGCAGGTGCGTTAATTGGTGGATTAATTGGAATCACATCTAGGATCAATGAAGCTGAACAAAATGAAAATCAATCCTCCAGAGAGGATGCTTATGACTCCATAGAAAATGATGATAGTTATAATAACCAAATAATATCAACCGATTATCCTGTTAGTTTAGTATATAATACACAAATTGCACTAATCAGCCTCGGTTACTATGTTGGGATATATGATGGGTCATTTACTCTAAATACTAAAAAAGCCATCAAAAGTTATCAAAAAAACAATAGTTTGATTAGTAATGGTTTTCCATCAGACAAACTATATACACATATTAAAAAAAATGTCGCAAATTTATATAGTAAAGAATAGTTAAACTAACTATCTTTGATCGCTTCAGCAAAATAGAATGAGCATGTTCCAACTATTGCTAAAATAATTAATTGCATGGGCATATATAAGATACCCATTGTAGCTAATAATGCGGCTACATAAGAAGATATAGCTGCTAGGGTGTATTGTATACAGCCCGAAAGGCCAGAAGCTGAGCCAGCTAATTTTGGTCTTATACTCACTATATTTGCAATAATATTTGGTATAACAATTCCATTTGAGTAAGTAATAATCATCATCACACCAAAAATAATATAAATATTTACCACACCATAAAGAAATATAACCAGCATGAGTATTGAACCAAATATTGTGCCAAACACTGCATAACTGATCATCCTCAATGATCCAAATCTTTCAGACAACCTTGCTGTTGTAAAACTTCCAGCCATAAAGGCAAATGAAATAAGCATGAAAGTAAAACCATATTGAGTTGGAGTAAAGTTTAATTCTTGAATAATCAAAAAAGGAGCCACTCCAAGAAACGTAAAAAACATTGAGTTAGAACATGACATGGTAAGTGTATAAAAGATAAATTTAGGTAATCTCAATAAATCTTTGAAAGCGGAAATTAAAGACTTAATATCTCCCTTTATTCTGTCATCCGTTTTTGTCTCAGCAAGATTTAAAAAAATATTTATTAAGAGAATTAACCCTACAAAAAACATTAAATAAAATATACTCGTCCAACCAAATGTATCTTCTAGAAACCCACCAACTGGCGGCGCTATCATTGGGGCTATAACCATTACAGAAGTCACATAGCCAAGAGCGCTTGCTGACTTCTCTCTTGAGTAAACATCTCTTATAATTGCCCTACCGAGAACAACTCCCGCAACACCTCCAAAAGCTTGAATAAATCTTCCAACAATTAACATTTCAATTGTTGTAGAAAAACTGCAAATTAAAGTCCCTATTAAAAAAATTATAATCCCATACATTAATATAGACCGTCTACCATAAGCATCAGAAAGAGGCCCGATGAATATTTGACCAATTGCCATTGAAATTATAAATGATGAAATTGCAATTTGGGCACTTGCATATGATATTTCAAAATGAATTGAAAGAGACGGAAGCGATGGTACAATTAAATTTAATGTTAAAGGTGCAAGTCCAGTTACAGCTGCCAAAGACCAAATTGAAGGTGGGGTTTTAATAATAGATTCCCCTTTATAAGTTATATTTATTATAGATTTTTCGAATATCTTTAGACCATAATTTTGTAAATTGATCAATTAGAGTATCAGCTGATGTTTTTTTATATTTTACTATCTCAAATAATTGATCCAAATATATATCTTCTAATTGATAACTAGCATTTTTTATATTCCTAACCCTCAATCCATCCTTTGATAAATCTAATAATTCCAATAATAATTCTGTTATCTTATATCCTTTGAATTTTGTATTAAATCCTTCACTATTCAGAGATGAGTCTAATTCTAATAAATCATTAAATGTCCATTTTGATATAATATCATGACATGCATCAAGTGATGTTTGATTATATAAGAGCCCTGTCCACACGGCTGCTAAACTCATTATTGAGTTTTGATTACCAGAGTCAGCGCCTCTCATTTCGATGAATTTTTTTAGTCTCACTTGGGGAAATAAGGTTGAAAGATGTATTTCCCAATCATTTAAACTAGCAATATATTCTAATCCATTATCTGCTTGATAGCCATTTGATAGAAATTTTCTAAAGGTAAGTTTGCTCGGTGTGATGTATTCACTATTCCTATAGATAAAATACATAGGCACATCTAATGCATATTGCGTATAAGCTCTAAAATCGAAAGATCCATCAAAAACAAAAGGTAAGTAACCTGACCTAGCAGGATCTGTATCTTTCCATACTCTCGATCTATATGAGTATAACCCAGAAAGATTACCTTCTTTAAATGGACTATTATAAAACATCATTGATACAAGAGGTTGTAGTGCCATAGCAACTTTGAATTTAATTTGCATATCTATTTCACTGGAGTAATCAAGATTGACCTGAGTTGTTGCTGTTCTATGCATCATATCTAATCCATATTTTCCAACAGTTGGCATATATTCTCTCATAACAGTATATCGACTCTTAGGTACCTTTGGCATATCACTTAATTTCCAATCAGGACAAAAGCCAATCCCTAATATGCCTAAGTCTAATTTTTGGCTGACTAAGCTTAATTGCTTGTGATAATTGGAAAACTCATCAAAAGTTTGATGAAGATTTATGCATTTGGCGCCCGATAGTTCAATCTGGCCTCCAGGTTCAAGACTTATACTTTTATTATTTTCACGATCAATAAGACCTATTATATTTTCTTTTTCAAAGATTGGTTGCCAAGAAAATTCTGAGATTAGTATTTTAAAAACCTCTATGATACCATTTTTTCCAAAGTATTGAATTGGTAAAAGGTTATCTTTATTATAGAGGAACTTCTCATTCTCAGTTCCAATTGTCCAATCTTCTTTAATTTTTGAACCATCATGAAAATAATTTATTAAATCTATTTCTAATAATGGCTGATTCACAAAATCACTATTTTTTTTCATTTAATTGTTCTTTAAAAAATTAAGTAGAAATCTTCTCTTTGTTATACATATTTCCAATTGTAATTTGAATCATTGAAGCTGCAACGATAGCTGCTGTATCTGCTCTTAAAATTCTGGAACCTAAAGACATTCTTATTACGTTATTTAATTTCAAAATATTATCTCTCTCAATATCAGAAAAACCTCCCTCCGGTCCAATCAAAAAATATACTTTCCCCTTATTCAATGATTTTATCATGCTGAGTGGGTTTTGTATTTGACAATTTTCATCGAAAAAAATTAATGGTTCGTGCATATAATCTATCTTCAGTAGATCATTAAAATTAATCATTTTATTCACTGTTGGGACCTTTAGAATTCCACATTGCTCAGCCGCTTCTTTCGCACGAAGTGACATTTTACTTTGATTAATTTTTCTAATATTACAATAATCAGTTAATATAGGGGTAAAAGATAAAATACCCAACTCTGTGAGTTTTTCTATTATGTAATTGTGCCTATTGCTCTTCAGAGGGGTAAAAAAACATTCAAAGTTGTCATAATTTATTTGCTCTCTAATTTTATTTATGATTTTTAATTCTATATAATCTCTATTGATTCCTATTACTTTAGATTTCCATTCACCATCAATGCCATTAAATATTAGTAATTCTTCATCAAACGAAACTCGCATCACTTTTTTTAGATAATGGCAGTCATCGTTGGTAATTTTTATTGATATATCTTTCATTAAAAGATTAGTCGTATAAAGTCTTATGTTGCGTGATATTGGATTTTTCATTTTATTGTCCATATTACAATATTTCTTGATATAAGTTGGTAAATCAATAATATTAAGAGAAATTATACAAGATAATATTGTGAATACGATTAAAAAAAAAGCCCTAAACTATATATCAATTACAAGGCTTGATAAACCAACAGGTTGGATACTATTATTTATTCCATGCATATATGGTATATTTGCAGCATCAATTCATACAAATCAAAAATTAAATCCTAACATTATTATCCTTTTTTTAATCGGAGCAATTTTGATGAGATCTGTAGGTTGTATATTTAATGATATAATTGACAGAAAAATTGATGCTAAAGTTGAAAGAACAAAGAATAGGCCCTTAGCAAATAAAACTATGGCAATCTATGAAGCCATTGCTCTATTAACTATTCTGTTGTTCATTAGTTTCTTGATATTACTAAGTTTTAATCTACTTACTATTTATCTTGGTATATCATCAATACTTCTAATTATGTTATACCCATTTATGAAAAGGATTACCTATTGGCCTCAATTATTTTTAGGTTTTACCTTTAATTGGGGTGTTATAATTGGTTGGACAGCAATTACAAATTCAATTGATATTGAAATGATTCTCATTTACATATCATCTGTTTTTTGGACATTAGGATATGATACAGTTTATGGTTATCAAGATATAAATGATGATAAGAAAATTGGTGTTAAATCAACATCAATCTTATTTGAGAAAAACTCAAAAAATATTATTTGGTCCTTTTATGGTCTCAATTTTCTAATTATGTTAATATCTTTATCGTTAATTGGTTTGAACCTTATAAGTATATTTGTGTTTCTTGGAGCTATTTTATTTGCCTTATACCTTGTAAAGAAATTAGATATTACTGACAAAAATTCATGTGCTCTCTTCTTTTCAATGAATAAATATGTTGGGTTCTTGGTATGCACTTCTCTATTAATTTCAATATAATATTAATATCAAAGAAATGAGAAAAATTAAGATAAATATAGCAACATTTACTTACTTAACTGTTACAAATCTATTCAGAATTATAGCAAGACTCTATCTCTTCAAAAGACTAGTATGTGATAAAGAAACAAGAACTAGTATGAGACAAAAACTTGCTCTAGATATGCCTGATAAAAATCAAAGATCTCTAATATGGATTCATGCTGCAAGCGTTGGGGAAGCATATTCAGGACTAACAGTTGCAAATACTATTCTCAAAAATTTCAAAAATATAGAAATCCTTATTACAACCTCAACAATAACTTCCTCAGATATCATAAATAATTCAAAAAATATAAATATTATACATCAATTTTTACCTCTAGATATAAAAGTATATGTTAAAAAATTCCTACAGTATTGGAATCCTAAGATATGCATCTTTATGGAATCTGAAATGTGGCCAAATTATTTTCTTGAAATTGAAAGCAAACAAATTCCATTTTATATATTAAACGCAAGATTCTCTGCAAAAAGCTATAAGAACTGGAGTAAAATAAAATCCTTTGCCCAAAGAATGATCAACATTCCAAACATAATTTCTTGTCAAGATATAGATACCCTTCAAAGATTTACTATGCTGGAAGCACTGAATACAATTCTTTCTCAAAATATAAAATACGCTAACCCTCCTCTTGCTATTGATCAAATTGAATATAAAAGTTTAACAGAATCACTAAATGATAAAAAATTCTATATAGCTGCTTCAACCCATAAAGGCGAGAATAAATCTATAATAAATATTCATAGCAGGCTCTTAAAATATTTTCCAAATCTTGTATGTATAATTGCCCCAAGACATCTAAGTGACATAAATGAAATAATAGAAACATTAGAAAAAATGAATATTAAATGGTCCTATCTGCCTTCAAGAAAATTCGATATTAAATATCAATGCTATATAATAAATAAAATTGGAATTTTAGGTACATATTTTGCAATCTCTGAATTAGCTATATTAGGTGGGTCATTTCAAGATCATGGAGGACATAACCCAATTGAAGCACTTCAACATAACTGTTTAGTTTTCCATGGCAAATATACAAAAAATTTCAAAGCAATCTATCAATCCTTAGATGATTTAAATTGTTCTTACGAGATTAGTGATGAAGAAAGATTATTTCAGAAGATTAATTACTTTTTCCAAAATAAAGAGCAAATTAACAATTCTATAAATAATATAGATAAAGTATTAAATGAAAAAAAAGATACCGTTGAAGAAGAAATAAAAAGTATAATCTTCAAGGAGATAAAGGAAAATATAGGATGAAGAGACCATTCTTTTGGAAAATAAATGGAATCATCTCAAATCTATTAATACCAATTAGCATTATCTATACTTCAATATCTAAATTTAGTTATTTTATTAGAAGAAAGTATATTTCAGATATTCCTATCATATCAGTCGGAAGTCCTATAATTGGTGGCGGAGGAAAAACACCTGTAGTTATTGCTATTATAAATTTTTTAATTACAAAAAATAAGAAAGCCTGCGTATTAACAAAAGGCTACAAAGGATCCATAAGACATCCAACTATAATTAATAATATGCATGAAGTTAAGGAAGTAGGTGATGAACCACTTTTAATATCTAAAATAATTGATACCTTTGTATCGAAAAAAAGAAGAGAGGGCTTAGAAAAAATAAATAGTTATAAATACGATCTCATAGTTTTAGATGATGGTTATAGAGATGTATCTATATTAAATAAAATTAATATTTTAGTTATTGATGGAAACACGAAACTTTATAATAACTTCCTATTCCCTTCTGGAGAAATGCTTGGTTCAATTAGTACAAATATCAAAAATTCTGATGCTATAGTTCAGTTAAATCAGGATAAGATCCCAATAAAAATACAACATGCGATAAGAGATTCTCGAAAACCCAATACACCAACAAATATTAATTATACTTTCAGACATAGCAATATCAAAAACAGGATAGCTTTTTGTGGAATTGGTGTACCAGAAAAATTCTACTCAACTTTGGAAAATAAAGAAATTAAATTTATTAAAAAAATTACTTTTAATAATCATTATTATTATAGTCAAAATGATGTTGATTATTTATTGAAAATTTCAAAAAAATTTGAAAAATACACCCTAGTAACAACTGCAAAAGATTTTGTTAGATTTGATGATCATAATGACCCAAATAAAGAATTAAGAAAAGTCCTTGATGTTCTTGATATGAATATCAAATTTGATAATGAAGATATCTTATTAGAATTAATATAAAATATTTTTCTTATAAATCTATAGATCTTTTATGAGCAAGCAAGGCTATTTCAGCTGATTCATAAACTTCTTGTTTCTCGACGGACCAATATTTAATATCATTTATATCTATTTTCTTCCCACTGATAGAACACAATACATATTGTCCATCGTGGACAACATCAAACTCACCATGATTATATTTTAATACAGCAATCTTATTATCTAAGAATTTATTCATAGAATTTTTTCCTACTAATCATCACAATTTTTTTTAACTGTAATTTCTCCATCTGAAAATAATATATTTAACGAATTTTGTTTTTTTGCAACATCTTTTGATAGAATTATATTCTTACTTTCATCTCTAATAATCGTATAACCTCTTTTTAAAATATTCTTATAATTTAATGATCTTAGGATTCTATTAAGTCCCTCTAATTGTTTTTTTTGCAATGGTATCATCGTGTCTATTTGATTTGCAATCCTATTATAGCTCTGCACTATATAGTCCCTATGAGAATTTATGAATTGTGATTTTTCTCTGGAAAAAATATCTAAATTCCTCTCTAATTTCAGTTTCTTAGAAAAAATATTACTAAGTAGTGATTTCCTAGAAATTTTTGAATTAAGTCTCTCAAATTTGAGAGTCTTTTCTGATATAAAATTCAATCCTTTAATATCTAACATATTTTCTATATGTCTCTGCTTGAGGATATTTCTTTCTATTTTATCCTTAATATTGGATGATAATAACCTTTGATGAGTTGAAATTAATGTTTGTATTTCAAGGATTTTTGGAAAAAGTAGATTTGCTGCACTTGTTGGAGTGGGCTCTCTTAAATCTGATACAAAATCAATCAAAGTCTTATCTGTTTCGTGCCCAATAGCACTTACTATAGGGATTTGTGATTTAAATACACTTCTTACCAATCTTTCATCATTAAATCCCCATAAATCTTCTAAGGACCCCCCTCCTCTTGCTACAAGGATTATATCAGGTCTAAAATCGCTCGTTAATTCTATTAAATTTATTCTATCGATCGCTCTACTTACCTCAGTTGGGCATTTTTCACCTTGAACAGCTACATCATAAATATAGATATTGACTGGATAGCCATTATCTTTATGCACTCTTAATATATCCCTTATAACTGCTCCACCAACTGACGTAATTATAAAAATATTTCTTGGGAACTTTGGAATTATTTTTTTAAATTTATTATTAAAAAGCCCTTCCTGATCTAACTGAACTTTCAGTTTCTCAAAAAGAGCTAAGAGAGCTCCTTCTCCTGCTAGTTCTATATTATCCACTTGTATCTGATAACTTGATATTCCTCTCTTTGAATAGGTGGTTACTTTTCCTGATACAAGAACCTCTAAACCATCTTCTGGTTTAATTTTTAATTGTCGATATACATTATTAAAAATAATTGCATTTATAACATCATCATTTTCTTTTATTTTGAGATATGCAATTCCATTTTTTACAGCAAGACCTGATACTTCACCCTTAATCTTTACATATCCAAAACTCTCTTCAATTTTATATTTAATCGCAGCTGATATTTCGCTTACTTTATATTCTGGAATATTTTGATTAACAAAATTCATCTAAATTCTAAAATTATCCATTAACATTATGATTATATAGGTTAATATTAATTAGCAGATAATTCAAAATAATAAATTAATATAATGAGAATACTTTTAATTGGTAATGGCGGTAGAGAGCATGCAATAGCAAGGTCTCTTGCTAAGAGCTCATCCTCTGATATATTATTTGCTATACCAGGTAATCCGGGTATAGGACAATATTGTGAATGTATAGCGATAAGCTCCCAAGACTTTAAGTCTATTTGTAATTTTGTAGTTAACAGTAAAATACAATTAGTTATTATTGGTCCGGAAGTCCCAATATGTGATGGATTAACAGATTATTTATTAGAATTAGGGATAAAAGTATTTGCTCCCAACCAAAAAGCTTCATTGCTAGAATCATCAAAAAAATTTACCAAGGAAATTGCTCTAGAAAACAATATCCCAACTGCTTCAGCAAGATGGTTTAATCGATATCATGATAGCGTTGAATACCTCAAAGAAATTGACCCTCCCTATGTTATCAAAGCTGATGGATTAGCTGCCGGTAAAGGGGTTGCAATTTGCGAGTCATATATTGATGCAGAAAATTCTATTAAAGATATATTCAATGGCCGTTTTGGAGACGGGCAATCAATTTTAATTGAAGAATTTCTCAATGGAGAAGAAGTTAGTTATTTTGCAATTTCTGATGGAAAAAATATACTTCCATTGATTGGTGCACAAGATCATAAAAGACTTCTTGATGGCGATAATGGTCCTAATACAGGAGGTATGGGGGCATATTGTCCGCCACCAATTCTTTCTAAAGAATTAGAAAATAAAATCATCAATCAAATACTAGAACCAACATTATATGGATTAAATAAAAGAGGTATTTCTTACAAGGGCGTTTTATTTGCAGGGTTAATGATCAAAGATGAAGAGCCAAGTCTTATTGAATATAATATAAGATTTGGGGATCCTGAAACTCAAGCTTTACTAATGCTTTTAAAATCCAACTTTACTGAACTTGTTCTTGATACTGTTAATGGGAATCTGAGAAATCATAAAATTGAATGGCATGAAAAAAAAGCTTTAACTGTAGTCCTAGCAAATAAAGGATATCCATTAGAATATAATATGAATTCAGAAATAACAGGTGTTGAAGATGCGGAAAAAAATCCAAATATAAAAGTATTTCATGCAGGAACATCCCTTAAAGAAGGCCAACTAATTGCAACAGGTGGCAGGGTAATGAATGTGACATCTACAGCAGATACAATTAAGGAAGCAAGAGAAGATGCATATAAAGCTATAGATAAAATTAAGTATGAAAATAAGTTCTATAGAAAAGATATTGCTTGGCGTGGACTCTAAAGTGGCTAATTTATCTTTTGCTTTTAAAAAATAATTTTAATAGATTCCTACTTTCTTCTTCTAAGATTCCTCCATATACCTCTGGTTTATAAGTGGAGCTATTTATTCCAAAATTTGTTGAGTGGATTTCTAGTAACTTGCCATTTAATTCATGACTATATGCGCCAAAGTAAACGCGTCGTATTCTTGCATATGAAATCGCAACAGAACACATTAAACATGGCTCTAAGGTGATATAAATATCACAATTAGATAATATGTTATTAGCTAACTTTTCACATGCAACCCTTATGGCCACAACCTCAGCATGTGAAGTTGGATCGTATGAAGTTCTGGTCATATTATGTGCTTGTGATATGATATTTCCTTGGATGTCCACAATAACTGCTCCAACAGGAACCTCATTCTCTCTTTGTGCAAGTTTTGCTTCTTCAATCGCTATCTTCATAAATTTCATAATATGCCTTAACTATTAATGCTAATTTTATTTTTTCTTTATATAATTAAAATTATGCTTAAAAAGCCAAATAACAAAATAGAAAATAATCGTATTGCTAAAATAATAAGTAGGTCGGGAGCTTACTCCAGAAGAGATGCGGAAAAATTAATTTTAAGTGGTAAGGTAAAATTAAATGGAAAAATAGTAATTACACCTGCTACTCTCGCAAATTCTAAAGATATAATATTAATTGATGAAAAAAAAATCCCGTCTGAATTAAAAACTAAAATATGGATTTTAAATAAACCCAAAGGTTATATAACAACATCAAAAGACCCTCAAAACCGAAAAACTGTCTTTAATTTGTTACCCAAAAAAATTAATCATCTTATATCAATTGGAAGATTAGATATTAACACTGAAGGATTATTATTATTTACAAATAATGGAGAATTATCAAGATTTATGGAACACCCTAGTAATCGTTTGATAAGAAGATATAAAATTAAGGCTAGAGGAAAATTAGATCAGAAATTAATAGATAAAATGCATGGTGAAATAATAATTGAAAATACAAAATATAACGTAATTTCAGTTAATCTAGTGTCCTATAGTGATGTAAATACTTGGTTATTAATTGAAATATCTGAAGGGAAAAATAGAGAAATTAGAAAAATTTGTGATTATTTTAACCTTCAGATAAGTAGATTAATTAGAACTAAATTTGGACCATTTGAACTTGGAAATATTGAAAAAGGTAGTTTTATAGAGATTGATTATAAGTTAGTAAATCTAAGATTGAAAAAAATTGGCTTCAACAATAGGTAATATCAATGAGAGTTATATCTGGTTTTGTAAAAGGAAAAAAATTATTATCTAGCAAAGATAAAACTATTAGACCTACAACTGATAAAGTGAAGATGGCTATATTTAACGTGCTTGAACATGGTAAAATAAATTTTTCTTTAAATAACACAAATATATTAGATCTTTTTTCTGGTTCCGGAAGCCTGGGAATTGAATCCCTTTCAAGAGGAGCAGCGCATTGTTTATTCATAGACAGAAGTAAAGAGTCCCATGCAATATGTCTTAAGAATTTAGAAAATTGTAATTTATTAGAAAAGGCTCAAAATATAATTTTTGATATTTCTCAAAAAAAAAAATTTTTATCTAAAAAAAAATTTGATCTTATCATTGCTGATCCTCCATATAATAAAGATTACATAAAGAATATATTTGGTTTTATAACAAAAAATAATTTAATAGTTAAAAATGGATTAGTTGTAATTGAAGAAGATAAGAAAGCTATTATTGAAGTAGAAGAAAATTTTGAATTATTAGATAAAAGAATATATGGAAGTTCACAGGTTCTTTTCTTCCAATATAGATTAGATCCTCTCAAATAATTTTTCTATTTCTGATTGACTCAAAAAGATATGTGAAGGTCGTCCATGATTGCATTGTCCAGAGTCTGGTGTTGATTCTATCTCTCTCAGCAAAGCATTCATTTCTTCTATGTTTAACTGCCTACCACTTCTAATGGAACCGTAACACGCAATCTTTGCTAATATTAAATTTAACCTATCATCAAATTCTTTTAATAAAAAATCTTCATTTATGCAGTCTAATATATCATTTATCAGATCTTTAAGATTAGCTCCAATTATCAATGTTGGAACTGATCTCATGATTATTTCAGTACCAAAATCTTCAATCTCAATTCCAAATACTAATAAATCGGAACTTACTGATAACATTTTTTCTTTATCTATTTGATTTAAACTATGAACGTAGGGAATCAAAAGTGTTTGTCGTTCAATTTGATTATTATAAAAGCTTAGTTTCATTTTCTCGTAAACAATCCTCTCATGCGCAGCATGCTGATCTACTATTATCATTCCATTCTTATTTTGTGCTAATATGTAATTCTTGAAAATTTGTGCTCTTGCAAAACCAAGAGGAAAATTATCATTTTGATTTTCTTCTAATAATATATTTTTTTCATTTTGACCTTGATGATACTGGCCTAGGTCATTTCTGATTAATTCATTAAATTCTGAATTATTACCATTTTCAATTAACATTTCGTTTTGGATTTGAGGAAGAGAGATAAGATCTTGCTGAGATGAGTGCCTTGAATTATTCTGAAACGAAGAAAATACCCTTAAACTTTTTTGGTTAGACTTATTTAATGCTTGATTGATAGCCAAAATTAAGCTTGAAGAAATTAATCTATCATTAGCAAATCTAACTTCAGACTTCGCAGGATGAACATTCACATCCAAAGCATAAGTTGGTATGATTAATTTTATAATAAATATTGGAAATCTTCCTTTTGGGAGCCTATCTTTATATGCTGATCTAATAGCACCAGATAATCTCCTGTCGCTAATGACACGATTATTTACAATAATATATTGTAAATTTGAATTAGCTCGATTGTAAACAGGTAATCCAATATAGCCTTCGATAGTAATATCTGAGCTCTCATAGCTAAGTGAAGTCATATTTTGAAAGAAATCTGATCCAAAAATATCAATGACACGATTTTCAAATGATATTTGTTCTGAGAATTCACTATTAGCCCAATTTAAATATTTCTTCCCATCAACATCTATCCTGAACGCAATATCTGGATTAGAAATAGCCAGTTTTTTTAATAAATTTATTATAGATGTTTGTTCACTTCGTGAACTCTTAAGGAATTTATATCTTGCTGGTAATTTTAAAAATAAATTTTCAACTGTGACGGTAGTTCCATGATTCGAGGGGCATTTCTTTATATCTTTTTCTTTCCCATAATCTAAAGTTATTTTATAACCATCGTCTGACATTGTTTTAGAAATAATTTTAATTCTTGATACTGCACCAATTGATGGAAGAGCCTCTCCTCTAAAACCAAGCGTATTAATCTTCTCAAGATTATTTTTGTCAAGCTTTGATGTGGCATGCCTCTGAATTGACAGCCCTAAATCTAGCTTTGACATTCCTTGCCCATTATCTTCAATTTCAATAAATTCTTTACCACCATTTTTTATTTTTATTGAAATATTTGTAGAGCCAGCGTCAATAGAGTTTTCAATTAATTCTTTAACTATTGAAGAAGGACGTTCAATTACTTCACCAGCCGCTATTTGATTGATAGTATTGTTGTCTAATAATCTAATAACCAAGGTTACACCTCATACTGAACGATCGTTCGGTTAAAATAAGCCGAAGCCACCCGATAACCCACCTAATAGCCCCTTAAATACAGTCGGCATTCTATCGACAGGGGGGATTTCCTTATCCTTAACCTTTTCAGAAGACTGATTGCCATTTTCAACATTAATAGTTTCTAGCTGCTCTTTCTTATCTAAATCCAGTATATCATGGATTGAGAGATTATGATTAAGCTTTCGTTTGCCTATATTATCGGTACTGTCCTCTAAATTCTGAAGCATATATTGATTCATACTTATAACCTCAACTTTAATGCTATTATTTTCTTCATCTTTTATTGTAAATTCATTATTTTTTGCAGGATTATATTCTTTTAATCTTTCAAATTCTTCATCCTGATTAAGCATCTGCTTATTTTCATCTTTAAGTCTTAGAAGATACTCAGTAAGATTTTCATCTTCGAAAGCTCCCTCTTCCATATATAATTCTTTTTTTATATTTGGATTGGCTTCCTCCGAATTAGCCATTAGCAGAATATTTTTTTCTGCCTGCGTCATTTTGGAATAAATCTCATCGCCCAATATTATTTCCTTCGCGTCATTTCTTGGATCATTAAGAAATGCTTGGTTTACCTCAGATGGTGGTCTTAATAAATAATCTGGAGGCATAACTAAAGGTTTCTTAGTAACTGATAAAAATTCATCTGGAGGACCAGCTTGAAAAGCATTTCCAGTGGAAGACGAAGATACAAATTCCTTCAAAGATGAACCGCAGCCAGGCAAAAGAAGTAGGCAAACTAAGAATAAAAAACTTTTATATTTACAAAGCATGATATCAAATACCATATTATTTCTCTATTGATTTAAAATTAATGTTAGGCCAAATAAATGCATATATCAATATCATTAAACCAAATACTATATAAATATCTGCAACATTAAACACATACCAACTGTATGACTTGATGTGGAAATGCAAAAAATCTGCTACAGCAGAATATAAAAGCCTATCAATTATATTTGAGAGCCCCCCTGCTAGGATTAAGGTGAGTGATGTTATCCTAAATCTTACATTAGAATTGATTAAAAATTTTGTAATCCATAAACAAATGACAAAAGAAAAAATACTAATAAAGATTTGCCCTAAATAACTCTCTTGTGGAAAAAGACCGTAACTGACCCCTCTATTCCAAACAAGAATAATTTCAAAAAAATTAGATACATATATAGTGTCAACTTTAAATTGTTCAAAATATGTTATTAAAAAATATTTAGTTAACCTATCAAATATGAATAAAGCTATAAAAAGAAGATAGTATTTTATGGAAACCAAGCGATTGAGAATATTCGATTTCAACATTTGTATTAAGATTTATTTATTTGCAAATACTCTTTAACAGCTTTTACATCCCTAAGTGACAAATCAGGATATTCAGGGTCTTTTCCAACATCTTCAGATATTCTCCATGATCTTTGACACTTATTCCCCTTAGCCTGACAAACTAGCACCCCAATATCAGGCTGATCATCAAGTATAAAATATTTATCTGTTAACTTATCCTTTACAATCTCAGCGTGGCTCGTTATACAAATTTCAGCAACATCCACATCTTCTAAACATTCTAAAATAGTATCATTTTGAATACAAATTTTTACACCAGCCTCAAGACTGGAGCCAATAGTTTTATTTCTTCGTTGTATTTCTAAAGCAGCGGTAACAGTTCGCCTTAATTTGAGAATATTATTCCATTTTTCATTAACTTTATGATTAATCCAGTTTTTGTCAATTTCATTAAATCTGGAAAAGTGAATAGATTGACCATCATTATAAGAATAATGTTTCCAAACATCCTCCATCGTAAAACTTAGTATTGGAGCATATAGCTTAATTATTCTATTAAAAATTATATTAACAACATATAAGGTAGATTTTCTCTTGTCGCTAGAAAAGGTATCGCAATAAAGACAATCTTTTCTTATGTCAAAGTAAAAAGCAGATAAATCTTGATTCAAGAAATTGATTAATAGAGTTGTGACTCTTTTAAAATCATAATCTTTGTAAGCAATTAAAACTTCCTCTTGAAGATTAGTGAGTTTATGAAGCATATATTTTTCTAGTTCATTAAGATCCTGATATGAATACTTCCATTTTGATTCGTAGTGCGATAAAACACCCAACATCCATCTAATGGTATTTCTAACTTTCCTATATGAATCAACTACTGATTTGATAATTTCTTCACCAATTCTTTGATCATCGGTATAATCTGTCGAGGCAACCCATAGCCTTAATACATCAGCTCCATATTTCTTTACTATATCCTGAGGGGATACTACATTCCCAAGAGACTTTGACATCTTTTTCCCATCTTTAGCCATGGTAAATCCATGAGTCAAGACAGCATTATAGGGAGCGCGACCTCGAGTTAAGCTGCTTTCTAACAATGAAGAATGAAACCATCCTCTATGTTGGTCACTACCTTCTAAATATAGATCCGCAGGCCAACTTGCTGCTGGATTTCCCTCTAATACAAATGCGTGCGTAGTACCTGATTCAAACCATACATCAAGAATATCATCAACTTTCTGCCAATCCTCAGAATCTTCTACTATCCCCTCAAGAAATCTCTCTTTTGCACCTTCGGTAAACCAAGCATTTGCACCCTCTAAAGCGAAAATATCACAAATACGGCTGATCAATTTTTCAGATCCATCAAATGATACATTTGGTATAAAAGCCCCAGTACTTTTATTGACAAACAAAGAAATAGGAACACCCCAAGATCTTTGTCTGGACAAAACCCAGTCTGGTCGGTTCTCTATCATTGCTTTAAGCCTATTTTTTCCTGTTTCCGGATGAAATATAGTATTTTCAATTGATTTAACAGCGATTGATCTCAATCCATTCTTTTTATTGTCCTCCATTGAAATAAACCATTGTGGAGTATTTCTATAAATCACAGGCTTTTTTGATCTCCAAGAATGAGGATATTGATGTTCAAAACGTCTTCTGGCAATTATAGAATTAGTTTCAATGAGTTTACTTATAACGTGATCATTGGCTTTACCTTTTTTACCATTTACATCAATTACGCTAATACTTTCAAAGCCATCTATTTTTTTATCAAAGCTACCATCCTCATTTACAGTATAAGGAATAGAGCTATCAATGCTCATTTCTTCTAAATACTTTTTACTTTTCATCCAAATTTCAAAATCATCAATTCCATGACCTGGAGCAGTATGAACAAATCCCGTTCCTGTATCATCCATTACATGGTTCCCATCTAGTAATGGAACATAAAAATCAAAATTTTTTAAAGCATTTGCAAATGGATGTTTGCAAATAATACCATTTAAAACATCTCCTCCAACCGGGCTAATCTTTTTATATGAAATCACTTTTGATATCTTCATGACTTCCCCAACTAAAGTATCCGCTACGATGAACTTATCATTTTTCTTAGCCCAGATATCAGCCTCAACATCTTCAACTTCATATATTGAATAATTTATCTTTGATGAGAAAGATATTGCTCTATTCCCAGGTATTGTCCAGGGTGTGGTAGTCCATATCAAAATAGAAGCATTATCAATTTGTTTTTTTAAAACAGAATCTTTAATTTCCGATTTTTGAGAGTCAATATCAAACTTAACCCATATCGCATCTGAGGTATAATCAAGATACTCAACCTCAGCTTCCGCGAGAGCAGTTTTTTCTATTACAGACCACATTACTGGCTTTGATCCCTGATACAAAGATCCCTTCATTGCAATTTTTAATAGTTCCTTAGCTATTAATGCCTCAGATTTGTACTTCATTGTAGTATATGAATTATCCCAGTCACCAATAACACCAAGCCTTTTAAATTCTTCTTTTTGAATATCTATCCAGTGCTCTGCAAAATCCCTGCATTCATTTCGGAACTTATTAATTGGAATTGTATCCTTATCGAGTCCTTTATTTCGATATTTTTCTTCCACCTTCCACTCTATTGGTAACCCATGACAATCCCAACCAGGTATATAAGATACATTAAAATTCATCATAAACTTTGAACGAACAATCAAATCCTTTAGGATTTTATTTAGAGCATGGCCAATATGTAAGTTACCATTTGCATAAGGAGGACCATCATGAAGAGTAAAATTCTTTTTTCCTAGGGAAAGTCTGACATTCTCATTATAGAGATCTATCTCTTGCCAATATTTGAGAACTTCAGGTTCAGCATCAGGAAGATTTGCTCTCATGGCAAATTCTGTTTTTGGCAGCATTATTGTTTCAGCCCAATTCTTCACATCTTCTATTTTTTTATCCATTATTGCCATTTATTACTCATTAATTATCTAATAAACTAAAATTTTTATTATAGTATTGCAATTTATTTAAAACATTATCACAGTCAATTTCCATTTGCTTTTTCAATTCATAATCATTTTCATATTTTAAATCATATCTTACAAAATCTATAAATTCTATCTTAACCTCAACATCATAAACGTTACCTTTAAAATCAAAAATATATGTCTCAAGAAATTCTTCACTGCCATTATATGTTGGCCTTGCACCATAGTATGTTGCCCCCTGGTATCTTGTCTCCTGAATATAAACATTCGTTGCATAAATACCATGAGCAATTTTAATAGAGCTATCTAATCTTAGATTGATTGTTGGAAACCCTATTTCATTACCTTTCTTAGCACCACTTATTACAACTCCCATTGTAAACCAGTAATGCCCGAGCATTTTATTTACTTTTGTAATTTCACCATTTGATAGATATTCCCTAATTGATGACGATGAATAGGTTTTTGATAAATTATTTGTTTGTTTTTGAATTGCATCAAAACCAATATTATTTTCTTTTGCTAACTCCCTAAGTTTATCAACATTTCCCATTCTTTTATGTCCAAATTTAAAATCCCAACCCACTATTATATGGGACACATTTAAACCATTCTTCAAAACATCATAAAAAAAAACATCTGGCGACATTGATGATAATTTCTCATCAAAACTAATTTTAAATAAAATATCTAACTCATGTTTAGCAAGAATATCTTGTTTGGTATTTTCATCATTGATTTGATAAAAATTCTTCCCCCCCAAAAAGAATGATCTGGGATGAGGTGTGAATGTAATTAAACCTGCCATTTTAGATTTAGCATTCGCCAAATCTATAACACTCCTTATGAGAGCTTTATGTCCATTATGAATGCCATCAAAATTGCCAATTGCTACAACTGATTGCTGGTATTCTTTTTCGATATTGATATAACTTTCTATGATTTTCATGCTAATGATCAAAAATAATTAAAAAAAATCCAGCTCATGCTGGATATATTTAGGCATTTTTATATTAA
Source organism: Hyphomicrobiales bacterium (assembly GCA_029245795.1). Taxonomy (GTDB): domain Bacteria; phylum Pseudomonadota; class Alphaproteobacteria; order Rhizobiales; family TMED25; genus TMED25. The sequence continues at coordinate 114,422 of JAQWOP010000024.1, forward strand.
TATTATTTTCTAGAATATAATCGGTAATTTTCTTAATATCAAAATTAGTATTTCCAATATATTCATAAATCTCATTACTATGAACGCCATTAACTACAAGTAATGTATCAATATTATACATACTTGCCCCCATGATATCAGTATAGAAACCATCACCTATTGCAAGCACTTGTTCTTTTAATATATTATCTTTCAATATTTCATTAGCTTTTTTCAAAACTAGATCATAAATACTTGAATAGGGCTTACCGAAATAGACAACCTCACCACCTATTTCAATATACTTCTTAGCAATTAGACCAGCACAAGGTAAAATTTGCGAATCTTTATTCACATACAAATCTGGATTGGCACAATGTAAGGTTATTTCTCTATCTTTTAAAGATTTAAGAATCTTTGTATAGTTTTCAATAGTTTCAATATACTCATCAAAAAACCCTGTGCAGATGCACTCCTCACAATTATTCAGATTAGCTTTATTTATATTTATTTTGTCAAAAAGTGAGTTATCCTTATCTGGACCAATATGATACAGTGCTTTATTATCAAGAGTAGTTATCCAATCAAATGAACAATCCCCAGAAGATACAATATTCTGACAAATATCTTTATCAATTCTCATATTTAATAAATAATCTCTTACAGTATCAGACCTTCGAGGCGCGTTAGTTAACAAAATAACTAAACCACCGCTTTCTATAAAATCTTTTAGGAAACTAACCGCTTTTGGAAAGTAATTTTTTCCATTATGCAAAACTCCCCATATATCACATATAATCAGTCTATATTGATCATATATATTTGTTTTATTCTGATAGCCCATATTTTTAAACACAAAGAATAGATATAATTCTTTAATTAATATTATAATAAGAAATTACTATATATTTCCGAAGGTATCGCAATAAAAAAATCTTATTATACATCTATTGACAAATTATCTACGAAATCATATATACAAGTTAGCACTTCATTAGGGTGAGTGCTAAATTAATTTTTATATTTTAACAAACAAAGTATTGGAGAATAGAAAATGAGCTTTCGTCCTTTGCATGATCGCGTATTAGTTCGTCGAGTCGACGAAGATGAGAAAACATCTGGTGGAATTATTATACCAGATACAGCAAAAGAAAAACCAAGCCAAGGTGAAGTTGTATCAATTGGTCCAGGTGAGAGAGATGATAACGGAAAAAGAGTCGCTCTTGATGTAAAACCTGGAGATAAAGTACTATTTGGTAAATGGTCAGGAACCGAAGTCAAAGTTGGTGATGAAGAACTCTTAATCATGAAAGAGTCTGACATCATGGGCATTGTAGAATAAATTTTAAATTAGAGAGGAATAAATAATGTCTGCTAAAGAAGTAAAGTTTTCGGCTGACGCTAGGGATAGAATGCTAACTGGCGTTAATACCCTTGCTGATGCAGTTAAAGTTACATTAGGGCCAAAAGGTCGTAATGTTGTAATAGATAAATCATTTGGTGCACCAAGAATTACTAAAGACGGAGTTACTGTTGCAAAAGATATAGAACTTAAAGATAAGTTTGAAAATATGGGTGCTCAAATGTTAAGAGAAGTTGCATCAAAGACTAATGATGTTGCCGGTGATGGTACAACAACAGCTACAGTTCTTGCTCAAGCTATCGTAAGAGAAGGTGTTAAGTCTGTTGCTGCTGGGATGAACCCAATGGATTTAAAAAGAGGAGTCGAGATTGCAGTTAAGGTTGCAATAGCCGACTTGACTAGTAAATCTAAAAAAATAAAAGGTACCGACGAAGTATCTCAAGTTGGAACAATCTCCGCTAATGGTGAAGTTATCATTGGTGAGAAAATAGCAGAAGCTATGCAAGTTGTTGGAAATGATGGTGTAATAACTGTTGAAGAATCCAAAGCTTTAGAATTCGAGCTGGATACAGTTGAAGGTATGTTATTCGATAGAGGTTATTTATCACCATATTTTATAACAAATGCTGAAAAGATGATTTGTGACTTAGAAGATCCCTATATCCTTCTTTTTGAAAAGAAACTATCATCTCTACAACCAATGTTACCAATTCTTGAACAAGTTGTTCAGAATGGGAAACCATTGCTCATAATTGCCGAAGATGTTGAAGGCGAAGCTCTTGCAACATTGGTAGTAAATAAATTACGAGGTGGTTTGAAAGTTTCTGCTGTTAAAGCTCCTGGATTTGGTGACAGAAGAAAAGCAATGCTTGAAGACATTGCAATCTTAACAGGTGGACAGGTTATATCAGAGGATATTGGTATAAAACTTGAATCTGTATCATTAGATATGCTAGGCCATGCTAAGAGAGTTTCTATTACAAAAGAAGAAACAACAATCATTGATGGTTCTGGAGCTAAAACAGATATACAATCGCGTGTCAGCCAAATACGTTCACAAATTGATGACACATCATCTGACTATGATAAAGAAAAACTTCAAGAAAGACTTGCAAAACTATCTGGAGGTGTTGCTGTAATCAAAGTTGGTGGTGCCACAGAAATTGAAGTGAAAGAGAAAAAAGATAGGGTTGATGATGCATTAAATGCAACACGTGCAGCAGTTGAAGAAGGAGTCCTTCCAGGTGGTGGGGTTGCACTTCTAAGATGCACTGATGCAGTTAGAAAAATATCTGATAAAAATCCTGATATTCAAGCCGGTATCAACATCGTTCTAAAAGCTCTTGAAGCTCCTATTAGGCAAATTGTAGAAAATGCTGGTGTTGAGGGCTCAATTGTAGTCTCAAAGGTACTTGAAAATAAAAGTCATACTTTTGGTTTCGATGCACAAACTGAAACTTATACTGACCTTGTTAAAGCGGGCATAATAGATCCAACTAAAGTTGTAAGAACAGCTCTACAGGACGCTTCGTCAGTAGCAAGCTTGCTAATCACTACAGAGGCAATGATAGGAGATCTGCCTGATGATAAATCAGGAGCCCCTGCAATGCCTGGTGGAATGCCAGACATGGGTGGCATGGGCGGAATGATGTAAATCATTAGTTTATCTAAAAATTTAACCTCTCTAGAATACTATTTTAGAGGGGTTTTTTTTTATTTAATATCTCATTCTCTTTTTGAGAGATGTAAACTAAATCAACTTTTAATAAACCTAAGATTTGCTTTAACTTATTAAGTTTTAGATTATTCCATTTTGTATTAAGACTTGCAAATATACAAGCCTGACTTTCCAAAATAGTGCCCGTTTTAAGCCTTTTTAATTGATTAGCCTTTAACGTAGATCCAGTAGAAGTTATATCAATGATAATTTCAGATAATCCATATGCTGGCGCACCTTCTGTTGCTCCATGACTATCAACAAGAAGGTAATCTGAAAAACCATTAATTTCAAAGAATTCACGTGATATCTTTGGGTATTTAGTTGCAATTCGTAATCTTTTTTTATAGGTAAGTCTGAAATCATAAATAATATCTTCTAGATCTTCTAAGGATATCACATCAATCCATGACTCTGGCACCGCTATTACTACATCTGCAAAACCGAATCCTAAATCATGAATCTTTAGAACATTCTCCTGAGTATTATAAATATTTTCATGAATTAAATCTAAGCCAGTAATACCAAGATCAATTGTACCTTTCAATAATTCTAAAGATATTTCCTTTGGTGATAAGAAAATTATATCAACTTCCTCAATTCCTAAAATCTTTCCAGTATACTCACGCTCGCCCTTACCTCTCTTTATTTCCATATCTGAGGAATAAAAAATTTTCTGGGTATCCTGCTGTAACCTGCCTTTGTTTGGAATACCAATAATTAAATTATTTCTCATTTGAAACTTCTTCGTATAATAATCTTTCAACATATATTGAACAACCAACAGCTGGAACTGGATCTTTTGAGCCTAACTCTTTAAAGATCTTGTCATACCTACCTCCAATTGCAACTTGATTTGAGGTTTGGCTATTTTTGTTACTCATCTCAAATATTAATCCTGTATAATATTCAACTTTCCTCGATAAAGTTGCTCTAAAATTAATTATATCTAGAGGAACTTTGTATTTAACCAAGCTTTCTATCCTGTCTTCCAAATCTTTAATACCATTAGATAGATTAATCTTGTATCCATCTTGAAATTTTTGAAGCTTGGTCAAAGTCGATTGTAAGTCTCCACCAAGGGATAAAAATTCTAAAATTATATCCAAGTTAGCAATATTGAGTTCTCCAACGTAATTAGAATTATATTTATTTATGAAATTAGAAACAATATGATCAGGACTCCTATTGGAATAAATTGATAAATCACTATCACCTGTCAATTCTTTAATAAATTGCGAGCTTGTTAACTTTCCTTTTTTATAATTTGCAATAATTTCTGTGTCTATTTCTATATCAAACTTTCTATTAATAACTTTTTGTAAAGATTTTTTAATCTCATTCGTATTAAGCCCTTGCCAGTATAACCGTTTAATTTTATTACTTAAATATGAGTCAAGCTTCAAATGGCTTAGCAATTGGTAAAAAAGAGATATATCACTTAGATTTATTTCAATGTCAAAGTTACAAACTTTGGATAGAATCTCATAGGTTTGGCTAATGATTTTTACTTCTGTCTTTATTTTTTCTAATGAACCAAAATCTTCGACACCAATTTGTCGGAATTCAGGACAAATCCGAGTATTCTCATTATTTGAAGGGAATCTAAATGCATAACCATCATAAACGAATTTATCAGCTAAAACTTCTTTGTTTAGATAATTTAGTGCTAATGGTAAAGTGAAGTCTGGTCTTAGGCAAAGATCTTCACCATCCGGTGATTCTGTAAAAAGAAGCCTATTTCTAACATCTTCTCCCATAAAATTCATAACAATATTAGCAGGTATTGTCATATTCGGATTACAAAAATCATAGCCTTTTTTAATATAGAATTCTCTAATTGCATCAGGTGATATATTTATTTTTTTCTCATTCATAATTTTTTTAATTACTACTATTTAGTAGTTTTGAAATTTTTGAAACTAGCTTATCTCTATCTACCTCAAATTGAATATCACTATTCTTGATCCAACTTTCCCTAGAGTCGATTGAAGTAGAAATTTCTTTCCCCTTTATTAAGTTTTTAATTGTAACAATTCCTTTTTCTCTCTCGTCAGTTCCTTCAATTATAACAACTGGAGAGTTTTTTTTATCAGCATATTTCATTTGCGCCTTCATCCCTGATGAACCAACATATACTTCAGCTAAAATACCCTCATCTCTGAGTTCCTTTGCAATTTGATAATAACTATAGTCAAATTCAGTATCCATTTTAAGAATTAAAACAGGGCCATTAGAAGGTTCTCCTAGCTGGAATTCAGCCATTTGAAGAATGGTGGCAAGTCTACTTACACCTATAGAAAAACCTGTAGCACCAATTTGATCTTTCCTAAATCTTGAAATAAGTCTGTCATATCTTCCGCCTCCTCCTATTGAGCCAATAACAGGAAATTTGTTATCATTACTACTATCAAATTGAAGATTAGCTTCAAAAATAGTCCCCGTATAATATTCAAGACCACGAACAATAGAACTATCAAATAAAACTTCTTCTTTATAATCTAGTTTTGCAAGTAAAAGATCTATTTCTGATAATTCTTTCAGTGCCTCTTGCCCTGCAACAGTCTTATTTACTATTGAACCAGCTTGTGAAATAAATTTCTTCCTATCTTCATTGTCTATTGATAGGAAATCTAATATTTTACTGATACTAGCTTTCGATAATTCAGCGCCTTTTGTAAAATCACCGGATTCATCTTTCCTTCCATTTGATAATAATCTCTCGACACCACTAACTCCAACCCTATCAAGTTTATCGATTGCTCTTAATATTATTAATCTTCTAGCATCATCAATTTGCTCGTTATTCGCTATCAATTCCAATATTGAATCAAGTAACTTACGATTTGAAACTCTAATACTATAATTATTTTTATCTAGCCCAAGGGTACGCATGCAATCGCATGCAAGCATTATTAGCTCACTATCTGCAAGATAATTATCTGATCCAACAATATCAGCATCTAATTGGAGAAATTCTCTGAAACGACCAGGTCCTGGTTTTTCATTTCGCCAAACACTACCAACCTGAAATCTTTTATATGGTTTTGTAATTTTATCATAATTTTCGCCAACATATCGAGCAAGAGGGGCCGTAAGATCATACCGAAGTGAAAGCCATTTTTCATCATCATCTTGAAATGAAAAAACACCAGCATTTGGACGATCTTGATCTGGCAGAAACTTTCCAAGAGCATCACTAAATTCAAAAGCAGGCGTTGATAATTCTTCAAAACCATATGATTCATAAACTTTTGATATTTTAGAAATTATATTCTTTAATAATTTAAGTTCTAAATTATTTAGGTCTCTAAGGCCACGAGGTAACCCTGGTTTTATTATATCTTTTGAGCTACTATTTGACATATGTAAGATACTAGAATTATATATACAATCTTTATTTATGAGTAAGTTAAAAAACTATACTAGATTTACATTAATACAAGAAAATTATTAAAATAGTAATAACGAAGTAAATATTAAATTATTAGAAAATAAATCTAATTTATATATTATAAAGATTGATTTTAGAATAAAATACCTATAAATAAATATGTGTGAAATATATTACTAATATAATAGAGCAAAAAAATGGTAAAGCTAGATAGAATTGATAGAAAAATCTTAAACCTTTTACAAGAAGATTGCACTATGGCAGTATCTGAAATTTCTGCAAAAGTTGCCTTATCTTCAACTCCCTGCTGGAGAAGAATCCAAAGAATGGAGAAGGAAGGTATAATCTCAAAAAGGGTTGTGCTATTAAACCCTAAAAAAATAAATGCCGAAGTAACTGCATTTGTATCTATAAAGACCAATGAACATAATAATCAATGGCTTAATGAATTTAAAAAAATTCTAAACTACTTTCCAGAAGTCGTTGAATTTTATAGAATGGCGGGCGAAATAGATTATTTACTAAGGGTTGTGGTTCCAGATATTGCAACCTTTGATAGATTCTATAAAAATTTAATTGAAAGAATTAATTTAACTGATGTATCAACAAGTTTTTCAATGGAGCAAATAAAATATACTACAGCTCTTCCTCTTAATTATATAAAAGAGGCGCCTTTAGTAGCGGATGACATTTCCTAGTCAGCCTCCTGTGACTGACATATGCCTGCTCACTGCGGGGAGAGTGTTGTATTTGTCTATCTTAAAGTCATGGCTAATAGGTTTTAACCTAATTGATTGATGTATCAAATCAATTATATCCCTATCCGTTGCCTGTGATCTCATTAAACTGTTGAAGTCTACTGAGTCATCTTGACCTAGGCACATATACATTTTACCTGAGCATGTTATTCTAACTCGATTGCAATCAGCACAAAAATTATGGCTTAATGGGGTAATCAGCCCCAATACGCCCCCTGTTTCTTCGCAAATATAATATCTAGAAGGCCCCCCAGTTTTATAATCACAACTTCTTAATGTGAAATATTTTTTAAGAGTTTCTTTATACTCTGTCAGAGACAAATAATTTTCTGTTCTATCACCATCTATATCACCCATTGGCATAGTTTCAATTAAAGTAATATCCATATCATTATCATGGGCCCATTTAATAATGTTCGGTATCTCTTCGTCATTTACACCCTTTAAGGCAACAGTATTAATTTTTATTCTTATTCCAGCTTTCTTAGCAACTTGAATACCCTCAATCACTTTTTTTAAATCACCCCATCTGGTTATCTTTTTAAATAAATCCTCATTCAAAGAGTCAATTGATACATTTATTCTTCTAACATTATTATTTGCTAAATCATTTGCATGTTTTATGAGCTGGCTTCCATTTGAAGTCAATGTCAACTCTTCTAAGTCATTGCTATTTATTTTTGTTGAGAGTTGCTCTATTAACCACATTATATTTTTTCTTACAAGCGGCTCGCCTCCTGTAAGTCTTATTTTCTTTATTCCACAATCAATAAATAGTGATGCTAATCTATATAATTCTTCTAATGTAAGCAGGCTTACCTTAGGCAAGAATGTCATATTTTCTGACATACAATAAACACAACGAAAATCACATCGATCAGTAACAGATATTCTCAAATAATTTATATTTCTATTAAAAGGGTCAACAAGATTATTTTTTTGATAATTTTCTATAATATTTTCAGTCATACCATTAATGATAACAAATTTCTTGTATTAAATAAATTCAATTTATATGATATATTTAATATCAATTATTTATTAGCTTATCATGTTATCAAACAAAACATACAAGAATGCAAATGAGGCTCTTCATGGAATACTATTTAATGGGATGACTATTCTGTCAGGTGGTTTTGGTATATGTGGTATAGCTGAAAATTTAACTGAAGAAATAAAAAATAGTAAGGTCAATAATTTAACAGTCGTATCAAATAATTGTGGCATAGATGGATTTGGTTTAGGCACTTTATTACAAACTCACCAAATTAAAAAAATGATCTCTTCCTATGTTGGTGAGAATAAGCTTTTTGAAGAGCAATATCTAAATGGAGAATTAGAATTAGAATTTTCACCCCAAGGAACACTAGCTGAAAGATGTAGAGCAGGAGGTGCTGGAATCCCAGCATTTTATACTAAAACTGGTGTTGGAACGATAATTGCTGAAGGAAAAGAGACAAAATTCATTGATGGAATAGAGTATTTGCTAGAGAAAGCCATCAAAGGAGATTTGGCAATTATAAAGGCTTGGAAAGCAGATGAATCAGGGAATCTAATTTTTAGAAAAGCTGCTAGAAATTTTAATCCCCCAATGGCGAAAGCTGGAAAAATTTGTATTGTTGAAGTTGAAGAGTTAGTGAAAGCAGGTGAATTAGACCCTGATCATATTCACCTTCCAGGTATTTATGTAGATAGAATTTTCCAGGGAAAATATATAGAAAAGAAAATTGAATTCATAACACTTAGGGAAGAATAGAGTAAATAATATTATGGCTTGGACGCGTGAGGATATATGCAAAGTTGCAGCACTCGAACTAAAAGATGGTTATTATTGTAACCTTGGTATAGGAATGCCTACAAAAGTTGCTAATTACATTCCCGATAATGTAAATGTAACTTTGCAATCCGAAAATGGAATGTTAGCAATGGGTCCATTCCCAACTAAAAATGAAGTTGATGCTGATATTATAAATGCCGGGAAACAAACAATCACAGAACTTCCTGAAACTTCCTATTTCGATAGTTCAGAGTCATTTGCTATGATCAGGGGAGGTCATATAGATTTATCAATTCTTGGTGCACTTCAGGTTTCAGAAAAAGGAGATTTAGCAAATTGGATGGTCCCTGGGAAAATGGTTAAAGGTATGGGCGGTGCTATGGACTTGGTAGCAGGCGTAAAAAAAGTTTTAATATTAATGGAACACACTACAAAAGATGGGCATCCTAAATTACTTAAAGAATGCACCTTACCTTTAACTGGGAAGGCTGTTGTAAATAAAATAATCACAGAATTAGGTGTGTTTGAAATTTCTACAGATGGCATAAAAATTTCTCAAATAGCACCAGATGTTACCCTTGATGAAATAAAGTCTAAAACAAGTGGCAGAATCAAAGATTAAGATTTAGTACTACTCATAAGGACCCTATTTATAACAATTATTGGTATTATACCAACTGCTACAATCGTTAAGGCTGGCAAAGCTGCGTCCTCTAAGGCAGATAATGAAGCATACGTATATACATGGGTGGCTAGTGTGTCAAAATTGAATGGCCTCAGAAGTAAAGTTGCTGGTAGTTCTTTCATAGAGTCTACGAATACTAACAATACTGCGGCAATTAAAGCTGGTTTAATTATCGGTAACTGTATTCCAACTAAGGTTTCTAATCTAGATCTTCCTAAAACACGAGCTGCATCTCCCAAATCAGGATTTAGAGTAGAAAATCCGGATTCTATGGTCCCGTATGCAATTGTTAGGAATCTAACTATATAAGCATATAAGACACCGATAGCTGTTCCTGAAATAATTAATCCCGTTGTTATACCAAAGAAATCACCAAGTAAACTTTTAAGAAAATTATCAAAAGTTATCATTGGTACAATAATACCCAGAGCAAGCACAACTCCAGGTAGAGCATACCCTAGCCTAGATATACCAATAGATAATTTAATTATAAAATTGTTTGATGAAAAGGAGACATTTACGAGATAGATACTAATTATTAAAGTAAGAATTGCAGCAAAACTAGATAAGTAAATTGAATTAAACACAAGAGTTATATATTTAATAATATCAATTTCGTAATACCTTTGAATAATAAAGTCAATGAGTACGATTGATGGAAATATAAAACCAATCATAATTGGCAAAAGACAAATTATTAACAGCATATAAGCCCTTATGCCAGTCAGCTTGTATCTATTTGTTGCAATTGTATTATTATTTTTTTGTACAAATGAACGTTTATTTCTAAGTTTTCTCTCAATAAGCATCAATAAGAATATAAATATAAGCATAAAAATTGCAATCTGCGCTGCTCCACTAAGATTATTTTTTTCGAGCCACGTAACATAGACTCCAACGCTTAATGTATTTACTCCATAATACTCAAATGCAGCAAACTCATTCATAGATTCCATCATAACAAGAATTAAACCTATTATAATTGCAGGTCTTGCCATAGGTAATGCTACCCTAAAGAAACTAGAACTTAGTGAATATCCAAGTGTATTACTTACCTCAATTAATGTCATTGACTGTCTTAAGAATGCAGCTCGAGAAGTTAGGTATATATATGGATAAAGAACAAATGACATTACAAATATAACACCACCAGTAGAATAAATATTTGGAAACCAATAATCTTTAGAAGATTGCCATCCAAATATAAAACGTAATGCTGACTGCAAAAAACCAGGATAATCAAAGATCTCACCGTAAGTATATGCAATTATATATGTTGGCATAGCTAATGGGATTAAACAAAGCCATTCTAGAGTTCTTCTCATAGGAAAATCATAGACCGTGATTACCCATGCCAAACCAATACCAATGATTAGTGTTATAACTCCAACACCAGATAATACAATAAGCGTTGTTATTATATATCCAGGTAGCACAGTTGAAGAGAGATGTGGCCAGATATTCTTCTCTGATGAGAGAGCCATATAAAAAATAGTTAGGATTGGTATAGCAATAATAGAAGCAATAAAAAGAGCTCCCAGTGATTCTAGGAGCTCTTTTAAATGTACATATCTATGGATTATAATTTTCATAGATAATTTTAATACCATTTTCAAATAAAAAAGTCATAACAAATTTATTCGATTGATATTCGATTACTCATCAAAAGCAATCATATCTAACATCTCACTAGCTACCACTCTATTATTAGCAATAGTTATGAGATCAAGATTATCAGCATTAAGTTCACCAAATGATGCAACCATATCAGATATTTCCACACCTTCTTTCAGTGGATATTCGTGATTTACTTCAGCATACATTTCTTGTGCTATATCTTCTGTAAGAAATTCAATAAGCTTTACTCCATTATCTTGATTTGGAGCATACTTTGCTAATACTGCTCCGGATAAGTTCATATGAGTTCCTCTTCCATCAGAGTTAGGCATAATTATTTTCGCACTTGCAGCCCAATCTTTTTGTTCAGGCTCTTTATCATTAGTACGCATTTTTGCCATGTAATAAGTATTACCAATGGATATATCACATTCACCAGAGAATATGCCTTTAACTTGTCCTCTATCATTGCCTTGCGGGGTTCTTGCAAGATTATCTTTTAGCCCCTTAAGCCATTTGATAGTTTCAGCTTCACCATGGTGTGCAATCATTGATGCAAATAAAGCTAAATTATATGCATTTTGACCTGACCTTATACAGATTCTATTTTCCCATTCAGGGCTAGCTAAATCTTCATATGTTATTTCGTCCTGTGCAACTCTATCAACAGATGCATAAACTACTCTAGCTCTTGCTGTCAGACCAACCCAGTGGCCATCAGGATCACGATATTGTGATGGAATATTAGCATTTACTACGGATGAAGAAAAAGATTGTGAAACATCAGAATTAACAGCATCACTTAAACGGCCAATATCTAAAGTTAATAGTACATCAACTGGACTGCTATCTCCCTCTTGAACCATTTTGTCTACTAGACCTTTACCAGCAAATAAAACATTTACTTTAATACCTGTTTCATCAGTAAACTTCTCCAACATTGGCTCTATTAAATAAGGTTGTCTGTATGAATATACATTCACTTCAGAAGCGCGAACGGTTGCAATGGATAGCGCACAAAATGTTGCTACCATAAAACAGCCTGTCAAAAATCTAAACATTACAATTAACTCCTTCTATTTTTGTATTCTTGTTTAATTTAGAATTGTTATAATTTAATAGTTGTAAAAATATAACGCGTGTTGATAAGCTGCTTTTTTTAAGCTGTCAATAACTATTTTTTTTTATTTGGGGGAGTAATTAAATTTGCGGATGCTATGATTTCTTCGGCTATTGTTATAGCTTCATCTGGGGTAAAATCTAGCGGTAAACTAGTATCTTCATTTTGAATATATATTCTTACCATACCTTCTGTCGTTGGACCTACTTGAAGATCCGTTACCTTATTGTGAGATGAATTTATTCCCATGGCTTGAACTTTGACTAAAAATGATATAATAATTTTTTATTACTAACTAATTGTACATATCTTTTGTTAATTTTGTTATAATATTTAAATTAGAATATTTATTTGCCGCTGTAGCTCAGCTGGTTAGAGCGCCTGATTGTGGATCAGGAGGTCCCTGGTTCGAATCCAGGCAGTGGTACCAAAAATGATGTGAGAAAGTAATAGCTCGTAAGAGCATTTAGCTTTTTGATAATCATAAAAATAATTTTAATTTTTATATTTTGTGCGAGAATAAAATTATGCAAGCATATGATAAATTTTTAAATAATAAAAACCAAAACAGACTTATGATAATATTAGTTATCATAATGATTCTGTGTTCAATCTATATCTGGGACCACGATAGAAAATTACCAAAAGAAAAAGATTATGTATATGAACCTTTCAAATCTGAAGATGTGGATTTTTGGATAAGAGGTGGAGGAAATATCTTAGGTCCTCCAAAATAGTTAAATAAAAAAATATTTTTTTATTTAATATTCCTTGTCTTTTACTTCGATAATAAATAAATATAAAGGATGTTATTTCAAATATCAAATAGTCTTATCTTAGTAGCCTTTGGTACAATGGTATTTTTTTCATTTATCATCGCGCCTGTGACTTTTACTTCCTTAGATGAAATAAACTCAGCAAAATTCATAAGGAAACTTTTTCCATTTTATTATGGTTTCAATCTTTTATGCCTAACTCTTTGTCTAATACTTGCATTATTTGATGGTTCCTTTGCTGTACGCTATCATATTGTCATTCTCTGTACTTTACTATTTGCATTTACCCTCTTTTATCTAATGCCAAAGATAAATTCATACAAAGATAAGACAAATCATAAAATGTTTAAACTTACTCATCGCCTTTCAGTAGTTATAAATTTTATCCAATTAATTTTATTAGGCTTGATCGCGGTTGGCTATTATTAAATAAAAAAATCACAAATCTTAAACAATCCGACCAATCAGAGTTTAACTTCCGTACAATTATATAGATGAACTTTTTCTATACATTCATCAAAAATGGGTTTGTATAAAGGATTATTCCCAGTCATAAAATCAATCATTTTTTTTCATCATGAACAAAGACCTAGAACATTACATAATTCTTCATTGGAGATATTGATGGTAATGTTTTTTCAACCGTTGCGACACTTGCACGAACACCAAGCCCTTCTTCTGATTGCATCCATCCCATGAATTTTTCAAATATCCCCTCACCTTCTTTGAAGAAAGCAATTGCTAACATTTCTTTTTCCATTTCCAACTCCATGATTGTTTTAAACATTTATAGATTTATATTTAACTATTAAAAATATTAACTACAATTATATTATGCAATAACTAACCTATGATTGGAACAATTAAATGGTTCGTATACTTAAATTACAATATCTTTTGATCATAATATTTTTTTTTACATTCATAAATGAAACTAATTCTAGACCTCCTCCCGTACTTAAATGCAACGGCGATTGTGGTGTAATTGATGAAAGTAGTAAGTATAGTGCAGTTGCTAGGCTCTGTTATGGCTGGGGTAATGGTAGTGATGTAACATTTATTGAAGATGATATAATTATCACTCAAGCCCATATATTTGGAAACATCAATAGAATTGCGCCCTGTTGTGGAGGTGATTGTGCAAAAAAAGCAGAAGACTGGAAAAAATTTAAAAAAAATATGTTTGTATGCGATGGGGCTGATTATGGAAGAAAAGGGGAAACTATAATTGGTAAGGTGATAGATATTGAACTAAGAATGACAGAGATATTTGGATATGATATTGCAATTGCACATATTGATAGAAATTGTCCACAATGCGTTGATATCGATATTAAGCCTTTACCATTAGCAAATAATTTTCCAAAACTTGGAGCAGATGCAGTTCATGTTCATGTAGGAGACCCGCGTGATAAGAATATAAGAAGATATTCTCCCCATAAATTAATATATCCCATTATTGGGGCCCCTGGTCTTGAATGCACGATGCAATATGTCAAACATGATGGAATAGATAATCCTCCCATGGTATTTAATGTGTCAGGAAGCCCTGTGATGATTGATGAATGTGGAAATACTGCAGTTCATGGTTTTCATGGTAGAGGTGAGGGTGATGATGACTTTATGTACGAAAGACTTCAACTTGTTCAAGCACAGAAAGAATGGGTCTATAAACAGATAAAAGCTTGGACGGGCCGTGATAAATTACTTGATGCATGCTCTGATTCAGGTTATCGGACATTTACTGATAGTGCGAGTTTTGATGCTAAGCAAGCAAGTTGTATACCTGAAAATTCAGACGAAGAATTACTTGTTAGGTGTTCAGAGCATGAAGGCGCTGACTCATTTCAATTTAATGATCGAATTATCAAAGAGTTACTTCAAGAGTAATAAAATTTAATTGTGATCTTTTAATAATATGAAAATTAATGGCAGGAGAGGTTATATTTTTTGAGCCTCCAATAATTATATGGCCAAGCTGATAAGAAGCCTGAACATATCATTATAGGTATAACCCACCAAGTCAATTTGGCTCCACCTGTTAGCCCCCAATCAACTGTGTTCATCGTTATCTCCATAGTTACCATTGAGATAAAACTCATCCCTAAAGCTGTCTTTATTGCGGATTTAAAATTTATACTTTGTCTTATTAAAATTATTGTTTCAAGAATTACACTTGTGATCAAACCATTTAGAATTGCAAGAGTCATTATCCAAATTGTTGGCCACACAACACCGCCATATTGGAAGTATAATATTGTCCCAAAATCACCAATTGCACATCCAATGAGACACCATTTAGTATTATTTGCACTCCTTCTCCATGTATGATTACATTTCCAATCAAATTTTGAAGTTTGTTTCTGAATAGTCATTGAATATTAATTATCTATATTATTATTACACTTATTATATCTTTATAAGATAATTAATACCTAGACTATATTCAATAAGTAAATCTTTATAAAAATATATGCTTAAAAGAAAATAGATTAGAAAATAGCCTTCACTCAACGTTCCAATCTATTATTAATTGATTATTTTTTAACAGATAATTATTCGTCTTTGAGAATGGTTTAGACTTAAAGAAACCATTAAAAGCTGAGTAAGGTGAAGGATGGGCACTTTTAATTATTAAATTATCTTTCGAATTGATATATTTACATTTATCCTGAGCTTTCTTGCCCCATAAAATATAAACAATATTTCTTCTCTTTGTATTTAATACTTTTAGGATTGAATCTGTAAAGATCTCCCAACCTTTATTAGAATGGGAATTTGGTTTGCCTTTTTCGACTGTTAAAATAGAATTGAGTAGCAAAACACCTTCATTTGCCCATTTTTTTAAATTTCCATGTTCTGGAATTTCAATTCCAATATCATTATATAACTCTTTATAAATATTTTTGAGTGAAGGTGGTATTTTAATATCATATCCAACAGAAAAACTTAACCCATGCGCTTGCCCTATCCCATGATATGGATCTTGACCTAAAATAACAACTTTTACATCCTCAAATTTGGTTAATTCAAATGCTTCAAATATTAAATTATTAGGTGGGTAGATAGATTTTTGTTTAATCTTTTCATCACAAAGAAATTTACTTAGATTCTTCATATAGTCTTTTGAAAATTCATCAGTAAGTTGTTGATTCCAAGAACTCTCGATCTTTGGTTGTCTTATCATTATGTATTTGATTATATATAACTAACCAATAACTTCATCATTACTTGCAGCCTCTCCATATACTTCCGGATTAAGAACATCAAAAGGTCTTTTGCCATCCAAAAATCTCTCAATATTATGAACTGCCCTCATCGCCATTTCATCTCTTGTCTCACGAGCAGCAGAACCGATGTGAGGTGTCATAACAACGTTCTCAAGATTAAATAATCCAGGCCTTGGTCCAGGATTTTCTTCTGGAACCTCAACCTCATAGACGTCAAGACCCGCTCCTAATATCTTTTTCTCTCTGAGCGCATTTTCTAATGCTTCTTCATCTAGTATGGGGCCTCTCGAAGTGTTAATTAAAATTGATGTAGGTTTCATCAGAGATAATAGTTCTTCTCCTACCAAACCTTTGGTATCATTTGTCAATGAAGTACATAAGACAACAATATCTGACTCCATAAATAGGTCTTCAAGTGCTCTATATTCAGCATTACCAAATGTATATTCTTCAGCAGGACTTAGTCTATTACGCTTGTGGTAAATTATATTCATATCACACGCAACCGCTCTTTTTGCAACTCCGGATCCAACTGCACCCATACCAACAATACCTATTGTTTTGCCATATAAACGGGAGCCAAGGAATGAAGTCGATTGGTTTTGTGTCCATTTATTATTTCTAAGATATTCATGAGCCTCCGGTAATCGCCAAGCAGTTGCCATTAATAAAGCAAAAGTAAATTCTGCAGTTGTTTTACTCACAAAGTTAGGTATCCCACACAAAGGAACTTTTCTCTCGGAACAGGCTTTTTTATCAACAAATGTGGCTTTCATATGCATTGCTGATACCAATTTCAGTGGCTTTGCTTCCATAATCACTTCCCTATCAAATTCTACCTCACCAAGGGCATATAATATATCCTTATCTTTAACTGCTTTTAATATTTCATCATGAGGCATCGGTCCATCCGTACCTGTGTACATTGTCACATCCCCTATTGTTTTTAGTTTTTCGTAGGCAGTTTGTGAAATTTCTTGAGGTATGAAAATTTTTACCATTCTTAATCTCCTTTTTTATAATTAATAAAGTGTTTATCCAAAGGGTCTCATATTAGCAAAATCTTGATCTTTGGATGTATTAAATTGTAATAAAGCCGCTATCCCTTCTTCATTTTTTTCTTTTGCTTTCATAATAGCGGACCCAATCTCTTGAGGATCGCTTATTGACATTGACCAGCCTCCAAGAGCTTTTGCTATATCAGCATAATCACCATTTAAGTCGCGGGCCTTATATTTATCATGACTAATTTTCATATGATTGGTTTCAATTGCCATTGTTGAGTTACGAAAAACTATTGTAGTTATTGGCAGTTTCGCTCTAACGGATGTCTCGAAGTCGAGCCCTGTCATCCCAAAAGCCGCATCTCCCATGAAATTTACACAGAATTTATCTGGAGCAGCTAATTTTGCACCAATAACAAGTCCAAGTCCAGTTCCAAGCTGATGGGACTTCCCCCATCCAAGGTAGGATCTGGGGCTTCCTGATTGATAAAATGGCATCATCTGATATCTTGGGCTGCCTGCATCGTGCGTAACAATTGCATTATCTGGGTTGATGTTCTTCATAAATTCCCATATTACTCGGTAAGGATTAATTGGTTTATCATTCGCATTAAGACGCTTGCTCCAATTTTGTATATATTTCTGTCTTATTTCATTGATATTATTTGTAACATTATCCTCAATTATTTTTCCTGATAAATAATCTTTGCATGACTCTATTAATTGCTCAATGACAAGTTTTGTATCTCCTAATAGAGGGAAGTCAATGTTGTAACTTTTGTATAAATCTTGGGGATCATTTGTATTATGTATTATAATTTTTCCAGGTGGAACTGTTGTAACCATTGGATGTTTTGTAAGACTAGTTCCTAGTGCAATAATGACATCAGAGTCCCTTAAGTACTCATATACCGTATCACTCATAACACCAGAACCACTTCCAAGAGCAAATGGATTATTTCTTTCTGATATCGCACTTTTCCCTTCCATAGTAGTCATGACGGGAATCTTAAGTAAATCGACTAATTCTGAGAGTTCTTTGGTGGCTTCTGAATACAAAACACCTGACCCAGCAATAATAATAGGTTTTTTTGCTTCTAATATTATTTTTGATACTCTTGAAATATCATCATGGGCTGCTTGGCTTTTTGGAATTACAATCTTTTTATAACTATTAAATAGAGATTCATTACATTCTTGATTTAATATATCTTCTGGTATTTCAACCATTACAGGACCAGGTCGACCAATCTTCATATGAGAAATAGCTCTTCTCAATGCGTCCACAGATTTCTCGGGTGTAGTAATCTGCTCGATATATTTAGTGATAGTTTCATATGATTTTAAGCTTGAATACATTGGAAATACTTTGTCTCTATTGAGAGGGTGTCCGAGAGGTAAGATCAGCATTGGCGTTGAATCACTATAAGCTGTTGCAACTCCTGGGTATGCGTTTTCAGCTCCAGGGCCATATTGCATGGCAAAAACTGAAAGTTTTTTTCCATTTGTTACTCTCGAATATCCATCAGCTATACCAAGTCCAACCCTCTCCTGACGGCAAATTATCGGCTTGATATCTTCTTTAGCAGCCGCTTCAATTATAGGGGTTGTTGGAAAACAACTCAAATACTCCAGCCCTTCTTTTTTGAGTACATTTATTATTCCGTCAACTACTTTCATTTAATATCCCGATCCTATAATATAATCTCTAGCTTTTTAAACACTTCTATTAATACTGACTCTGCGATCAACCTGATCAATTATCTCATCAACAATACTGCTATCTTTTCCTATTTGATGCGCAATTAATTTTATAAGCTTATCAACTCTCTCTATATTTTTAGCTCCTGCAAAAAGTGCTCTAGCAGCAGAGGATGGTCTTATAAGACTTTGTGCAGCTAATGCATATTTTTCAAAAGGCACTTGATCAGAACTAATAGCACCAAGTTCAATTGCGATTTCAGAAACCCAGTTATATATCTCTTTTGACTTTTCAAGATCCGTGTGAACCGCCTCTCTTATTGCTACAGCTTGTTCTTCTTGAACACATCTGTAATTACCAGCAAGAAGCATACTCCACTTTGCAAGAGGTACAAATATAGAATCATGAACTTTCAGTTTTACAGGAAGACCAATACTCTCTCCATTATAATCATAGGTTACTTCTTCGATATCCCTTTGAAGATCTCTTAATATTTTTGTGTGCTCTTCTGACTCAAATCTTGCCACTTTAAAATTTGTTGGAAGCCCTACTTGCAATACATTAATTGGTTCATCGGGCGGTCTAAATGCCTGAGGATCTGGACTACAAAGGGTAATATTAGCTGGATCAAAATATTGCCAGACATCAGCCTTAGTGTATGCATCTGTCAACATAGATGTATCCAATCCCTCAATCCTTGCAATATAGGCCAACGGTGGCATGTTCATAATTGACATACAAGGCAATTTTTTTTCACCAATTTCCTTCAATAATTGGGAGATTACATCTGCTCCATATTGAGGCTCTTGCATTGCTAATGCAACTAGATCGTATTGATCCAGTTTGATATTATCAGTTCCAATAGCCGCGAGTACTCCAGAACAATTTTTTGAATTTAGCTCAATTACTGTATCTTTTTCTCGAATTGGCAATCTAACAATAGCACCATTTTCATTAATAGTCTTAACCTCATCCGGTAGGCATACAAGATCTACTTTATGCCCTGCCATTGCCAACTTAATCCCTAATAAAGAACCATATGATGCTCCTAATATGATTATACTGTATTGCTTACCCATTGATACTTACCTCCTATATTTTGAATGTTTTATTTAAGAAATATTTTTTTGGTAACATTAGATGTATACCTTTATTGCCATTAACAACTTGAGTAACTCGAAGATCACCAACGTAACTAAGCAGTGTATATGCATCCTCATTTGAAATACCACAATTATTGTTTAATAACTTAATCATGCTTCTCGTAACAATTTTGACACACTCATCAAGATCAGGGTCAAAAGCCATAGTAATCAAATAATTATCATTTTCTGCGAATGGCCATAATATATTCATATCTTTTCTTCTTGTCAGCTTAAATTCACCCTTCATATCCATCTCTACCGCAGCTGTACAAATTTCTCCATCTCCCTGAGTTCCATGACCATCCCCAACGGAAAACATACCACCATCTACAAACACTGGTAAATATAGAGTTGTTCCAACTTTTAGCTCTTTATTATCCATATTACCTCCATTTTGTCTTGGCGGTATGGTTGGTACCTTACCC
Source organism: Hyphomicrobiales bacterium (assembly GCA_029245795.1). GTDB lineage: Bacteria > Pseudomonadota > Alphaproteobacteria > Rhizobiales > TMED25 > TMED25. Next base: position 135,114 of record JAQWOP010000024.1, read on the forward strand.
CAGTTTGCGGGTGGTGCCGTACAGATAAGACCAAAGAACGGATCTAGATCAATCTCCATACCCCATGGGGTTTTTGCAATTGATTTATCTTTATCAATTTCTAAGTAAGTCATCTGTTTTTTATGAAAATCATTTGGAAGAGCACCCTTTAATGGGCTCACACCTGTATAAGCCCAAATTGAGTCTAATTCAATTGAAAGTATGTCAATCTGCAAAACTTCACCGGATTTTATACCATCTATCTCAATAGGCCCTGTACAAATATGACCACCCTGAAGTGTCCCTCTAAAAGATTTAGAATGAATTTCTATGAGATTCTCTTTTATAGGAAATGGACAAGTAGATGTAACCTCAGGGGGACCTGAAACAGAATTAATTGATATAGTATCGCCGCTATTAATTTTTAAAATTGGTTCAATATCCGCTGATAGATAACCCCAATGTACATTACTATAATTTGCTTCAATTTTATGCATAATTTAGTTCCAAAAAAATTATTTTCTCTTCACGCCCGCTAATTGATCAGTAACAGCGCAAACAGAGGCTGTATCTTCATGAGCCCTTCCCATAGCAATTGCAGCCCTATGAATTTCACCAGCAACGGAGAAAAGTGGTGTTGGGCAAGCCATTTGATCGGCATAATCAAGTATGACTGATATATCTTTTTTAGTTATAATATGATTTGCTGATACATCCTCATCATACTTACCCTCAACCATCATCGGACCTCTAACTTCGAACATTCTCGATGTTCCAGCACTTGATTTTATTACATCATAAACTAATTGAGGATCAATTCCTGCCTTAATACCATATGTAATTGCCTCAGCGGATGATACATTATGAATTACAACTAGAAGATTTGCTATATACTTCATTTTCGATCCAGTACCAAATTCACCTAAGTAATGAACTTCTCTACCCATTTTCTCAAAAGCAGGTTTGATCTTGTTGAATGAGTCTTCGTCTCCACTTCCAAAAATAACTAAATCCCCAGCTGCTGCCTGATGACCAGTTCCACTGACAGGACAATCGAGTAATGTTATTCCCTTTTCAGCAAGTATGTCCCGTGCCTTAGTTTTATCACTGATTTTCAATGTGCATGTATCTGCAATAATTACTTCTTTTCCTGATTGTGCAATTTCCTCTGCAACAGCTATGAGTGCATCTGGATTTGGTAGAGAGGTAATAACCCTATCAACCTGATTTACAACATCTGTTGGTGATGAGGCTCTTGTAATTCTAGCGTTTCCTTGTGCCTCAAATCTATCTTCATTAACATCGAAACCAACAATCTCATATCCTGCAGCACTCAAATTCTTTGTATAAGCTGACCCCATTATTCCAAGGCCAATAATTCCTATTTTTTCTGACATATTAGTATCCCCAATTTTGATTTTTTTATTTACAATAACATTAAAAAATTGTTTTAATAGTATTTCAGACTTAATAATAGTATTAATTTTGATTTTATTAATGTTAAAAATTACATTAGAACAAAATATTTAATGGGGCAAATAATGAATTCAGATAAAATTGACGCAAGAGATAAAAATTTTCCACATAAAGAATTACCAGTGATGGATCTTGGGCCACTTATGGCTGGCGATAAATCTGGAATTAAAGAATTAGCAAAAGAATGGAAAAAAATTGCAGAAACACTGGGATTCATGTGCCTCACTAATCATGGAGTAACTCAAGATAAAATAGAGAAAATGGAAGAACAGATTATTCGTTTCCATGACCAACCAGTCGATTTTAAAATGGGTATTAGAGTCAACGATCACCAAAGAGGCTACATACCCTCAAAAACAACAATTTTAAAACATTCTGAGTATGAAGAGCATACTAAAACAGATACAGTTGAATGCCTTGTCTTGGCAACTGACTATCCTGATGATCATCCCAATGTGATAGCTGGAAAACAATTCTTTTCCCAAAACCCATGGCCAGAACTTGATGGTTTTAAAGATGATGTCATGGATTATTGGGATGGAATAATCAATATGTGCAAAAAACTTCTTCCTGTTTGGGCTGAAGCTCTTGATGTATCTGAAGATTTTTTTGAGCCACATTTTGAAGAATTATATAGCTATTTTAGGCTAGCAAAATATCCAAAAGTCGATTTTGTTGATGAAAAAGAATTTGGATTAGGCGCTCACGCCGATACGGGTTTTATGACAATTTTGCCTATGGCAAAGGAACCTGGTTTGCAAGTAATGGATACAAATGGCGAGTGGTTTTGGCCTGTTATTCCAGAAGGTGCACTTATTTTGAACCTAGGTCAATTCCTTGAAAGATGGACAAATGAGAAGTTCAGAGCTACCCCTCATCGGGTGCTTCCTCCTCGTAATAATGATAGGTATTCACTTGCATGCTTTGTTAATACTAGCCTAGACACAGTTGCTCATGAGATACCTTCATGTGTGAGTGCTGATAATCCAATGAAATATCCTGAAGAAAGCTACTGGGATTTCTTTAGATGGTATTTGCAACAAACCTATACACATTATGGAAAAGTTGCAGAAGAAGATTCAAAATAGGAAATTTCTTTTAAATAATTCCTGACTTCTTCATCTTTAATATCTCATCTTTGCTTAGGTTAAGATAATCTCTTAGAATTTCATCAGTGTGTTCCCCATGCTTGGGAGGAGGATATCTATATGAAATACTCCCTTCTTTCATCTTCATTGGATTCGCTATTAATTTATATGGCAACTTATCAGGGGCTGTGCCTGACATTTTGATGACCATTTCCCTTGCTAAAACCTGCGGATCTTTAAAAACATCTTCAAGAGTATTTATTGCGCAACACCCAATATTACTTTTTTCTAATCTTTCAAGCCACCATTTCGTTGGATGTTGTTTTGTAATATCGTTTAGTGTTTTGGTTACAACTTTTCGATTCTTTACCCTATTGATTGCCTCAGAATATATTTCATCTTCTAAAAGATCTTCGCATGAGGCAACTTTGCAAAACCTCTCAAATGTTGCATCATTACCAACTGATAATACAAAATATCCGTCCTGCGATGGCATAACCTGATATGGCAAAATATTGGGATGTTGATTACCTAAACGTTCTGGATTTTCATTTGTAGCTAAATAATTCATACCTTGATTCGCAAGCCAAGCCACATGAGCATCTAACATTGATATATCCAAATGCTGACCTTCATTAGTCTGATCTCTGTGTCTTAAAGCTGCAAGAATTGATACAGTTCCGTACATTCCAGCCATCAAGTCAGCAATAGAAACACCGACTTTCATTGGCTCTCCCTTGGCATCGCCTGTTAAACTCATGACGCCTCCCATTGCTTGAACTAGTGCATCATATGCAGGTCTTTTAGAGTATGGGCCTGTCTGGCCAAAGCCGGTAATAGAACAATAGATAAGACTTGGAAATTCATTTTTAAGTGTTTCATAATCTAAACCATATTTCTTTAATGTACCTACTTTAAAATTTTCAACTAATATATCAGACTTAGCAATTAATTTCTTAGCAATATCCTGGCCCTCAGGAGAATTAAGATTTAATGTTATGGATCTTTTATTTCTATTAGTACCTGAAAAGTAAGCGCTTTGATCTGTATCATTTCCATTTTTATCTTTCATAAAAGGTGGTGCAAATTTTCTTGTGTCATCTCCATTTTCTACTCTCTCAACTTTAATTATATCCGCTCCTAAATCTCCCAATATTTGTGTACAATGTGGACCCGCCAAAACACGAGTCATATCAAAAATTTTAATATCCTTTAATGGTCCCATTTTTCATCCTATAAAAAGTTCTTAGAAAGTTTATAAAAAATAATATATTGAAAAAAAAATAGTATATAAATGTTAAAGAAGAAATAAAAAGTAGGAAAATAATGAATTTACTCACAGATCGCTTAAAATATGAAGCGAGTATTGATAGACCAAAGATTAAAGGTCCGAATGGTTCAAAAATAATTGTCTGGACTACAGTTAATGTCGAATTATGGAATATTATCCGACCTATGCCAAGAAATGCACTACCACCTCCAATGGGTAATCAATTATTACCAAACGTACCAAATTGGTCTTGGCATGAATATGGAAATCGTGTTGGTTTTTGGAGGCATTTAAAAGCTCTCCAATCAAGGGATATTCGAGCAACTCTTGCAATAAATGGGCATGTTTGTTCAAAATACCCAAGAATTGCAGAAGCAGCTCTTGAAGCTGGCTGGGAGTTTATGGGTCATGGATATGAACAACAACCTCAACATTCCTTGGCTAATGAAGATGCAGAAATTGCAGCTGCTGTTGAGGAAATAAAAAATTTCACTGGTAAGCAGCCGATTGGTTGGGAAAGCCCCGGCTTAACTGAAACTGAAAATACACTAGATCTCTTGAAAAAAAATGGAATTGAGTACGTTTGTAACTGGCCTATGGATGATTTGCCGACAACCTTAGAAACAAAATATGGACCAATGCTAACGCTACCATATCCTCTAGAAACAAATGATATTGTTATTCATATTATTCAGCATCAACCTGCAAATGTCTTTTATCAGCAGTGTAAGGAAACATTTGATAGACTATACATGGAAAGCGATGAAAACATAAAAATCATGGCAATAAGTATGCACCCATATCTGACGGGAACACCGCATCGTATTGGTCATGTTGAAAAATTATATGATTACATAAATCAACATGATGGTGTTATCCATATGACTGGCGAAGAAATATATCATTGGTATAACTCCGAAACAAAATCCTAATAGGCTCTAAAACTATGGACAGCTCCAGCTCATTCCAAAATAAAGTAGTTTTGATAACAGGCGCAGCAAGGGGTATTGGCAAAGCCACAGCTATCGAATTTGCTAAGAAAAATGCACACGTTATTGCAGTTAGTAGAACAAAAGATGACCTTCTGGAATTGCAAAAACAATATCCAAATAATATAGAAGTTTGGGCTTTTGATATTACCGGTGATGAGTTTTATGCAAAAATGGAGTCTCTAGATAGACTGGATATATGTATAAATAATGCCGGAGTTAATCGGCCAAAATTTATTGAAGATGTTGACGATGCTACGCTTGATTTAATGCTTGATCTAAATGTAAGAGCTACATTCCGTACATCCAAATTTGCAGTAAAATTGATGAAAAAGAATAATCAAGGAGTAATTATAAATGTCACATCACAGATGGGGCATGTTGGTTCACCAAAAAGAACAGTTTATTGTCTCACAAAACATGCAATAGAGGGGTTAACAAAAGCATTAGCTGTTGAAGTTGCAAGCTCTAATATAAGAGTATGTTCAATAGCTCCAACTTTTGCTGACACACCTATGACCAAGCCTATGTTTGAAAATGAAGAATTTAAGAATTTTGTATACGGAATGATACCACTAAAAAAATTGGTTGACGTTCAAGATATAGTAGATGGCATATTGTATTTATCTTCACCTCAAGCTAAGATGATAACTGGTACAAGTTTATTAATTGATGGCGGTTGGACTGCTCACTAAAAAAGGAGAATTCATATGGATATTAAGGTAAATCTCGAAGCAATAAAAAAAGCTTCTGAAGACCTGTCGAACTGGGGAAGATGGGGTAAGGATGACCAAATAGGAACATTAAACCTTGTGAGTCCTGAAAATATAATAGAAGCCTCTAAACTTATAAAAAAGGGGAAAGTTTTTTCATTAGGTATTCCTCTTGATAGAGATGGTCCTCAAAATGGTTTATTTGGTGGTAGATTCAATCCTATTCACCAAATGCTTGCAACAGGAACTGACGCCGTTTGTGGAAGACAAGATTGGAATAAAATAAGGTATGCAGATGATACTATAAATCTATGTGTTCAAGGTGCTACCCACTGGGATGCTCTTGGTCATATATTTTATGAGGACAGGGCATATAATGGCCATGATCCAAAAGATATAGATGTTACAGGACTAAATGTCCTTGGTATTGAAAATTCAAAAGACAAAATGAACGGCAGAGGAGTTCTACTTGACATTGCTCGTTATCGTGGTGTTAATTGGCTTCAAGATGGAGAAGGTATTTCTAACGAGGAACTTGATGCATGCGCGAAAAAGCAAGGCGTTGAAATTAAAAAAGCTGATTTTGTAATTGTTCGTACAGGTCAGATGGAACGATGCTTAAGTGAAAATGTTTGGGGGGGATATGCAGGGGGTGACGCGCCTGGTGTTAAATTTGAGAACTGTTACTGGTGTCATGAGAAAGAAATAGCAGCTATTTGCTCAGATACATGGGGAGTCGAAGTAAGGCCATGCGAGACTTCCGAAGCAAACCAACCATGGCATTGGGTTGTCATACCCGCTATGGGACTTTGTATGGGTGAGATATTTTATTTAAAAGAATTAGCAGAAGATTGTGCTAAAGATGGTGTTTATGAATTCTTTTTTTGCGGACCACCTCTAATAATTACAGGTGGAACGGGATCACCGATTAATCCTCAAGTCTTTAAATAAACGGAGTTTTAAAGTTGCTAAAATATATAAAGCAAAGTAATCCTAAAAGTACAATAACTGAAGATAAGCAATCTATAGAAAAAACAGTTAGTTCTATACTTAAAGATATACGAGAAAATGGTCATAAGGCCGTTGAGAACTACTCTAAAAAGTTTGACAAATGGCAACCCAAAACTTTTAAACTATCAAAAAAAGATATAGAAAACTCTATATCTCAGTTAAGTGATGGTGATATCGATGATATAGAATTTGCTCAGAAGCAAATAAGAAATTTTGCTGAAAAACAACTAGAAACTATGAAAGAGTTAGAAGTTGAAACTCTTCCTGGTGTTTTTCTTGGACATAAACATATTCCAATTGAAAATGTTGGTTGTTATATCCCAGGAGGAAGATACCCAATGGTTGCATCAGCTCATATGAGTATAATTACGGCTAAAGTTGCTGGTGTTAAAAGAGTGATAGCTTGCGCTCCTCCATACAATGGTGGCGCACATCCCGCAACAATTTCTGCTATGCACTTTGCAGGAGCTGATGAAATATATTTGATTGGTGGTATCCAAGCGATAGGGGCAATGGGGATTGGAACTGAAAAAATTAAACCTGTTAATATGATTGTTGGCCCTGGAAACTCGTATGTTGCTGAAGCTAAAAAGCAAATGTTTGGAGAAGTTGGAATAGATTTAATTGCTGGACCAACAGAAACACTTGTCATTGCAGATGATACTTCAGATGGTGAAATATGTGCAACAGACCTTCTTGGTCAGGCAGAGCATGGACCAACATCACCTGCAGTTCTCATTACAGATTCTGAAAAACTTGCAAAAGATACACTAATAGAAATAAAAAGATTACTCGAAATACTACCAACTGCCGGTATAACAAAGGTATCTTGGGAGAATTTTGGTGAGATTATTTTATGTAAAGATAAGGAAGATATGTTAAATGAAGCAAATAGATTAGCATACGAACATGTTCAAGTTATGACAAAAGATCCATCATTTTTCCTTGATAATCTTAAAAACTATGGTTCGCTATTCTTAGGTGAAGAGACTAACGTAGCATATGGGGATAAAATAATTGGAACAAATCATACCCTGCCAACAAAAAAAGCAAGCCGATATACAGGTGGCTTATGGGTTGGAAAATTCTTAAAAACTTGCACTTATCAAAGAATAGAAAATACTGAAACATCTTCCCAAATTGGTGAAATATGCTCAAGGCTAGCTCTTCTCGAGGGTTTTGCTGGACATGCTGAACAAGCAAATATTAGAGTCCGAAGGTATTCTGGGAAGAACGTTCCATATCCAATAAAAAAATAATTTAACTTGCTAACTTATGATAAGGAGCCTGCAAACCTTCCATAACTTTTGGCATAGTTTTTTCTACATCAAGGATTGGAAGCCCATGAGTTGGAGCAATATACTTTATACCTAACTCGTCAACTAACTGTTTTATGCGTTTAGTATAAATCTCCATATCAACAAAATTTGTCCAGAATAATGCTAACTCTGCAAATACAGCTGATACATCAAATAAATCAAGTGTATCTGCTTCTTCCGCAATCATACCACAATGCCCATCCCAATGATAATGACTATAGGCAAAACCATCTGCAGGGAATAATAACATTTGAGGTGCAATATAACCCCATAGGGAAGTTCTCATATCACGTACTACGGGTTCTGCAGCGACAAATTCCATTCCACCTAGATCAATTTTATCCCCCACTTCCATTGCTTTAAAGTTATCACTATATTTTGGAAATGCCATGTGGTAGTCATTTATATCTCCATGAACCTCAACATCTGGATATATATTTAAAAACCTACCAACACCACCAGAATGAGGCGTTTCTTGATGTGTTATGAATATATATTTTAATGGAATTTTCTTTTTTGCCAGAATCCCTTTGATTTGTTCGTGAAGTTCATTAAAATCTTTTGGGTGCCCTGTTTCTACAAGTAATGCCGATGAATTTCCTACAACTAAATAAGAAGAATTATACGAATGATATATTTTTCCTTGATATCTCTGTTCAAGACAATCCCCTAACCAAAATATATTATCTAATATTTCTCTTGGTAACTTACTATTTGACATACTTTACCTCATAAAATTTCTAGGAACATATTGCGCTATACTATTTGATTTATCAAGCTCTAATAATATTTCATCAAGAAAATTAAATTGTTTTTTAACTAGGTCTTTTCCTTGAAATATTTTTCCATAACCCGGAGCTATTGTTTCTATATCATAGGAATTAAATACTTTTTTAATATTATCTCTTAAGAGCCTTGTTTTTGCTCCCTCTAACCACCAATATCTTGTATTTAGCAGGAATGATTTAATAAAATTAGAATTGATCATTTCATCTTCATAATCAATTACCCAATCCTCATTATCACTATTAGCAATGCCATAATTGAACATATCTGATGAATATAATATTTTTGTGCTCTCATCATATATCCATGATGTATTTATAAGTCTTATAGGAGCGCTCATAATATTAATATTTCTTCCTGATCCCTCTCCAACCTCACAATTTACCAATCCCCTTACAATAGTTGTTGGTATATCTTTTAAACTTAAGTCTCTTTCTTCATCAGTAAAGTCAAACCAATCTGCCCCCTCTGGATGAGGTGAATAATATCCGATGACATTGAAATTTTGTGAAATAGCCTTAACATTTCCAACAGACATAAATTCATTAATGCGCAGGGGAATTATAGATAAGGGAATATCAGGTTCAATAAGGGATTTCAATTGATCTAGTACATTCTTTTGATGAAATAAGTACCCTGTATCTAGAAGAAATGCACCATTTTCTTCTTTTAAAAGATAACAATTTAACGGCACATATCCGACTTGATTTGGAGGATAAGCACTTAACCTTCCGTCTAGTTTTACAATATTTTGTATTGAAAAAGCTTTATTGGGTGAGAGTTCTATTATATTGTTTTCCAAGAGGGTCTCCAAGCTATAAACATATTATTATTATCATCATTTAGAATAATTATAAATTAAAAATACTATCTAATATAAAAAAAATTATGGATAAAAAAGTGAAACAGTCATACTCAGAAAAGAATAAAGGTCCATTTTTTGCAGTTCTCTCATCATTATGTTATGGAATTAATAACCCACTTGCCGCTTATAGTATACAAAATGGTATACCAACTATTGTTTCAGTATCATCAAGAGCATTATTTCTGTTCTCTTTCGCACTAATATTAGCTATTTATGGAAAATTAAGCTTCCATATCCCTAGGGAGATACGAAAGTACGTTGTGATCATGTCAATTTCAACTGGAATGATCAGTTTATGTTATGTTGGATCAATAAATTTTATTCCTGTTTCGCTTGCTGCAATCATATTCTTTACATTCCCAATCCAAATATTACTCGTTAGCATCATAAGAGGAGACCATAATATAAAAATACCAGATATAATAATATTTCTCATTGTATTTTCAGGTCTCATTTTTGTAATTGTGCCAGATTTTAATAATATAAATCCAATTGGTATTTTACTTGCTGGTATATCAAGCATTTGCGCTACTTTCTTGTATTTTTCATCAGGTATAGCTTGTAAGAAATCTAGCCCAATCATATTAGGTTTTTGGGTTCACCTTGGAATAATTCCAATACTGATAGTAGCTTTAATCCTATTAGCTCCTCAAATCAATACTGACCAATTTTCTATCTTCATTCCGGTTCTTATTCTATCAACATGTTACATCGGCGCTTACTGTTTTCAGATGCTATCACTTAAATACACTTCTGCTGTCATTTCAGGATTATTTTTTAATACTGAACCAATTCTAACGGCAATAGCAGCTGCAATTATTTTAGACGAACGACTGCTCTTGCCTCAATATATTGGTGGTATGTTGATATTTGCATCACTAATATTTGTAAGTATTAGGAAATAGAATAAATTACTAAATAAGTTCTAATTTGAAAGATATGAAATCTTCATAATCATTGATTGATATAATTTTGCAATTTTCCTCCATACAAAATAAAGGTAAATCAATCTTTAGCATTGGGTCAGAAGCTTTGACAAACAAATGATCACCCTTTGAAAGTGACTCTATTTTTTTTTTTATTTTTAAAATTGGAATAGGACATTTATAGCCTATTAAATCAATTTCATATTTTGATACCATTTTGTAAACCAAACATTCGTTCGAAATAATTTAATTGTCATATAATTCAAATAAAATATACTAATAAATATTTTTTATTCATATAATTATATAATATTAACAGATTACAAAAGAGTTGTCATAGCTACTAAAGATAAATTAACTAAAATAAGTTCTAATAAAAAATGCTAAACTTTGATTTAAATGGAATTGGTATCTTGGTCCTTCGGATTGCTATTGCCTATATATATTTACACGGTGTTTTTATGATTGGGTCAACTAAAAATAGACGGTCTATTGCAATTAAGAGAACAGGCATACTGTTTAGAGATTTAGAGGGGGGTCGCTATTACTCATTATTAACGAATTTTTCCTTCTTCTCTGCGGTATCACTAATGAGCCTTGGAAGCTTGCTTATTTTAAGTGGCTTTTATATTAAGATCGGTGCATTAATGCTTATTATTTTCACGATACCTGCAATTATTGTTCATAAGAGGGAATCAGTTAAATCTCATTTATTAGCAGAAAAAATAAAAAAATATAGCAATGATACAATACATGAAGATTTACAATTACTGGCAAACTTTAGCCACGCAGGGCATCGCTCTTCAGGTAACAAGAATTATATGCTACTTGCTGTTAATGTCTATTTATACCTTATGGATAATACTATTGGCTTCATAAATATATTTATTTAATCTTTTACTTAACCAATATTTGTTCCAATTTCTAAAGAGGGGGATAATACATTTGGATCAATAATTAATTCAATTAATGTTGCTTTTTTATTATTTTTTGCCTTTTCAAAATAACCATAAAAATCCTCTGTATTTGTTATTCTCTTAGAATCCAAACCATATGACTTTGCGAGAGCAACAAAATCTGGGTTTTTTATATTTGTACCCATTACTCTTTTTGGAAATTTTTTCTCCTGATGCATTCTTATGGTTCCAAGTTTTTCATTATTAACTATAACAAATATAGGATTCAATTCATTTTCAATAGCATTTATAATCTCCTGACCCAACATCATAAAACAACCATCCCCATTGAAAGAGACCACTGTTTTTTTTGGATAAACCAGCTTTGCAGCTATTGCAGCCGGCACTCCATAACCCATAGAACCTGCTGTTGTCACTAGTTGAGATCCAAGATTTCGGTATTGGTAATACCTATGCACCCATTGTGAATTATTACCCGAGCCCACAATGACAATATCGTCTTCTCCTAGCGTTTTATTCAGATATGCAATTATTTCTGATAGATTTAAGTCTCCGCTCATAGGGGTTGGTTTTATAAAATTAAGATATTCATTCCTGGCTCCAGCACACCATTCTTTCCAGACTGGATTTTTGATTTGAGGTAAATTTGATAACGATTCTGCAAATTCCTGCATTCCACTATTAATACCTATATCTGGACAATAAACAGATCCTATTTCTGCTATACCAGGATGTACATGAACCAAAAATTGTTCAGGCTTTGGTATTTTGATGGAAGTATAACCCTGGGTTGTGACTTCTCCTAACCTTGCTCCCAATGAAAGAATAAAATCACTATCTTCAATTCTCTTTCTTGTTTCAGGGGGTATTGCATAACTCGAATGCCCAATATAGCTATCGTTCCTATTATCAAATCTATCTTGTGCTCTATAAGAAGTTAATACGGGAATTGAATTCTTATTTACAAAATCTTTCACCTTATTAATTGCGTCTTGTGACCAAGTATTACCACCAACAATTATAATTGGTTTTTTAGCCAATTTTAATCTTTCATAAAAATCCTCTACGTCACCAACAGATGGGCTGGCTTGAACTATTTTTGATGCAGGTACTGGTTGTGCTGTTACTTCGTCTATAAGCATATCTTCTGGAAGAGATAAAACAACAGGACCGGGTCTTCCAGATTGACTAATGTAAAACGCTTTATTTATAAATTCAGGTATTCTATTTGCATCATTAATTTCTGCTACATATTTCGCCATAGGCTTAAACATTTCTTTATAATCAATTTCCTGTTGAGCTTCTCTATCTCTTTCATTCCTTGATACTTGGCCGATTAACAATATTAATGGAGTTGAGTCTTGATAAGCCGTATGTATACCATTTGAAGCATTTGTAGCACCTGGACCTCTTGAAACAAGACAAATGCCAGGTTTATTGGTTAATTTTGCATAGGCATCTGCCATGTTAGCAGCCCCGGACTCATGCCTAGTTGTAATTAATCTAATATTTTGATTATGATTATACAATCCATCTAGTAAGCCCAAGTAACTCTCCCCAGGTACACAAAATATTGTATCTACACCGTTGATCTCTAACTGATCAGCTAGTAGATGACCTCCAATTTTTTTATTAACTAAATTCATAGACCCTCCCAAGAATCATATATTCCTTATTAAGCCGCCATCTACCCTAAGATTACTTCCGGTAATATAGCTTGCCTTTTCACTTGCCAGAAAGCATACAACATCTCCAAATTCTTCTGACTTCCCATATCTTTTAATAGGTATTTCTGATGACGATCTATTTATAGCTTCATCATAAGTAATACCCATTTTATCAGCCCTAGATTGATTCACCTGCAATGTACGATTAGTCATTATGCGCCCTGGCATAATAGTATTAACAGTTATACCATATTGCGAGACTTCATTTGATAAAGTCTTCATGTATCCTGTAATAGCTGGCCTTAGTGTATTTGAAATCAGAAGATTATCAATTGGTTGAATAACTCCAGACGAAGTAATTGTCAAGATTCTACCCCAATTCTTCTTTTTCATTGAGGTGACAAGAGTGTTAGTAACTCTTATAGTATTTAAAATAATAGAATTTATATATTTTTCCCATCCGTCATATGTAGTATTTAATGAGTTTGATGGAGGAGGTCCACCTGTATTATTTACTAGAATATCAAAACTTTTACTCATAAAAATATTCACAAAATTATTTACATCAACCACTTGCGTCATATCAAAACAAGCATAATCACATGGTACGCTATAATTTTTTTCAATTTCATCCCTAACATCTTTAAGTTTCTTTTCATCTCGAGCTATCAAAAAAATGTCTGCACCTTCAGCCGCTAAACTTTTTGCAGATGCCATTCCCAATCCTGAAGAAGCTCCAAATACTAACGCTTTTTTTGATTTTAAGCCTAAATCCATCAAATAACCTCTTTAAGATGGTGCCCCTGGCCGGACTCGAACCAGCACGCCCTAAAGCAACAGATTTTGAATCTGTCGTGTCTACCAATTCCACCACAGGGGCATAAAAAATTATCTCAGAAAACTATCGACTATATAGCCTGTTCGTCTTTTTCACCAGTTCTTATACGAATAGCTGTTTCAATATCCCAGACAAATATTTTTCCATCACCAACCTTACCAGTTTTCGTAGTTGCAGAGATAGTTTCAATTACTTTTTCTGAAATAGAATCCTCGACTACTAGCTCGATCTTAAACTTTGGGATATAATTTATCTGGTATTCAGCACCTCTGTATATTTCTGTATGGCCCTTAGTTCGGCCAAAGCCTTTAGCTTCTGTCACAGTCATACCCATAACACCTACCTCATTTAATGCTTCTCTGACATCATCGAGTTTATGAGTTTGGATAATCGCGGTTATCATTTTCATAATATTACTCCAATTTTTATAATTTATATCCTGTTTCACCATGAGCCTTATAGTCAAGACCTTCTATTTCATCTTCATTATCCACACGAAGCCCAGTTATTTTCTTTGTGACCATAACAATTATAACTGTTGCAATAACTGTCCAAATTATTACTGAGGCAATTCCTGTTGCCTGAATACTCAGTTGATTAAAGACTGAAACACCCTCATTAAGCCCAACTCCAGCAAATACTGGTAATATAAGTATAGCTACAAGTAATGTTCCAGTGGCTCCACCAACCCCATGAACTGCAAAAACATCAAGTGAGTCATCTAGATTAAATTTTACTTTTACAAGATCTACACAATAATAGCAAATGACGCCACCAGCCAGACCACAAATGAACCCTCCCATAGGACCAATAAAACCTGAGGCTGGAGTGACCGTTGCAAGACCAGCTATGGTTCCTGTGACAAGACCCACTAAACTTGGCTTACCAAATCTTGCCCATTCAATTATAAGCCAAACCAATGAAGCAGTAGCTGCGGATATATGCGTAACAAGCAAAGCCATCGATGCGTCAGTTCCAGCAGTGAGCGCACTGCCCGCATTAAAGCCAAACCATCCAACCCATAGCATTGAAGCTCCTACCATTACCATCCATGGAGCATGGGGCGGTTGAACTTGTTCTGGATAACCTGATCTATTTCCGAGCATTTTAGCTATTACTAATGCTGAAACTCCGGCAGTTACATGGACGACAATACCACCTGCGAAATCATATACGCCTAGTCCAGAGAGCCATCCTCCTCCCCAAACCCAATGACAAACTGGAGCATATACCAATATAAGCCATAAAGATGTTATCATTAAAACAGCACCAAATTTTATTCTTTCCACATAGGCACCAACTATTAAAGCTGGCGTTATAACAGCAAAAGTCATTTGAAATGAGAAAAATAATGATTCTGGTATTGTCCCTGAAATGGAGTCCCTAGTCACACCTGACAAGAACACTTTCGACAAATCACCAATGAAAGCACCTTCACCCGAGAAAGCCAATGAATAACCTATGGCTAACCAGATTACTGAAGCTAGACAACAAATTGCCGCACAATGCATTAAGACCGATAATATATTTTTAGATCTAACTAATCCTGCATAGAACAAAGCTAATCCCGGCATAGTCATAAAAAGAACCAGCGCTGTTGCCGTCAGTATCCAGCTGGTATCACCTGAGTTGATCATCTAGAATTCTCCATTATTTTAATATAATTAAACAATATAACAATAATTATGCATAATTCTTGATTGATAATCAATGAGATTTATTTCATTATGATTGCAGTTCACGTTTTGATAAGAAACTATTTGAGTATTTTTTGAGTTGTTAAAAAGAAAAATTCATATTTTAGAAAGCTATGCAAATGAAAAACTCATTGCAGTTTATATTTCTATATTTGCCATAACTGAAAGTATTTTTAATCCATTTCCTGTCGAGATACTCTTAATTCCAGCAGTACTCAAATATAGAAAAAAATATATTAAAATTGCAATTCTAGCTGCATTAATGTCAACTTTTGGGGCATTAATTGGTTATATGATTGGATTTTACCTTGACGAATTAATGCTAAGCAAATTTATAGATTTATCAATTTATCAAAGTATGTATCAAAGATATGGCTCATTAATTATTCTAATTGGCGCAATAACCCCTTTCCCTTTTAAAATAGTCACTATTGCAAGTGGTATATTTAAAATGGATTTATTTTACTTGGTAATATATAGTTTAATTGGCAGATATCTAAGATATCAAATAATAACACTTCTTACATATCATTTGGGACCAAAAATGATTGATCTTTATAAAAAAATCGACCAAAATACAAAATTATTTACAAAAATCTTTATTGTAATATCAATCATATTTATAGCTTTAATTATATATTATACTTATTGGACCCAAAAGAATGCCTTCTAATTCATCAGTTGCAACAATAATAGGAATTTATAGTGGAATAGTATTAATTACTGTCTATTTCATGGAATTTGTTTTAGGTTATAAGCCCTGCGATCTATGTGTAATACAGAGATATCCTTATTTCACATTAGTAATCTTGAGTGTTGCATTCATTACACTCACAAAAAAGGGGAAAATTATAAATAAATTAATTCCTCCAATTGCAATTATTTCCTGTATATTTATAGGGCTATTTATCGCTATTTATCATTTTGGTATTGAAAATTACTTATGGAAAAACCTCTCTTCATGTTCTGATCAATTAATAGGTATTAATATAGATACAGATAATTTATTGTTAGATTTAGATCAAATTAAACCAAATTGTTCAGATCCTGTTGAAATATTTAGCCTATCGCTATCTGGTTATAATATAATTTCAAATACAATAATGCTTGGCATTTCAATTTATGGCTATTTCTTTTTCAGAAGAAAATCAAATTAATCATCCTTTATTAAAACCTTTAAATATTCTACCAAATATTCTAATTCTTTGAAGCTAATACTATGAGATAAATTTTTGAAAGATTTATAATTGAAATTAATATCTAATTTTCTGAGTTTGTTTAACGTTTGATTAAAATAATCTATTGGCAAAACATTATCATCTTCACCGTGAAGTATAAGTATATTTGGCTGATCTTTTCCTGATATATCGATGTTATCTAGTAATAAACCTGATAAGCAAATCACTAGAAATGGTTTATCAGGCATTGATAAACCAATAGATAAGGCAAGCATCCCACCTTGGCTAAAACCACAAAGAATTACATCATTGACCTCTATATCTCGTGATTTAACCTGATGAATAACAAACTCTTGGAACGCTCTGATAGATGCACTCTTAACATCCTCACTGAATATATATTGCCTATCCTCAGATAAATGAAACCATTGAAATCCAAGAGAGTTTGCATTACAAATCTCAAATCCATTTGGACTAATAAAATCTATATTTGGAATATTTTCCTTAATGAAAGCACCAATTGGTTCTAAATCTTTTCCGTCAGAACCATAACCATGAAATAAAATTAATAATTTTTTTTTCTGCTTCATACTAAAATACCAATATATCTCAAAATTTATATTCAAACATTATATTAATTATGAAGATTAATAAATATCCTTAACTAATATATATATTAATTTTTGAAATTATCTCTTTGAAATTATCTCTTTGGGTGCATATATAAAATATATATTTATGGAATAGTATTATGAGCGGATTATTAAATATTATTATTACAATTTCTGTGCTTGCAGTTGCAGTTGTTCTAGTGCTTGGATTAAGCAATATGCTAAAAAAAGGGAGCGCAAATAGATCACAAAAATTAATGAGGTTGAGAATTATCTCACAATTTATCGCAATTGTTTTGATAATGATTTTCTTTTATTTTAACTATTAAAGGAACAAAACATAGTCATTTTAAACAAAATATACACTAAGACGGGAGATGATGGATCCACGGCCCTTGGCAGTGGAGAAAGAATATCAAAAAGTTCAAAAAGAGTCTGTGCATACGGCTCTGTTGATGAACTTAATTCATTTATAGGTTTGGCAAGGTCTTTTATTGACGATAGTAAGTTAGATTTAATAGATAAAATTCTCTCAAATGTTCAAAATGATCTATTCGATCTTGGCGCAGATCTTTGTATACCTGATAATAATAAAAATTTAAATAGCCTTAGAATAGTTGATAGTTATGTAAAAAAACTTGAAAAAAATATAGATCTATTAAACAAAGACCTAAAACCATTAAGATCTTTTATTCTCCCGGGCGGAACAAAAATATCCTCATATTTGCATGTGGCTAGAACAATTGCTAGACGATCAGAAAGGGAAATGATAGAACTTAGTCAAATTAATGAGGAACAAATAAGTAAAGAATCTATTCAATATATTAATAGATTATCCGATTTTTTGTTTGTCGCTGCAAGATATGTAAACTTGAAACTTAAATTTGAAGATATTCTATGGGTTCCAGGTGATAATTATGAGAAGTAACGGAGATTGATAATGAAAATTCTTGTACCAGTAAAAAGAGTGGTCGATTATAATGTGAAAATTAGAGTTGATAAAGATACTAATTCTGTTGACCTAAATAACATTAAAATGTCGATGAATCCCTTCGATGAGATAGCAGTCGAAGAGGCAATCAGGATAAAAGAAAAAGGTCAGTGTGATGAAATTGTTGTTGTTTCTCTTGGACCAGAACAATCTAAAGAAACTATAAGAAATGCTTTGGCTATGGGAGCAGATAGAGGAATTTTAATTAAAACTGAGCATTCACCGGAGCCTTTGATTGTCGCAAAAGCATTAGCTAAATTGGTTCAGCAAGATAATTATGATCTTATTATCCTCGGTAAACAGTCTATAGATGATGATTGTAATCAAACAGGTCAGATGCTTTCCGCACTGCTTAATTGTTCTGTTGGAACTTATGCATCTAAAATTGATTTTGATAATGATTCTATCATTATCACGCGTGAAATTGACGGTGGACTTCAAACTTTGAAACTTAGTAAACCATCTGTTGTGACAGCAGATCTTCGTTTAAATGTACCAAGATACGCTTCGCTACCAAATATTATGAAGGCTAAACAAAAAACAATCGATGAGTTAGATCCTCAAGATCTAGGTATTGATATGAATCCAAAATTGGTAATTAAAAAAGTAGAAGAACCACCTAAAAGAATTGGTGGAGGAAAAGTCGAATCTATAGAGGAACTAATAGATAAACTAAAGAACGAAGCGGGAGTTATATAATGAGTGTTTTAGTCTTAGCAGAACATAATAATGATAAATTAAATGAAGCAACAAGAAAAGCTATTACTGCAGCATGTCTTATTTCAAAACCAGTGCATGTTATTGTTGTCGGAAGTGAGTGTGAAAATGTTGCAAAAGTGACTTCAGGAATATCTGGAGTTGATAAGGTAATGCTTGCAGACGATCCAATCTATAAAAATATGTTGAGTGAAACAACTTCAGAATTATTATTAGACCTTATCAAGGATTATGATTTCTTGGTCGCAGCTGCCTCAACAAATGGCAAGAATATTCTTCCAAGAGTAGCCGCTTCCATAGATGTCAGCCAAATCTCTGAAATTATATCTGTTATTGATGATAAGACTTTCCAAAGACCAATCTATGCCGGAAATGCAATAGCTACTATCGAAACTAAGACTGAAAAGAATGTAATAACAATAAGAACAACAGCATTTGAAACTGCACCTGAATCAGACAAAAAGGCAGAAATTGAGAGAATAAATCCCAAAACAAATCCTCAATTATCTGTTTTTATTGAAGAAAAAGTTTCAAGTAGTGAAAGACCAGAATTAACCTCTGCCGGTATTATTGTATCTGGTGGGAGAGGCATGCAATCGGGTGATAATTTTAAACTACTAGAGTCTGTTGCCGATAAGCTTGGGGCAGCCGTTGGAGCTAGTAGAGCAGCTGTTGATGCTGGCTTTGTTCCTAACGAATATCAAGTAGGTCAAACTGGAAAAGTTGTGGCACCAGAATTATATATTGCAGTTGGTATATCTGGAGCAATCCAGCATCTGGCAGGAATGAAAGACTCAAAGGTTATAGTTGCTATAAATAAAGATGAAGAAGCACCAATTTTTGAAGTTGCAGATTATGGGCTAATAGCTGACCTTTTTGAAGCTGTTCCTGAATTTGATAAAGAGCTAGAAAAATTACAAAAATAGAATAATGATTAAGAGTATCGGAATAGCTGGCACTGGTATAATGGGAACGGCCATCGGTGAAGTTAATCTGCTTAGTGGCTATAAAGTTTTATTTTATGACCCAGATAAAAAACAGCTTAGCAAATCAAAAAACAAAATGGAAAAGAATCTATATAGAAGAAATTCTATTGAAGATTTGGGAGTTAGCGATCTCTTTAAATCCATTGATTACTCAAATGATTTAGGAATTTTAAGAGATTGCGATTTAATTATTGAATGCATAAATGAAAATGAAGTTATTAAATCAATGTTGTATAATCAAATCGAAAAAATATGTCATGACAAGTCTATTATTGCATCAAATACTTCATCTATTTCCATTGAAAGACTGTCAAAAAAATTAAAAAAACCACAAAACTTCCTTGGACTTCATTTTATGAATCCACCACAAATAATTAAACTCGTTGAAATTATATTACACAAAAGAACATCAAAAGATGTTGAAGATGAAATTCATAAATATATCTCCAGCTTAGCAATGATCTCTATAAAATGTGCAGATCAACCAGGATTTGTAGTCAATAGGATTCTAATTCCAATGATAAATGAGGCAATATACTGTCTAGAAAATAATTTATCTGATATAAAATCTATTGATCATGCTCTAAAAATTGGAGCAAATCATCCTATGGGCCCATTAGAATTAGCTGATTTTATTGGGCTGGATACATGCCTAAATATTTTGAGGGTTTTAGAAAATGATTTAAAAGATCCAAAATATAAACCATGCCCCTTGCTTGAAAAATATGTTAATAATGGGAAACTCGGAAGAAAAACTAAAGAAGGTTTTTATAAATATTAAATAAAATATTATCTTTTTAACGACATAATTATTATAATAATACCTCAAGTTTTATTATTTATGGATGAAGTATGACGAATAAAATGTGGGGTGGAAGGTTTTCATCTAAAACTGATACACTCATTGAAAAAATAAATGCATCAATTAAATTTGATTATCGTTTAGCCATGCATGATATTGATGGTTCAATAGCTCATGTAAATATGCTAGCAGATTGTTCTATTATAAAAAAAAAAGAAGCCAAACAAATAATCCTTGGTTTAGAAGAAATTAGAAAAGAAATACTCGAAGATAAATTTGAATATAAGATTGAACTTGAAGATATTCATATGAATATTGAAAGTAGACTTACTGAAATAATTGGTCCAGTTGCAGGAAAAATGCACACAGCTAGATCAAGAAACGACCAAATTGCTACAGATGTGAGACTCTATTTAAATGAAACTATAAATGAAATTATAGTTTTAATTAAAGATTTACAGAAAGATCTATCTCAAAAAGCTTTATCTAATTTTGATACCATAATGCCAGGTTATACTCACCTTCAGATTGCTCAGCCAATTACATTTGGACATCATTTATTATCCTATGTTGAGTTATTTAATAGAGATAAGTTAAGATTCCTCGACTCCTTAGAAAGACTGGATGAATGCCCACTTGGTGCCGCTGCCTTAGCTGGAACATCCTATCCAATTGACAGATTCCTATCCTCAAAAGCATTAGGCTTTAGCAAACCAATGGCAAATTCCCTAGATGCCGTGTCATCAAGAGATATGCTTTTAGAAACATTATCAAATTTAAGTATCTTATCTGTGAATTTATCTAGGCTAGCAGAAGAAATTATACTATGGGTCTCATCAGAGTTTAATTTTGTTTGTTTATCAGACAATCTAACAACAGGCTCATCCATTATGCCTCAAAAGCGTAATCCTGACGGAGCAGAGCTAATACGATCAAAAGCAGGACGTGTAATTGGATCTTTGAATACTCTTTTCATAGTCTTAAAAGGTCTCCCTTTAGCTTATAGCAAAGATTTACAGGAAGACAAAGAACCTCTTTTCGACGCAATTGATAGCGTTAACTTATCACTTAAGGTTATGACGATTATAATAAAAGATATTCAACCAAATAAAGATATAATGCTGCAAGCAGCAAAAAAAGGGTTTGCAATTGCAACTGATATTGCAGATATTTTAGTCCAAGAACTAAATATTCCCTTTAGAGAGTCGCATAAAATTGTTGGTTCAATTGTAGCATATGCCGAGAAGAGAAATAAAAATCTTGAGGAATTAGATATCGCTGATTACAAAGAGCTTGATCAGAGAATTACAATAGATCTAGTAAATAAGATTTCATTTGATACTATAATTCATAATAAACTATCTTTTGGAGGTACATCCCCTCAAAATGTTAATAAAGAAGCAAAAAAATGGTTAAAGAGATTAAATGTCTAGTATGAATAAAATATTGCCAAAGAATATAGTTTTAAGATTTATATTAATATTGTTAATTTCATTCATACTCTCATCATGTGGAGTAAAAGGTGATATTGAATTAGATCAAGAACCTAGTTTAAATAAACCTACTATTTTTGATAAATTGATTTAAAATTAATATAGTTACAGTATATTTTAGATTAATGAGATAACCAAATATGACTTCAATTGAATATAAAAACAATCAATTACATATTGAAAAGTTGAATATACAAGAAATAACTAATTCAAATCAGACCCCTTTCTATTGTTATTCTGCAAGCTATATTGAAAATCAATATGATGAACTTCATTCAGCATTTGATATGGATATTAAAATATTCTATGCAATGAAAGCTAATTCAAACCTTTCAATAATAAAATTACTATTAAATAAAGGGTCTGGGATCGATGTAGTTTCAGGAGGTGAGATTCAACGATCAATAAGTGCTGGAGCAAAAGGTAAAGATATTATTTATTCTGGAATAGGTAAAACAGATGAAGAATTGAAGTACGCAATTGAGTCAAAAATCCATTGTATTAATATTGAATCACAATCCGAACTAATTAGAATAAATGATTTATCAAAATCTCTTGGAGTTAAGCAAAATATAGCAATTAGGATAAATCCTGATGTTGATGCAAAAACACATATTAAAATAACTACCGGAAAAGCAGAAAATAAATTTGGTATTGAATTTGATTATGCAAAGAGTATGTATAACATTGCTTCAGATCTTAAAAATATAAATATTTCAGGTATTTCGGTTCATATAGGTAGCCAAATCACTAGCCTTAAACCTTTTAAAAAAGCCTACACGATTATATATGATATGATTGAAGATCTAAGGAATAATGGGCATAAAATTGATCACGTAGACCTTGGAGGAGGTCTTGGAGTATCATATTCTGCAGAAGAAAATATTCCAACTTTCAAAGAATATGCAAATCTTATCCAGAGTATATTTGGTAATTCAAATATAAAAGTTTATATTGAGCCTGGCAGACTTATGGTTGCAAATAGTGGTCTACTTATTACAAAAGTTATAGATATAAAAACAACAACACAAAAAACTTTTATTATTGTTGATGCAGGTATGAATGATTTCATAAGACCAACTCTTTACGGTTCTTACCATGAAATATTGCCAGTAAAAAATAACCTTGGTACATCAAATAAAATTTATGACATAGTTGGTCCAATATGTGAAACAGGAGACTATTTTGCAAAGAATAGAAAGATGAATTCTGTAAAAATTGGGAGTCTTATTGCAATCAAATCCGTTGGGGCTTATGGTTCTGTCCAGTCTTCTAATTATAATTCTAGACCCCAAATAGCAGAAATATTAGTAAAAGACGATAAATATGAAATCATCAGGGATAGAGTAGAAGTGAAAGATCTTATAAAACAAGAAAAGATAGCTACTTGGTTATGATTTTGAGATGAAAATTTATAACAGTCTCATAAAATTAGAAAATGTTTACCATAGATATAGTATTACTAGGGATATCTTTAATGATATATCTATAGATATTAATGAAGGTGGTTTTTATTTTATTACTGGATCATCCGGCTCTGGAAAAACTACTCTATTAAAATTAATATCGTCTTCGCTCAAACCAAGTAAAGGTAATATTCTATTTCTTGGTCAAAAAATGAATGATATTCAAAAAAAGGATCTTTATAAAATAAAGAGGCAAATAGGATTTGTATTCCAAGATTTCAGATTACTTCCTCATTTAACAACATATGAAAATGTTGCATTACCGTTAAGGATTCAAAATAAAAATGAAAAAGATTATAAAAAAGATGTTGTGGAATTATTAAGTTGGGTAAATCTTGAGCATTGCATCCATTCTTATCCAAATTATCTATCTGGAGGAGAGCAGCAAAGAGCCGCCATAGCGAGAGCGGTCATATCTTCACCAAAAATTATTTTAGCAGATGAACCAACAGGTAATGTTGATCAAACAAATTCATCAAAGATTCTAACCTTATTTCAAGAAATGAATAAGTTGGGAACAACAATTATTATCGCAACACATGATGAAAAATTATTATCAGAAATTAATGCCCCTATTATCGAAATCATCGATCAAAAAATTAACATAAATAATAGAAAATGAATTTATTAAATAAAGTTTTAAATCAGTCAGAAGAAAAAAAGAGAATAAAACAGCTTGCACCAAAACCAGCGAATATTATATCTCATGATGCATTCTATAATAGATATCTTCTAATAATGATTACCCTTTTATGTTATTTAAAATCGATATTACTTAGTTCCTTCCTAATACTTATGAAAAACCCTGAGTTCTCTCAACTATCAATGAGTTTAATACAAATAAGTCTGATATCTTGGTGTTTTCTAATTCTATTGATTTTAATTATTATTGCTTACATCATCACATATGGAACACATACATCTATTATGTACAATCGCAATACTATAAATCTATTGATGTTGATAGGTGCGTCTAATAATTTTATAATAAAAAGAGTCATATTTTCATTTGCAAAAATAGGTATTCTCGCTGGCTTAATGGGTTCTCTTCTGGGATTTTTGACGATATTAACCATGTACCCATTTTTAAGCCAAATAAACTCCCTAATTAATGATATTTCAAATAATGTCATGGTTTATGATGTGTCAATTTTTGACGATTTTACTATATTTTTTGCAATACCTCTTTTTTCTTTTTTTATATGTGTTGTTTCTTCATATTTTACAATTAAAAAAATTATAAAGAATTACTAATAATAATTAAGTTATGACAAAAAGAAACACATCCCATATATATATGAATATAATATTTTTCATATGTCTCGGCGTCATATCATTGGATATCATATCCTTTAGTAAATCATTAAAAGGACCTCTGAAATCATTTGAAGAACTAGTAAATATTGATGGTGTGGTCGTGTTTACAGGAGGTGAGAATAGGGTACAGAGCGCTATTGAATTACTTTCTAATAATATAGGTAAGAGATTACTTATATCAGGAGTAAACCCAAAAACAAAAAAAATAGATATTTTCTATCGGCTGAAATCAGATAATCAACTTCTGGAATGTTGTGTTGACCTTGGCAAGAATGCTAATAATACTTTTGAAAATGCGACTGAAACAATCCAATGGGTAAATGAAAATAATTTTAAAAACTTAGTTCTCGTTACATCTAATTATCATATGAAAAGAAGCTTATTTATTCTAAACCAAATGGGACCTAATATTAGTTTTATTCCAGTTCATGTTGAAAGCTCTCTTCTAAGAGATAAAAAGACTTCCCTACAAGAAAAAATTAAAACTCTTAGTATTGAATATTTAAAGTATATGTACACAAGACTTTATTTTTTGTTCCAACTGAATTAAATTTAAAAAATGTTTTTAAGATCGCTTTTATATTATTTATTATTTTCATTGTATTTCCTAGGTTTTGGTATCGTATTTCTACCTTTATTTATAATGCCAAAATCAATAGGTATAAGCGTGATGAGATTTTGGGCCAGATCATCACAAAAACTTCTATTTTATTTATGCAAAATAGATTTTGAGGTTATTGGTATGGATAAGATTCCAAATCAAAAATTTATTATTGCCTCAAAACATCAATCGGCATGGGAAACAATAAATTTTATTCATATATTAAAAGAAGCTCCAATAATGATATTTAAAAGAGAACTTCTATTTATTCCTTTTTTTGGATTATATGCGCTAAAATTTGGTCATATAGCTATAAATAGAAAAGTTGGTTTATCTTCAATCAAGAGTATGATTAAGAAGGCAAAAGAGACACTTGACAATAACAGACCAATTCTTATTTTCCCTGAGGGAACAAGGCAAGATATCTTATCAGAATCCACATACAAGAGAGGCATATTAGCGTTATATAAAAGTCTTAATATACCTTGTGTTCCGGTTGCATTAAATTCAGGAAAATATTGGCCAAAAAATAGTATTAAGAAAATACCAGGAAAAATAACTGTTGAATTCTTGGATCCAATTCCCCCCGGGATAGATGATAATGAATTTATGAGAATATTAAAGGAGCAAATAGATACTGCATCGAAAAGATTGATTTGATTAAATAAGCACTATTTAGAACTTCTTTCTTTCTCTTCTTTGATTATTCCCTGCCTAATCTTTCGTGTTTTTGTAAATAGCTCTTCAAGCTTTTTGCCATCTTTCCATCTAATAGCTTTTTGAAGATCCGTTAGGTCCTCCATAAATCTACCTAACATTTCTAATACTGCTTCTTTATTATTTAAAAAGACATCCCGCCACATTATTGGATCAGAAGATGCAATCCTTGTAAAATCTCTAAAACCTCCTGCTGCATATTGTGTTACTTGTTTCTTAGTGACCTTTTCTAAATCTGTTGCCGTTCCAACAATATTATAAGCTATAAGATGAGGTATATGACTTGTTATAGCCAATATAAGATCATGTTGTTCAGCTTCCATAATATCAACTAACATTCCAATTCTTTCCCAAAATGACTTCACTTTATTGAGACTATTTTTATCAAAATCACCATAAGGAGTAAGTATACACCATTTATCTTCGAGTAATTCTGCGAAGCCAGATTCAGGTCCAGAGAATTCAGTCCCAGCAATCGGATGCCCGGGAATAAAGCTTACTCCATGCGGAATCAGATCTGAAATTTGATGAATGACCTCTGCCTTTACGGATCCAACATCAGTTAAAATTGATCCCTTTTTCAAACTTGAGGATATTTCTTGTAATATTTCTCTGTTTGAGCCAACTGGGACACATAGTATTATGAGGTCAGCATCTTTGATTGCACTTACTAAATCATTCTCAACACAATCAATGTAACCAAGCTCTCTAACTTTTTGTCTAGTTTTATGTGTCTTTGCGTAGCCTGAGATATTGTTTGAAATTTGTGTTTTCTTTATTGCTTTAGCAATTGATGATCCTATCAGACCAATACCAATTATTGCAACTTTATCAAATATTATACCACTTTCTTTTTTAGTCATCCCGACTATCTCCAGATAAATATTCTTGTATCTTTTTTAGTACAATTCTATTTTGTTCTTTATTTCCAATTGACAGTCTTAAATGCCCCGTAAGTCCATAATCACTGACATCTCTTAAAAAGATATTATTCTTATATAGATAATCATTTAAATTATCTGATATCTCTTGTTCTCCAATATAATTTGTATGATCAACATTTCTGAAATCTAGAAGTAAAAAATTTGCCACCCCTTTTATTACATTGACTCCCATACTAGTGTACTCTTCATTGAGATATTCTTTCTCTTCTGTATTTAGAGCAATTGATTTTTGAACATGATCCGTGTCTTTAAGAGCCGCAGACCCAGCATAAATTGATGCTGTTGATAAATTAAATGGACCTCTTATCTTATTTAGCGTCTCAATAATAAAAGTTGGACAGTAAGCCCAACCAATTCTCAGGGAAGCTAGACCATATACTTTTGAAAAAGTTCTAGTCATTATAGTATTACTTTTCTCAGACACTAAATCCAACCCATCACAATAGTCAACTTCTTGCACATATTCAGCATAGGCACCATCTACGACTAGTAAAATTTTATCTGGCATTCTCTTTCTAAGGTCATACAACTCATCCTTATTAAGATATGAGCCCGTAGGATTATTGGGATTTGCAATAAATACTATTTTTGTTCTTGAAGTTATAGAGTTAATAATATTATCAACATTTGCTTTTAATCCAATCTCTGGAGCTACTATTGGTTTTGCGTTATTAGCTAGAGTTATTATTCTATATAACAGAAAAGCATGTTCTGAATATACCACCTCATCACCAGGCAATAAATAGGCATTGGCAATTAAATTTAATATTTCATCAGAACCTGCTCCACAAAATATTTTTTTTATATCTAATCCATATGTTGCTGATATATTTTCTTTTAATAATGTGCTATTTCCATCGGGATATATTGATAACGAACTGCTTGCTTCTATAAAAGCCTTGATCGCCATCTGGCTAGGACCAATTGCTGATTCATTTGAGGATAATTTTATCCCTTTATTCGTGCTAGCGCCCTTTCCACCTTTGTATCTGCTTATCTCAAATATACCTTCCTTTGGCTGAATTGGAATACTCAATACTATCTCCTTAAATCTATTGGCGTTGCATATTGACCAATAATTACTGCTTTTTTAATATATTTTTCACTATTAATCTCCCTTAATAGATCTTCGGATTCTATTTTTACAGATCTCAAAGCAAATAGAATTGTATCAGTTGAAATTTGCTGTGTATATTCTATTTCTTGATTAATTAAAAGAGATAATTTATCAATTTTATTTTCAACCACATCCTCATAAGATAAATTTATAACAATTTTTAGCATAGTGGTATCATCATTGGTTGTTATATAATTTTCTTCCCCAATAATGTATAAAGAAGGAACATTTGAGCCAAAATTAATTACCGGCAATACACCAATAATACCAAATTCACTTTTATCAATTTCTTCTAATAGCAAACTTTTTGATTCGATTACTGCTATTGAATTATTCTTATTTTCTTGTTTGGATAATAATTTAATTGGATGATTATGTTCTATAACATTATTTTCATGACCAAAATTATTAATTATTATTTCTCTATTTGCGTTATCTAAATTATTTTCTATATATATATCCAGTTGAGCTTGTATTGCGGTATTAGCATTAATTAAAGCTCTCCATATATTCCAGATTAATTTTATATTTAATGGCGAAAGATCAGATTTTTGTAATCTTCTTAGGATTTCTAATTCTCGAGATGGATGATAGATTGGAAGATTATGCTCTTTTTTAATTACAGAAATTTTCTCAGCAATCTCTGCTCTTTCTTTTATTAACTCTTTTAGCTGAATATCTATCTTATCCAGATCTTCTCTCAGCTCTTTGAGACCATTATTTTTCTTTTTTTCTTCTGGCATTTGTTAAAATGTAAACTATAACCTGATATAGTAAAAAATTTAATGATAAATATTAGTTAATATATAAAGGATATCATGATTAAATGATAGATAATATTTAATTTAGGCATTCAGAATGTAAAGTTTAATATTATCTAATTGTTAAAATATATATGCATAAATAGAAAATAAATAAGACAGGTATCTCTCAAATGACTAAAAAGATTGCCTTTGATAGCAATAATTTTACTCTATCCTCTGGAAAATCAATATTTCCACTTGAAATTGCTTATGAGACTTTTGGTAAACTAAATAAAGAAAGAACGAATGCTATTTTAATTTGTCATGCTTTGACTGGCGAACAATATGTTAGTGATATAAACCCTATTACTAAAAAACCAGGCTGGTGGGATATTTTAGTTGGGAAAAATAAACCAATCGATACTTCAAAATATTTTATAATATGTCCAAATGTAATTGGTGGTTGTATGGGGTCAACAGGACCTACATCCATAAATCCTAAAACAAAACAACCTTATGGGTTGGCTTTCCCTGTAATTACAATTCATGATATGGTTAAATCTCAAGTATTGCTAATAGACCATCTAGAAATAGATAAACTTTTGTCAGTTATTGGAGGTTCTATGGGTGGAATGCAAGTTCTTGAGTGGATGTCAAGCTTTCCTAAGCGAATTAAATCAGCCATACCCATAGCTACAGCGGCAAATCATAGTTCTCAAAATATTGCCTTCCATGAAGTTGGTAGACAAGCTATTATGGCTGACCCCAATTGGCATGATGGTAAATATTTTGAGTATAAAATAGTCCCTGAGAAAGGTCTCTCAGTTGCAAGAATGGCGGCCCATATAACTTATTTGTCTGAAATGGCCCTACAAAATAAATTTGGAAGGAATCTTC
Source organism: Hyphomicrobiales bacterium (assembly GCA_029245795.1). Taxonomy (GTDB): domain Bacteria; phylum Pseudomonadota; class Alphaproteobacteria; order Rhizobiales; family TMED25; genus TMED25. Next base: position 165,235 of record JAQWOP010000024.1, read on the forward strand.
AAGATAGATCAATAAAAACATTTAGTTTTGATGCAGATTTTCAAGTTGAAAGCTACTTAAGATATCAAGGAATAAATTTTGTTAAAAGATTTGACGCCAATACTTATTTATATTTGACTCGCGCTATGGATTATTTTGACTTAATTTCAGAAAACGGAGGTGTACTAGCAAATGCATTCAATGATCTTAAAGCATCCATCTGCGTTATTTCTTTTTCTGGGGATTGGCTATTTCCAACCAGTGAAAGTAAGAAAATTGTTCATGCTTTAAATGCAAAAGGAGTAGATGTGAGTTTTATTGATATAGAATCTAATAAGGGACATGATGCATTCCTAATGGATGAACCAGATATGTTTTTAACTATAAACGGCTTCCTGCAAGCTCAATTTGATAAATGATATGAATAAAAATAGACATGACTTTCTCATAATTAAAGAAATGGTATCTAATAATTCGAGAGTACTAGATATTGGGTGTGACGATGGCTCCTTATTAAAAATGTTACAAGAAAGTAAGAATGCTAACACAAGAGGAATAGAAATATCTCCTGATAAAGTTAATTTATGTTTAGCAAAAGGTATATCCGCAGTCCAAGGAGATGCAAATCAAGATTTGGAAATGTATCCAGAAGATAGTTTTGATTTTGTAATACTTAGTAAAACTCTCCAATCAATGATTGAACCAAAAAAAATGCTTGAAGAGCTTCTGAGAATTGGTAAAAATGCTATCGTTTCAATACCAAACTTTGGTCATTGGAAAGTAAGATTATACCTATCTATATATGGTAGAATGCCTGTTACTCCATCTTTGCCTGCTACCTGGTACAATACTGAAAATATCCATTTGTGTACAATTAATGACTTTATACATTTGTGTAGTGAGCTACAAATTGAAATTATTAAGTCAGTTGCACTTGATAAAAATGGGAACCTATTAAACTTTGCAAATAGAATTAGGTCTGTTAATCTAATTGGTGAACAAGCAATATTCCTACTAAAAAGAAAATAAATAAAAATGAATAATTATGATATTTTTCAATTTATTTGCCGCGAAGATAATTACGGTGTATTGATTGCAGATAATAACACAGGCTTAACAGCTTCAATTGACGCACCTGATGCGAGTGCAATAGATAATGAGCTTAAAAAGAGAGATCTAAAACTTACTCATTTATTTATAACACATAAACATGCTGACCATACAGATGGAATAGATTTTCTTAAGAAAAAATATGGCTGTACAGTTATTGGTCCTGATAAGGAAAAAAATGATATACCATGCCTTGATGTAACTGTAATTGATGAAGAATATATAGATTTTTCTGGGAGCCCGGTGAGAGTGATAGAAACACCAGGACACACCCTAGGACATATCGTTTATTTTTTTGAAAGGGAAAATATCTTATTCGCTGGTGATACAATATTTCTTATGGGCTGTGGGAGAGTTTTTGAAGGAACGCATGATCAAATGTTTGAATCAATGAAAAAAATAAAATCTTTGCCAAATGATACTAGCATATATTGTGGGCATGAATATTCATTACAAAACGCGAAATTTGCAATATCAATAGAACCAGATAATAAACTTATAGAAGCACGTATGAAAGATATTGAAAGAAAAACACTTCAAAATATTGATTGTTTACCAACAAATCTTGAGATAGAGCTAAAAACAAATCCTTTTTTAAGATACGACGAAATGTCAGTTAGAAAAATTTTAGAAATGGAAAAGGTTTCTGATAAAATCATCTTTTCAGAAATAAGAAAACGAAAAGATAATTTCTAGCTAAACCTCTCAACGCATAGTGCAACTCCCATACCACCTCCTACACATAATGAGGCTAACCCTTTTGAGACATCTCTTCTTATCATCTCATGAATTAATGTTACAAGAATTCTTGCGCCAGATGCCCCAACAGGATGACCTAATGCAATAGCCCCACCATTGACGTTTAGTTTTTCATCAGGAATTCCCAAATCACTTGCACAAGCACATGATTGAGCGGCAAATGCTTCATTAAGCTCAAATAAATCAATGTCGTCAATTGACCATTTAATTTTTTTGAGTGCATTTTTGATCGCTGGAACAGGACCTATTCCCATTATTGCCGGGTCAACACCCGCTTGACCCCATCCAGAAATCCTCACAAGTGGTTTCAACCCAAGCATTTTTGCCTTTTTAAAAGACATAAGTAATACTGCCGCTGCACCATCATTAATACCGGATGCATTAGCTACGGTAACAGTTCCACTATCTTTCTTAAAGATAGGGTTTAACGACTCAATATCAGATAAATTTATATCTTTTCTGATGTATTCATCATCTTTAATAATCTTTTCCATTCTTTTATGAACCACCTCTACTGGACATATTTCATCGAAAAAATATCCCAAATCTTGGGCTTTAGATGCTTTTTTTTGTGAATTGAATGCAAAAGAATCTTGAGTCTTTCTACTAATATCCCATTTTTTTGCAACATTTTCTGCCGTAACCCCCATATGGTAATTATTAAAAACATCTATTAAAGCATCATTGATCATTGTATCTTGCATTTGAAAGTTACCCATTCGGTAACCATTTCTGATATGGGCCGTATGGGGTGATAAGGACATATTTTCTTGTCCACCAGCAATAATTGAAAGACCATCGTCTTCTTTAATCTGTTGCTGCGCAATAATTACTGCTTTCAAACCTGATCCACATAATTGATTTATTATCCAAGCTGGAGTTTCATATGAAATACCAGCGGCTATTGCAGCCTGCCTAGCAGGGTTTTGACCTTGACCTGCTGTTAAAATTTGTCCCATAATAACCTCATCTATCTCAGATGCATTTATATCGGATTTTTGAAGTAAGCTATTAATAACCTTACCACCTAAAGAATGTGCCGGTGTAGTTGAGAACATCCCATTAAAGCTTCCAATAGCTGTTCGAGAGGCTGAAACAATAACTATATCTGTATCACTATACAATTCCTAACTCCTTTGCTCTTTATACCTTAATATGGCTTTTTCATATTTATCTGCTCTATATGTCATAAATATAACAAGAAATAAGAATGGAATACATATTATATTCATGATTTTCCAGCCAATCATAGTTAACATAAAACCAGCAGATAGACTTGCCAGTGCTTGCATTGAAAAAACTAAAATCTCATTAAATCCTTGCGCCCTGAATTTTTCTTCTTCCTTATATGAAAGGATCAACAAACTAGTAGAGGTTATAAATAAGAAATTCCAGCCAAGGCCAAGTGATATCAATGAGATAAGGTAATTTACATATGTATGTTCATAAAAACTCATCCCAATGGTTAAGCATAAAAATATAATTCCACTATATATAATAATACTATGCCCATATTTTTTTATTAATCTCCCAGTGATAAGTGATGGTAAGAACATTGCAATAATATGAGATTGAATAACAATTCCTGTGCTTGACAAAGAATAACCCTCCATATGATGCATACTTATAGGTGTTGCAGTCATAAGAAATGACATTATTGCATACGCCATTGCCGCAACTAGTATTGCTTGGCTAAATCTTGGTGATTTGAGCATCTCCCTATAAGATCTTCCACCGATGTTTATTTTATTTTTTGATATAATCTTTTCTTGTTTAAAAAATATTAAAACCGATATCGGAATTAATGTTAATATTGATAAGGCAAGATATGATCCAACATATGCATGCCCTGTAATTACATTTTGACTGAATATTGCAATGTTCGGACCAAGAAGAGCTGATAGAATACCTGCGAGCATAATCACGGAAATTGCCCTTGGGATCATCTCTTTGCTAACTGACTCTGCTGCAGCAAATCTATATTGATGGGTAAATGCTAAAGCATTACCAATTGTGAAACATGCCACACAATATAGTATAAAATTTCCAGTATATATTGCATAAGCTGCAATTAACGCAGATATGGAAGAGGAAATACAAGCTAAGATAAAACCTTTTTTCCTTCCAATAATGCTCATTATTTTTGATGCTAACATTGTAAATATGGCTATTCCTATGATCATCATAGAAGTAGGAAGTGTGGATAATATTTTTATTGGAGTTAATATTGCGCCTATTATACCACTCAAAAATATTGTAATAGGAGCTGCAGTAAAACTAAATATTTGAGCGATAATTATTATTATTAGATTTTTATTATACATTTAACACCAACATATATTTTTTTAAATATATAACTACTTATTATCTCAGATGTCTAATTATTATTCATCAGTTGGTGTCAAGGAACTTAAATCATGTACCACAGAATGTCTGATAAACTTGATCACTAGGTTTAGGTAAGCTTTGATAAGGTTTCAAAAGCTCTCGATCTTTATATGGCTCCTTAAGTACCTCCAATAAATCTCTCAAAGATTTAAAATTACCACTATTTGCCTCATTCAATACACTCTCCACAATATGATTACGTGGAATGATAGCGGGATTTGTATTTCTCATTAAAGATAGTGATGATTTAAAGGACTTAGAGTTTTTCTTAAGCCTCTCCTGCCATCGAAGATACCACTCTTTGAATGATTCTTGTTCATATATCTTGCCGGTTGGGTAGTCTATCTGCGTCAGATCAAGAAACGTATTTATATAATTCGCATGATTTTTCTGCATCCAGTCAAGAAGATCAGAAATAAGCTGCTCATCACCTGCTTGTGAGTTAAACAAACCGAGTTTAGAGCACATCATGCAGAGCCATTTTTGCTTATAAATATCGGGGAATTGGCTAACCAACTGTTCAGCTAAATTGATGGCTTTGTCAATATCATCATCGATTAGGGGCAACAGTGTTTCTATAAGCCTAGCAAGATTCCAATGGGCTATTTTAGGCTGATTACTATAAGAATAACGACCCATGCGATCAATTGAACTGAAAACAGTTTTGGGATCATAAACATCCATAAAAGCACAGGGGCCATAATCTATTGTCTCTCCGGATAGAGTCATATTATCCGTATTCATCACACCATGAATAAACCCAATACGCATCCAATGGACAATCAGGTCAGCTTGTTTTTCTATGACAGCTCTTATTAAAGATAAGGCCTTATTATGACTTTCTATTAGCTCAGGATAATGGCGCTTAATTGTATAGTCCATGAGAGCTTCAATTGCATTTTTATCTCCATGATTCGCTGCAAATTGAAATGTGCCAACACGGATATGCGAGCTAGCTACTCGAGTTAATATAGCTCCCGGTAAGATGGTTTCACGCAAGACTTGTTCACCCGTAGTCACGACAGCAAGGCTGCGTGTTGTTGGGATGCCCAAATAATACATGGCCTCAGAAATAATATATTCACGTAACATTGGCCCCAATAATGCTTTTCCATCGCCACTCCGTGAATAAGGTGTTCTACCTGATCCTTTAAATTGAATATCAAATCTATCACCAGCAGGTGTTATATGCTCTCCCAAGATATGAGCACGTCCATCTCCCAATAGAGTAAAATGTCCGAATTGATGACCGGCGTATGCTTGTGAGAATGGAGTTGAGCCTTTCGGTAAATAATTTCCTGCAAATAATTCACATTGCTCTTTTCCAGTCAGGTTTGAAAAATCCAAACCCATGGATTCTGCAAGCGTATTATTCAAAATAGTTACACTGGGTTCTACTGCTGTATTCGGTCTTAGTTTAGAAAAAAACTGCTTGGGTAAAGCTGTGTAAGTTGTATCAAAATTAAATCCACATGCTTTCATGGCGTCAATTTACCGATTTAATAGCATGCTGCTGTAATGCCCCTAAAGGGATTAACTTTAATGCAGATTCTTCGCAAGCCTCTAATATCACGGATGGTGCAACACCTTCTTTCCAAGCTTCCTTCCATCGGAGAGCACAAAGACACCAACGATCTCCTGGCTTTAAGCCTGGAAAACCAAATTCTGGTCTAGGGGTGGAGAGATCGTTTCCACGATTTCTGGAAAATTCCAGAAACCCAGCTGTCATCTCGGCACATACAACGTGTCGTCCATGATCACTCTGGTCTGTTCGACAATATCCATCTCTGAAGTAACCCGTCTCGGGGGCATAGCAACATGCTTCAAGTGGACCACCTAAAACATTTCTTTTTGTTTTGGCTTGCTCTTTTGTCATCTCATTCCCCAGTTTGTTTTAATGTGACAATCAATAGCTGACAGTGCCACTCAAGTCAATGGCGGAGAGAGAGGGATTCGAACCCTCGATAGTATTACTACTATACACGCTTTCCAAGCGTGCGCCTTAAGCCACTCGGCCACCTCTCCCTAAGAACATATTTACTGTATTACCTTTTTACATGATTTAGGTAAATCAGACAATAATATCCATTTTTTAATTTTATTTGAATTTGACTCAAAAATCTTATCTTTTTTTAACCAATTATCTAACTCTTCATTGCATCCATGAAAATCTCTAACTGGCGTTTGGCTAATACAACTTCCCGATTCTTGCGGGCATTCTAGTCTGACATGAAAATGCTTATAATGACCTCCCCAAGGCCTTATTTTTTTTAGCCAATCAGTATCATTTTTTTCAATTGCTTGGATACATAGTTTCTTTTTTATTACTGGATTGACAAAAATTCTTGTAACCATTTTATTCTTTGAGATAATTTCCAGTAATTCATGATGATAATTCGACCATAAATCATTTTGAATCTCTTCTTGATTTTCTGTTAGTATTGATTTTGGCTGATAAGTTTCTAAATCGAACCTTTGCATTTGATAGTCTGGTTTTCTTTGATAGAAAATATCCACATCCAGTCCATTTTGATGACTTTTATGTCCAAATGGCATTGGACCCCCTCTTGGCATTGCCATATCACCAATTAATATCCCATTTCCATATTGTGAATATATTTTTTGTGATATTTCTTCGATAAAATTGATTAAATTAGGGTGCCCCCAGTATCGATTGCGAGATGGTTTTAGAGCATCATAATAAGATTGATTACTTGGTAAATATTTTGCCCCAGCAAGACAACCCTTTGAATAAGATCCTAAACTCTCTGAGATATCTAAATTTTCAGTACGTATTTTTGAAAATATCTCACTTGCATATTCACTTGCAGTTGACACATGGGATTTGAAGAATAAAACTAATAAGAAAATTATAGTATATATCAGTAAAGATTTATTCATAATCCGTCTTAAGTGCCTGAATGAATGCTTCTTGAGGTATCTCAACTTTTCCATATTTTCTCATTTTCTTCTTACCTTTCTTTTGTTTCTCAAGAAGTTTCCTTTTCCTACTAACATCTCCCCCATAGCATTTTGCTGTAACATCCTTTCTTACAGCAGATATTGTTTCCCTAGCAATGACTCTTCCACCAATAGATGCTTGAATTGGTATCTTAAATAGATGACGAGGAATTAATTCTTTCAATTTTTCAATGATAATCCTCCCTCTAATTTCTGCAACACTTCTGTGAACTATCATTGCAAGTGCATCAACTGACTCTTCATTAACTAATATTTGTAATTTAACCAATTCAGATTGTTGATAATTTGATATGGTGTAATCAAAACTTGCATAACCCTTTGATACAGATTTTAGTTTATCGTAAAAATCAAAAACAACCTCATTAAGAGGAATTTCATATAAAACAACTGCTCTGTTGCCAGAAAAAGTTAATTCCTTTTGTTTTCCTCTTCTCTCCTCACATAATTTTAATATAGCCCCCAAATATTCATCTGGAACAATAATTGATGCCAGAATCCAAGGTTCTTCTATCCTTGATATACGTTCTTGTGGTGGGAGGTCAATTGGGTTATGTAATTCTATGTTCTTACTATCTGTAGTTAAAACATTATAGATAACACTTGGCGCTGTTGTAACTAGATCAATGTTATACTCCCTATCTATTCTCTCGCAAATAATTTCAAGATGTAAAAGTCCAAGAAATCCACATCTATAACCCAAGCCTAAAGCTGCAGAGGTTTCCTTTTCGTAATGAAAACTAGCATCGTTTAGACTTAACTTTTCAATTGCATCTCTTAGACCTTCAAAATCAGAAGTATCTTGCGGATATAAACCACAAAAAACAACTGGTTGTGCTGGCTTAAAACCATCAAGTGGTGTATCGCAAACTATTTTTGCATCTGTTATTGTATCACCAACTCTCATATCAGAAACCTGTTTAATAGAGGCTGTAAAAAAGCCAATTTCTCCTGGTCCGAGTTCATTTATCATTTTTTGTTTTGGCTGGAATATTCCTATTCTTTCAATTTGATATATAGCAGAATTAGACATTAACTTTATTTTTTGACCTTTTTCAATTTTACCTTCATACACTCTAATTAACACCACAACCCCCAAGTAAGTGTCATACCATGAGTCAACAAGAAGAGCCTTCGTAGGTTCTTTATAATCTCCTATTGGAGAAGGTAGTTTTTCAATAATTTTTTCTAACAGATCGCCTATTCCCAATCCAGTTTTTGCCGATATTTCTATTGAATCACTTGTATCCAAACCAATCACATCTTCAATTTGTTTTTTTACTCTTTCAGGCTCTGCTGCTGGTAAATCTATTTTATTTAATACAATCAAAATCTCATGATCATTTGCTATAGCTTGATAAACATTTGCTAATGTTTGTGCTTCAACTCCTTGACTTGCATCCACAACTAGAATTGACCCCTCGCATGCAGCGAGAGACCTATTAACTTCATAGGCAAAGTCAACATGTCCAGGCGTGTCAATTATATTGAAAATAAATTCTTCGTTTTTCTGACTTTTGTATTTTAATGAGACCGACTGAGCTTTAATAGTTATGCCTCTTTCCCTCTCAAGATCCATTGAGTCAAGAACCTGCTCCCTCATCTCCCTTGATTCAAGACCTCCTGTGATTTGTATAAGTCTATCTGCAAGTGTAGATTTGCCATGATCGATATGGGCTATAATTGAAAAGTTTCTTATCTTTGATAGATCTTTCATTGCACTTTGAATAGTTTTTATATTAAATTATGCTCTTATCTCAGCACCAAATTTATTAGAAATTTCCATAATAATCATATTTGATATTTCTTCTATTTCTTTATCTGTCAGTGTTTTCTCGTGAGGTTGTATAGTAACATTAATCCCGATTGATTTTTTGTTTTCTGGAATATTTTTTCCAGTATAAACATCAAATATTTTTACATTTTCAATCATTGTATTTTTTATTCTTTTTATAGACTGAAGAATATCCTCAGCATTAATATCCTTATCAAAAATAAATGCAAAATCTCTTGAAATTGGCATGAATTGACTTGAATAATATCCATCTCTACCTCTAGTTTTTTTCTTTTTATTATTAGAAAAATTATCCATGAAAATTTCAAAGCAACACAAAGACTCTTCAATATCGAAACCTTTTAAAATCTTTGGATGAATTTCACCAAAATAGGCTATAATATTTTGAGGACCTTGCCTAATTACTCCAGATTTTCCTGGGTGATAATAATCAGGAGCATCTTGGGTTATCTTGTATTTATCGTCTTTTATCCCAAATGCCCTGAGGACTACAAGAACATCCTCTTTAGCATCATAAATGTCAATATCCCTTCCTCTTCCTCTCCAATCTTCGGCACCTCCTAGACCTATGGCTCTTCCAAGCCTAACTCCTGCAGCAGAGTCGAATTGGTCTGAAATTCCAACACCGTTAAAGCAGTGGCTAACCTCAAAGAGTGAGATATCTTTAATTCCTTTATCACTATTTTTTTTTGTAGATGAAATCAAATTTGGAAGCAGTGATTGTCGCAGAATATTAAGCTCCGAGGAGATAGGATTTAATAATACCAAACTTTCATTCATGTGATTGAAAAATTTTGCATACTTATCAGATATAAAAGAATAACTTACTGTCTCGACCAAACCTCTGCTCGCTAAAATCCTTTTTGTTAGAGACCTATTCTTAAATGAGGGGCTTAACTTTCTTGAAGAAACTCCCATTGATTTACTTAAAGGTATTGATTTAATATGATCCGTACCTTTAATCCTCATTATTTCTTCAACGATGCATGCTTGTTCAGATATATCATGCCGCCATGATGGGATAGTTACATTTAAATTATTGCCGTTATCAATTATTCCAAAACCTAAAGTAGACAAAATTGATATGACTTCTTCTTTCATAAAGGTAATCCCAAGAAGCCTTTCTAACTCATCCATATCAAAGTCTAAGGTTTCATATGGCTTTGGGGGGGCTCCAATAGATTTCATATATGAAATATCACCCCCACATATTTTATGGACTATTTCTACTGCTTTTTTCAAACCATCATCTATGAAATTTTTATCAATACCTCTCTCATTTCTATATCTTGCATCTGAGATTATTCCAAGTTTTCTTCCAGTATTAGCAATATTAATTTTATCCCAAATAGCACTCTCAATTAGAACATTCTTTGTTTCATTATTACATCCGGTCCTTTTTCCTCCAATAATTCCAGCTATAGATTCTGGACCTTTTTCATCAGTAATGACTGTAACTGATTCATCTAATAAATATTGCTTATCATCCAAAGCAATAATTTTCTCATCTTTCTTAGCCTTTCTAATCTCTAAACATTTTTCTATTTTGTCATAATCAAAGACATGCAAGGGTCTATTTAAGTCATAAGTTAAATAATTTGTCACATCCACTAATGCGTTAATTGAACGCAAACCTATTGCTTCTAATCTATCTTTCAACCATAGTGGTGAATTACAATTTTTAACATTCCTTATAAGAACAAAACTTGCGTAAATATCTTCTTTAAGATCTTTATTTAGGGATATTTCTTTTTCAATTTTGAAATTACCTTCAAGTTTAATATCTTCTAATGATTTAAGAGTTCCAACATTTGCTGCACTTAGATCTCTAGCAATCCCTCTAACTCCAAGCGCATCAGATCTATTGGGAGTGATAGCCACCTCAACAATAGGGTCATTTTTTTTAATATGATTTGTTAATGGATCACCAATTTTTGAATGTTCATTTATTTCAAGTATCCCATCATGTTGATCTGATAGTAAAAGTTCACGTTCAGAAAGAAGCATGCCATTTGACTTTACACCTCTTATTTTGGTAGCTTGTAATTTAACTCCTAGACCAGGAATAAATGACCCTTCCGGTGCAAAAACAGCTTTCATTCCGATTCTGACATTGTCAGCTCCACAAATAACTTCACAATCACCGTTTATTGTATTTAGTTGACATAAATTTAGCTTATCAGCATTTGGATGTTTTTTGATTCCTGCAATTTGACAAACTGTAAAATCCTTATATTTCTTAATTGGATCATCAATATCTTCAACTTCTAGTCCAATCATATTTAATTTTTCACAAATTCCATCAATACTAAAACTTGTATCCAGATGATCCTTTAACCATGAGAGTGTGAATTTCATTCGGAGAGTCCTTTTGATAATGATGGAATATCGAAAGCCCTAAACCCATAATGCCTTAACCAACGCAGATCCGAGTCAAAAAAAGCTCTTAGGTCTGTCATCCCATATTTTAACATTGCCAATCTATCTATTCCCATTCCAAATGCAAAACCTTTATAAACTTTAGGATCAAGATTAACATTCCTAAGGACTTGAGGGTGAACCATTCCACTACCTAAAACTTCTAGCCAATCTTCTCCCTCTCCAACAATTAATTGGTTATTCTCTTTATGACAGGCAATATCCACTTCAAGTGATGGCTCAGTGAAAGGAAAATAACTAGGCCTTAATCTCATTTTTATAGATGAAACTTCAAAGAAGGACTTACAGAATTCTTCAAGAACCCATTTTAATTGACCCATATTAGCATCTGTATCAATCACAAGCCCCTCCACTTGGTGGAACATCGGAGTATGTGTTTGGTCTGAGTCAGATCTATATGTTCTTCCCGGAGCAATAATCCTAATTGGTGGCTTTTTCGTTAACATTGTTCTTATTTGTACTGGGCTTGTATGTGTTCTTAGAAGTCTTGACTCACCATTTACTTTTGGTAAATAAAATGTATCCACCATTTGCCTAGCAGGATGACTATCTGGTATATTCAATGCATTAAAATTATGTTGCTCATCCTCAATATCTGGCCCTTCTGCAATATAGAAATCCATATCAGAAAAAATTTCTATTACCTCTTCTGTAACTTGACTTATAGGATGTATTTTACCAATATCAATTCCTGATTCAGGCAAAGGAAGGGTCACATCAATTTTATTATTACTTATTTTTTCGATTATCTCAGCATCTAATAAATTAGATTTATACCTATCTATCTCTTCTGTTACTTTTCTTTTTAATTGATTAACCTGTTCACCAAAAACTTTCCTATCTTCCGGAATTTGAGCAGAAATGTTTTTTAATAGAGAAGTTATGGTTCCCTTTTTTCCCAAAATTGAAACTCTAATAGATTCAAGTTGCTCAAGTGTCTTAACTTGAGTAATTTTTTTGCTGATTTGTTCTTGTAATTGTAAAAATTTGTCAAATTTATTCATTGTTTAGGAGAACCTATTAATAACTGCTATAATAGACATATTAAAACATATAAATAAATGAATAGTAAACTGAAACTATTTAAGTTCAGCTTGAACTTTTGACAATAATTCAGTGAATACTTGAGGTTCATTGACTGCAAGATCAGCCAATACTTTTCTGTCAATTTCAATACCAGCTTTGTTTAAACCATATATAAAAGTTGAATATCTCATTCCATGTTGACGCACCATGGCATTTATTCTTTGAATCCATAAGCTTCTAAAATCACGTTTTCTGACTTTTCTATCTCTGTAGGCGTATTGAGCCGCTTTTTCGACTGCTTGTTTTGCAACACGAATAGTATTCTTTCTTCTACCATAGTAACCCTTTGCACTTGATAAAACTTTAGAATGTCGTGCGTGTGATGTCACACCTCTTTTAACTCTTGCCATCTCTTTATCTTCTAACTATACGGTAAAAATTGTTTTACTATTTTCTGATCAGCTTCAGCTAAAACTGACATACCTCTTGCATTTCTAATAAATTTATTAGTTCTTTTAATCATACCATGTCTTTTCCCAGCCTGTGCACACATTATTTTACCTGATTTAGTAACTTTAAATCTTTTTTTTGCACCTGATTTAGTCTTTAACTTCGGCATGATATTATCCAATTATTTTGAAAAAATTATAACTAAAAACAATTTATAGGCTACGTTTAAATTATTTACAATAGAAAAAAGCAAAAATATTGATTAGATGTCTTACATTAATTATTTTGGAGCTAAAACCATAATTATTTGTCTACCTTCAAATTTTGGCTGCAATTCTACTTTTGCTAATTCATCAATATCTAATTTTATTCTATCAAATAGCTTAACACCAAGTTCTGAATGTGACATTTCTCTTCCACGAAACATAAGAGATATTTTGACTTTATCACCAAATTCAATGAATTTCTTCATATTCCTTAATTTTACTTCATAGTCGTGTGTATCTATATTGGGACGCATTTTTATTTCCTTTACGCCAATAGTTTTTTGTTTCTTTTTGGCTTCAGCCGCTTTTTTTTGAGATTGGTATTTGAATTTACCGTAATCCATAATTTTACATACTGGCAATACAGGATTGGGTGATATTTCAACTAAATCAAGTTCAAATTTTTCAGCTTCTTCAATTCCTGTTTGAATACTAACCTCACCATAATTTTCACTATTTGGCCCAATCAATCTGATATTGTCCGCAATAATTAATTCATTTATACGATGAGCAGCATCAGATTTCTTTTTAGCAAAATCTTCTATTCTTCTAACTATGGGAATCCTCCAGTAATGTTTTAAATATGAATATATATATATATACTTAATTTAAAACAAATCAATTATTTATCTTATATTATTGTTTAATAAGCTTGCATAAATTCGTAAAGTTTGTTGACACATTTTCTTAATAGTAAAATTTTTGATGATATTCTCCATTGCATGCGAAGATGCTATCTTTACTTGATTGTCATCTAGATATAAAACTCTCTTTATTTTTTGATATAATTCATCGGAATCTCCTGATTTAAACAAGTACCCATAAGGATTATTTTTCTTACCTCTATCATTTTGAGATATTATTTCTCTAACAGGCCCAATATCTGAAGCTATAACCAATCGCCCCATCGCCAAACTCTCGGCTATTACTCTACCGAAAGCTTCGGGCTTAATAGATGGGCATAAGACTATATCTGATAAATATATAATTGATGGCATATCAGTTATGTGCCCTAAAAAATGAATATCATTTTCTAGACCATAATCTGAAATAATCTTTCTTAATTTCTTTGTGTAAGAAGCATGTCTCATATTATCCCCTGCAAAAATTAGTTTAATTGGAACATCACAATCAATTGAAAGTTTTCGGAATGCTTCTATTGCAATCTCATGCCCCTTCCACTCAGTGATCCTTCCTGGTAAAAGAATTATTTTTTTATTTTCTAAAAATAATTCTTCCCTTATTTCTTTTATATAATTTTTATTTATATATTTTGGGTTAAATTTTTCTATGTCTACACCTCGGTGAATAATAGATATCTTATGATTAGGTATTGAATATCTCTTTTGAATTACCTGCTTTGTATAATTAGAATTTGCAATTACAATTTTACCCTTCACCATAAATTGATTATATTTCTTTTTAATGTAAGATTTTTCTGTGTATATCCCATGATAAGTACTTATAAAATCTATTCTCATTAATTTAGTCGCAAAGTACACAGATATTGCAGGTGCTCTACTTCTTACATGCACCAATTTTATGTTACATTTCTTTATTATATTAATTAATGATATTGTATTGAGTATAATTAGAAATGGATTTTTAGATTGAAGTGGTAAATTTATATGAACATTATCTCCTTTTTTGTATTCCTCTAAAAGACGTCCTTTATTTGAGGCTAAACAGGCTTTAATTCCTATTAAGTTTAGCTCCCTTGCAATTTCAACACATGTTTGCTCAGCACCACCACTGTCTATTGAAGGAGCAACCTGGAGTATACCAAATTTAAATTCATTCTTTTTTGGAGAGGCTATTTCCTCTAAGCCTTTTTTGTAATTAGGGTATTTTAGTTTGTAATTAAGTTTATTTTTTATCTTTGTATTCTTAATTACCTTCGTTTCAGAGTAGAAACTCTTCGCCATATCACTTAATTGAGATTTCTCGAATGAGATTGCTTCAGGAGGGGATATATTTAATAAATGCGCCGCATGATCTACAACATCTTGTGGTGGGGCAGGAAGATCATCAGAGACATTAAATATATCACTGCCCAATTTTGATTTTGATATATTGAATATTATTTTTGTAATATCATCTACATGAATCCTGTTAAATATCTGACCTTCTTTTATTACCCTTTTCGCTTTACCATTTAATAAATTCTTTATTTGATTTCTTCCCCTTCCATAAATGCCTGATAATCTCAGTAAGTTACATGGTACATTATATTCTCTGCATAAATCCATCCATTGACTTTCAGATTTTATTCGGTTTTTAGCACGCTGTGATTTTGGACTTAAGGGGAATTCTTCATCTACATCTTTACCTTCTGCATCACCATAAACTGCAGTTGTAGACAAGTATATTACCCTTTGAATTCCATCTTTTAGAAGTTTAGTAATATCCTCCTGATTATTACCTAGCACTATATCTCCATTATCATCTGGTCCAATACAAATAAGAAGGACGTTTGTCTCAGATAAATAATTCTTTAAATCCCGTAAATTGTTTTTTGGATCATATTTTATAATATTAATATTTGTATCTAAATCCTTCTTTTTCCTCGAAGTTCCTGTTACCTTCCACCCATGCTGAATAAAATAATTGGCAACATTCTTCCCAGTAAAACCAAGACCAAAACAAAATAATTTATTCATAATCTAATTCCATTCTGAAATAACACTATGGTCTTTCTCTAAATGCAAGTTATTTTCTTTGATAATTTCAAATTTTTTCTTAGAAACAAGTTGTTTAATCGCCCATATTGATGCAGCACGTACGATAGCTGTTTCATCAGTTAAATGAGGAATAATTTTAGATACACAGTCTTTCATACCTGAATTCCCAATTGCAATAAGTATATTTCTTATGAATCTATCTCTTCCAATTCTTTTAATTGGAGAATCTTTGAAAAACTCATTAAATATTTCTTTATCAAATTCTAAGAAATAAGAGAGGTCTGGCATATTTAATTCTTCTCTTGCCTTAAGTTTAATATCATTTGTTATTTCAGCAAATTTATTCCATGGACATACGGCTAAGCAATCATCACAACCATAAACTCTATTTCCAATTGATTTTCTCATATTCTTAGGGATATGGCCTTTCAGCTCAATTGTGAGATAAGAAATACATTTTCTTGAGTCTAATTTATATGGTTTAACAATTGCATTAGTTGGACATATGTCTATGCAAGATGAACAAGAACCACAATGATCCTTTTCACTATCTGTTGATGGTATCCTTATTGATAGTAAAATAACTCCTAAAAAAAACCATGATCCTAATTTACGACTGACAAGATTTGTATGCTTCCCTTGCCAACCTAACCCTGCAATTTGTGCAATTGGTTTTTCCATTATTGGAGCTGTATCTACAAAATATCTTGATTCCACTTCGAAAGTATCCATTAACCAGATACTGGCTTCTTTTAGTCTTTTCTTCATTAGCTCGTGATAGTCATTCCCTCTTGCATAAACCGATATATTTGCTTTTTTCTCACTCTCAATAAATTTTAATGGGTTTTCTTCTGGTCCATAATTCTTAGATAGGACAATAATAGATTTAGCATCATTCCAGATCTTTTTTGGGTGTGTCCTTCGTTCTTTATTTTTTTCGAGCCAGAACATTTCTCCATGAAAACCCTTTGATAAGTATTCCTCTAATTTTACTCTTTGATCAGGAATATTTTCTATATTTGTAAAACCAATATCATCAAAACCAGATTGAAGAAGTTTTGTTTTTATTTGTGAGGAAATATTCATAATCAAATCTACTAAAAATCAGGATTAGAATAATGTTCTGGTGGCCGGAAACCTGGTATATTATCATCTAATATCTCTGAAAATGATGGCCTAGATTTAATTCGAGCATACCAATTTTTTAGTGAACCCCACCTATTCCAATCAATTTTTCCAAGATAATCTATACAAGAAATATGTGCGGCTGCAGCAAAATCTGCTTGTGACAAGTAATCTCCTCCAATCCAACGACGTGAATTAATTAAGTAACTAATATATTCGAAATGATATAATGAATTTTCTTGAGCTAATCTTACTAATTCCATATTTGGGCTAGTATTATCAATCTCATTTTTTAGATAATACTTATCAACTAACTCCCTCAATATTACTTTTGTAACTTCCTTATAGAATTTATTATCAAACCAATCAATTAATCTTCTAATTTCAGCTTTTTGATATATATCTCCAGAGATGAAGTTTGATTTGTTATTATCATCTCTATATTTTTCTTCAATAAATTCAATAATTGCATAGGTATTAATAATAATATTATCCTGTTCATCAATAATTAAGGGGAGTGTTCCTGCAGGATTTAATGCCAAAAACTCTCGTCTTTTATCCCAAATTTTCTCATTTATCATTGAAACAGGAATATCCATTTCAGATAAAGTTATTCTGACTCTTCTTGAGAATGGGCATAATGGAAATTGAAATAACTTAATCATAATAATATTTAAGCTCTATAATCGTAAAAAATTTGTAAAAAATTATAATAATGATGAACTTATACCTCTATCATAAGTAAAATAATAATAATAATTCCTTTATCAAAATCACTTTTATATGAATTTATATAATATATACTCTATCTCATGGTTTTGGAAAATTTAATATTACTATCCGTCTTACAAGGAGCTACGGAATTTCTTCCTGTTAGTTCCTCAGCACATTTAGCTATTGTTAATTTTTTTAGTCAGAATATTAATCAATCTATCTCAGTAGATTTAAGCCTTCATGTTGGTTCATTATTAGCTATGATCTTATATTTCTATCGAAATAGGATAACTATACCAATGCAATCATATGAAGAAAGTAAAGATTTTCTCAATAGAACAACAGTACTTTATCTGATCATCTTGAGTGCGATACCAACATTAATAATTGCATACCTTCTTCTAAATAGTGGAGTTATCAATAGTATACGAGATAATATTAATATTATTGTATGGTTTAATCTAATTTTTGCCATCTTATTGCTTATCAGTGACCTTATTGGAAAAAAGAAAGTCAATATTTTTAAACAAAAACATATTTATCCTCTTGCGTTAGTTCAAGCTATCGCATTAGTTCCAGGTGTAAGTAGATCAGGTATATGCCTTACAATGTCTAGATTCTTAGGTTATGGGAGAACGCAGTCCTCTATAATTGCAGCTATTATGTCTTTCCCACTATTATTAGTAAGCCTCATATATATAATATTTACATTATTTAAAGAGCAGCAAATAGATCTGACAATAACAATTTTAATAGCTATTGGATTATCATTTTTGACATCCTACATAACACTTAAAATTATCATTGAATATATTGAAAAGATAAAGATATACCCCTTCGTGATTTATAGAGTTTGTTTGAGTTTAACAATCCTCTATTTTATTAGTTAGAAAACCTTTTTAAATAATTTGGCACTATATTTTTTATTGAAGCAGGTTGAATCATATAATCACCAAGAGAGCCAATCTTATTATCAGTTAATTTATATAATATATTATCCTGCTTTAATGACTCAACCTGATCAAATGTAATTGGAGGTTTGGGCATAATTTGAAGAGGAGTAATAAATAATTTAGATATACTAAAAGGAATTGGCAATAATAATCTTTTTTTATTAGTAGTTTTTACTATGAACTCAATAATTTCCTTAAGTGAATAAATTTCATTACCACCAATCTCATAAATATTCTTTTTATTGGTATCACTAATATGTCTGACGATCAGTTTGGCTAAATCCTCAACATAAACAGGTTGAAATTTTGTTTCTCCATAACCTATGAGAGGAAAAATTGGAACAAATGATAATATAGAAGCAAATTGATTAAAGAAATTATCATCATAACCAAAAACAAGAGAAGGTTTGATTATTGTTGAGTTTTGGTTTTTGGAGAAAACAGCCTCCTCTCCATTAGCCTTACTTCTTAAATATATAGATTTTGATCTTATATCTGAACCCAAGGCTGATATATGTATAAATCGCTCAACATCCATTTTCTTTGAGAAAGATGCAATCTTTTTTGGCAGTTCTGAATGAATATAATTAAATTTATGCTTACGTGTTTGATTCAAGATTCCTATTAAATTAATAACAAAATTTGATCCTTTCAAAAAACTAGATATAGATCCTTCATCGTATATATTAACTTTAACCGCCTCAACTTGCCCTATATTACCCGATACACGGATATAATTTGCTTGACCAGGATACCTTGTAGCAAACTTTATTCGATAACCTTCTTTTACAAGTTGTCGAACTAAATTTCTTCCAATAAACCCCGTTCCTCCAAATATGGATACAATTTTACTACTTTTTGATGGTATGCTGATTTAATTCTCCAATGTATTAATTTTAAAAAAAATAATCTAATATAATTAAATAGAAATATAATATATATTTATCATAAAAAAATAAAAAAAAAATAGTCTATAGAAACCAGAATATATACTTAAATAAATTATTTAAAATAAAAAAAATAAAAAGGAAGAACATTGAGCCAAAAGAAAATAAATATTCATATGCACTTCGATGACTTGCCTGACAATATAAATCTAGGCAATGAAATAGCTATTGATACCGAAACACTGGGACTTAATCCAAATAGAGATAGATTATGTCTGATTCAACTTAAAACTGATAATGATGAAATACATTTAATCAAAATTAACAAAGATAAGAAACCAGCACCAAATCTATTGAAAATTTTAAAAGAAGAAAAAATCCTTAAGATTTTTCATTTCGCGAGATTTGATGTTGCAATACTCAATAGAACCTATGATATTAGTATAAATAATATCTATTGCACTAAGATTGCTTCCAAAATTGCAAGAACCTATACAGATAGGCATGGATTAAAGGATCTTTGCAAAGAATTGTTGAATATAGAATTATCAAAAGAGCAACAAAGTTCTGATTGGGGAGCAAAAGAATTAACGGATAATCAAAAAAAATATGCAGCTAATGATGTGATTTATTTGCATGATATTAAGAAAAATCTTGACCAAATGCTCCAAAGAGAGAATCGATACGATCTTGCGTATGCGTGTTTTAAATTTCTTAATACACAAGTAGAGTTGGACTTAAGAGGCTGGCATAACCAAAATATCTTCGATCACTAATAAGATGATACCCTCTCTAAAATATAGAAACTAATATGGACGATAAATATCACCATAATCAGATTAAAAGTGTTCTTGAACATTCGAAAAAGATAAGAATCCTTGATAAATCAATTTTATTAATTATCATATTCCTTCTTTTTTTTGCAATATATAATTATTCTCTTCAAGATCCTAATATAGCTTCAATTGAACAGATTGATGATAGGTATGAAGAAGTAGGAGAAGATTTTATAGAAAATATACTTCAAGCAAAAAATTCTGTAATTTCTGGAGTTAATAATGAAAATCAATACTATGAAATTTCCTCTGAAAAATCATGGAATACTATACATAATGAAAATATCCTTAACATGTCCGGAATTAAAACTAGCTTAATCTTAAAGGAAGATTACCCTATAAATATAGTTGGTGATAAAGCAACATATGATAATGAAAAGAAATATTTAAAGTTAGAGGATAATATTGAAATTCGTTCGGATAAAAGCATCCTTGTTTTTATTAAAAATGTATTTATTGATTTGAAAAAAAATAAGATAATGAGCCCAAGTCCAGTGTTAGTAAAATTTAATGATCTATGTATTCAGAGTGAAACATTTGAAATCAATGATAATGGTAATAAGATAAAATTTAATAATGGTGTTATTCTTATAATTGGAAAGCAATCTAAATGTTTAGAAATATAAAAAAAATAACTCTGATCTTAAATATCTTTATTATTTATAATTTAATTATTATTGATTCAAAAGCTGAAGATAGCTCTATGTTATTGAATAAATCTCCAATCAATATAGAAAGCTCTTCACTCGAAATTATCGATAGCGAAAAAATAGCAATATTTGAAGGAAAGGTTAGGGTAAATCAAGAAAATATTACCATATCAAGTGATAAGTTAGTCCTTTCATATGCTTTTAATTCAATTACTAAAAGTATAGATATTCAAAAAATACTATGCTCCGGTAATGTATTAATAGAATTTGATAATCAAATTGTGACAAGTGAGACCGCGGAATATAATTTAATTGTTAATCAACTAATTTTACAAAATGACGTTATTATTAGTAGAGGTGAAGGTAATGCAATTAAAGCAGAAAAAGTAACTGTGGATCTCGATACCATGAGAATAAAAATGGACTCATCTGAGAGAGTTAAAGCATTTATAACTCCGCCAAATAATTAGAATTTAAAGTATAGAAATGACAGAAGATTCTCTATTAGTTGAAAATGTTGCAAAAGATTATAACGGGATAAATGTTATTCATGATCTCTCACTCGCGGTGAAACCAGGTGAAATAATTGGTTTACTTGGGCCAAATGGTGCTGGGAAAACGACCTTGTTCTATATGATTATGGGATTGATAAAACCTCGTAAGGGAAAAATAAAACTAAATAATATAGATATCACAAGGCTAGCTATGTATAGCAGAGCAAGACTTGGTATTAGTTATCTTCCGCAAGAACCATCTATTTTTAGGGGAATGAATGTAAGGGATAATATAAATTGTATATTAGAAATTACTGAAAAAGACTCAAAACTAAGAAAAATAGAATTGGACAAGCTGCTTTCGATATTTGGACTTGAAAAGATTCAAAAAAACCCTGCAAGATTATTATCTGGTGGAGAAAGAAGACGTGTAGAAATTGCAAGATCAATCGCCGGAAAACCAAAATATATCCTCATGGATGAGCCATTCTCTGGAGTAGACCCATTAGCAATTGAGGAAATAAAGAATATTATAAAATCTCTGAGTGATAGCAAAATTGGTATTTTAATAACAGATCATAATGTTAGAGAGACTCTAGGATTAAGCGATAGAGCATACATTATTTATGAGGGAAATTTATTAATAAGCGGCACTTCTACTGAAATAGTCAATAGCGATGAAGCAAAGAAAGTTTATCTTGGAAACCAATTTAATATTTAATTAATTGATATGAGTCTTGGCCTAAAAAACATTCAGAAAGTTTCCCTGACACAAACACTTTCTCCTCAAATTCAATTAACTATTAAATTGTTAAGGCTGAATAATATAGAATTAGAAGATTTCATTGAAAAGGAAATTGCAGAAAACCCATTGCTTATTGAAAATGATACTGGAAGAAACTCTGGTGAATTAAGAATAAATAAAATTGCAGATAAATATTCTAAAAATACAACAAATATAGACTTAATTAATAATATAAATTACACAAAATCACTTAGAGAACATCTACTCGAGCAATTAATAATTGCAAATTTAAATAATAAAGAAAAAATTCTTGCAACATACTTAATCAATATTCTTGACGAAGCTGGATACATAACTGAAGATGACAAATTTGTTTGTGATAGGCTTGGTGTATCTTATGAATTCTATTCTAAAACAATAGAAAAGTTGCATAGTTTTGATCCCACTGGTGTCTTTTCAAGATCTCTAAGCGAATGTCTTTTTCTTCAACTAAGTGAAAAAAAACAAATGAATGAAAATTTATCAAATTTACTCTCTAATATCGAAATATTAGCAGATGATAACTATAGAGAATTATGCCAAAAAATCAGTGTTAATAAAGAAGAACTATTTAAATTAATTAACCTTATAAGAAAGTGTAATCCTAAACCGGGACTTAATTTTTCTCGTGACGTTCTTGGAATCATTACCCCTGATGTAACTATTTATAAAAATCCAAGCGGTGTATACTCTATCCAACTTGTAAAAAATTATTTTAATACTTTAACTATTGATAACTCCTATAACCATATTATCAATAATAAAAAAAATAAACATAATGAATTTATGAGTAGTCATTTTAATGATGCTAAGATGTTAATTAGTAGCATTGCCCAAAGACAAAAAACATTACTAAGAATTGCCCATGAAATTATTCTCCAACAAAGAGATTTTTTGGAATCCGGGATTAATTTTATGAAACCCCTAAATTTAGAGAAAATATCAAAGATTACCAATCTTCATATTTCAACAATAAGCAGGTCTATACAAAATAAATTTATTGAAACTCCAAGAGGAACCTTTGAGATGAAATATTTTTTTGGAAATGGACTAAATAATATAATCCAAGGTGAAAGAATATCATCAAAGAGTATCGAAAATAGAATAAAAGAATTAATTAATAATGAGACTCCTCAGAATATATTATCTGATGATAAAATTGTTAAATTACTTAAAAAATATGATATTAATATTGCAAGAAGAACTGTTACAAAATACAGGACTAGACTTAATATATTATCTTCCTCGAAAAGAAAGAATAGCTATATTTAAATTAAATATGAAGAATTAGGAAAGAAAAGGTTAACCATATGAATATGAAAATAGATATGCACACGCATGTGGCACCAAGAGAAGCTATAAAGATAGCTGATAAGGGTGGAGATTGGCACGGAATAAATTTTTCTAGAGATGATAATGAAAAACTTACTACATCTTATGGAAATGAGACAATGCCACTCCCGTGGCCAAAGAAAATGGAAACACCCAGTGAAAGATTAAAATCTATGGACGATAGAAAAGTCGATATGCATATTCTTAGTTTGAGTCCACTTATGCATTGGCATGGATTAGATAAAGATAATGCGATATCTTACGCTAAGGATGTTAATGATGACATATCTGATTATACAAATATAAATAAATCTAGATTTCAATCATTTTGTTTCTTGCCATTACAAGATACTGATGCATCGATATATGAACTTGAAAGGTGCGTTTCATCAAAAAATATGCTAGGTGCAATGGTCGCAACAAATATTAATGGCATGGATTGGGACTCAGATGAATTATATCCCATACTAGAAGCTGCTAATAAATTGAACTGTTTGATATTCTTCCATCCTACTCGAGGAAGAGCAAATTCATGGTTAAAAAACTATCACTTAAGGAACCTGATTGGAAACCCATTAGAAACTACAGTCGCAATGGCCACTATTATATTTAGTGGAGTTATGGATAAATTACCAAACTTGAATTTATGTTTTGCTCATGGTGGTGGGTTTATTAGACAAGGTATTGGAAGATTTGATCATGGCTATTGCGTTAGAGATGAAGCAAAATCAAATATTTCCCAATTACCGTCAGATTATTTGAAAAACTTTTATTATGATACTATTACTCACTCAGAATCAGGACTTAGAAATCTAATTGACATTGCTGGAATTGACCAAATTTTTTTGGGAAGCGACTATCCTGCAGATATGGGAGAGCCATACCCTGTTAATTTTGTCGAGGATTGCTCGAGTATAAGTGAAAGTGAAAAAAATAAAATTTTCAAGGGTAACATCAAGAAATTTTTGAAATAAAGGATAACAATATGTCAAATATAAATAATAAAAATACTTTAAATCTATCAAAAGCATTTGCAGAAAGAAGAAGCCATACATACCCAGCTCATAAGTGGCTTGCAGAAAAATTTCCTGAATATGTAAAAATCATGCTAGATCTAGATTATGAGATTAGACAAAAAACAAAAATCTATGACGAGAAAATGCATGAGTTATTCCATATAATTGCCCTCGCAGTTAAAGGATCAAATCCGCATAACCAACAACATCTCAAGGCTCATATTAAAAAAGGCCTGAAGTTAGGACTTGATCCAGAAGAAATTGCAGAAGCCTTAATGGTATGCGTTAATCCAGGCGGAGCAATGGTCCTTACCTATAGTGTAACTTGTATGCTTGAAGCAATCGAGGAATTAAGAGGAGAAGGATGGAAAGAACCATCCTAATCTATTGAAAAGAAAAATTACACAATTTATTACTGTTCACTTTTCTTGCTTTCATAAGGGTTTCAAATTAAATAAAGGCTTTGATATTTTCTGTTAGTATTAATATTAGATTCTTTATAAATTTTATTCACACATTTGCGAGTGGAATAGGTTGACCTGTTTCCGAAGCTTCAGCCATAGCTAATGTTACAGCTAGAGTCTGCCGAGCTTCTTGTGCTGTGGTTAAATGACATTTAGAGCCAGTTGCTTGGGAGTCTAACCATCCTTTTGTCTCATCAGCAATTCTTCCAAACATTACACCATCCGCCCATTCACCAGAAGATCTACTTCCTAAAAATGCCAGATTTAATTTTTGATCTGGTGCATAAGCATTACTGTATCCATGTTCTGAATATAAGATTTGATCTCTATGATCATCATCAATTAGTATGACTCCATCACGACCCATCACTTCTAATCTTACACTTTGCCCTGTAGTTGGAAAACCTCCTGGTAAAGCATAGCAAATATCGAAAGAAAAGACAGCTCCAGTAGAATATTTAACCATCGTCAGACTGATATCATCTACATCAAATCCTTGGTCTCTAAATATTGTTCCATGACCCATCGCTTGCACTTCAACTGGAGAAACTTCAGGCCCCAGACACCATCCTATATAATCAACATTATAAGTTATGATATCTAATATAGGAGTAGCCTCAGGGCACCTTTTAAGAATTTCAAGCATATTTGTTCTTGTATTATATACCCTTGTCATTCCACCCAATATAGGTCCAAGCTTACCTTTTGAAATTTCATCGTGAGCAACAAAATATTTCTGCAAGAATCTTTGG
Source organism: Hyphomicrobiales bacterium (assembly GCA_029245795.1). GTDB lineage: Bacteria > Pseudomonadota > Alphaproteobacteria > Rhizobiales > TMED25 > TMED25. The sequence goes on from JAQWOP010000024.1 coordinate 191,114, forward strand.
GAATATCCAATACGCAGATCCACCCCTTTTTCCATTGCTAACTTTGCAAGCCTATCACCATCTTCAATCGTAAGTGCAAGTGGTTTTTCAACTAATACTGATTTACCTGCATTTATTGCAGCTTCAACAGAGTCCCTGTGCTGATCTTCTGGAGTCGAAACGATTACTACGTCTACTTTTGGATCATTAATCACCTCTAAATTATTTGTAGAATAACCATTTGCTTTTGTGATTTCAGCTAATTTTTTTGCCTGAATCTCATCTATATCTGCTACAACTAAATAATTTACTGCAGAATGGAGTGCAGCTAGTCTTGCTCTATGAGCTCCCATTCTTCCTGAACCTACAACTGCAACACCTATCTGACGTTTTTTATAGACATTTTCGGAAATTATCATGCTGCATCCCTTTTAGGAATTCCACCCGCCTCAACAAAAGCATACCTTTCCATTAATTCTGGAGATAAGTTTCTTCTGTATTCTTTTGGAAATGACAACCACATTCTTAGAAGATGCCTTCTTAACTTTGGATCATCATAATCCTCATAATCTTCTCTAGCATGAAGAATCTGATGATTATTAATAAATTGGAGATCTCCTTCTTGGAAGCCCATCGAAAGTCTAAGTGACTCCCTCTCACTAATTTCTTGGACAACATCAAGTGCTTCCCTTTGTTTATCAGATAAAGCAAGATCTTCACCATGACGACTAACTGACTCGAAGAAAGCTCGTGAAGTGATCCTAGATGTTAATTTTCCATCAAAAAAACTGAACATTGGACAAGTATACCAAGGTTTTTCTCCTTCGGGATTCTCACCCCTCCAATCCAGATTAAATGGCTGATGAAGTATCTCCACTAAATCAGGCCGTTCCTGCATCAAAACATTGTGTATAGTGAGCGCAGAAACTAAGAAACTTGCGCCACCCTTTTTAGCCTTTCTTTGACAGAACAAACCAACTACATCTACAGGTAATTGGTCTGAATGAAAGTCCATTTTTAATTTTGTTTGATACATTCTGGTTGTAGGATCAGATATAGACTTTCCCTCATCAGTTACATGCCCAAGAAGATGTCCCCTTGTGTTCTGAGAAACTGGAGTTCCCAAATGAATGCCTATACCCCAATATATTAACTCACAATCATTATCAATATATTTTTCTCTATCCACACCCCTAATAAGTGCGAAGCCTAATTGATTTTCTAAGATATCATAAAGTGATTGAATTCTTTTGGATAATGTAGGTAATTTGAAATCTTCTTTAGCAAAAGGTATTGATATATTTTCATCTTTTAGTTTATTCAATGCGATATCAATTTCTTTCAGTTCATCTTCATCTAAATAAAGAAGCCATTCACTAGAATTTTGTATATCTGGCCCAACCCATGCGGCTCTCTCTGAAACAACTTTATTTATAATCATTATCCTATTTTCTCCTATTTTCTTTTAATTTAGTTAACGTTTTGGCAGTCACAATAACTATTACTGAACATGCTACTGATGCGCTTAATATATAATCCTCTGAAATAAATGTAAATAAATTTTGGGTTCCAATATCTGAAAATAAAAGATGACCTGCAATCCATCCTAAGAGCCCTCCACCAAACCATATCAATACAGGAAACTTTGTGAATATCTTCAGTAAAAAACTACTTCCAATAAAAAGTAAGGGGATTGAGAATAGTATTCCAAAAATTATTAAAATAATAGAACCATGGGCGGCGGCGGCTACCGCTAATACATTATCTAAGCTCATAGCTGCATCAGCCACAGCAATAGTAAAAATTACTTTCCATAGTGTTTTTGCTTCACCATGTTTGTCATCTTGATTTTCTTCCTGCGGGAGAATTAACTTAATCGCAATCCATATTAGAAGTATCCCTCCAATTGTCCTAATAAAAGGCATATCAAGAATAAGAGTAATAACACTAGCAAATAATATTCTTAATACTATCGCTGTAGTAACACCGAAAAATAAACCAATCTTTTTTTGTTTTTCAGGTAACCCCCTACAAGCAAGTGCTATAATAATAGCATTGTCACCGCTTAATAATAAGTCAATCCATATTATTTGAAGAATTGGAATGAAATCTATAGATTCAAACATAGTTATCATTAGTAACTTTTAATCCTTAGTCTTTAAATAAAATCATTTCTTGGCAATGATATTGGTTCACCAAGTTCAACAGACATATCAGCAGCTTGAGCTACTTGCATTACTAATTTTGCTTCATCACCTGAAATCATAACAGGGTGATCAAAAACAATTGCGTTTATGAAATGATTAATCTCTTCATGCATTGAGCCAGCAAATACATGATCAATTTGTTCTCCAGGCATAGAAGACATTGGATATTGAATTCCGTCTTTAATCGTGCTCAATTGAATATCTTTATGTGAGTCATCTATTGTGAGCGTCCCTTCGGTTCCAACAATCTCAATAAATGCCTGAACATAATTTGGAGTATGGGGAGGAAGTATCCAACCAATTCCTATTGTGATTGTTGTTCCATCATCCATAGTTATCATACACCACTGATGATCAGGATTATCACTATTCTTTGAGAAAAGTTTTCCAGATGTTTGGGAATAAACTCTTATAGGTTTTCTTGGCTGCATGGCCCAAAGAATATAATCAAAGTCATGCACCCCCGCTATTGAGGCAGGTGACAAATTTGATCTACCTGTTATCTTCATACCCAACTCTCTTGTGGAATGCCTTGAAATAAGACAAGTTACAGGCTCTCCAATTAAACCACCTTTAAGTGCTTTATTCATATATGCATATCTAGGATCAAATCTTCTTGAATAACCTATTGCTAATTTTAAATTATTTTTTTTTGCTAGTTGCAAAGCCTCGTCTGCCTCACGAATAGTCGGGGCCAATGGCTTCTCAACAAATACATGCTTACCTTTTTCAAGACATTCCATAACTAATGGAAATCTTTTTGTTTCAGGAGTCATAGAAATTACAACTGCATTAACATCATCATTGTCCACAAAGTCTTTCCAATTATCAGTTATTACATCAGGCTCTAGTTTTTTTTTTAACTCATTTTGTCTTGTTTGATTTATTTCTGCTATATATAATTTATCAATTATCGGATTCTTCTTACAAGCAGTAGCTCTTATACCACCTACCCATCCAACACCGATAACTCCAACATTTATTTGATCTATTTTTGCCATTCTTTAAATACCTATGTAGAATAAGATTTATTCATTATGATTAAAAACATGTTAAATATATTATGTCAATTAAGTTAACAATAGTATCAGACAAAATTGAGTCTTTCTTAAAAAGAAACTTAACATTATTGACATGATCAACAATAATTGTAATTAATTATAACTGGGATGTACATACAATTGGAGAGGTACTAAAATGGATATTGCACAAATTTATGCAAAATATGCAAAGGATTTAAATTTTGATGACCTACCTTTAGAGGTGGTTGATCATACTAAAAAATTAATATTAGATATTATGGGTAATGATATTGGTGGATACGAATGGATGGATTCAGGTCCGTCAATTGTTAATGGTATTCGACATATAAATAGAGGAAATTCTGGATCTACAGTACTTGCCACTGGGGAGAAAATGGCGCCAGAATGGGCTTCTTTCGCGAATGCATCTATGGCTCATAGTTTAGACTATGACAATCATCATGCCAAAGGAGTCATTCATGCAGGTGGTTCAGTTGTAAACTGTGCTTTAGCTGCAGCTGAGGAAAATAACTCTAATGGTAAAGAATTAATTACATCTGTTGTCATTGGATATGAAATCGCCTGTCGACTGGCGATGGCACTTGGGCCACATTCATCTCATGAAATGGGATTTCATCCCACTGGAACTTGTGCAACATTTTCTGGTTCTGCAATTATAGGTAGATCAAGAAAAATGTCTGAGGAAGAAATTGTAAATGCAATGGGTTTAAATGGTTCTCAAGCTGCAGGATCTATGCAATATGTATTTAATGGTGCCTGGAATAAAAGGACGCATCCAGGGATAAACACACATTCAAGTTTTATAGCGGCTACTCTTGCTCAATCTGGTTTTATTGGAGCTGCAGAAGTCTTTGAGGGTAAACAAGGTTTTTTACAGGGCTATGCTCTAAGACCAATTCCAGAAAATGCCACAAAAACTCTTGGAAAGAGCTATGAAACTCTTGAAAATGCAATCAAGCCATTTCCACTATGTCGATATAATCACCAAACTCTGGATTTAGTAATTGATTACCAAAAAAAATATGATGTAGAAACTTCAAAAATTAGTTCAATTATAATTGATATGCCAACTTATGGTGTTCAATTATGTGGATCACCTATTGAGTTGAAACGTAACCCAAAATCTGCTGTAGATGCTCAGTTTTCAGGTTGTTTTGCTGCCGCCCTAGCTCTTACGCAAGAAAAAGCAGATATGAAAACATTCACAAATGTGTTGAATACAGGTATGTCTGCTGAATTTAGAAGGCTACTTTCAATAACAGATATTCAACAAGCCGATGATTTAGATGCTATTCATCCAGAATTCTGGCCAGGAAGGGTAACCTTAATAATTGACGGGGAGAAAGTTGAATTATATGGTAAACATATGCGAGGAGAAAAAGAAAGACCTATGACAATAGTGGAGGTCCAAGAAAAATTTAGAGATTTAAGTCCAAATCATGATGAGTCAAAAAGAATGGAGGTTTTTGAGGTAATCAATAACCTTGAAAATGCAACAATTGATGACCTCTTGTCACCTCTTAGAAAATAATACTTAAGGAGATATTATAAATGTTTAAGATCGCAAAAATTGAAGCCTGTGCAGTAGCTATCCCTCTCAAAATGCCAATAAAAATGGCAGGAATCTTAATTGAAACTTGTGATAATCTAATTGTCAAAGTAACAGACTCGGAAGGGAATGTTGGCTGGGGAGAGGCATCTTCTGCCCCGACAATGACTGGTGAGACGGCAGAGGGTCTCGTTGCGGCAACTAAGTTCATGGCAAGTAGATTAGATGGAGCAGAAGTAACTAACCATGAAGGATTAGTAGATCTTATTGAGCCATTAATGCATGCAAACCATAGTGCAAAGTCTGCAATTGATGGAGCTTTACATGATTTAATCGGAAAGCATTCGCAAAAGCCAATGTATGAACTTCTGGGTGGAAAAAAAAGATTAAATGCACCCATGTTTTGGATGATTGCCGGAAGTAAAGATGAAATGGAATTGGCGCAAGCAAGAATAGATGATGGATATATTGCATTTAAGGTCAAAGTTGGAATGAATTTGCCGGAGCATGATTTACAAAGATCTAAGCAGTCAAGACAGATTTGTGGAAATAATGTCCATGTATCGGCTGATGCTAATCAGGGATACAGTCCAGAAAATGCGATTACATTTGCGAAGGGAGCTGGTGATGCTGGGCTTGATTTCTTTGAACAACCTGTAAATGGCCATGATATAGAATCAATGAAGAAATGTGCTCAGGTTTGTTCGGTTCCAATTGCTGCAGATGAGGGTATTCATTCAATAGAAGATATTCAAAAACATTACGACCAAGGAGCTGCTATGGGTGGAAGCCTTAAATTAATAAAGTTAGGCAGTGCCAGTGGAGTTATGGAAGGGGCTAAATTGATGCAAAAATTATCTATGTCAGTGAATTTAGCTGGAAAGACTGCTGATACTAGTATTGGTAGTGCAGCAATATCACATTTAGCTGTTTCTCTACCTACACTAGAGTGGGATGCAAGTGTTACAAACCAGTATTTAGCAGATGATGTAGTTAAAAATCCAATTCAGGTCGTGAATGGTCATATTGTTACACCTGACGGACCAGGTCTTGGAATAGAAGTGGATGAAGACAAGATAGAAAAATATAAAAGAAATCTATAATAAATGAATACTATCAACCTTGGTATAATTGGTCTAGGTAACTGGGGCAAAAAACTTGCAACGTCCCTCGAGCAAGTTGATCAAGTAAAGCTATTAACATGTTTTGCTCGCACAAAAGAAAAAAGAGATTCCTTTTCAAAACAATATAACTGTGAATCTAAAAATACCCTTGAAGAGTTTCTAAATGATTCAAGAATACAAGGCGTGTTAATAGCAACACCTCATTCAACTCATGTTGATATGATAAAAGCAGCAGCTGAAGCAAAAAAAAATATAATGGTAGAAAAGCCATTAACCCTAAATTCAAAGGATTCAAGAATATGTCTTCAGGCAGCTTCAAGAAGTAATATAATTCTCCAAGTTGCTCATTACAGAAGATTACTTCCAGCCACAAGGTTGGCTAAAGCATACATATCTGATGGTAAACTCGGAAAAATACATCACTTTGAAAGTAATTTTAGCAGACCTTTTGGTCCTGATCCAGATAGACCATGGAGGGATAAAGAAAGTGAGGCTCCTGCAGGAGCTTTTACAGCTCTAGGGGTCCATATGATTGATAATCTATTATACCTTGGTGGTGACTTCGAGAAAGTATGTGCTCTAAGCACTTCGTTTGATAAAAATACACCATTAGATGATATTACTACTGTTATGATAAAATTTAAAAGTGGAGCTCATGGAATAATTAATTCCTCACTAAGGTTGCCTTTTGTTGCCTCTTTATCGGTTCACGGAGACTTAGCCTCATGCTGGAGTGAGGAGGATGGTATAAAATTTTATACGCAGAAGATTAATGAAGAAAAAAGAATAGCAATATCTGTATCACCAATTAATGGAGTAGTTGAGAATCTAAAGAATTTTTGCGACTGTGTAAGAAACTCAAAAAGACCTGAAACCTCTGGTGATGAGGGTGCAAAAGTAGTGAGAATACTAGAGGCTATAACAGAATCAAATCAATCCAATAATAGATTTATTAAAGTTTGAAATCATATCTCACTTTCATTTTTTTATGAAAGACTTTTTTGTCATAAATTTAAAATTAATAAGTAATTAAACTTTTTTCTTGATCAATTATTTTAATAATATTATCGTTATTTGGGGGGGCTTAATCATTTCTAATTGGGAGGATATATAATGATAAAAAGTAAAAAATGGGTATTATGTTGTGTGCTTGCACTAACATTTGTTATTACCTCAACAGTATCAGCTTCTGCTGATAAAATAAAATTGAGAATTGCATCAGGGCATCCAACAGGCGTTGTCTACGCTGGCCTTATGCAAAATTATTTTCAACCAATGGTTGCAGAGCGTGTTGCTGCAGAAACTGATCATGAGATCCAATGGATTGAAGGATACAGTGGATCGATAGTTAAAAACACCGAAGTTCTTGAGGGTGTTCAAAATGGTATAGTTGATATTGGAGGAATGTGTTATTGTTTCGAACCATCAAACCTACCTTTGCATGCATTCCAAGTGATGCTTCCTTTTGGAACTATGAATCCTATTACTAGCCTAAGAATTGCTCAAAGAGTTTATGCTCAAGAACCCTATCTAACAGACGTTTTTGAAGATAAGTTTGACCAAGTTCTTTTAGCAAGAATAACAGACCAAGGCTATAACCTGGGTACAACATTCCCATGGACAGATTTATCTGAGCTAGAAGGTGAAAAAATTGCTGGCGCTGGTCTAAATCTAAATTGGTTAGAATATGCTGGTATAACACCTGTTCAAGGTACTCTTACAGAGGCCTACACTGGTCTTGCAACAAACCTATATGAAGGTTGGGTAATGTTTCCAAGTGCGTGGGTAAATCTTAAATTGTACGAACACGGAGATCATTATACCCTAATTGGGTTTGGAGCAATGACATGGCATGGCCTAACAATAAATAAAGCTACTCATGATAGACTTCCAGCTGAAGTGCTTCAAATTATCAAAGAATCAGCAATGGAATACGAAGAAAAAGTTGGTATATTTAACCATAAACAATATCCTGAGTACCTAAATACACTGGAAGAAGAGATTACTGTAACAGAGCTTTCAGCGGATGTTAGGGCAGCTTGGGCTGAATCTCTAAGAGACTGGCCTCAATCTGTAGCAACTGATCTAGATGCAAAAGGTTTACCTGCAATTAGAGTGCTGAATTTAGCACTGGATGCAGCTGAAGCTGAAGGATACGATTGGCCAGTTCGTTACGAAGTTAAATAAAAATCATATCTGAAGGTGCTTTATTGTGCCTTCAGATAAATTTTAAACCTCAAAAAAGAATACAAAAAATAATGCACCTAATCAATTTGAGCGATAGAATTGCAAAAGTTATGATGGTCTTTGCCGCGGTTTGGGCATTTGGACTGTCTTTCTTGATTGTTGCGGATGCATTATCGAGAAGTTTCCTGAACTTTCCCCTAAATGGAACAAAGGATATTGTCGAAAATTCAATAGTAATTATAATATTCCTTCAAGCTGGTTATGCTATTAGATCGAGGTCTATGTTACAATCAGATATTCTTCTCTCGCGACTTCCAATAAAAATTAAGAAAATTATGCTTCTTATTGGCTATTTGCTTGGTATGTTTTTCTTTTATGTAATGATTACTGGCAGTTGGGATATTGCAATTCAAGCATTTGTTGAGGGTGAATATGAGGGTGAGGGAGCATTAAAAGTTCCCACATGGCCGACTAGATTTATGATCATAATTGGGAGTGTATTTTGCTTTTTAAACTATATTGTTTTAGCTATTACGGATGTTTTTGAAATAGAAGACAAGGAAGGGTTTTAATATTGAATGTTTGATTATACTACATTTGTATTAATAGGATTACTTATTTTCTCAGTTGCTATGGGAGTTCATATTGTAATTGCATTAGGAATTACAAGTATTGTTGGAGTTTATCTTGTAACAGGAAATTTTGGCATAGTACAAAAATTAGTTGGTAGTACATCTTTTGAAGCATTAAGAAATTATGTCTTCGCTGTTATCCCACTATTTATGCTAATGGGTGAGTTTATTAGCAAATCTGGAGCAATAACCGATGTTTATAGAGGGATACAACGGGGACTTAGAAGATTGCCTGGTAGACTGGCTTTTGCAACAGTTTTGGGAAATGCAATATTTTCTTTTGTAACAGGTGTATCTATTGCATCAGCTGCAGCTTTTACCAGAATTGCCTATCCAGAAATGAAGAGACATGGATATAATAATGGTTTTTCACTCGCAGCAATAACTGGATCAAGTTGTCTTGGTATGTTAATTCCCCCAAGCGTTCTAATGATTGTATGGGGTATTTTAACCGAGAGATCTATAGGACAAATCTTCCTTGCTGGAGTTTTGCCTGGACTTTTACTTACATTCCTATTCATGATTTATATTTTATTTGCCTCAATACTAAAACCAAGTTTGGTAGGGCTAAATAAAGATGGTACAACTAATGGATTTAAAGTTGAAGATGAATCAATTGGAAAAACTGAAGGAAATGTTTGGCTAAGTTTTTTATGGATAATAGGAATAATATCGCTCGTACTTGGTGGAATCTGGGTTGGCTTTTTCTCTCCAACCGAAGGTGCCGGTGTTGGCGCAACACTTGGACTATTATTGGCTATTACAAAGGGTGTAACAAGAAAAGAGATAATAGATACAATATTATCTGTTGGAAGAACTTCTGCTCCAATATTATTACTTCTTCTAGCAGCATCCTTATATTCTAGATCCCTTGCCATGACCGGCGTAACTAGTACTATAAATGATATGTTTTTATCAACCGGTTTTGGTTTTATTGGTATTGTATTTTTGATGATACTAGTCTGGTTTATTCTAGGTATGATAATTGATAGTATATCCATAATGCTTCTTACTGTTGCAATATTTGAACCGATTGCGGTATCATTGGGAATAGAACCTTTAGCTTTCGCTATTATAGGAATAATTGCAATTGAGGCTGGTTTACTTACACCTCCATTTGGACTACTAGTATATACAGTTAAAACTTCTGCGAGAGACAATGATGTCAAACTTGGACAGATATTTTACTATTCAATACCATATTGGATAATCATGTTGTTTACAGTTTTTATCTTGTTGATGTTTCCGCAAATAGCAACTTTTTTACCAGATATTGTTTTCTGAAATAACTTAATGACCAAATAAAAAGAATTGTGGTGCCCTGACCTAGATTTGAACTAGGGACACAACGATTTTCAGTCGTTTGCTCTACCAACTGAGCTATCAGGGCACAGTACATTTATAAAAAGTTTTTTATGAGAAGTCTAGTTTATCTTTATTATTTGTATTAATTAATTCCAAATTATCATACAATGTTTCATCATTAATTTTTTCACCTGGGATAACGTACTTTCCAGTAAGCCAATTACCCAGATCCTTATTTGCACATCTACCTGAACAAAATGGAGCATATTTATTCATTGACTTATTTTTGCAAATTGGACAAGTATCTTTTCCCATAATTAATAATACATAATTTTCTAAGGTTACAAAAACTTATACCTTTTTACTCCACATAATATTCTCGAATGTTAGTTTCTTCTCCATCAATCAAGGTTAAATGCACACTTATAGATAAGGTCGATGGAGGTAATGTTCGATAAGTCTCAATTTTCTTTATATCTCCATTGCAAGTTGGTAAGACTAAAATATTATTTGGTCTTGATCCATTTACACCATATCTAACCTCTTTAATATCACATCTATTGATTATTAAATATTCAAACACCAAAAGTAATTGTCCTTCTGATTTATTAAATTCAATCCATCGGATACTTTGATCATTAAATTTATTTTCTAGAACTAGTTTTGAATCAGATGAACTCATAATATAAATAATCGTTGCCAAAATAATTAGAATTATTGATATGAAAAAGTATCTTATGTTTCTCGGTTTATTTCTCATTTATCCAATTTTTACTGACATTGAAACCAATACCATTTAGCAAATTTGCAGTTTGGTAGAGAGGTAGCCCCATCACAGAAGTATATGATCCTATCAATTTTATTATAAAAGACCCAGCTATACCCTGGATGGCATACCCACCTGCTTTATCTTTCCATTCTTTCGACTTCAAATAGTTATCAGTTTCTTGGATCGATAGTTTTTTAAATTTTATTCTTGTTTCTACGACTCTCTCATGAAAATTACCTATCTGGTCAATTAGACAAACTGCTGTATAAACTCTATGATTTCTACCTGATAATAAAGTTAGGTTAATTAGGGCTTCTTCTATATTATTTGGTTTATCAACAATTCTTCTTCCAACTGCAACAATAGTATCCGCAGATAATACTATATGTTCATCGAATTTTTTTTGATGATGAATAGATTCAGCTTTTTCTCTTGCTAGGATGATAGCCCTCTCATGAGGTAATTTCTCATTATTATTCATCTTTTCTTCAATATTACTTGCTTGGATAATATCCGGAATGACTCCAATTTGTTTTAAAAGTTCAATTCTTCTGGGCGAATTACTTGCTAAAATTAGTTTATTTGATTCTGTCATTTGCTTATCTTACTATCTAGCCTTACCCTCAATGAACGAGCGTGAGATATAAGACCCTCTTCTTCAGCAATAGTGATTGCACTAGGAGCTATTTGATTGAAATTATCCTTATTACATTCAATAATAGATGTTCTCTTCATAAAGTTTAATACTGATAATCCCGATGAAAATTTAGCAGTTTGTAGTGTTGGAAGAACGTGATTTGATCCTGCCACATAATCACCTATTGCTTCTGGTGTATATTTACCAATAAATATTGCCCCTGCATTTTTAATTGATTTCAAGAGCTCGTTAGCATTAGATATACATAATTGCAAATGCTCTGGAGCTATGTCATTTATAAGATTTGATATCTCTTCAATGTTATCACATAAAATTATACTACCGTATCTTTCCCAACTATTCTTGAGTGTATTGAGTTCTTTCATTTTTGAAAGTCTATCGTTTATTTTTCGTTCAATAATACTAGCAAATTCTATATCCCGAGTAATCAAAATTGATTGCGCATTATTATCATGCTCCGCTTGAGCAAAAAGATCTTCAATAACCCAATCTGGATCTATGTCAGCGTCAGCAACCACAACTACCTCCGAAGGTCCAGCCACCATATCAATCCCAACATCACCAAAAACATGTTTTTTCGCTGCTGCAACATAGCTGTTACCTGGTCCAACTATCATATCAACTTTTTTAATTAGTGAAGTTCCATAAGCTAGAGCAGCAATTGCCTGAGCTCCACCTATACGATATATTTCATCAACTTTGCAAATATCTGCAGCTGCAAGAATTGATTCATTAAGAGCACCATTTATTGAAGGTGTTACCATCACTATCCTTTTAACCCCTGCAACTATTGCTGGTATTACATTCATCAAAACACTACTTGGGTAGATTGCCTTTCCACCTGGTACATAAATACCGACGGAGTCTATGGGACTCCACTTAAGGTCTATTTTTGTTTTTATCTTATCAACATAGGACTTATCAGATGGTTTTAACTCTTTATGGTAGTCATGAATCCTCTCATAAGAAAATAATAAAGCTTCAAGTAGATCTTCACTAATATTCTTAATGCTATTTCTTATAATAGAGTTATCTACTCGCAAATCCTGTAAAATAAGATTATTCTGATCAAATCTATTGGTATATTCAATGAGGGCATCATCTCCTTTATCTTTTATTTTTGAAATGATTTCTATTACATCCTTTGATACACCTGAAAAGCTATCTGACCTCTCTCTCTGAAGTTCATAAAATCTTTTCATTGATTGCAAATCTTTTATGTTAAATATTTTACTCATTAATTAACCCTGTATTATTCTCTATTTAATTCGTTCAATTATACCACCACAATTTGAGATCTTTTTTTCTAAATCTTCAAAACCTCTATCCAGATGATAAACACGATTTATTATAGTTTCTCCCCTAGCACACAATGCTGCGAGAACAAGTGAAACCGATGCCCTTAAGTCTGTTGCCATCACAGGGGCTCCAATTAAATCTGTCCTGCCGTTTATTATTGCTTTATCACCATCTAAATTTATATTCGCCCCCATTCTAACTAATTCTTGAACATGCATAAATCTATTTTCAAAAATTCTTTCATTAATTACAGAAGTACCTGGCACTTGAGTTAATAATGCCATAAATTGTGCCTGTAAATCTGTTGGAAAGCCAGGATAGGGTTCCGTTGTTATTTTAATCGGCTGGAGATCTGAAACTAACTTTTCAATGATAACACTGTTCTTATTTACCTTTATTGAGCATCCAATATCTCTCAATATTTCAAATGGTTTTTCTAACAAATTTGGGTCAAAGTTAGTTAATTCTAGCCGCCCCCCTGTCATGCAACCTGCTATTGCATATGTACCAGCCTCAATTCTATCCGCCATTATTTTATGAGATGCCCCGGTAATGTTTTTAGTTCCTTGTATTAAAATATTATTATTCTCTCTTACCTCTATCTGGACTCCCATTTTTTTTATACAAGAGATTAAATCAGAAGTTTCTGGCTCTATAGATGCATTAACAATAGAAGTTTCTCCTTTTGCAAGTACTGCTGCCATAATTAAATTCTGAGTTGCACCAACAGAAGGTTTGGATAATTTAATGAGATTACCTATCAATCCATTCTTTGCTTTTGCAATTACGTACCCCTCTTCTATTGTAATTTCAGCTCCAAGTTTTCTAAGTCCAGTTAAATGAATATCAACAGGTCGTGTTCCAATTGCACATCCTCCAGGCATTGACACTTTCGCATAACCTGTTCTGGCTAGTAAGGGACCTATAACTAGGAAACCTGCTCTCATTTTCGATAGATGTTCATAGTTTGCCTGATTGCTAACTAAATTTTTTGAGCATATATTAACTCTTCTATTTAGTTGCCTGATAGATGATAATTGCTTATCGGATTCAGAGTAAGAAATGTCAGAACCAAGATCTTTTAAAATCCTGATTAATGTCTTGATATCTGTTAAATCAGGAATGTTATCAAGTACAATCTTTTGATCTGTTAATAGTGAGGCTACCATAATTGGTAAAGACGAATTCTTTGATCCAGAAATTGCTATCTGACCACTTAATTGATTACCTCCTACAATACGAATCTTATCCATCTTTATTAACACTACCCTTGGAAATTATTTCTTTTTGTTCTTTTTGCTTATTAGCCTGAACTTTTCTTTTTTTTAAATTTTCTCTCAAGGCTTTTGCAAGTTTTTCATTGTCTTTTTTTTTTAACTTTGTCATATTGTTTTATTATAATATTATTTAATTAATTTTAAAAACTTCAGTTATTAAAGATAACTAAGGCCGCAGTAGCTCAGTGGTAGAGCGCACCCTTGGTAAGGGTGAGGCCGAGTGTTCAATCCACTCCTGCGGCACCACGTTATTTTAAATATATATATAAAAGATATTATTGAAAATCCTTTCTTTACTTATTGCGAAAACTAATATGAAAAAACTACTTATAGTATCCAACCTTCCCTCAAATAACACTAAAATTTTATTAGACCAAGTAAAAAAGGGGGCAGAATCAATTGGCTCGGAGAATATAAAGATAATTTCTTCAGATGCTATCAATATTACATATAATTCTATATTAGAATCTTCTGCAATTATTTTGGGTACAACTGAGAACCTTGGCTATATGAGTGGTATAATTAAAGACTTTTTTGACAGAAATTATAACCAATGCCTTAATAAAACAAATGGATTACCTTATGCATTATATATTAGAGCCGGTCATGATGGTACGGGCACAGAATTAAATATAAAAAAAATTATCACTGGATTAAAGTGGAAAGAAATCCAAAAACCTCTTATATTAAAAGGTGTATGGAATAATAAATTCAAAGATCAGTGTTTCAATTTAGGCGCGACAGTCGCAGCTGGTATTGATGCAAATATTTACTAGTAAGTATAAGAGTATGGATATGTTTATAAATAATAATAAAAATGCAATACCTATTTCAGTTCTTGGGAAAAATGATTTAAAGAATTTCGCAAAAGATAATTTAACTCAAAATAACTGGATAGAACAAAATAACTTTAGCGCTAAACCCGGAGAGATCCTTTTAGTGCCAGATGATAATGGAAAAATTGAATCTGTGTTAATAGGAGAAAATACTAGAGATAATCCTTATTCAAAACTATTTGCATACAAACTTTCTCAATCATTACCTATCAATAATTATTATTTTTCAAATATAAATACAACAGATCATTTGCCATATATAAGTTGGGCAATGGGAGGCTATGGATATAATAAAATTCAAAATAACCAACCCAAATTATACCTACCAGATGAAATTAAAGATGAGGTTGAGAATACTGTAAAAAGTATCTATTTTACGATGGATCTCATAAATCATCCTGCAAATATATTAAATACTGATTATTTTGCCGAATTGATTAAGAAATACTTTGCAGATAAAGAATGTAAAATACGAGAGATAAAAGGTCAGGATCTTCTAAAAAATAATCTTCCACTCATATATGAAGTTGGTAAAGCTAGTGAATATGAACCGAGACTTATTGATATTGAATGGGGAAATAAAAGCAAACCAAAAATAACTCTTATAGGGAAAGGGGTAACTTTTGATACAGGTGGTCTGGATATTAAGCCATCGTCTGGAATGCTATTAATGAAAAAAGATATGGGAGGTGCAGCTAATATTTTAGGACTGGCAAGTATGATAATTCTTAACAAATTAGATGTAAATTTAAGAGTATTGATTCCTATAGTTGAGAATTCAATATCAAGTAATTCTTTTCGACCTGGTGATATTTTAAAATCAAGAAGTGGCATGACAGTTGAAATTGGTAATACTGATGCAGAAGGAAGATTAATTTTAGCAGACTCATTAAGTCTAGCAGATGAAGATAATCCAGATATAATAATAGATATGGCAACCCTTACGGGTGCGGCCCGTGTTGCTTTAGGACCGGAAATTGTTCCTTTTTTCTCAACAAATGATCATATTGCTCAAGATTTACAAATACTATCAAAAGAACTGCAGGATCCAGTCTGGCAAATGCCTTTTTTTATGCCATATGAAAGATGGTTAGATAATGAGATTTCTGATATAAATAATTCACCAAATACACCTTTTGCAGGATCTATTGTGGCTGCTGAATTTTTAAAAAAGTTTGTTAAGAATACAAAAAATTATATCCATTTTGATGTTTATTCTTGGAATAGTGGCACTAATCAGACACTACCCAAAGGAGGAGCAGCTCAGGGAATAAGATCAATTTATGCGTTTATTAAAAATCATTATAATTTATCTTAACTAATCTTGGTGCAATATTAATTCATTCATAATAATTAAAAATTCTACTGAAATAAAAAAAGAGCCCAAAAAATCTTCAGAGACTCTTACAGAAGCCTTGTTTGGTGAATATTTCGCAGTTGAAGAAGAACATAATTATTGGTATTATGGCAAATTGCAAACTGATGAGTATTATGGATTTATCCAAAAAAATACCCTCAAAAAAGAAGATGCTATTCCTCAACCTCTTCAATCTTATGTAAATGCAAATAGTACAAATCTATATTCTAGACCCGATCCAAAATCAAAAATTAAAGAAACTTTATTCAGAAATTCTAAACTTCTATGTGAATGGCATGCTATAGAAAATGGTTTTGTACCAATATTTGGTGCAGGTTATATTTATGCGAAACATGTTAAACAACCTCAAAAATATGAAGAATACACTCCAATTAAGAATTTCGTAGATATTGCATCTTCATATATTGGGACACCCTATAAATGGGGAGGCAGGACAATTTTAGGTATTGATTGTTCAGGATTAATTCAAACATCTTTGCACTCAGTCGGACTTGAATGTCCACGAGACACTCATGAGCAAATCTTAGGCTTAGGCAATCTAATCTCTGGCGATTTAATAGAAGAAAAACTTCAATATGGTGACTTGGTATTCTGGGACGGCCATGTGGGTATATATTTAGACTCGAGGAAATTACTTCACAGTAATATGTCAACAATGGATACAAGAATAGAGAATTTTAAAGAAATAAAGAAAAAATATGCAAAAAATAACAATCTAATTAAAGCCATAAGAAGAGTCATTCCGCCCGAACCAGAGTATATTTATATGTGATATCAATTTAACATTGCGGAGGTAATTAATTTCTTTGTGTAATCATCCTTTGGGTTATTGAATATATTCTCTGTATGATCTATTTCTACAATACTTCCTCTATTAATAACTAAAACTCGATCTGATATATATCGGATAACTCTCAAATCATGGCTTATAAATAAATATGATAAATTAAATTTATCTTGTAAATTTTTTAATAAATTTAATATTTGAAGTTGAACTGTTGTATCAAGAGAACTCGTTGGTTCATCTAAGACTATAAGTTTAGGCCTAAGTATAATTGCACGAGCAATAGCTATTCTTTGCCTTTGTCCGCCAGAAAATTCATGCGGATATCTATTCATAAAACCAACTTCTAAACCAACATCCTTAAGAGTACTCTTCACTAATTTCATCCTCTCTTCAAAATCCAATTCTATTTTTTGAGCTATCAAACCTTCCTCAATTATTTGTCCTATCGTTAATCTAGGTGACAAAGAACCAAATGGATCTTGAAAAACAATTTGAAAGTTTTTTCTTTCTTTTTTAAGGTCATTAGATCCTCTATTAGATATGTTTTCTCCAGAGAAAATTATATCCCCCTCGCTCCTGATTAATCTTAAAATTGCAAGACCAAGTGTGGTTTTTCCAGACCCAGACTCCCCAACTAAACCAATTGTTTCTCCAGTCTTCATTTCAAAACTGATACTATTTAATACTCTCGTAGTTTGTTTTTTGGAAAACAATTTATTTTGTTCAAATTTAACAGCAAGTTTTTCAACCTCAAGTATTCTTTCTGATTTTAATTTCCTAATATCTCTAAAACTTAAGTCTTTTGCTCCTAATAAATTCTTAGTATACTGATCTTTTGGGTTATTGAATAAAATCTCTGTATTCCCTTCTTCAATCACTTTCCCTTCCTGCATTACATAAACATAATCTGAAAAATTTCTAACAATCCCAAGATCATGAGTTATAAATAATATAGTAAGCCCCATCTCATCTTGTAATATCTTTAACAAATTTAATATCTCGAATTGAACGGTCACATCGAGCGCAGTTGTTGGCTCATCTGCAATAATTAAACTTGGCTCATTCGCCAATGCCATTGCGATCATTACTCTTTGTCTTTCACCTCCTGAAAGTTGATGAGGATATCTTTTCATTTTGATTTCTGGATCCAAAATTCTAACTTTTCCCAATAATTTAAGTACCCTCTCCTGGATATCTTCTTTCTTAAATCCATTATGTATTATTAGTATTTCAGAAATTTGTTTTTCAATAGTGTGAAGCGGATTTAGAGAACTCAATGGCTCTTGGAAAATCATTGATATCTCTTTTCCTCTGATATTATTTAGTTGTTTCCTATTTACTTTTAATAGATTAATACCATTAAATGATATTTCACTATCACTGCTTATGTTAGAGGAATTAGGATTTAATCTAAGAATAGATAGAGCTGTTAGGGTCTTACCGGAACCAGACTCGCCAACAATTGCGGTTGTTTTTCCTTTTGGAATTGAAATATTAATTTTATCAATAATAAACTTATAATTTTGAGCAGTCCCAAAAGATAATGAAAAATTCTTGATTTCCAGAATATTATTCTTGTCCATATTAATCTATTTAAATTTGCTACTATACATTAACATATTATTTTATCTATTATCTTTAGCTTATTATATTTGACCTTTATTCAATAAATACTTTTCTTGGATCAAAAGCATCTCGGACTCCTTCGCCTATAAAAATCAATAAACTGAGCAAAATTGCTATTCCAAAAAAACTAGTTAAACCGAGCCATGGTGCATGGATATTATTTTTACCCTGCGCAAGCAACTCCCCCAGCGAGGCAGATCCTGGAGGCAATCCAAAGCCAAGAAAATCTAGTGAAGTAAGAGTGACAATTGATCCATTTAGAATAAATGGTAAGAAAGTTAGTGTAGCAACCATCGCATTAGGAAGAAGATGCTTATACATAATCTTAGAGTTAGAAATTCCAAGCGCTTTTGCTGCTAAAACATATTCAAAATTTCTAGCTCTCAAAAATTCAGCCCTAACAACTCCAACTAAACTCACCCATGAAAATAATAGTAATATAAATAATAATAACCAAAAAGATGGTGTTATTATCGAAGATATTATAATTAAGAGATATAATGAGGGTATAGAATTCCAAATCTCAATCAGTCTTTGCGAAAAAAGATCCGTTAGTCCTCCAAAGAACCCTTGCATAGCGCCTACTATTACTCCAATAATAGAGGATAAAATAGTGAGGATTAATCCAAATAAAACTGATATTCTAAATCCATATACTAATCTTGCTAATACATCTCTACCCTGATCATCTGAACCCAGCCAGTTCCAATTCCAAATAGAACAACTCGCGTCATCAATCCCATTAATATAATTCTTGCAACGAGTTTCCTTATCAATCAAATAAGATGGAGGAGAAGGGGCAGGTAAAGGCAATTCATAATTAATTGTCCGGTAATTATATCTTACTAGTGGCCATATCATCCAGCCATTCTTGTTAATTTCATCTGATATAAATGGATCTCTGTAATCAGTCACAGCAAGAAAACCTCCAAATCTTTCTTCAGGATAATCTTGAAAAATCGGAAGTAAAATATCTCCTTTATAATAGGCTATTACTGGCTTATCATTTATAATAAACTCCGAAAATAATGATAAGAAAAATAGGAATATAAAAATCTTTAATGATTGGAAGGCTCGTTTATTTTTCTTGAAATTATCTAATCTTCTTTGTGATAGAGGAGATAGATAATCTTTATTTCTAATCTTTAGCATAATTAATCACCTAAATATTTTTATATATCCCTCTTCTCAAAATCTATTCTTGGATCTATCCAATGATACAAAATATCTGAGATAAGATTAATTATCAGACCAATAAATGAGAAAATATATAATGAAGCAAATACCACCGCATAATCTCTATTTACAATCGACTCAAAGCTTAACAATCCAAGGCCATCAAGAGAAAAAATAGTTTCAATTAATAAAGCTCCTGTAAAAAATGCTGATATAAATGCCGCAGGAAATCCAGATATAATTATAAGCATTGCATTACGGAATACATGTCTCTTAAGCACCTGATAATCCGTCAATCCCTTGGCTTTAGCTGTTAACACATATTGCTTACCAATTTCATCTAAAAAAGAATTCTTAGTTAGCAAAGTTGTTGTTGCAAATGCGGCAAGTACCATAGAAATAAGCGGGAGTGTTATATGCCATATATAATCAAGAATCTGTTCATAAAAATTCATTTCAGAAAAATTATCAGAAGTAAGTCCTCTTAGAGGAAACCAGTCCAAATAGCTGCCTCCTGCAAAAAATATTATTAAAAAAATAGCTACCAAGAAACCAGGTAAGGCGTAACTTAAAACAATTAGTGTTGATGTCCATACATCAAATTTTGAACCATCTTTGATAGCTTTTAGCATACCAAGAGGGATTGAGATCAAATAGGAAATTAATGTCATCCATAAGCCTAATGAAATAGATACAGGAAGCTTCTCAACAATTAAATCAATCACTTTAATATCTCGGTAATAGCTATCTCCAAAATCAAATCTCATATAATTAGAAATCATTTGGAAAAATCTCTCAAGGGGTGGCTTATCAAAGCCAAATTGCTTCTCCAATTCTAATATAAATTCAGGATCCAGACCTTGACTGCCTCTATATTTACTACTTATATCTGAATTTTGATACGTTGACTGGCTAAAGTCACCATTATATCCACCCGAAACTCTTGATAAAGCAGAATTTTCAGATCCATTTATTTGGGATATAATTCTCTCAATAGGACCGCCTGGGGCAAATTGGACTATAACAAAACTAATTGCCATAATCCCAATGATTGTAGGGATGATTAAAAGTATACGTCTAAGTGTGTATGCTAACATAATAGATAGTTTGAATGTTTTAACTTTTCTATATTAATTACTCCACCATGTGAATAGGTTCATATTATAATCTGGAATATTTTCCGAAAAGTTAAATTTGTTCCACCTAGCCACCCTTATACCAGCTGCATAATAATGCGGTATGACATAATAATTCCATTTTAAAACTCTATCTAAAGCCTTTGTATTAGCAATTAATTCTTCTCTGGAATTTGAATAGATTATTTTATCTATTAAAGTATCTACAGCTTCATTCTTGATTCCAATCAGATTTCTACTACCCTCTACCTGCGCTGCTTCGGATCCCCAATAATCTCTTTGTTCGTTTCCAGGAGATAGGCTTTGTGGAAAGTTTGCTACAATAATATCAAAATCAAATTGATCTAATCTTTTTTGATATTGAGTTGTATCAACCAATCTAATATTTGATTCAATTCCTATTGATTTTAGATTAATTTGAAACTGGCTAATTATCCTTTCCATATCCATTTGTGAAATCAAAAAATCAATTACAAGCGGTTTATTTGTGATACTATTAACTAGTTTACCATTATTTATATAGTAACCTGCTTCTTTAAGGAGAATCTGAGCCTCTCTGAGATTTTTTCTTGTTTGTTGAACACTTCCACCAACTACATTTCTGAATTCCTCATTAAAAACTTCATCCGGCACCAAATTACTTACCTCAAGAAGTACATTATACTCTTCACCAATTGGTAAGGATTGTGACTCTAGTTCTGAATTATCAAAATAGCTATCAATCCTCTTATACTGGTCATAAAATAGTCTCGAATTTAGCCACTCAAAATCAAATGCCAAATTTAAGGCCCTGCGAACTAAAACATTTTTAAATTTTTCTTTTCTTAAGTTAAAGATAAAAGCCTGCATACCTTGAACATTTTTTGTTTTAAAAACATCTAATATGACTTTTCCATCTTTTTTTGCAGGAAAATTATACCCAGTTGCCCATCTTTTTGAAGAATTTTCAAAAATAATATCAATTTCATTGGCTTTAAATGCTTCTAACTGAACCTGTCTATCTCTAAAATATTCAAATATAATTTCATCAAAATTATTAAATCCCCTATTTATAGGTAAATCTTTGCCCCAATAATCGGGATTTCGTTGATAAACTACTTTCTTATTAAGGATTACCTCTTTAAAACTATAAGGACCTGACCCAAGAGGAAATTCAAGAGTAGTTTCGTTGAACTTTCTGCTGGACTCTTCCCAATAATGTTTTGGAAGGATTGGAAATTGCCCTGTTATTAATGGAAGTTCTCTATTCCCTGATTGATCAAAATAAAATTTAACAACTTTTTTATCTAATGCCTCAACTTGTGTGACATTATTATAGTAATATTTATAATTTGGATTATATTTCTTGAGCGTATTCATTGACCAAATAATATCTTCTGCCGTAATATCAATGCCATCATGCCATCTTGCATTATCACGAATCTTATAGACAACATATGAATAATCATCTGGATGATAAACACTCTCTGCAATCAAGCCATAGTATGAGAATGGCTCATCATCCGATCTCTTTAATAAAGTATCATATATATAATAACTGCCATTTGCAGCAACTCCCTTTAAATTAAAAGGATTTAAAGTATCAAAAGAACCAATAGCTGGTTGAGAAATTTTACCTCCCTTAGGAGCTTCTGGATTAACATAATCAAAGTAAGAAAAGTTATCCTTATATTTTAAATTATCACCTAATGTCAGTCCATATAGCCATTCAAAAGAATTCAAATCGGTTTGAGAGTTTGCTTTGTCAATAGAAAAGCTATTTATTAGGAATAGGCATGCAAATATAAATATATACTTTGTTTTTATAATCATAAAATAAATATAATTAAAATACTATGGTCTGTCTATTTGTTATATGAGAACTTACTCTTCAATAGTAGATGTTGAATCAGGAGAAATAGTATGAAGGTAATTTATTAGGTCTGCTCTATCATTTGGTTTTCTGATACCCGCATAACCCATTATAGTTCCAGGAAGCCATTTTTTTGGATTCTCAAGAAAATGGAATAAATTATCAAAGTTCCATTTATCATTATTAGTCCCTCTTGCAGTCAAAGCTTTGGAATAAGCAAATTCATCCATAACACCCATTTGACGGTCTACTATATTATATAGATTTGGGCCAATCTTATTTGGAGCACCTGCCTGAAAATTATGACAAGATACGCATTTCTTTGCTACCTTTTCTCCATTTTGCGCACTAGCTAAGACAAGAAGTGCCATTACATCAATCTCTATGATTTCTTCAACTACAGCTACCATGTCTACTATACTCTCCCCAACATCAACTATGTAGGCCTGCTCTTCTAGTTCAGGCTCAGAGTATAAAAAATCTGTTACAATAGTTAATGCTAATATAAATAAAGCACTACCAAAAACTGCTGCAGCTATTTTGTTAAGTTCAAAATTGTCCATATTTTTGTGTCCAAATTCATTTTTTTTATATATTAAATGAATTATTAAAACCACAAAAAAATTTACTAATATTCAATAATACGTATATTAAATAAAGTATTTTTTTACTAACTTTATTTTGATATGAATAATAACAAAAAAACAATAATCCTTATTCCGGCAAGAATTGGTTCAACCAGGCTTCCAAATAAACCTCTCTTAAAGATCAATGGGAAGGAAATGATCCTTCATGTTTGGGAAAATGCTATAAGCTCTATCGCGGATAAAGTAATAGTGGCCACAGACTCTAAGAATATTCATGATTTGGTAGAAGATAATGGTGGTCAATCTATAATAACAAAGCAGGATCATGAAAGTGGGACAGATAGGATTTATGAGGCAATACAAAAGTTTGATGAAAATCATGAATATGATTATATTATAAATTTACAGGGAGATTTGCCCAATGTTTCAAAAGAAGTGATAGATATTGGTATAAAAAAAATTCAAAGCTCTACTGCCGATATATTAACATACTGTAGAGTTATTGACACTATTGAGGATATTCAAAACCCAAATATTGTAAAAATAGCAACTGGCAAATTAATTGATGGAGAAATGAATGCAATTTATTTTTCACGTTCACCAGTTCCAAATGGTGCAGATAAATATTATGAACATATTGGCATATACATATACAAAAGAGATGCAATTGATAAATTTATTTCCTCAAAACCAACTAAACTTGAAAAAACTGAAAAACTTGAGCAGCTACGTGCAATAGAAAACGGACTAAAAATTAATTTGATATTAATTGATGATAATATAATAAGTATTGATACAATAGACGATATAAGCAGACTAAAGAACAATATTTAATGGATAGGTTAAATAGATGAATAATAAAATAGTTTTCCAAGGAGAAATGGGAGCTTACTCGCATATCGCGTGTGTTAAAAAATACCCTAATATGCAAGCTATACCTGTTCAAACATTTGAAGATGCGTTCTTACAAG
Organism: Hyphomicrobiales bacterium; assembly: GCA_029245795.1. Taxonomy (GTDB): domain Bacteria; phylum Pseudomonadota; class Alphaproteobacteria; order Rhizobiales; family TMED25; genus TMED25. The sequence continues at coordinate 215,492 of JAQWOP010000024.1, forward strand.
TGAAAGAAAACAAAGTTAAATATGCGATGATTCCTATAGATAATTCCCTAGCGGGTAGGGTTGCGGATATTCATTATCTCTTACCAACATCAGGTTTGTATATTATTGACGAATTTTTCCTACCAATTGAACATCAATTAATTGGAGTTCATGGAGCAACTGAAAAGACTATAAAGAATATTATGAGTCATCGTCATGCTCTCGGGCAATGTAGGAATGTGATTAGAAAATTAAAACTGAACCAAGTTGTGGGAGCTGATACCGCCGGCTCAGCTAAAATAATTTCAGAAACCAAAGATGTATCAACAGCTGTTCTAGCAAGTGAGTTAGCCGCAGAAATTTATGATCTAAAGATACTCAGACGGAATGTTGAAGATGAAGATCATAATACAACAAGATTTATTATCTTATCCTCTGAGCCAGACGATGCAGAACCAAATAAACAACCAACAATAACAAGCATCGTTTTCAGAGTTAGAAATGTTCCAGCTGCATTATATAAAGCTATGGGTGGTTTTGCGACTAATAGCGTAAATCTTACAAAGCTAGAGTCATATATTATTGGTGGGAGTTTCTCAGCTGCTCAATTTTATGTAGATATCGAGGGACATCCTCATGAAAAGAATGTTCAACTTGCCCTAGAAGAATTAGATTTTTTTTCAAATGAACTTAAAATACTTGGCGTTTATAATGCAAGCGAAATGAGAAAAAAATTGAAAATAAATGACAACTTTCTTAAGTAGTCTCAATATTCCAAAGCAGATTAACAAAATACCTAAAAAAACAAATAAGAATTTGTACCATTATTATATTTGATTTGTTATACTTACCTTGAGAAGTTAGTGTTGGACGTGATCATCGCCAACTGGGTCAGATCTGGAAAGAAGCAGCCCCAACGATTTTTTTACGGGTCATTCACTAGCTTCTCACAATAATTTTCTTTTTATGAGACCTGCAAATTGACAGATAAAATTGAGCATAAAATTCTTGCAAGAAAATATAGACCTAAGTCTTTTTCAGAGCTTGTTGGGCAAGAGAGTATTGTAAACACGATTAATAATTCAATACAATCGAATAGAATCAGCCAAGCATATTTATTTACCGGTATCAGGGGGGTTGGAAAAACAACAACCGCTAGAGTTCTAGCTAGAACTCTAAATTATACAATTGATAATAAAGAATATTTGCCATCAATCTCATTTGAAAAAAAAGGTTTAAATTGTGATGCAATTCTGGAGTCTAGACATCCAGATGTATTTGAAATGGATGCAGCGTCAAATACAGGAATTGATAATATAAGAGAGATAATTAATTTTGCTCAAACTAGACCTACAATGGCAAAATATAAGATATTTATTATTGATGAAGTTCATATGCTTTCGCGACAAGCATTTAATGGTTTATTAAAGATCCTTGAGGAACCTCCTGAACATGTAATCTTTATATTTGCAACAACTGAGATTGAAAAAATTCCTGTAACAATTTTATCTAGATGTCAAAAATTTAATTTACAAAGAATTGATAGTGAAACCATAGCAAAGTATATATTTGATGTCGCAAAAAAGGAAAAAGTAGAAATCAATGAAAAATCTATAAAAATCTTGTGCTCTGCATCTGAGGGTTCAATGAGGGATGCTTTATCCATCTTAGATCAGGCAATTTCTCTCTGTGATGGTAACATTTCAGAAGATAAACTTTCTGAAATGCTCAATCTTAATGACATAAATTTCATTCTAGAACTATTTGAAAAACTTATTTGGTCTAAAATAGATGATATTGCAAAAAAAATTGACCATATATATGAGAACGGGTTTGAACCAATATCTATAATTAAAGATTTATCCAAAGTAACACATATTGCGTCTTTGATTAAGGTTAAAATTCCAATACAAAATGATGATCTTTCAGTTGATCAAATAGAAAAAATAAAATCAATAATTCAAGATATTGATGTTTCTTCTCTTATACATATGTGGCAAATCTTACTCAAAGGATACCATGAAGTTGAAGATTCATTTGACAGCAATATCTCTCTTGAAATGTTGCTAATTAAATTATGCTACTCAAATCAACTTCCGCCAATAGATAGTATAATTTCAAAAATAGAAGATTCGTTAACTGAAGAAAAAAAAACAAATATCTTAGTAAAAAAGACAAAGATAGAGGCTACAATTCCTGAGTCATATGAAGAAGCAAAATCTATGATTATAGACAATGATATTAGATTAGCTATTGATCTTGAAAAATTAGAACTGATTGAATATAAAATTGGTCATATAGATTTAACTTCAAATGACTTAATAGATAATGATAATATTAAATTAATGGAGTCTACATTAAAAAATATAACTGATATGGAATGGACAATAAACTACATTGGAGAGAAAGCGCAAAAAGATACTAGAATAACAATTGATAATATTAAGAAACACTTTCCCAATGCTGAAATCGTAAATGAAGATGATATATAAAATGGAGTGCTAAATAATGGATTTTTCTGAAATAATGAAGCAAGCAGGTAAGATTCAAGACCAAATGAAATCTGCAAAAGAAAACCTTCAAAAAATCGAATGTGATGGTAGCTCAGGAGGTGGGTTAGTGAAAATGACAATAAATGGAGATAGTAATATTATAAATATTGATATTGATAAATCGATTATTAAAGATAATGAAAAAGAAATTATCGAAGACTTAATAATCGCAGCATTTAATGATGCAAAGCATAAATTAAATGATGAAATTGCAAATAAGATGAAAGATATAACGGGAGGACTTCCTCTACCACCAGGTTTTAATATTGGTTTATGATTTATGAGCTTCGATGAAAAAAATGAAATAGAAAATTTTATTAGACTATTATCTAAATTACCTGGATTGGGACCAAGATCAGGGAGAAGAGCAGCGCTAGAAATTATAAAGAAACAAGATCAGCTTCTAAATCCACTAAAAGAATCTTTCGTAGAAATTAGTGAGAAAATTGTTTTTTGTGATAATTGTAATAATATTGATGTCATATCACCATGTTCTATTTGTTCAGATAATCGAAGAGACCCGTCTATAATATGTGTTGTTGAGGAGATTTCAGATTTGTGGGCAATAGAAAGAGCTGGAGCTATTAAAGGTTACTATCATATTCTTGGTGGTGTATTAAATGCTTTAGATGGTATTGGACCAGATCAACTTCATATAAATAAATTGATTAAGAGGATAAATGAATTTGAAGTAACTGAAGTCATTCTTGCCCTTAGCGCAACAATTGATGGACAAACAACCATGCACTATCTTAGTGATTTATTAAAAGATCATAAAATCAGAATCTCAAAATTAGCGCATGGCATTCCTATTGGTGGAGAATTGGATTATCTCGATGATGGAACTTTAATGCAAGCAATACTATCAAGGACTAATGCTGACTAATTGCTGTCTTTATCAATGACTTCTTGAGAATTTGCAGTATTTTCAAATTTCTCTAATTTTTTTCCACTTCTACTTATTTTGTTTGAGGAAGAAACAATCTTCTCAATATCTTTATTAGCAAGATTGAAATGTTTCTGAAGGTCCTGCACCCTTAATCCAAGACGATCCACATCTATTAGAATCTTGCCCACCTCAGTTTTTATTATACTTATTTGTGTTTGCATCTGCGCATCCCTAATCAATGTCTGAAGAGTTTGAACACTCAGCATGAGTGTATTTGGAGATACAATAATTACTCCTAATTTATATGCTTTTTGAATGAGTCCATCAAAATTTTCATACAAGTCCGCGTAAACAGATTCAGAGGGGATAAACATTAGTAATGGTTCCCTTACCTCGCCAGGAATTTTATATTTTTCGGAAATATCAGTAATATGTTTAGTTATATCAGTTTTAATTTTTGAATGAGCAATCTTTTCATCATTTGATGTTTTCGCGTTCCGGAGTTCATTAAAACTTTCAAGTGGGAACTTAGAATCAATTACAAGTATTTCATCTGAATTTGGCATCTTAATAATACAGTCCGGTCGTTTTGAGTTTGATAAAGTGTATTGGAAGGAATAGAATTTATTTGGCAGTGCATCAGCAATTATTGATTCCATTCTACCCTGACCGAAAGCACCACGCTGCTGTTTATTTGATAAAATGCCCTGTAAATCAATAACATTATTTGAGAGATCCGTGATATTCTTTTGCGCATTATCAATAATGGCTAATCTTTCAGATAATTTTGTTAAATCTTCATGTGTCTTTTCACGGCTTTCTGATAATTCTTTTTGTACTTGTTGATTTATCTTATCTTTTATATCTTCAATTGAATTTTTTAACCTATCATGGTTTCCATTAAATAGATCAGTTAGCACTTTTATTGTTCCATTTAATTCAGCGTTCTGCTTAATTATTTCTGAAATTTCATTATCTGTATTATTTTTATTTTTTCTATTTTGATTTAATTGAATGTATAATATTGTTATTAATACAATCAAGAAAAACATAATTATTAGTGTGCTATCAATCATTTTTTTAATTTTTAAATAATATATCCTTCATATTAATATGATTTCGAATAAAATACTAATTAATATATAAAGCTTAAACATGATCTACCCAATTCTAAAAATACCTAATAAGCAACTCCGAGAAAAATCAGATCCTATCTTAGAAATAGATAAAGATATAATAAATATATTAGATAATATGGCGGAAACTATGTACGCCGCACCTGGAGTTGGTCTTGCAGCAATACAAATAGGAATTAAAAAACAACTAGTGGTAATTGACTGTCAATATGGTGAAAATCAAAAAAAGAACCCTATATTTTTAGTGAATCCTAAAATTATCTGGAGATCTGATGAGAAAAACACTTACAAGGAAGGGTGCCTATCTATTCCTGAAATTTATGAAGATATTGAAAGATCTTCAAAGTGTAAAATAAACTATAGAGATAAAAAAAATAGGCTACAAGAACTAGACTGTGAAGGTTTATTATCTACCTGTGTTCAGCATGAAATTGATCATCTAAATGGTATATTATTTATTGACTATTTATCTCGACTTAAAAGAAATTCAATAGAAAAGAAATTCATTAAAATAAATAAAAGAAGCTCTTAAAATGGAAAATTTGAATCTGGTTTTTATGAGTTCTTCTTCATTTGGAATTCCAACACTGGAGAAACTCTTAAAATCAAGTCATAATATTTCTGCTGTTTACACTCAGCCATCAAAAAAATCAGGTAGAGGTTTAAATATTAATTCCTCACCAATATATCAAATTGCTGAATCATACAAAAAAATAATTAGAACGCCCTTTAATTTATCTGATGAGGATGAACTATTGTTCTTTGACAAAATAAAGCCTGATCTAGTTATTGTAGTATCTTATGGGATAATCATCCCAAATAATATGCTATCGCTACCAAAATATGGATTTATGAATATTCATCCTTCACTTCTACCTAATTGGAGAGGGGCCGCTCCAATTCAACGATCCTTAATTAATGGCGATAAAAAGACAGGAGTAAACATAATTAAATTAGATGATGGCCTTGATACAGGCGATATTTGTAAATCCCATGAAATTATGATAAATTCAAATGATAATTTTCAAACATTATCATCAAAACTATCCGAAATTGGTTCCCAAATGATTATGGAGGCGATAGACGATATTTTGAATAAGAAAATTATATATTGGAGGCAAAGTAATGAAAACATATCTTATGCAAAGAAAATTGATAAGAAGGAAGCTAAGATCTCATTCAAAGAGCCTGCATCCAATATAATAAATCTAATTAGAGGCTTAAGCCCTAATCCTGGAGCTTGGTTCCTTTATAATGATCTAAAGAAACCTTTCAGAGTAAAAATATTAGAAGCAAAAATCATGGATAATACTGGTACTCCTGGAGAATTATTGGATGATGAGTTATTGATCGCATGCGGAGATAAATCAATAAAACCATTAACTTTGCAAAGAGAAGGAAAAAAACCAATGTCATTAGGTGATTTCCTTAGAGGTTCCCGAATAAAGAAAGGTATCATTCTGAACTCAGAATAATTTCTAATAATCATGAAACATAAATTACTTATTGAATATGATGGAACAAATTACTGTGGCTGGCAAAGGCAAGATAAATCACCTTCTATTCAGGGTAGTATTGAAAGTGCAATAAAAAAATTTTGTGGTAATAAAATCACTGTTCATGGTGCCGGAAGAACCGACGCTGGTGTTCATGCCTCAGGTCAAGTTGCCCATATAAGTCTTGAAAAGAAATATGATGATAAAACTATTATGCAGGCTATCAATTTTTACTTAAAGGATGAGCCAATAAGTATTTTAGCTGTCACAAAAGTAGAAGAAGATTTTGATGCAAGGTTTTCAGCTATCAAGAGGTATTATAGATATAAAATAATTAATAGACAGAGCCCGCTGACTTATGACTTAAATAAATTCTGCCATATCAACATACCTCTCGATTTAGATAACATGGAAAAGTCAATAAAATCATTTGTTGGAAAACATGACTTTACAACATTTAGATCTTCTAGTTGCCAGTCAAAATCACCAATCAAAAGAATAGAAGAAATAATAATAAAAAAACATGGCAACAGGATATTTATAGATTTTATAGCAAGATCTTTTCTACAAACTCAAGTGAGATCAATGATGGGCTGCATAATAAAAGTAGGAATAGGATCATGGGATGTAAACAAAATTCCCGAATTAATTAAGGCAAAAGATAGAACACAATGTGCTAAATTGGCATCTTCATGTGGCCTATACCTTACCAGAATTGATTACCCAGAATAATAATTTACCAAAAAGTCTTCGAAAATATCCGTGAGGAGATAAAATTCATCTAAAGGGACATTCTCATCAATTTGGTGCATTGTTCTTCCAACTAATCCAAATTCAATTACTGGACAGTATTTTGAAATGAATCTAGCGTCTGATGTCCCGCCGAATGAACTAAGTTCTGCTTCTAATTGGGTTTTTTTATAGATTGATTCTTTTAATATATTAGATAGATCGCCCGAACTTGTAATATATACATCTGCTTTAGATATCTTATTTAATTTCCAATCAATCTTCACCTCTTTAAAGTTTCTGGATAGAATATCATTTACAAACTTTATTAAAGATTTTTCATTCCATAAGTTATTAAATCTTATATTGAAAGATACACTCATTTTTTCAGGAATTACATTATGTGCATTATTATTTACATCTATAGATGTGACCTCTATATTTGTTGATATAAAATCTTTTGTACCTTCATCAATTTTACCAGATAGATCTTGAATTGCTTTTAAGGCAAAGGGTATTGGATTCTTCGCTTTTTCTGGATATGCAACATGACCCTGTTTGCCAATAATATCTAATTCAAAAGACAAACTACCTCTTCTGCCAATTTTAATAGTATCACCAATCATCTCTTTATTACTTGGTTCAGTAACAATACAATGATCTATTTGAAAACCTTGCTTAAAAACCCAATCTATTAGAGGCTCTGTGCCGTTGATAGCTAACCCTTCTTCATCACCTGTTATAAGATAACTTAGACTTCCATTGGAAGTCATATTTTCTTCAAAATAGTTTATCCCAGCTACTAAAGATGAAATTATTGAACCTTTCATATCCTCTGCACCTCTAGAATAGACCCTATTATCTTCTATCTTTCCTGAAAATGGAGGGTGCCTCCAATTATTATGATCTCCTGGGGTTACCACATCCACGTGCCCAGCAAAACATAGATGAGGACTACCTTTTCCTTTTATAGCAAACATATTTTCTACTTCATAGGAATCGTCTAGTTTAAATTTTACCCTATGAATCTCAAAATTATTTTTTTTAAATAAATCTTCTAGAAAATCAAAAGCTTTCTTTGCATTTGGAGTAATACTCTCGATTCTCAAAAATTCTTGGAAAATATTTTGTGCTTTATTTTTATCAATCATAATTCTCACCCACGTTAGAAAAAAATCAAGCTCTCAAAAGTTCATTAATTGAGGTTTTTGATCTTGTTTTTTCGTCGACTCTTTTAACAATAACTGCGCAGTATAAAGATAAGCCCTCTTCGCCCATTTTCTCACTAGGCAATGTTCCAGGAACAACAACTGAATAAGATGGGACGCGTCCATAGTATATATTACCCGTTTCTCTATCTACAATTTTTGTCGATGAACCTATAAATACACCCATAGAAATAACAGACCCCTCCTCTACAATAACACCTTCTGCAATTTCGGATCTTGCACCTACGAAACAATTGTCCTCTATAATAACTGGATTGGCTTGTAATGGTTCCAGAACACCTCCAATCCCAACTCCTCCACTTATATGACATTTTTTACCAATTTGCGCACAAGATCCAATCGTAGACCATGTGTCAATCATTGTTCCCTGATCTACGTATGCTCCAACATTTATAAAAGAAGGCATGATAACGCAATCTTTTGCAATAAATGCTGACTTACGAATTACGCCATTTGGTACATATCTAAAACCTGAATTTGAATATTTTTCATGATCCCAGCCAACAGTTTTTCCTTCTACTTTATCAAACCAAGTTGCATAGGGGCCTGACAAAGTATGATTTTCATTAGTTTTAAAACTTAGTAATATTGCTTTTTTTACCCACTCATTTACAACCCATTCACCATTTATTTTTTCAGAAACTCTCAATTGACCAGAGTCTAATTGATCGAGGACTTGGTCAACAATATTTTTTATATCAGCAAGGTCTTTGCTCGAAGATATATTTGCAGCAAATGCTTTAGTTATTAATTGTTCATAATTATTTATCATTTTAAACTACCTTCTTAAGAATCTTTGTTAAAGATTACATATATTTTTTTATAATTTTTGAATATTTTTCTTCATTTGATAATCTATTTATATAGTCAATATCTATATTAAAGTCTCCGTATTTCCCAGTTTTATGTAAATTATCCAAAGAACTTCTATATGCTTCCATTGCTATATAATAGGCATTGTGACCAGGTAAACTGATTGATACCCCCATTTCGGATAACTCCTTCAAAGATAATTGTGTAGAGTTATTACCCAATATTATTGGAACTTTGTGAGATTTTGCTATTTTTTCAATATCATTTTCGGAATTTATATTTACATAAAATAGGGCATCTGCACCTACGGACTCATATGATTTTCCTCTTTGGAGTACATCACTAATTCCATGGTAAGGGTAAGCTCCTGTTCTGGCTATAATAGAAGTGCTATCGTTTAATTTTGAGTCGACAGCTAGTTTAATCTTTAATGTGGCTTCCTTTATAGATAGGAAATCAGGGTTTTTTGTTTTTCCATACTTTATTGGTAAAACAGTATCCTCAAGAGAGATCCCCGAAGCCCCCGCATCCTCGAGGCTTTCTATAGCTCTGCAGACATTGATTGCATTACCATAGCCATTGTCTCCATCAACTATTAATGGTATTTTTGCATACTTTGCAATTCTTCGAACAGTTTCAGTTAACTCAGTTAATGATAGTAACATTAAGTCCGGTTCTGCGAGATAATCCAAAGAAATTATTTTGCCAGGTATTATTCCAACATTAAACCCTACTTGTTCTGCTATACGGACTGAAAGAGGATTAAATATTGTAGCTACATTATAGCAATTCTTATCGTATAATAATTCACTTAACTTTGCATTTGCATCTGATTTCATCAATTTATTATTTCTCCTAATTTATATCAAATAATTCAGCTATAAAAATAATCTTACTTAGTTAATTTAGCGTTACAGCAAATAATTCTACTTTTCTAAAGAGGTTTCCAATCATCTTTTTTCTTTTCCCAGTTATCAAAAATTCCCTGAGCGGCTTTTAATGCGTGATTAGTTTTGGGAAATCCAATATATGGAGAGCATTGGAGAATCACCTCTATTAACTCTTCTTTTTTAGCCCCTCTATTCAGCGCCCCTCTAACATGCAAACCAACCTCATGAGGTAAGTCTAGTGCAGCCGCAGCCGCCATTACAATCATTTCTCTAGTTTTTAGATCTAAATTTGGTCTATCCCATATTGTGCCAAAACAATACTCATGAATTGCATCAGCATGGGTTGGGCAAATTTTATAAAGATCATCCCATCTTTCTAAACCTTCTTTTCCAAAGGCTTCATCACGTATTTCTTTACCTTTGTTCCATTTTTCTTTACTCATCAAAGTTCTCCTTTAATTTAATTATTATAATTTATTTTATTATATCACTGTATCCAACAATACCATTATTAGTTTCAGCATTATATATTGCACGACCTATAGACCGAGTTAAAGTATCTGAAGACAATGACCCAATAGTAGTCAAAAAATGGTCTGAAACTTCTAACTTTTTTTCACAACTGCTTATAACAAAAGTAAGATCACCATCTAAAGGAGTACCAACAGGCCTAATAGCTCTACTTAATCCAGAAATACTCATCTTTGCAATCTTGCTAAGGTTTAATTTTGATAATTCAATATTTGTTGCGATCACAGATATAGTGGTATTTTTTCCAGCTTGTTTCTGATTTCCATTGATTGATGTATCAAAAATATTATTATCAGCATTATATTTCTCTAAATTCTTATAATATTTTCTTATATTTCCTCCAAGTTCATTTTCACGTTCATAAATACTTGAATATAATATATTAGTACCGGGAATAACTGTTGAGCCAAAAGAATTAACAATTGTTAAAGCACCAATTATAGATCCATCGGACATCATAATAGATGCACTACCCTGCCCTCCCTTAATTGAACCAGCTCTAGCGCCATACCCAGCACCATAATTTCCTAAACCAAAATCTCTACTCGCGTTATGATAAGCTTGATTTGCAAGTTTGGTATATATCTTTGATGAAATATTCTGAGATATCTCCTCGCTTAAATCATATATTGCTGCACATGGAACAATCGGTATAGAAATATTTGAATTTCTTATTTTATAACCTCTTTGTTCAATATGGAGAATATCAACAATCTCTGATGCTGCAGCAAGTCCATATACTGATCCGCCACTCAACACAATACCATCAATAAATTCGACTGTATTTTCTGGGCGTAACAATTCAATCTCTCTCGAAGCTGGGGCTCCTCCGATCACTTCCAATGACGCTTTAAACTTCTTAGATAATTTTATATATGTAACCCCAGTCATTAACTCCATATTTTCAGAATTACCTACTTGTATCCCTCCAATATCCGTTATGAGATTTCTATTTCCTGAAGTAATTTTTGATTCAGTCATAAGAGATTTAAGTTCCTATAAAAAATATTTTTTATTTTTTAATATTAAGAACATAATATTTTAAATTTTATCATTATTAAATAAATATTATTTTTTGTTTATGTTTTATATATATTATTGTATAGATTATCTTAATTTATTTTTTAAGGAGTAATAAAAGTGAAGCGTACCTATCAACCCAGCGTGCTTGTTAGAAAGAGAAGGCATGGATTCAGGGCAAGGAAAGCAACGAACGGTGGCCTTAAAGTCTTGACAAGGAGACGTGCTAAGGGCAGGAAGCGTCTATCAGCATAGCCTTTAATAGAAATATAATCTAATGGAACACTTAACAAAGAGAAACGATTTTATAAAAGCATCGAGAGGTCAAAAGTCTGTCACTCCATCTTTTGTCCTATTAAAACATATGCGTGATTTCTCTGAAAATTCATCCCCAAAAATTGGTTATACAGCATCAAAAAAAATTGGAACTGCAGTTATAAGGAATAGAGCTAAACGTCGATTAAGATCAGCGGCAGTTGAAACAATATTCAAAAGAGCAGAA
>JAQWOP010000019.1 GCA_029245795.1 Hyphomicrobiales bacterium
TCAAATGGCGAACAATACGTCGGTGAACACAAAGATGGTAAAAGGCATGGTCAAGGTACTAACACATATTCAAATGGCGAACAATACGTCGGTGAATACAAAGATGATGAATATCATGGCCAAGGAACTTACACCTTTCGAGATGGTACCAAGCAGGAAGGTATTTTTAAAGAAGGCACATTCCTTTATGAGAATATTGCCATAACAAATGAAGATGAGGAATTTTGTAAAGAGATTCGATTTAAGATCAATACCCCTGAGTATGATAATTGCGTTCAAAAGACTGCTGAGAGAGATTAAGACATGAAAAATTTATTAGCTATCACATTGGTATTTATTTTGAGTCTCTTTGTTGCTGAGGAGTCGAGGGGTGAGATACCCAATGTCACATTAAAATGTCATATGAATTTAGAAAATAGCAAGAATAACACTAGAAAAATCAATTCTGAACGTATTCTTGGTTTTGGTCTAAATAAATATTTTATGTCAGTTTCCATAATTAGAATATCAAACGAACCCGATATAAAGTCCGAAATTGTAAGATTCAACGATTTGAATCTTAGTGAAAAATTTGATGTGAGCCCGATCTATCCTCATGAAATTGAAGTTGTAGAGTCGAGCGATAAGCTTACATTAATTTTAAAAGAATATTACAATAGCAAGGAGAAAGGGATTCATTCCCTCCACAGGCCAACGCTAACACTCAAACAGACCATTGAAGACTATTCTTATTATACAGTATGCAAAATACTTGATTATAATGAGGGGCTATTAGAGAAGCATATAGAAGATGTTATTGATCATTACTATAAAGTCAGTAGTTTGAAACGTAATTAATCAAACTATTCGAGGGTAAGTTGATGAAAAACTTTACTATCAAAATGGATCTTATTGAAGTAATAACCCCCACATTGCTATAGAAAGACCTTGGTGCTATTATTCTATTTATGAGATATTTATTTGCTATCTTGTTTGTATGTATTTTTAATCTTGCAATCGTTGATATGACGAGAGGTGAGGTTAGGGAAATGATGCTTGTATGCGGTCTCGAACATGGATTGAAGGACTCAAATATATATATTCATATCACACCTGAAAACCTATCAATGGAGGAGAGAAACTCGCAAGTCAGAGACAAAACTAAGGGTCAAATGATCATAGTTTTATTTCCTTTAGATAAAAGTTCTTTTTATACCATTGAACATACAACAAATATATCGGAATCTATTGATAAAAAATATTATGAGGGTAGTTTGGATTTGGATTTAATAACCTTGGATAGAGAAACACTTGTTCTTAGACTCTTCTCATTTGATGGGAATTTACTCTCGAAAGATGAATGTGGTATTCTTGATAGTAATATTTTATTTGATGATCATGTGCAGCAACGTCTTGACTATTTACAGGAAACTTGATATTGCTCTTGCTCCTATGCTTTTAGCTTTTGTCCTAGCAAAAATACTAGAAGAGTCTTTGAGAAGAGGCCTTGTAATGGTGGATGGAAATCTAATAGCAATTTTAGAACGTCCAATCACTGCTTCAATACTCTTTCTTACTTGTTTAGTTCTTATCACTTTTGTTTATATTGAAGTTCGAAAAAGAAAAAATAATAAGGCATAGAAATTAAATAATAGGATATTTTAATCTCATACTTTTTTAAGAATTTTATATGATACTTATTATTTTTAATTTAATAATTTTAATAAAATGAGAGTAATGCCCATTTAATAGGGGTAAATATATAATACATTGTGCTGGTTAAAATTATATATCAATATCTTTAGGTATATAAGAAGATACTCCTGTTATTAACCATTTACCATTATATTTGCTTAGCGAGTATAAATAGTCAGTTGCGACATCGGATTGAGAGAATACAAGAACTTCCTGATAGGCAACATCATCCATCTGATTCACATTCTTAAAAAGATATTGCTTTGAGTCCCAAATGTCATTGAAACTTGTTTTAACCATTTGATCGAAAATTTCTGGAGATGGATACCTTTTCTTTATATGTGGAGATGCAAAGCTGTAAGCTTGATAGATATCTTTAGCTTTAAATGCTTCTAACTGTGCACTAATGACATTTTCTATTTCAGAATTCTTATTACTCTCAGATGCGCTAACAAGCGTCACTGATAAATATAGAAACAAAAGAGAATAAACTAATATTTTTAAATTAATGCTATACATATTGATTAAACGTATAAAGATAAAAATTAGACCAATTACCTGGTAATTTTCTTATACAATATTCATCTGATAATTTTAAAGATCGTGAGAGTCAATAAATTTAAAGATTGGTGTCCACCCTTAATAATAATATAATTTTTCGAAAATATTTCATATTATGCCATTTATCTATTAGACTTAACTTGTATTATTATTAAAATAATATAATAAATTTACCACTCAGTCTTTCATGTCCATAGATGAAATGTTGCAATGGTATAAAGATAATGGATGTGTTGATCGTGTTTACTCAATGCAATCAATGGGATAAGGGATATTCTTTATAATATTAATGACATAGAAATATCTGTTGATATTAATCTTGATCCGTCTGGTACAAATTTTGTATTTATACACGGATTACAATCTCGAAAAGAAGCATTCTCTTATATTATCAAAAAACTCAAAGAGAAATATTCAATTCCATATATTTCCATAGATTTGGTTGGTTTTGGTAATTCTGAGAAAAAGTTAGATTTTAATTATGATCTGTTAGATCAAGTGTTAATCATTGATAGGTTACTAGATCATTTGAAAATTAAAAAGATCATAATAGTTGGGCATAGTTTTGGAGGAATGATTGGTACTAAGCTTCTGGAAAACAGAAAATTAGATGTATCTGCTTTTATTAATCTTGAGGGTAATCTATGTTTAGATGATTGTGGTGAAAGTATAAACGTTGCTAATATGAATTATCTTGATTTTTTGCCTTATTACGATTCATTAAAAAGTAGATTATTAAACTCAAAGACTTTTGCTGAGACTTTTAGGGGAGGGTCATTAGATTTAATTCCACCAAAGGTTTTCTTCAAAACATCACAAACTATAGTTAAATGGTCGAAAAATAATAAATTAAATGAAATATTTGAAAATACTACTATACCAAAATTATTAATAAGGGGAGATAAAAGTAATTTTAAAAGTTACCCCCAGAATGTAAAAATTACACATTCAAGTATTGCTGGTGGTACACATTTTATGATTCTTGAAAGACCAAATCAAACTTATGAAGCTATTCATGATTATTTATTTGGAAATAAATTACTAGGGTAATATATTCTAACTAATACTTACCAAGTATACATGTTGACTGCTAAACCAATAGAAATTAAGACAAACAAATAGCCAATAATTTTTTGCATCAAGTTCGATTTATTTTTTGCAAATTCAAAAACCTTCTTTGATGTTACAAGATTAACAAGAATAATATACCAAAGCGTATCAACTATACATGCAATTAGAACCAATGAGATGTTGAGAGATAAATTATTATCTCCAGACATAAATTGCGAATATATGGCAACAAACCATATAAAAATCTTTGGATTTAATATAGATATTGTCAATCCTTGCAGGAATGATTTTATACCACTAGTAATTTCATTTGTTTTAAAGTCCAATTTACTATTGTTTTTAATGGACTGAATACCGAGATAAAATAAAAAGAATATTGATAACGACTGAATGCCATTGAAGATAAAAATATTAGTCTCGATTATAAGACCGATTCCTAAAACAGCAAATAAAGCGTAGACCCCAATTCCAAAACCGTGCCCAAGAGCTGTCAATATGCCATTAAATCTATTCTTGAAGATGGCATTATTTATAACAACAACCATACTAGGCCCAGGAGACATAGCTCCCAAAAGGCATACTATAAATATTTTAAGAAATAATAGTGTTGTCATAGTTTTATATTCTTAATCTTTATTTTATGTTCTTTTATTAATATTGAATATAAGAAAGTTAAATAACTTAGAAATATTCTTAACGTAGGATTATTTTTAAATTAAATATTAATAATATACATGTTAATGATTTGAAACTATTTTAAAATTATTTTCCTTAAACTCATAGAAGTATGGTACTGAAAGGTATTGTAAATTAATAATCACATAAAATTTAAATAAAAAATGAAATCATTTCAAGAGATGGGTTTTCCAGAGTCTCTCACCCATACATTACAACATATGGAATTCAATGAGCCAACACCAGTTCAGGCACAAGCAATACCATTAGCTATTGAGGGAAGAGATATTTTGGGTTCTGCTCAAACTGGGACAGGTAAAACAGGTGCTTTTGGTATACCGCTTGTATTAAAGTTAATTACGAATCCTGAGAGTTTTGCACTTGTTATGACGCCGACTAGAGAACTTGCCACACAAGTGATGGGCCAAATAAGTGCTATGTTAGGTAAAAGGACTAAAATTAGGTCTGCCCTTTTGATTGGTGGTGAGTCAATTCAAAGACAATTAACACAATTAAAAAATAGACCGAGAGTTATTGTTGGTACGCCAGGTCGTATTAATGATCACCTTCAGCGTAAAAGTCTAAAGCTTGATAAAGCTGATTTTCTTGTACTTGATGAAACTGATAGAATGTTAGATATGGGTTTCACTATACAAATTGAAAATGTTCTAAAATTTATGCCAATGAAACGGCAAACTTTATTATTTTCAGCAACTTTACCATCAAATATTGTCCGCATTTCAAAGAAATATCTAAATAATCCAGCTAGAGTAGATGTGAGTGATAATTCTGGTCCACCAATCAGTATTAAACAAGATATATTAAGAATAAAGGATGCCGATAAATATCCTAATTTATTAACACAGTTAAATGAAAGAAATGGCTCTATTATAATTTTTGTCAAAACAAAAAGTAGTACAGAGAAACTTGCAAAAAAATTGTCTAATGATGGTTTTAGTACAGATGCTATTCATGGAGATTTAAGACAGAGTAGACGTGAGCGTGTTTTGAGAAATTTTCGTGACATGAAGTATCGAATACTAGTAGCAACAGATGTTGCTGCTCGCGGTTTAGATATACCCCATATTCAACATGTTATAAATTATGACATTCCTCAATGTGCTGATGATTATATTCATCGTATAGGCAGAACAGCGAGAGCTGGTGCTGACGGAGGTTCACTCATTCTAGTCACACAATCAGATAAAAGTAAGTGGAGAGTTATGGAAAAATCACTAAACTTTGAATCTAATGATTTGGATGCAAATACTGAAGAAAGCTCTAAACCAAAACAAAAAAAACGTTTCCGATCAAAGTTTAAAACTAATGGCTCCTCTTTTCAAAAGCGAAGAAGTAAAAAGAGATCAACTAAAAAAAGTAATTAAATATACACTAAATAATTTTTTTGCTATTCTTGTTGATATTAGTTCCATTATTGAGAGGATAAATAAATGCCAGAAAATTCAATACCATCATTAACTCATAATGGGGCAACAATACCAAGGCTTGGCCTTGGGACTATGGCTCATCCAGAATCAGATAAAGCTGTTAACTTAATATCACATGCTTTAAAATCTGGCTATAGACACATCGATACAGCCCGCAAATACGGTTCTGAAGAATGGGTAGGTGAGGGGGTAAAAGATTCTGGTATACCACGTGAAGATATTTGGATCACCACAAAAGTAACTGAGGATAATGCAAAGTCTGATGACTTTGCACGGTCAGTTGAAACAAGTTTAAATGCAATGCAATTAGATTATGTTGATTTACTATTAATTCACTGGCCATCAAGAACTGTCCCATTAGAAGAAACACTTGGTGCACTCGTAAAAGCAAAAGAAGAGGGATACGCAAAAAATATTGGTGTATCAAACTTTACAGTTAACCTAATGGATCAAGCAGTTAAACTTTGCTCTGAAAAATTGTTCATAAATCAATTTGAATATCACGCTTATATTAACCAAAACAAAGTTATGGAAGCATGCAAAAAGCATGATCTTCTCATGACATGTTATGTGCCACTTGGTAGAGGTAAGATTTTACAAGATCCTATCTTAAAAGAGATTGGTGAAATTTATGATAAATCAATAGCACAAGTTGGTCTTCGATGGTTAATTCAACAACAAGGAACTATTATTATTCCAGGGGCTCGATCAAAAAATAGGATAGATGAGAATATGAATATATTTGATTTTGAATTAAACGATGATGAAATGAATAAGATATCAAAGCTTCGATCAAATAACTATCGTGCTGTCAATCCAGAAGTTCGCCGGCCAGTTTGGGATGAATAATTATTGTTTATCTAGGAAATTGCTTATTCCAAAAGCTAGAAAACCATTCTAAATATTCACCATAAGAAGATTTGTTTAATTTTAGAGATTTTTTAATTTTATTAACTTCAGTTTGTTCCTCCAAATCAACATCTAATGAATCGTTAATTCTATTAATCATATTGAACATTGCTGCTAAAATAGTCATTTCAACAATTTGTTTTTCAGTAAATGCTTCTGTTAACTCTCTAAAAAGTTCATTGTTAGCTGCAGCTTTATTATTAGTAACTGCTTCAGCCCACTTTATTGCAAGGATTTCTTCATTTGAAAAAAGATTGGGATCAGAAAAATCATTTAATGAGAGTGCCTGAATATGTTCTTCCTCAATACCCGCTGCCTTTCCTAAAGCAGTATTATGTGCATAACAATATTTACAACCATTGGTATGACTGGTTTTAATCACTATTAATTCTTTTAATTTACCTGATATATCGGTTCCTTCCCATTCTCTTTGCGCAAGGGCATTTATAGGAAGAAATGCCATAGCCAAATATGGAGAATTACTTAATGTTTTATGAAAATTAGGGACTCTTCCTAGGAGGGTTGGAACCATATTGTAAAATTCTTGATTCTCAGGACTAAGATCGGATTGTTCAACTGCTTTTACTCTAGACATTTTTTACCTCATTATAGTTTAAAAATAAGCTTCATCAGCACCAATGGTAGGTTTCCATTCGCAATCACCAAAAGGTCCGTCTCCATTATTTGATACATAAGCTATTCTACCATCTGATATACTTTTATTAGGATTATCCGAAAACAAAGTTCGTTGAAGCCAGTCCATGATATAATGATGGCAATCAAGTTTACCTAGATTTGGAACATTCCACAATGGATGGAATTGGTCTTCAATAACCCACATTTCCTTTTTACATGTAAGGTCTTCGAATACTTCAACTGCATCTTCTAATGGGCAAAGTGGATCAAACTCACCAGTGACTAATAAAGTTGGACATTTAATTTTATCTGAATACCCTTTTACTGTCATATTAGCTGACATCTTATCAAACTCCTCTTCATCATCTAATCCAGCCATATACATAAACATCTGTTTAAACCTCGGGGAGGAAACAGAGAATATTGTATTATTGGGATTAAAACAAGCTACTCCACTTGCTATTGCTGCTGCTCTATGATCATAACTCGCAAGTCTTAATGACCAATAACTACCCATACTTACCCCATATATACCAATTCTATCGTTATCTATTTCTTCCCTTGTCTGAAGATAAGACATTACAGCGGCTCCAGCTCGTTCATAATTTTCATCAACAGCACGAATTTTTTGTATATTTGAATTGCCTTGTCCGGGACCATCCATAGAAATAACATGCATACCTCTATTTATACCGAGATTATTCATAACTTTCGGGAAATATTCTTTAGTCTGATCCATACCTGGTACATAAATAACACAAGGAGCCTTACGTCTATCAGGAAGCAAATGTAGAAGGCACGATATTGTTTTTCCATCATCGAAAGGCACTTCAATACGTTCAATTGGATAAGGGGATAAAGAACTTCGTTTATCAACCATTTCGGTTAATTTTTTTGTTAAATATAATTTTACAGGATTATCATCATAGTAAATTGGGTGTTGTGCCATCCTGTAGGATTCTACCGCATGTTCATAATGCTCTAACGCAGTCATAATAAAACCTTGTTTTTCTGCTTGTTTTGCAAGGGCTTCATCATGTTCTGCTTTTTGCCGCCACATTTTCGGCAACATTCTATAGTTATGGGCACGCTTTGGGGTCTCCCATTCATCTCTTTCAAAATTTTGAACTCTCCCACGCATATTAAGTGCCAAGTCAAGCATCCATTGTTGTTCATCTCGTTTTGTTCTTGTAGGACTCATCACATGCTCCTCTATAAAAAAATTTAATAATAAATATAATCTATTAAATTCTATTAGTTAATTATAACTTATCTTTAATCAAACATTAAAATTCAAGATAATTGTAATTTAATAAATTGATCTTGCAATAAATTATTTATTCAGGTTAAATTTAATCTTTGATAAATGAATAAATATAAAAGTATGGCTATTTTACAAGACAGTCCTTCAAGTGGTTCAGGTTTATTAGCTATTTTTTGTGATCTTTTGCCAGAAGATCAAATTGACTTTCATCCATGGCTTACAGAAGATATGTTTCCAGCGCGTCTCAATATAGGATTTAAGAGTTGTGCAAGTTTTAAACTTATTGAGGGAGATGGGTCGGAATTTGTGACATTATACGAAGTACCAAGTGTTGGTTATCTATATGACAAACCCTATCAACAACTTAGGGATAATAGGTTGCCTAGAGATGCTTCTTTTCATAAGAAATTTATTAAACCAAATCGTTATACGTTATCTTGGGTTGGTCCTGAAAAGAGTATAAATCAACATGGTTTTGCTGAATTTATCAATATCAATCTTTTTGATATACAAGATAAATATAATGATTTATTCAATTCTTTCTTCATTACAAGATATTTACCATCTGTAGCTAATAATAATGAATTAACTTCTGTTCGAAGGTATTTATCACTAGAGGGAGCGCATAAAAATTTTATCCTAGAAGAATCTGCAGATAAAAAAATTCTATCAAATTCAGTTTTGAGTTTGAATGAATTATTTTCAAAAAATAAAATTAACTCAATATACAAACGCATAATTCAAAGTATTTAATATAGGTGTATCTATGACTAAAAAAAATGAAATAAATATCGATAAACTAAAACAACTTTATACCGAACCAAAACCTACTTCTATTGCAAAAGTTCAATATAAAATAGATCATTATTGCAAAGAATTTATAAGTAAATCTCCTTTTTTAATTTTAGGTACAGAAGGAGATGTCTCTCCCAAAGGGGATTTTCCAGGATTTGTTGAAGTCATAGATGAAAAGACAATCGCAATACCAGATAGATCTGGAAATAATCGTCTTGATTCATATATTAACATCCTATCAAATCCCACTGTGGCTGTTATGTTTCTGATACCAGGGATTAGTGAAACCCTACGAATTCGTGGTGTTGCGGAGATTACTACTGATAGTAAATTGTTAGAAACGATGTCTGTAAATGTCCAAGTCCCCAAAACAGCTCTTATTGTTCATATAAAAGAAATCTATCTACACTGTGCTAAAGCAATAGTAAGATCTGGAATATGGGATCCTAAAAACAAAGTAAAAGATTATTCCACAAGAGAAATGTTTGCTCAACATGTTGGTAAAAAAATCAATGAATTTAGTGAATACTATGATGACTCTATTGAAACAGTTCTTGATGATGAAGGTCGATAGATATTAAAATTTGAATATGCAAATATTAACTTGTCATTAATATATTATTTAATTAGACTTTCTTTAGTCTTATAAAATAATAAATTTTAGGGAGTAATTTTATGAAAACTAGTACATTAATGAAAAGTATTACTGCATCCTTTTTCGGAGCAGCTATGCTTTTAACTGGTGGTGTAGCGCAAGCTGACTACCCATGTAAAGAAGCAACATTCATCGTACCTTATTCACCAGGTGGCGGTTCTGACCAAATGGCAAGACGTCTTGTTCCTGGTATGGAAGAAGCCTTAGGCGTGAGTGTTAATATAGTTTATAAAACAGGCGGCGGTGGAGCCGTTGGTTTTAGTGAATTGCATCGTTCAAAAGCAGATGGATGTACTTTTTCAAACACAGTTGTACCAAATGTAATTATTAGTTCAAAAGGCGATGGTGTTGGATATAAGCCTGGTGATTTTGAATATATTGGTATGACAGAATCTGCTGCTGGTGCTTTGATGGTCCCATTAGATAGTGAATATCAAACAATTGATGCATTTGTTGCTGCCGCATTAGAAAACCCAGGTATGCTAACTGTAGCTGGAACTGGTGGTAGTGGTTTATCAAGATGGAATCAACTTGAAGAGGTTCTTGGTATTGAAACAACTTATGTACCAGTTGGAGGCGGTGTTGGTAAAATGATACCTATGCTTGCAGGTTCACATATTGATGGTGCAGCTACCGGATCAAACCATGGTACAAAACATAAAGCTATTGTTAATACAATTCTTCTTGCAGGTGAAAATCCAGTTTCTACACTTCCGGGTGTACCTACTGAACCTGACTGGAATTATGTAATTACTTGGGGCTTAATGGCACCTCCTGGAACACCAGCTGATGTTGTTGAAACATTAAATGCAGCTATGAATAGTGCAGCTCAGAGCTCATCTGTTCAAGATGCATTGTTAAATGGTGGCTACGTATCGCATAATATGTCTGTTGCAGAAGTCAATGCATTTATGGATGGTGAAATAGCAAAGTACGCCGACTAATATTTCTATTTTTAAATAAGCTACCCCAGTATTTTTATTCTAAATGTTGGGGTGGCTTTTTAAATTCAATACATTTATTCAGATAAAATTAGTATCTATAAGAATTTTATTTGTTTTATCATGTTTGTGGAGTTGTTTTGATGATTGAAGCCTTTTTTATGGCAATAAGTCCGTCCTATTTAATGTATATGACAATTGGGGTCTTGTTAGGTCTTGTAGTTGGTACATTGCCAGGTTTAACAGCAACCATGGGAACAGCTTTATTAGTTCCTTTTACATTTGCTCTTCCCACAGGTGAAGGAATTGCAATGTTGGGTGGGTTGTATGTATGTGCAATGTTCTCGGATGCAATACCAGCTTGCCTTGTAAATACTCCTGGTACTCCAGCTGCTATGGCTACTGGATTTGATGGTCACCCCATGGTGAAACAAGGAAGAGGTCAAGAAGCTATTGTTGCAGCCTGCTTTGCCTCGGCACTTGGTACAATATTTGGAGCTGGATGTTATCTTTTATTGGCATGGCCTATGGTTTCAATTGCATTAAAATTTGGACCACCGCAGTTTTTTTGGCTTGGTGTTTTTGCACTTACAATCATTGGGAGTCTTGCAGGTAAGTCAATTCTTAAAGGTTTGGCTGGAGCTGCTATAGGTATAATCATTAGTTGCATTGGAATAAGTCATGCTGCTGAAATAAATAGATTCACATTAAATATACCTGAATTAAGAGGCGGTGTTTCACTTGTTGCTGGCTTAATAGGTGTGTTTGCAGTTCCCCAAGTTCTAAGTATGATTCTTGATCTTAAAAAACAAGATTATGTTGCCGAATATAGACCTGAAAAAGGTGTAGTAATAAAAACAATTAAAAAAGTGTTATCTGCTCCAATTCATTTCTTAAGATCCGCTGTTATTGGTAGTTTTATTGGAATTCTTCCAGGTGCTGGGAGCCCAATTGCAGCTATTGTATCTTATAATGAAGCTATACGTTGGAGTAAGGATAAAAGCCAATACGGAAAAGGTGACATCCGAGGTGTTACTGCCTCAGAAATTGCTAATAATGCAGCCGCACCGGCTGCAATGATACCTCTTGTAACCTTAGGTGTGCCGGGATCTGCACCTGCTGCTGTTATTGCAGGAGCATTGATGCTCAGAGGATTAAACCCTGGTCCAGAACTTTTTGGATCTAACGCAGCATTAGTCTATTCATTTGGTTGGTCTTTGTTAATAGCCGGAATTGTTGTATTTTTTATTGGTATGTTAGCTACTCCACTCTTAGTTAAAATAATAAAAATTCCCCTACGTCTCCTAGCACCATTAATAATGTTTTTAGCTATAATTGGGGCATATGCTATTAGAAATAATATATTTGACGTATATCTCATGCTAATAATCGGTATTTTTGTATTTTTAGTTCGGAGACTTGGTTTCCATCCTGGACCAATTGGGCTTGGATTGATCCTCGGTCCAATTATTGAACCTTCTCTAGTACAATCACTTTATATATCTCATGCTGTTGGAGTTCAAAAAGTTTTCTTTAGTGGGTCAGTAAATATTATACTAATTGGTTTATCCATATTTTCTGTTAGTGCAGTTGCATTGTCTAGATTCAGATCAAAAAGTAAACCGGAAACTCAGTAATATAAGTTAATCTTAAAACAATTTTTAAGTGAGAATATTATGACAAAATTTATAAAATTTATTCAAGATAGCGATCTTGCAACCGGAATACTTTTATTGATTATTGCATCCATTTCTTATGCTGGTGTAGATGAGGGTATTTGGGAAGGTTATGGATATATTGATTGGGTATTTCCTATTATGTCTTCTTTTCTTCTATTCTTTATATCAGCGGTCTATCTATTTGTAGGGTCCTTGAAAATCATGAAAGGAAATACGAATAATGATTTAAAAATAGATAAATCTGAAATTTCATCAATCATTAACGTTGTAGTATATTCAATATTACTATTTGTTTACCTGGTATTACTTTATGTATTCGGTTTCTGGTTTGCTAGTATTTTGCTTTTATGGTCTGGTATTGCATACTTTAAAGGAGAAAAGAATATAGCATCTATAAGTAAATCGCTTGGGATAGCTCTTCTTACATGTTTAATTGCATATGTAGTTTTTACATACATATTTTGGGTACCATTCCCAGAGTCACGTGTCTTTATGTAATCCATTTAAAAATTAATGAAAACCAAAGAAAGGAATGAATATGTCACGACCGTATTATAAACCAGATCCCATTGTAGGAGGCGGAGGAGCACAATATTTAAGTGCCGAATACAAGCTAAATGAACCTTGGGAAGAGCAAGCAAATAATATTAGATTAGTTGGTCACTCTGAACTAAATGGTTGGGGTGATGCTTTTCAAATACAAGTCTCAAAAGGTATATGTTATGTTGCTGCATCTGGAATCAATGGTCATGATGGTATGACAATACTAGATGTTAGTGATCCTTCAAAACCAAAAATTTTAAATCAGATATCAGATTCACCAGGTGCTAGAACGCACAAAGTTTTAAAGATAAATGATGAAATAATGATAACAAATTCAGAATTAAGACCGAATTTAATGGGTCAATATCCTGATCTTGTTGGTGGGCTCAAAGTATTTGATATTTCTGATCCAATTAATCCTAGATTTTTAAGGTATGTAAAAACAGATGGCTACGGTATTCATAGACCAATTTATGATAGAGATAGAAAATTACTTTATAGTTCTGGATATAGGGATGGATTTGATAAAAAGATACTTTTAATTCATGATATGAAAGATCCAGCTAACCCAGAGTTTATTGGTCAAGGTTGGGTTGAAGGGCAAAAAAATGGGGAAGACTATTCCTGGAATAATTCAATAGTAAAAAATGAAGCTTGGTGTCATGAAGGAAACCCTTGGGGTAATTACGTAACAGCTGGTTGGTGGGATGGTGGTATCGTCTTGTTTGACTGCACAGATCCTTCAAATCCAAAGTTTCAATGGAGACATAATCCGCATGAAACTCATGGTTGGGCAGGCTGCTTTCATAGCTTCCTTGTACCAAAAGGTTCTGAATTTGGTATTGTAACTCAAGAAACAGTAACGGTTAATTGCGAACATCCTCCAGCACATGTAACATTCTATGATCTAAGAAATAAAGATATCCCCTTGCCAATTAGTACATATATGCCATTCGACATAGATCCAACTGAAATGAGACCGGTTGACCAAAAATGGGGACAAACAGGATCTAGACATGGGGCTCATAATATATGGTTAGATATGGAAAAAAATGACCTAATTTATATAGCATGGTTTAATGCAGGACTAAGAATAATTGATTGGAGCAATCCCTTTAATCCAAAAGAAGTTGGCTCATATATTCCTGCGGGTAATAAAGAAAGATGCTGCCCTCAAAGTAATGACGTATATGTTGATAAAGAAACAGGTTTAATTTATATGTCTGATAGATGGGGTCTCGGTCTTCATATTCTTGAATATACTGGTTAAAATTGTTTCTAATTAGTGTTTCTATTATTTCTTTGTTACGTACTCGTGTTTAATTTTAATTATTTAGATATTTTAAAAATTAATTACAAAATCTTTCTACTAAATAAAAACCGAGTACAACCGAAGGTCCAATTCCAAAGGCAAATAATAATGTTCCCATTCCGACTGTTCCTCCTAAATACCATCCTATAGATACAACACTTATCTCTAAAAAAGCTCTAACCAAAACAATTGGTAAATTAGTTTTTTCCTGTAGTCCAGTCATTAACCCATCTCTTGGACCCGGTCCCAAATTAGCCATTAAATAAAAACCACTTCCTAATCCAACTAAAAAAACACCAAATATTGCGAGTAAGAATTTATTATAAAATAGAATTGGAGTTTGAAAAAACATAATAGATACATCTAACATTACAGCCACTATAATTATATTTAGCAATGTACCAATTCCAGGTTTAAGTTTTAGAAATATCCAAAAAAAGAAAACTGTTACACTTATAAAAAATGTAACAAAACCGACAGACTTATCAATATTTATAGAAATACCTTGTGCTAAAACTGTCCATGGTGCAGCTCCAGTTGTTGAAACAATCAATAAACCTTCACCTGTCCCAAATAAAACTAAACCAAAAATTAAGTAAAAAATTGTTTGTAATTTTAGCTTAAAACTCTGCGGATTTGATGAACTCCAGGAAGTTGTTGGAACTTTTTTTACAGTTAAAAACATTTTTTAATTATTAAACATAAATCAATTTATTATACTACTACTGAATCTAATAACTTTAATCTTTGATATTATCTACATTTTAATTCATTTATATACGTAAACAACTCTAATGGTTAATAAAGAATTAAAAAAACTATTGCAGATTTTTTTTTTTAAAATAAGGTAATAAAGTTATGTTTTATCAATAGGGAGGTAAAAAAATGACAAAAAAACTTATTAGACTAAATCTATTAGGTCTTACAGCTTTTATAGCTCTTTCTCTATTCCCAATTAATAACGCACAATCAGACACTATTAAAATTGGTGCCTCTATGCCTTTAACTGGTAACTTTGCTGTTCCTGGAACAAAGCATTTAGAAGGATATCAAATGTGTGTTGATGTTATTAATAGACATGGTGGATGGTTAGGTAAAGAAGTTGAGTTACTTATAAGTGATAATAGATCTGATACTGAAACTGCAATATCACAATATGAAAGATTCATAAACGTAGATAATGTTGACCTAACTTTTGGAACGTTTTCCAGTAAGTTAACTTTTCCAATATCACCAATCCTTGCAAAATATAATGCAATACATCCAATACCATCGGGTGGTGCTATAAGGATTTTCTCACAAGGTCATAAAAATTTATTTTATTTCCAAGCTAGTGCAGCTGAATATGTGGGATCAAATATGGTTGGACTGATTGAGGATCTAGTGGATGATAAACCTACAAAAGCAGCTGTTGTACATGCAGATGATTTCTTTGCTAATTCTATAGCTAATGGTCTTCTTGGCAAAGAAGTAAGAATGCCTGGTAGCGGTGATCTAGTTGAAGATATGTCTCCTGGATATATTGTATCTGCTGGAATGGAACTTGTTTATCATGAACAATGGCCTGAAGAAGGTTTCTCTGATTGGCTTGTGTTAGCTAACTCCATAAAAAATTCAGGGGCTGATGTTGTAATTGGTCTTATGGCTTCTCCTGAAGAGGCTACCCAATTTACAAGGGCACTTAAAACAGTACGTCATAATCCTAAGCACATAATTTTATCACAAGGGACACAAATGGAGTTCCTAGAAGGTATGGGAGATGATGCAAATGGAGTAATAGTTATGTCAGCTTACCATCATAAGGCACCAACGAAAGGTCTTTTGGCTGGTATGCAAATGAATAATGCAGATTTTGCAGCTGAATATAATATTACTAATGGTAAAGTTCCAGATGAAGATGTTGCAATAACATTCGCTCTTTGCCAGGGTATAGACCAAGCTGTTCGCGCCACAGGTTCTGTCGATGACCAAACTATTATGGATTGGTTACATGCTAGAACTCCAGAAGATCCTGTTAAAACAGTTCTAGGTAATTTCTCCTGGGATGATAGAGGTTTACCAGTTGGTAAATCATTCTTAATGGTTCAATGGCAAGGCGATGAATTAGAATTTGTATATCCTATAAATGAAGGATTCAAAACCGCTGATCTTATTGATCCTAGACCAGAATGGTAAAATTCTAACTTTATGTGGCCTTCATAATATGTTGGCCACATAAAAAAAATCAAACAAAGTTAAGTTATGTTATCAATTAAAAATGTTACAAAAAGATTTGCAGGTATCGTTGCTGTCAATGATTCATCATTTGATGTAAATGAAGGTACCATATGCTCACTGATAGGTCCAAATGGAGCTGGAAAAAGTACGTTATTTAACTGTATATCTCGCGTTTACCCAATAGATGAAGGTGAGATTTACCTAAAAGATAATCGTATTGATAAAATGCCTGCACACAAAATCGCAACACTGGGAGTTGGCAGATCCTTTCAATTAACAAGGGTTTTAGATGAGTTATCTGTTACAGAAAACCTTGCATTACATACCGCTGCTGGATTTAATTGGCACTTGCTAAAATTTGCAGTCACTAAAGAAGATCAAGAGCGAGCCGAACAAATAATGGAATTTCTAGGTATTACGCATATTAGAGATTTACCAATGAAAGAATTATCTTATGGTCAAAAAAAATTATTAGATTTAGGTTCTGTTCTAATGTCAGATCCTTCATTCATTCTATTAGATGAACCTGCAGCAGGTGTTAATCCAAGGTTGTTGGAAACTATTCTCGATAGGATTATAGTTTTAAAAAATCAAGGAAAGACAATATTATTAGTAGAACATAATATGGAATTAGTAATGGGTATAAGTGATAAAGTAATTGTTATGGCTGCTGGTTCAATTATAGCGAATGGAACACCAGATGAAGTACAAAACAACAAGCAAGTTCTTGAAGTTTATTTAACAGGTTGAATTAGAATGTCAGAATGTATATTGAAATTAGAAAATGTTGTTGCAGGTTATGGCTATGGACCTGATATAATTCAAAATATCGATCTTGAATTAAATAAAGGTGATATAAAATGCATTATTGGACCAAATGGTGCTGGTAAATCAACTGTATTAAAAGCTATTGCTGGTCTTATTAAACCACGTAATGGTGTTGTTACTTTTAAATCAGAGAATGGAGATATTAATCTTTCAGGAATGGATACATATGAAATCATGAGGACTGGTTTATGTTTTATTCCTCAAGATAGATCTCTTTTTAACACACTTACTGTCACTGAAAATCTTGCAATGGCTGGTTACACGATAAATGATAAAGATGATCTTAAAAATAGAATTGAAGAAGTTTTAGAAACATTTCCGAGATTAAAAGAAAAACTATCACAATATGCAGGAACAATGTCTGGTGGAGAACAGCAACAACTAATTTTTGCTCGTGCAATTATTTTAAAACCAAGGGTTATATTAATTGATGAACCATCACTTGGGCTTGCACCAGCTATTGTAGAACAAGCATTTAAACACATAGAAACAATTGCATCAGATGGTGTATCTATACTTCTAGTAGAGCAAAATGCTAGAAGAGGTCTATCATCTTCAAATTATGGAACTGTTATGGATCTTGGTGAAATTGTATTTGAAAAAGCTGCTGACCAAGTGTTAAATGATGAACGTATACAAGAACTATATCTGGGGAAGAGAAAGAAAAAATGATGTTTATAATACAAACAATAATATTAGGTCTGTGTCTAGGATTTGTTTATGCATTAATGGCTACAGGATTGACACTTATATTTGGTGTTATGAGAATTGTGAACCTAGCTCATCCGATATTTATTCTTGTTGGTGCATTTGCAGCATATTATTTATTTGTGTATTTTGGCTTAGATCCAATTTATGCAATCCCATTATGCGCTGCTGTCACAGCTTTACTGGGAGCTATTGTATATAAATTAGTGTTTGAAAAAGATGCTGGTTCTCAGACCTATTCAGAAATGACAGTTTTACTTACTTTTGGAACAGCTATGGTTTTAGATGGAACATTATCTTATTTTTTTAAGAATACTCAAAGGATAACATCTCCACCATACGCAACAGATGCCATATTTTTAGGTGAACTTTTTTTACCCACCGCTCAACTATATTCTGGTCTTATAAGTATTGCTATAATTGTAAGTCTTGGGATTTTTTTAAAATTTACAAAATTAGGTATTGCTATTAGAGCCACATCACTAAGTAGAGTTAATGCAGAATTAGTTGGGATTAATGTAAAATTCGTATGTCTATTTTCTTTTATATTAGGATGCGCTTTAGCAGGTTGTGCAGGTTCTTTAGTTAGTTTTGTATTTTCATTCTTTCCTGCAAAACATTGGGAGTGGATTGCTATATTGATGTCATTAGTAGTTCTAGGTGGAATGGGTAGTATCACGGGAGTGGTAATTGCTGCTGCAATTTTATCAGTAATTGCATCACTAGTTGGAGCATTAATAGCACCAGCATGGTCTACCATGGTATTTTATGTAGCTTTATTTATAATGTTACTTATTAAACCACATGGTATGTTTGGAAAGTATTTGGAGTAAATGAAGATGAATTCAAAAAAAGCAATACCAATATTTACTTTAATAATACTTCTACTATTCCCAGGCATCCAATTTTATGCTGGAACCTTTGGAGATCAGAATTATGTTCTTCATCTCATTTTATACGCTTTTTTTTATATGACTATGACGAGTAGTTGGAACATTATAGGTGGATATGGTGGTTTTATATCCGTAGGACACAATGCATTTCTATGTATTGGAGCATATATAGCCGGATATTATTCCATAGTATTAGGTCTCTCACCATTTTATTTAATATTATTATCAGGTATAGGAGCTGGTATATTTGGTTTCTTTGTTGGGTTAGTTACATTACGTGTTAGAGGACCATCTTTTATTATATCTTCAATTGCATTAATAATGATTTTGAGAATTATATTCGATAGATGGGAGTTAGTTGGAGGAGCAAGTGGTATAACATTACCATATAATTCTTTGAGTGTAGAATTTTCGAAGTTCCCACATTATTATGGTTTCCTATTTTTAGCAATATGTGCAATATATCTAAATTGGTATGTACGCCATTCAAAATTTGGTCTTGCGCTAAGAGCTATTTCTCATGATGAAACAAGAAGTGCTGTCGCTGGTATTAATGTTAAATATATTAAAGTAACTGCTTTTGTTTTATCTACTTTTTTAATTGGTTGTGCTGGAGCCGTTTGGGCTGATTACCTAACTTATGTAAGGCCTAATATCTTTTTAATAATTTTAATTGCTGCAAACATTGTACTTATGGTAATACTAGGTGGAATGGGAACAGTAACAGGACCTATTGTTGGAACTATAGTATTTATTGCTTTCAATGAATTAATTTTATCCTATTTAGGAGCTACTGAATTAAATCTATTATTCACAGGTCTACTTTTAGTTATCACATTGCTTTATTTTCCTGATGGAATTGTTGGTTCTCTCAAGAATAAAGGTAAGCTCCCAAGGTTCTTAGACTGGGGTTAGAGTACATTGCCGACATCAGGTAAATTAAATAATAAAAATAAGATCTTTTATAGGAGTACCACGTCTAGATTTTGGTATGATTATATAATAAATTATAAAAACAAAATATTCTTGTCTATTTGTCTAATGGTATTAGTGGCAGTAAGCTCAAGTTTTTATCCATTACTAATTAATTGGACTTATAATTTATTAGAAGAGGGTAATGGTTCATATTTATATCTTTTACCTTTGCTTATAATATTAGTTGCAACAGTAAAGGGTGTTTCGCGATATATACAAGTTTTAATTGTTAGTAAAACTGCATTATCTATCAATGGTGATGTTCAAAATAAATTATTTTCTAAGATTATGTATTCAAATATCGAAATAGTTGAGAAAAATGGTGCAGGTAATCTAATTTCAAGATTCATTAATGATACTAATTTAGTAAATGAAGCATTGAATAGACTCATCAATAGTCTTATTAGAGATGGCTTAACAGCACTTGTTCTTATATCAGTAATGTTTTATCTTGACTGGTCTCTTGCATTAATAACTTTTTTATTATTTCCAATCGTATCTGTCCCAATCTATAAAATAGGACAAAAAATAAATCTTCTATCAAAAAAAGCTCAATTACAAGTTGGTCAATTAACAACATTATTAAACCAAAACTTTCAAAATATTCACACTATTAAATCTTTTCAACTCGAAGATAAGGAAATTAATAATACGAAAAATGAAATATTTAAACGTGTATCTTATTTATATAAAATGATTAAAGCTCGTCGAATAATTGAACCAATTATTGAAATAATTAGCGGTGCCTCAATTGGATTAATTTTAACTTATGCTGGCTATAGGATAATAAATGGCCAAAGTACTATTGGAGAATTAACAGCATTTATAACAGCTTTAATAATGATATCTGATCCCATAAGATCAATCGGAACTCTTAATGCTGTTTATCAAGAGGGGATTGCAGCTATTGATAGAATTTATATACTATATGATAGTTGCGAAGAAATAGTCGACCAGAAAGACTCAATGGAATTAGAGAGAAATCAAACATCTGTAATATTCAATAATGTCACATTTAAATATAAAAATGATGATCGTCATATATTAGATGATGTGTCATTTGAAATTAAGAATGGTACTAGAAATTATATAATTGGAGAAAGTGGAGCAGGAAAATCCACATTATTTAAACTTATACTCAGACTACATGAAACAACTGCTGGTACAATTCTTATAAATAACATTGATATTAAAAATATTAAGATTAAATCTTTAAGAAAGAATATATCCACAGTTTCTCAGAACACTTTCGTGTTCAACGATAATTTATTAAATAATATAAATTTATCTAATGTTAAAACTGATATTGATTTAAGTAAACTTACCAGAGATCTTAATATTGATAACTTTGTCAATAAACTTGAAAATAAATTTGAGACCCAAATAGGAGTTGATGGTGTTTCTTTATCTGGGGGAGAGCTTCAAAGAATTGCAATAGCTAGAGCTATATATAAGGATGCTCCAATATTACTTTTAGATGAAGCCACCAACTCATTGGACTCAGTTAATGAAATTGAAATAAATCAAACTCTTGATAAATATTTCAATAGTAAAACTGTACTTATCATTGCCCATAAACTATCAACAATAAAAGATGCTGATAATATAATAGTACTAAAAGATGCTAAGATTGTTGGACAGGGAAATTATGAAGAGCTATACAAAAGTAATAAATATTTTAAAGAATTACTTGAAAATTCACTAAAAAAGTAAAAATTATTAGAAAAGCTAATTTTTTTTATTCTTATATTTTTTAGACAATGAATCCATATTGTAAGATTTATTTACCCAATCATGTAATTCATTATTATTTAAACCCAATCTTTCAATTTCATCAAAGAAAGTATCTATTATACCTGTATCTGTGTATTTGTTATGAAAAAATTTTAATGATAACTGTGATTTAGCTTTCAAAATATCATTATGTTTATAAAATAAATATAATGCAGCAAAAAATCCTGTTCTATCAGCTCCACTCTTACAGTGCACTAGAAATGGATAACTTAAATTATCAAATAATTCTATTATAAATTTTAAAGTTTCTTTATCTGGCAAGATTTTAGCTCTAAGAGGTATATCGATTAATTTAATACCAAGCTTTCTTGCAGTTTCTTTTTCTAATATAAAATAACCATCATCACTTGGTCTTCTTAGAGTAATAATTGTATTTATATTATATTTTTTTTTATATTTTTTTAGATTTCTTGGTGTTGGTTGACCTGATCTATATGCACCTTTATCAAATGAATAAAAATTATTAAAGAGAAACCACCTAACATAAGCATGATCTCTTACATACAAATTATAAAAATATTTAAATTTCAATATTTAAAGCCCTATTAAATAGTAATTATGTTTAGTTAAAATATACTATTAATTTAAATGTTGGTATATTTTATATATATTATGTATTTTTTAAATTTTTATTTTATAATTATTTAATGTTAACAAAACTTCATAAATTTTATCTTTTCTTATTTGTTATTTTAATACCTTTATCACTATCTTCATGTAGTACATGGTTTACAGTAGAAAACAATCCCCAGAAATATGGTAAATACGATCATGTTCCTCAAGGGGGAGGCCATTATAAAATTGGTGAACCATACCAAATTAATGGAATATGGTATTATCCAGAAGAAGATGATAACTATAATGAAGTAGGTTTAGCTTCATGGTATGGTGATTTCTTCCATGGCAGGCTTACTGCAAACGGAGAATATTATGATATGAATTCATTATCGGCCGCACATAAAACTTTACCTTTGCCATCATACTTGCGAGTAACAAATATAGAGAATAAAAAATCTATTATTGTTAGACTAAATGATCGAGGTCCGTATGTTGAAGATAGAATAATTGATTTATCCAAAAGAGCAGCTGAGGACCTTGGTATGCTTAAACAAGGTACTGCAAAAGTTCAAGTCCAATACATAGAAAATGCACCTCTTGAGGGAAATGAAAATGATTATTTTAAAAATAGTAAACCAGGATTCTTAAGAAAAATCTGGCGTACCACATCATCTGCATTTACGGAGCTATAAATGAAAAATATAGGATTTTTTGTAACATTTGAAGGTGGTGAGGGAAGCGGCAAATCTACGCAAGCAAAAATTCTTTATGATAGACTAGTTAGAAATAATTTTGATGTAATTTTAACACGAGAGCCTGGCGGATCAATAATTGCAGAATTAATAAGAGAAATTCTTGTCAAAGGTGATGTTAGTAAACTTGAACCTATTAGTGAATTATTTTTATTTGCAGCCGCTCGATATGATCATTTGAATAAAACAGTTAATCCCGCATTGGAGGATAATAAAATTGTTATATGTGATAGGTTTATAGATTCAACTTCAGCTTACCAAGGTTATGGTGGAAATATTAATCAAGCAAGAATTGATGAAATAAATAATATATCTATTGGAAATTCTTATCCAAATCTAACATTTATCTGTGATGTAGAGACAGATATTGGTTTAAAAAGATCTTTAAGAGAAACTAATAATGAAACAAGATTTGAGAAAAAAACTCTAGATTATCACAATAAAATAAGAGACGGTTACCTTGAAATTGCTCTTAATAATAAAACCAGATGTTCTGTTATAGACGGAAGTAAAAACATTGATCAAGTTTCTGAAGAAATTTATAAAATATTTATAGATAAAATAGAGAATTATAATGCTTAATATTAAAAAACCTTGGGAAAATGATAGCTATTTAGGCAACCAAAAAATACTAGAGCAACTTAATACATTAAGCAAGAATGATAAATTAAATACCACACTTCTATTCCATGGATCTTTTGGAATTGGAAAAGCTACGTTAGCATTTAGATATACCAATTATATACTCAGCCAAGAAAGCGAAAATTTTTTAAAATTTAAAATAAATAATAATCAAATAACAAATCAAATAAAAAATCTAACTCATCCTAATTTAATATATATTTCTAATTATGATGAAAATGGCCAATCAAAAGAAATAAAAATTGAAGAAATGGTCTCAAAATAGCCAACTCATTGGGTTGTGCTTTTTT
>JAQWOP010000002.1 GCA_029245795.1 Hyphomicrobiales bacterium
ATTTTAACTTATAAATTATATGGGTAATTTTTATATATATTTCAATAGCTTTACGATAATTTAGAGTTATGTTAATAAAAATATTAATTTAGTGATTAGATAAGAAATATGATTGATCAGAAAATCAAAATTCCATGGATCTACCATCCTGATTATGATGTGCCACTTCCATACAATCATAGATTCTCATCTACAAAATTTGGTGACTTATACTCTTTTCTTATAAAAACAAAAATCTCTAGTCATTCAGAAATTTTTAAACCGATACCAGCAACAAGGAAACAGCTTGAAAGAGTTCATACAAAAGATTATATCAATAAAATTGAATTTGGAACTCTGACAAAAAGTGAAGAGAGAATATTAGGATTGCCTTGGTCAAAAACACTCTTAAAACGCTCCTATTTAGCTATAAATGGGACATTAAATACAGCATATTTAGCGCTTGAAAGAGGTGTGGCTTGTCATCTTGCAGGCGGCACTCATCATGCGCATGCAAACTATGGTTCTGGATTTTGTGTATTTAATGATATAGCCTTTGCTGCTAAAAATTTAATTGCTGATAATATTTGTAAGAAAATTCTCATAATTGATTGTGATGTTCATCAAGGAGATGGTACTGCAACAATCTGCGCTGATGATGTAAATATATTTACCTGCTCAATTCATGCAAGAGGCAACTTTCCAATAAATAAAGCAAAGGGAGATTTGGATGTTGCTCTAGAAGATAATATAGAAATGAATGAGTATATTGAAAAAATTATATCAACCCTCTATTTTTGTGAAGAGAAAATATCTCCAGATTTAATAATTTACGATGCAGGGATTGATGTGCATATTAATGATGAACTAGGAAGATTGAAAATTGATAGTAATTATATAATGAAAAGAGATGTTGAGGTATTAAAATTCTATAAACAAAGATCTATTCCTATTGCCACGGTAATTGGAGGTGGCTATTCTCGAAATAGGATAGAACTAGCTGAAAGACACGCTATTATTTTTTATGCTGCGAATAATGTGTATTCGACGAAATAATTGAATAATCAACTTTTTAAATTTGGAAAAACCTTATAATCATCATTATTTATCTGATCTTCTGAAAAACCATCAGTAACTTTTTCTAGCGCATTAATTTCTATTACATTGCGGTCGGGATCATGAAAATAAAATTGTTTACCATGAAATATTCCCTCATAACGATACTCTTCATGTATAATTTTAATACCAAGACCTGATATAAATTTCTTAGCATCATCGTATTTGCTAACTTCGATTTTATAAGCGTTATGAACTAGAAAATCATCATTATTATTTGATTTTATTGGTGTTTTACTTTTCGTTAAGTTCACAAAGTCATCCCCGCAGCGCATAAAAACCATATCTATTTGTGGAACATGTTGAATGGTTACAAACCCAAGAACATCTTCATAAAATTTTTTACTAACAACAGTATCAGATACTGGCACTGTATGGTGAAGTACACCTGTTGTCTTAATCATTTATATCTCCTTTATATGAGTGAATCATATTTTAAAGAAATTATAAAATCAATAAATAAGCATACTTAGTAACATTACTTATTAAAAACAATTTGTATAAATTAAAACCAAGCTTTATAAATAAACTTATGAATAATATTAGCTCTCAAATTGGAAATACACCCTTAATTTATTTAGAAGAAGTTTCAAAAATTACAGATTGTAATATCTATGGCAAAGCTGAATTCTTGAATCCTGGATTATCAGTAAAAGATAGGGCTGCTCTAAGTATAATAACAAATGCAGAAAAAAGAGGTGAACTAAGAAAAGGTGGAACAATTGTTGAGGGTACAGCAGGCAATACAGGTATTGGCATTGCTCTCGTAGCCAACTCCAGAGGATATAATGTCAAAATTGTAATTCCAGAAACACAAAGTAATGAGAAGTTTGAAACTTTACTTGCTTTAGGTGTTGAGTTAATAAAAGTACCAGCCGTACCATTTTCCAATCCAAAAAATTACCAACATGTTGCTAAAAAAATTGCTGAAGAGGAAATGAAAAAAAATCCCAATGGTGCAATTTTTGCTGATCAGTGGAATAATCTTGATAATATGCTGGCCCACTATGAGACAACAGGACCTGAAATATTCTCTCAAACTAATGGAAAAATAGATGCATTCATATGCTCAGTGGGAACTGGGGGGACAATATCAGGTGTATCAAAATATCTCAAAGAACAGAACCCTTCTATAAAAATAGGAATTGCAGATCCAAAAGGTGCGGCAATGTATAATTATTTTCATAATAATACTATTGCTCCTACAGAAGGTAACTCAATTTCTGAAGGAATTGGGTTAGGTCGTGTAACTCCAATTATTGATGAAATTGAAAAAATTGACTATGCTTATTCTATAGAAGATAGTGATGCATTACCTTATATATATGATCTTGTTAAAAATGAAGGTATCATCTTAGGTGGTTCAAGCGCTATAAATATTGCAGGAGCGGTTAATCTTGCAAAAGATCTAGGACCCAAGAAGACTATTGTGACTATATTATGTGATCACGGAAGTCGTTATCAAAGCAAATTATATAATACTAAATTCTTAAAAGACAAGAACTTACCTATTCCGGATTGGCTTAGAAGCTAATCTTCAATTAAACTTCCATTTTTAAGTGAAATCACACGATCTGATTTTTCAGATAATTTTATATTATGCGTTGCAAGTATAACAGCCATATTTTCATCTTTTGCTAATGATAAAAACTGATTAAATACAATATCAGCTGTTTTGGCATCCAAGTTTCCAGTTGGTTCATCTGCCAGAAGTATATTTGGACTATTTGCTAAGGCACGGGCTATAGATATCCTTTGCTGTTCTCCTCCAGACATTTGTGAAGGCAGGTGATTTTTTCTATTTAAAAGTTCTAATTTATTAAGTAATTCTTCAGCCTTATTGATAGCATAAGATTTTTGATGACCCGCTATTAGCATTGGTATTGTAATATTATCTATTGCAGAAAAATCTGATAATAAATGATGAAATTGATATATAAAACCGATTGAATTTCTACGACTTATGGTTCTTTGTTTTTCGCTCATTTGAGAAAACTTAATATCATTGATACGGATTTCACCCGAGTCAGGAACCTCTAGCAAGCCTGCTATATGTAATAGAGAAGATTTTCCCGATCCAGAGCTCCCAATAAGCGAAACAATTTCCCCTCTTCTTACAAATAAATTTACCTTATCAAGAACCTTTATTGAGTTATCTCCCTGAATGAATGTTCTTGATATATTATCTAAAGACAATATTATATCTGTCTGTTTTTCTTGAATATTATTCATTTCTAAGAACCTTTACAGGGTCAATTTTAGAAGCTTTCCAAGAAGGGTAAATTGAAGCTAAAATAGAGAATGATAGTGCCATTATTATCACAGATAGGAGTTCACCATTATCAATTTGAGCAGGTAATTTTGCTAAGTAATACATTTCAGGCGAAAATAGATCTGTTCCGGTTAACTTAGATATTAATAAGCGAATGGAATCTATATTTTTACAAAATACAATACCAATAATGACCCCTAAAGTTGTTCCAATAACGCCAATGAATGAACCTGTTATAAAAAATATTCTTATTATTGAATTTCTTGATGCGCCTATAGTGCGAAGGATTGCTATATCTGAATTCTTATCTTTAACAAGCATGATGAGGCTTGAAATAATATTCAATCCTGCCACTAGTACAATTAGAGACACGATAATAAACATTAGGTCTCGCTCGACTTCAAGGGCAGTAAAAAATGTCTTATTTTGCTCTTTCCAAGAAGATACATAATATCCATTACCTACAATTGATCTTGTTTCGATTATTACATTTTTAATCACCTCTGGATCTTCTAAGAATATTTCAATAGAGTTTACACTACCTTTTCTATTGAAATACTTTTGAGCCTCCTCCAAGGGCATATACACAAAATTGCTGTCATATTCCGACATACCAATATTAAAAATACCTGATATTGGATATGATTTTATTCGAGGAGTTGTTCCGAAAGGTGTCTGTGATCCCTTTGGTGATATTAAAGTAAGCATATCGTTTATGCTAAGGCCCATATTAAGTGCCATTCCAGAACCAATTAAAATACCATCTTCCGATCTATAAGCATCTAAGTTAAGATTGTCATTAATTTTTGGAACATTCTCTAAATCATCATAAGATATAGCCTTTATAATAGCTCCTGATGTTTGATCATCAGATGAAACCATAACCTGAGAATAAATTGTTGGGATAACAGATCGTATATTAGGAATCTTTTCTAATTCCATTCTTAATTCATCATAATTATCAATCCCTGAATCAAATGATTGAATAGTTACATGACCATTTATTCCAAGAATCTTATCCAATAATTCTGCTCTAAAGCCATTCATGACAGCAAGAACAATAATTAATGTCGCAACACCTAACATTATGCCGATTAAAGAGAAGAAACTTATAATAGAAATAAATCCCTCTTTTTTCTTAGATTTAAAATATCTAAAAGCAATTTTCCATTCAAACTTACTGAATGGCATTGGATCTTTTGTTGTTTTATGAAGGTTTGTCATTATTAAGATGCTCTAGAAATTTATCTATATTTTCAATCACTGTTTCACCACTTCTTCTATCTTTTATTTCTAGCGTTTTATTTTCAACAGATTTATTACCAAGTATGATTTGTTTAGGAATACCAATTAAATCCATTCTTGTAAGTTTTTCTCCTACTGAATTTGATGTATCATCATATAATACTGTTTGTGATGATAGCATTTTGTTATATAAATTATCACAAATATTGACTAATTCATCATTTTTAGGATTTAAGTTAATTAAAGCAGTATCAAATGGAGAAACACTTTCAGGCCATATAATACCCTTTTCATCGTGACTTGCTTCTATTACTGCAGCAACTAGTCGGGAGACCCCAATACCATAAGAACCTGATTGAATTGGACTGATAGTTCCATCTTTATCTTGAACATTTGCATTAAATGGTTTGGTATACTTATCTCCAAAATAAAAGACATGACCAACTTCTATACCGCGCATTACTAATCTATTCTCTTCATCTACATTTTTCTCAAAAGATTTTTCATCATACATATCCTCAGTTACAGCATAATATTTTGTCCAAGATTCTACAGTCCCTTTAGAATCCTTTTCATAATCTATTGATTCAGGTATATTTAATTCTAGCATTCTCTTATCAACATAGACCTTACTTTCTCCTGTGTTTGCCAGAATTATAAATTCATGACTTAAATTACCACCAATTGGACCAGATTCAGCTTGCATTGGAACCGCCTTTAATCCCATTCTTTGAAAAGTCTTCAAATAGGATAAAAACATCTTATTATAAGATTCTTTTCCATCCTCTTCCGTTACATCAAATGAATATGAGTCCTTCATCAAAAATTCCTTACACCTCATAACTCCGAAACGTGGTCTAACTTCATCTCTAAATTTCCACTGAATATGAAATAATATTTTTGGTAGTGTTTTATATGACTTAAAGTAATGACTTGATATATCGGTGATTTGCTCTTCATTTGTTGGTCCATAAAGTATGTCTCTGTTATGTCGATCCTTCATCCTTAGCATTTCAGCACCATAATCATCATACCTACCACTTTTTTTCCAAATATCTGCTGACTGAATTGTGGGCATTAACAATTCTATAGCACCAGCATTTGTTTGCTCTTCTCTTATTATGTGTTCAATCTTCTTTAGAACTGCATGGCCAAGTGGAAGCCAGATATAAATTCCAGAACTAGCCTGCCTTATCATTCCAGCCCTGAGCATTAATCTATGAGACATAACCTCAGCGTCTTTTGGCAACTCTTTTAATGTAGGTAAAAAATATTTACTTAATTTCATAATTTTCTCAATTTATTCCTAAAATTTTATTCATTGTTAGAATTTCAAAATGAAACATAGCTACTAAGATTAATAATATAATGAATGTAATTATAGTTGTAACTATGATTCTATAAATCAATTTTGGATTAATAGGTACACTGCCGTGTATACCCTTAATTTTAATACCTTTATCCATATGTGTTGTTATATTTAAAGGTAGTACAATAAAAAAAACAATCCACCACATAATAAAATATATACCTACAATTGTGAATGTATTCATATTTAAAACCCTAGTTCCATTTATACAAAAGTAAGATTTATTTTGATAATTGGTTTTTTGCCCCACTTTGTATACAATTCATTACGTAATGATTTTTCAACATAGTTCTGCATAAAAGACTCATCTCTTTTCTTAGCGTTTGGCAGTGAGTCCAACGCATTGTCGATAATTAATTCAATATATCTTTTCATATTATCAATTTCAGGAAGAGAATTTGGTATTCCTAATAATTCAATAACTGGATCAACATATAATATGACATTTCTATCCAGTATAAGAGTAATGAAAATAACTCCAGAATCTTGGAGTCTCCTTCTATCTTTCAATGCTTGATCATGAGGGCTTATAAAAACATCCCCATCCCTTAGATAAAAGCTTGGCTCATTTCTCTCAATAACTTCCGGAGTCTTTGGATGCAGCCGAACAACTTCACCATTTTTTACAAAAATAGGATTTTTAATCTTATTCTTTTTTGCAAAATTTATATGTTCTGATAAATGAAATAATTCCCCATGCATTGGTATTATTGTATCGGGCATTAATAAACTATATAGCTTTGCTAGTTCTGGTCTTGAAGGATGACCCGTAGTATGAATGTCTTGAATGGAATCATCTATTATCTCAGCACCTAACTCAATAATTTTATTCTTTAAATACCCGATTGAATTTTCATTTCCTGGTATTGTTTTCGATGAGAATAAGACCACATCGCCTTTATCTAAGGAAATTAAATGGTTTCTTCCTGAAGTGATTTTACTTAAAGATGCATTACCCTCTCCTTGACTGCCCGTACATATAATCAAGACTTTATTCTTGGCTAACTTTGCAATATCTTTTTCTTCATGAAAATGTATGTCTTTACCAATATAGCCGCATACTTTTGCTACCTTAACAAATCTTTTAATGGATCTACCTGATATAACAATCTTTCTATTATTAACAATACCAGCATCAATAATTGATTTTAACCTAGAGACATTTGAAGAAAATGTAGTAACAATTGCCAATCCCTTGATTGGCTTAACAGCCTTAATTAAGTTATCGGCAACTTTACTTTCAGTTAAAGATATTTCTTTTCTAAAAATATTTGTAGAATCACAAACTAGAACATCACATCCCGATTTACCAATGTTCCCGAATTTCTTTAGATCTGTTTTTCTGTCAATCACAGGTTTTTCATCAATTTTCCAGTCTGCAGAGTGGACAATATTGAAATCACCAAGAGATATATGCAATGCATTTGGTTCAGGAATTGAGTGAGCTACATTAATAAATTCTATATCGAACTCTCCCATTTTAAATTTTGCATTATCCTTTACAATTTTTAAATCTAAAACCATATCTGAATAATCTTCAGAGATTTTTTCTTTTAACAATTCTGATGTAAATTTTGTACAGTATATAGGTACATCTATTTTGTCATTTATTAGTGTGCTAATTGCACCATAATGATCTTCATGTGCATGTGTTAGAATTATGCCGATAAGTTTATTATTACTGTTTTGAAGGAAATCTATATCTGGCACTAATATATCAATACCTGGATAATATTCATCTGCAAAACCAATTCCACAGTCCACCATAATCCAATTTATCTCTTTATTAGGTTTTCTATAGCCATACAGATATAAATTCATACCTATTTGACCGGCACCACCTATAGGTGAATATATTATTTCAAAATTATTTTTTACCATTTTTTATATATCAATTTAAAAAGACATCCCCTGTATTAATTTTTATTAAATCATTCTCAATTCTAAGTATAAGGTTTCCATCGATATCAATATTTTCAAAGTAACCACTTTTATTAGAATATTTTTCTTTTAATATAATTCTTTTTCCTATATCAGATGTTGATTCTATCCAATACTTTCTAAATTCATTAAAAGAGTTACCATAATCCCATTTATTTATTATTTTATTAAAATTTACTATTAACTTTTCCAATAGGTCATTAACCGATGTTTTGTCATCAAAATCTTCCAGATAAGCAAAGCTATCATTGGCAGATTGAATTGAACGTTTAATATTTATACCAAAACCTATAATAATAAAAAAATTATCATTGTGAGTTAAAGTCTGAATAAGTATCCCACATAACTTGTCCTCTCCAATGAGAATATCATTTGGCCACTTTAGTTTAATCTTATTTATGTTTATAAAATTAGCTATAGCCTTAGAGGCAATTACCGCTGATAAGATACTTAGTTGACTAATATGGCTATAATTTATCTTGTTATCTTTAATCACCTTCGTTGCGTATAACCCTCCAACTGGAGAAACCCATTTATTGGAATGTCGACCGCGTCCATTTGTTTGCTGATCTGCAATTAACCATTCAACATCAAGGCCTTTCATTATACGCTCTATAGCTAGTGAATTTGTAGATTGAACTGACTTAAGATGATCTATTTTAAAATCGTGATATTTTATTTTCATTATATAAAGAGTGAAGATGCGGCTATATCAGCCATATTTAAAAATAGAGAAGGCTTAATAAAAAACAGAAGTGTAATTGCAGATAAAGTGTAAATTAATAATTTAAGTCTTTTTGATATTGGATCAAAAGTTATAGATGAATCATCAAAATACATAATTTTAATAATTCGCAAATAGTAAAATGCACTAATAACACTCGATACCACACCGAATATAGCAAGATAATATAATTCAGCATTTATTGCTGCATAAAGAACATAAAATTTTGCGAAGAAACCTGCTAAGGGAGGTATGCCAGCTAGTGAAAATAATAATATTGATAATATTATTGCCATAATTGGATTTGTTTTTGACAAACCAGACAATTGATTAATTTCTTCCACATGTTCATTTTCTTTTTTTAATGCAATTATTGATATAAAAATTGCTAATGACATCACTAGGTATATTAACAAATATAGGCATAGACTTCTAATCCCCTCAATTGAACCATTGGCAATACCCATTAATGCAAAACCCATATGACTTATTGACGAATATGCTAAAAGTCTTTTTATATTCGATTGACCAATAGCAGAAAAAGCTCCAAGTAACATTGAAAATATAGATAATAAAATTAAGATTGATCTCCAATCCTCAATTAGTGATGGTAGACCTGTTATTAATATTCTTGCGATTAAACCT
Organism: Hyphomicrobiales bacterium; assembly: GCA_029245795.1. Taxonomy (GTDB): domain Bacteria; phylum Pseudomonadota; class Alphaproteobacteria; order Rhizobiales; family TMED25; genus TMED25. The sequence goes on from JAQWOP010000002.1 coordinate 9,292, forward strand.
AATGCAGCTATCTTTGGTGCAATTGCAAAAAAAGCTGTAATGGTTGTTGGAGATCCCTCATAAACATCTGGAGTCCACATATGAAAAGGAACAGCAGATATTTTAAATGCAAAACCTGCAAGAGCAAATGCTAAACCAACAAGAACACCAATATCTGAAACTTGAATATTTGCAGCCATGTCTGAATAATAAATTGAACCAGTATAGCCATAAATTAATGATAGCCCATACAATAATATACATGATGAGAGTGCACCAAGAACAAAATACTTAAGGCCCGACTCAGTTGATTTAAGTGATTTGTTTCTTATTGAAGCTAAAACATACAAAGGAAGACTTTGTAACTCAATTGATAAATATAGTGTTATTAAATCATTGGATGATACCATAATCATCATACCAATGACTGATATGAGTATTAAAATAATATATTCAAATTTTAATAATCTAATATCTTTAAGATAAATATTAGAAACTATTAAAATAGCAATTGAGGCAGTCAAAATTAAAGCTTTTAAGAATATTGAAAAATCATCTGATATAAGTGAACTACCAAATGACAAACCTTGAGGAATCATTCCACTAATTACAAAGAAAAGGGTTATAAGTAAACTAATAATAGAAAGATTTGATACCAAAGTGTATGCATTTTCTCCTTTATTAAAAACCCCTAAAATTAGCAAAAACATTGAAATAATAGTAAGGAAAATTTCAGGTAATATGGGTAAAAATAATATTGAATTCATTAGCAAACCTTACTGTATGTCTTGAGTTATCAAAAAAGATTGATACTGCTCAATGGAGTGATTGTAATTATTTATTAAATTTAAAGAACTTTCAGTAGTCAGTTCAATTATCATATTAGGGTAAACACCAAAAAATATAATTAGTATAATAAATGGAACAAGTATTAATAATTCTCGTCGTGTAACGTCTTCAAGTGCATTAAGATTATTATTAACAATTTGACCTAAAAAGACTCTCTTATAAAGCCAAAGTGCATATACTGCTGATAATATAACTCCAGTTGTAGCAAAAATAGCTACATATATATTTAACTTAAATGCACCAATTAGAGTTAAAAATTCACCAACAAAACCACTTGTTCCAGGCAGTCCAATATTTGCCATAGTAAATATTAAAAAGAAGGAAGCATATATAGGCATTTTACGAACTACTCCGCCGTATACACTAATTTCCCTAGTATGCAACCTATCATAAACAACTCCAACTGACAGGAAGAGAGCTGATGATATTAATCCATGACTAATCATTTGAAATATACCACCTTGAATTCCTTGTTCAGTAAAAGTGAAGATACCCATTGTTACAAAGCCCATATGAGCAACTGATGAATATGCAATTAATTTTTTTATATCCTCTTGAGCAATTGCTATAAAAGATGTGTAAATTATTGCAACGACCGAAAGAATAAATACGAAATCCATAAACAGATGTGACGCAATAGGGAATAATGGAATAGAAAACCTTAACAAACCATATCCACCCATTTTCAATAAAACACCTGCCAAAATAACAGAACCTGCTGTTGGAGCTTCTACATGCGCATCGGGAAGCCATGTATGAACTGGAAACATGGGAATTTTTACAGCAAAAGATATAAAGAATGCCAACCATAACCAAGTTTGTATTGAATAATCAAATACATATAAATCTAGTACGACAATATCTGTAGTTCCAGTTGTTATATAAATATAGATAATTGCAATTAACATTAATACAGAGCCGCTAAGCGTGTATAAAAAAAATTTAAATGTTGCGTATACTCTTCGAACCCCACCCCATACACCAATTATCAAGAACATTGGAATTAAACAAGCCTCAAAGAAAAGATAAAAAACCACAAGATCTAATGCTGAGAAAACACCAATCATAAGAGTTTCCAAGACCAAGAAAGCAATCATATATTCTTTTATTTTATCTCTAATACTATTCCAACTTGTTAGGATACAAAATGGCATCAAGAAGGTTGTGAGAATAATTAAGAATATCGAAATACCATCAACACCCAGATAATAAGTAATATTTTCTGATAACCATTCATAACGTTCAACAAATTGAAATTCTGATGTTAACTTATCAAAATTAAGCCATAAAATTGTAGAGATTAAAAAATTAACAATACTGGCATATAAAGCAACTAACTTAATATTCCTCTTTCCGATGTCATCTGCACTATTAATAAAAATGATAGTTAGACAACCAGTTAAGGGTACAAGGATTAAAGTTGATAAAATTGGCCAATTCATTGATCTAGCCTCTACCAACAATTATATAAAAAGTAATTATAAATGATAAACCTATTATCATTGAGAAAGCATAATGATAAATATAACCTGTTTGCAGTTGCACCATTTTTTTTGTTATTCTTGTGACTTGTTTTGATATTCCATCAGGACCATATCTATTTATTATATTCTCATCGCCCGACTTCCAGAATATTTTTCCAATTTTAATGACTGGCTTTACAAAAATAAAATTATAAATCTCATCAAAATACCACTTATTTAGAAGAAAATTATACAATACCTCATGTTCAGAAGCCATCTTAGATGGAATCTTTGGATTTTTAACATACAAGTAGTAAGATAAAGAAACTCCTAAAACCATCATAATAGTTGGAGACCATTTGATTAAATATGAAACGTGATGAATTTCTTCGAGTATATGATTGTCTTTCAATATAAAAATTGAGCTTGCCCAAAATTCTTTAAATCCATGGTCTATAAATGAATCATAAAATAGATAACCAGAGAATATTGCCCCCAGGAATAATATAAATAATGGAAATAACATTATATTAGGACTTTCATGAATATGGGAAATGACCTCATCAGAGGCTCTTGTTTTTCCATGAAATGTCAAAAAAACTAGTCTCCATGAATAAAAAGAGGTCATAAGAGCTGCAATCAAAAGCATCGCAAATGCATATGTACCAACATCTAAGTTGGTAACAAATGCTGCCTCTATTATAGCATCTTTAGAATAGAATCCTGCCATACCAAATACACCAGGTATACCAAAGCCTGTTAGTGCTAAAGTTCCTGCAAGCATTAAAATATATGTCTTAGGTATATATTTTCTAAGCCCTCCCATATTTCTCATATCTTGTTCATTTGACATAGCATGGATTACAGAACCAGCTCCTAAAAATAATAGTGCTTTAAAAAAAGCATGAGTGAACAAATGGAATATACCAATTTGATATGCTCCAACTCCTAAAGCCACAAACATATAACCCAGTTGTGAACAAGTTGAATAGGCAATAACACGTTTAATATCATTTTGCACCAATGCTACAGATGCGGCAAATATTGCAGTTGTTGCTCCAATGAAAACAATAAAAGTCATTACATCTGGTGAAAGCTCAAATAAAGGTGAACATCTAGCTACCAGAAAAACACCTGCAGTCACCATAGTAGCCGCATGAATCAGAGCAGAAACAGGAGTTGGACCTTCCATTGCGTCTGGCAACCAAGTGTGTAACAGAAATTGTGCTGACTTTCCCATTGCTCCAATAAAGAGAAGAAAACATATAAATGATATTGCATTAAAACTACTTCCAAAAATAGTAATTTCTTCACTAAGAAAACTTGAAGCATTTGAAAAAACATAATCAAAATCTAGTGATCCAAATACAAAAAATATACAAAAAATACCTAACGCAAAGCCAAAATCACCCACTCTATTAACTATGAAGGCCTTCATAGCCGCATTGTTTGCTGATTCTTTATGATGCCAAAATCCTATCAATAAATAAGATGCTAAACCAACGCCCTCCCATCCAAAGAAAAGTTGCATAAAGTTGTTTGAGGTAACAAGCATTAACATTGCAAAAGTAAATAGCGATAAATAAGAAAAGAATCTTTGTCTGGATGGATCTTCATGCATATATCCAATAGAGTAAAAATGAACCACAGCTGAAACAGTATTGACAACGACCAACATAACTGCAGTCAGTGTGTCAATACGCAATGACCAATTTATGTCCAATGACCCAGATGTGAGCCATTTCATTACAACTACAACTTCATCATTTGAGCCATTAGACCAACCAATATTAAATAATACGATCCATGATAAAATAGCTGATATAGAAACAAATATAGATGTTAGTAATTCAGAATTACGAGCACCAAACGCTTTGCCAAAGAGCCCCGTAAATAATGCTCCAACTAGAGGTAAGAAAACTATTAACAGATAGATCATTCTACCTTAACCTTTCATAGCATTTATATCATCAACTGATATAGAGCCTTTATTTCTAAAATAGATGACAAGTATAGCAAGACCTATAGCGGCTTCAGCTGCAGCCACAGTCAATACTAGTAATGAAAATATTTGACCAATTATATCCCCAAGATAAGAAGAAAAAGAAACAAGGTTTATATTCACCGATAAAAGCATTAATTCTATAGACATTAGAATAATTATAATATTTTTTTTATTAAGAAAGACTCCAAATATACCTATTACAAATAAGATTGCAGCAAGTACAAGATAATGGCTAATTGTAATCATATACCGCTTCCTGGTTTTATATTTATATTTTCTATTGAGTTTTTTGAGTCCCTATTGACTTGTGATTCAATACTCTGTCTTTTTGCAGATGGCCTATGATTAACAGTTAAGACTATTGCTCCAATCATAGATGCAAGCAATATTAAACCGGCCAATTGAAAATAGAGGATATTATCAGTATACAAAACTAATCCCAATGCCTCGGTATTAGTATATAAATTTTGATCCTCCATTATGTCAAGATCGATTTTTACGTACTCCCTCTTCCATGTAAAGAGTACCAACATTAATTCTGAAAGAATAATAAAACCTATTGTCATGCCTACTGGTAAATAACTAATTATAGAAGAGGTTAAGGATTTAAACTCCACATCTAACATCATCACAACAAATAAGAATAATACTGCCACTGCTCCTACATATACAATAACCAAGATAAAAGCTAAGAATTCAGCTCCAAGAATTAAAAATATACCAGCTGAATTAAAAAAACAGAGGATTAAAAAAAGAACAGAATGTACTGGATTCCTTGACAAGACTACCATAAAAGCAGACCCAATCATGATGAATGAAAACAAATAAAATAATATGCTCATAATTAACATATGTTGACTACCTATACTTTGAATCTAGTTCGATGTTTTTGGATATTGCCTCTTCCCATTGATCACCATTAGAAAGAAGTCTTTCTTTGTTGTAATATAATTCTTCGCGTGTTTCAGTTGCAAACTCAAAATTCGGACCCTCTACAATTGCATCCACAGGGCATGCCTCTTGACAGTAGCCACAATATATACACTTAACCATATCAATGTCATATCTTGTAGTTCTTCGTGTACCGTCATTTTGTCGCGGACCAACCTCAATTGTTATAGCCTGAGCGGGGCATATTGCTTCACAAAGCTTACAACCAATACACCTTTCTTCTCCATTTGGATATCTACGCAGAGCATGTTCACCTCTGAACCTTGGAGAAAGAGGTCCCTTTTCAAAAGGATAATTTATTGTAGCTTTTTTACTGAAAAAATACTTCATAGCCAATCTAAATGCTCTAATAAACTCTATTAAAAGAAAACTTCTTAAAATTCTTACTACTTTATTCATATTTTATCCAATTTCTATTTTGTAATTCTAAACAAAAACGACGTATGTTGCAGTTGCTACAACCATAAATAATGATAGTGGAAGAAAAACTTTCCAACCCAATCTCATAAGTTGGTCATACCTGTAACGAGGAACAATTGCTTTGACCATTGCAAATAAGAAAAACATAAAGCAAACTTTTAAAGCAAACCAAATAAAACCAGGTATGAAATCCAAGAAAGGAAATGGAGCTAACCAACCACCTAAAAAAAGTATAGTTGCAAATGAACACATTAAAACTATTGAAACGTACTCACCTAACATAAACATAAGATAAGGCGCCGAAGAATATTCAACCATAAATCCTGCAACAAGTTCAGACTCTGCTTCTGGTAAATCAAAAGGTGGTCGATTTGTTTCAGCTAATGCTGATATAAAGAAAACAACAAACATTGGAAATAATGGAATAAAATACCAATTTAAAAAACCAAAATTTCCATCTTGAGCATTAACAATTTCACTAAGATTCAAAGAGCCACTTAAAAGTATAACTGTGATTATAACAAAACCAATTGATACTTCGTAAGATACCATTTGTGCAGCTGATCTTAGCGCACCAAGAAATGGGTATTTCGAGTTGGAAGCCCAACCACCCATAATAACTCCATAAACACCAAGTGATGATATAGCTAGAATATATAATACTCCTATATTTATGTCAGCTAGAACTACTCCTGAGTCAAATGGGATAACTGCCCAAGCAGATATAGCAAATACAGTTGTGACGAAAGGAGCTAATAGGAATACAAATTTATCTGAATTTGTAGGTATTATGACCTCTTTTAATACAAATTTCAATAGATCGGCAAAAGATTGGAGTAGCCCAAAAGCACCTACAACATTTGGCCCTCTTCTCATTTGTACAGCAGCCCATATTTTTCGATCTGCCAAAAGTAAAAATGCAATATTTATTAGCAATGCTGTAACAAGAAAAATACTCTTTGCAGCAATAATTATGAATGGCAAAAGATAAGTATTAAATAAACTATCCATTAATTATCTCTTTATTATTTTTTTGCATACTGCATTCAGCCATGATTCTACTAGACCTTGTAATCGGATTTGTTAGATAGTAATCTGAGATTGTATTAATAAACTTATTATCTGATGGTTTATTTTCTCGATTGGAAAGAATTTTAAGTGATGATCCTTCCCCCTTTGCAATTTCATTTAAATTATTAAAAATTGGATAATTCTTTTTAAGATCTTTTCTGATTTCATCTAAATTCTTATATTTAAGTGATTTTTTTATTCTAGAGGATAATTCAAGAATTATTCTCCAATTATCTTTTGCATCACCGGGTGGGAAGACAGCTCGATTAGTTTGTTGCAAGCGCCCTTCTGTATTCATATAAAAACCATTTTTTTCCGTATAACATGCTCCTGGCAATATGATGTCCGCATTAGAAGCACCCCTATCCCCATGACTGCCAATATATACTTTATATTTGTTATTTATCTTTATTTCATCCGCATCTAATAAAAACATTAATTCAATATCATTTGAATCAGCCATATGTTTAGCTGCATAAGTTGAATCTTTAGGTAAAAAACCTAAGTCTAGCCCAGCAACTCTAGATGCATGTTTATGTAATATAGCTAGACCATTCCAGTCTTCCCTAATAGATGAAGTTTCTTGAGCACAATCTGCAACAATTGAAAGAATATCTTGCCCATCATCTCTAAGAAAAACATCATCGCCAACTAGCCATATAATTTTATTACAATCCTTTAGATCCATCTTATTTACATCTATAGATTCTGGAGTAGTCCCGAGATGTTTGTAGTCGTAGGTTAGATCATAATCTTCACCTATGTGATAAACTTTAAGTTGACCCGTTAACCACCTTTTTCTAATTCTTGCATTTAAGACTGGTGATTCCATACGCGGATTAGATCCAATAATAACAATCGCATCAGCATCTTCAATTCCACTAATTGTTGGATTAAATATATATGAAGATCTTCCATATTTATTTGTTAAATTTGAGCCATCTTGTCTACAATCATAATTATGACAACCAATCTTATCTAATAAGGTTTTCATTAAAAACATTTCTTCTGCAGTTACCATATCACCGGCAATACATCCAATTTTTGATGGCTCTATTTTTTTCATCAGACCTGTTATTTTATCTAATGCAGTATTCCAACTAACTGGTTTTAATTTTCCATCTTCTCTAATATATGGTGTATCTATTCTTTGCGATTTTAAACCATCCCATATGAATCTGGTTTTATCTGATATCCATTCTTCGTTTATATCTTCGTTATATTTGGGAATTATTCTCATGACTTCAGAACCTTTTGAGTCAATTCTTATATTTGACCCAATACCATCCATTACATCAATCGACTCTGTCTTATTTAATTCCCAAGGTCTTGCATGAAACTCATATGGTTTTGATGTTAAAGCTCCAACAGGACATAAATCAATAACATTTCCTTGTAATTCCGATGTCATTCCTTTTTCAAGATATGTTGTAATCTCCATATTCTCACCGCGATGTATTGCGCCTAACTCCTCAGTTCCTGCAACTTCTGAAGTAAATCTCACACATCTAGTGCAATGGATACAACGTGTCATTACGGTTTTAACAAGAGGACCAATATTTTTATTTTCTACCGATCTTTTGTTTTCTTTATATCTGCTTTTATTTATCCCGTAATGCAGAGCTTGATCTTGCAAATCACATTCACCACCCTGGTCACAAATTGGACAATCAAGCGGATGATTTACAAGTAAAAATTCCATCGCTCCTTTTCTTGCAGTGTGAACAGTATCTGTATTTGTATAGACTTCAGGAAGTTCTCCATTTGGTCCTGGACGCAAATCACTAAGAGAAAAATGACAAGATGCAACAGGTTTAGGAGCCCCTTTAACCTCAACAAGACACATTCTGCAGTTACCGGCAATAGATAATTTTTCATGGTAACAAAATCTAGGAACCTCCACATCTGCTACCTCTAATGCTTGAATTAGAGTAAGATTATCCTCAAATTCAAATTCACTACCGTTTATTAAAATTTTCTTTGCCATTTTCGTCCTAATTATTTCTTTAATCTATTTTCGATTTCAGGTCTAAAATGTCTAATTAGACCTTGGATTGGCCAAGCAGCTGCATCACCCAAAGCACATATTGTATGACCCTCAACTTGCTTTGTGACTTCTAGTAATAAATCAATTTCTTCGACACCAGCATTTCCTTTAGCCATCCTATCCATAACTCTCCACATCCAGCCAGTACCTTCTCGACATGGTGTGCATTGACCACAACTTTCGTGTTTGTAGAAATAACTTAATCTAGCAATTGCTTTAACAATATCTGTAGATTTATCCATAACAATAACTGCAGCAGTACCTAAACCTGATTTTAATTCTTTTAATGTGTCAAAATCCATTGATAAATTTTGGCATTGCTCTGCTGGCAAACATGGAACTGATGATCCACCAGGAATAACAGCAAGCAAATTATCCCAACCTCCTTTGACTCCACCGGCATGTTTTTCAAGAAGCTCTCTCAATGGAATACCCATCTCTTCTTCAACATTACATGGTGTATTTACGTGCCCAGATATACAAAAAAGTTTTGTTCCTGTATTATTTGGTTTTCCTAAAGAAGAAAACCAACTAGCGCCTCTTCTTAAAATTTCAGGAGCAACAGCAATAGATTCAACATTATTAACAGTAGTTGGACAGCCATATAAACCACAATTAGCTGGAAATGGAGGTTTCAATCTTGGCATACCTTTCTTACCCTCTAAACTTTCGAGAAGAGCTGTTTCCTCGCCACAAATATATGCTCCTGCGCCATGATGAACATACATATCAAAATCCCAACCAGATTTACAGGCATTTTTTCCAATTAGCCCAGAATCATAAGCCTCATTTATTGCCTTCTGTAATGCGTATCTTTCATTAACATATTCGCCACGTACATATACATAACACGCATTTGCACTCATTGCATAAGAGGCAAGAAGACAACCTTCGATAAATTGATGGGGTTCATGTCTTAGAATCTCTCTATCCTTACAAGTCCCAGGCTCAGATTCATCTGCATTAACTACTAAGTAGTGAGGTCTTTCTTTTACTTCCTTTGGCATGAATGACCATTTCAGACCAGTAGGAAAACCAGCCCCACCTCTTCCTCTAAGACCCGAGGATTTCATTTCGTCTATAATCCAGTCTCTACCTTTATCTATTAAATATTTTGTTGAGTCCCAATTACCCCTATTCAGGGAAGATTTAAGATTAGAACTATTATTCCCATATATATTTGTAAATATTTTATCTTGAGCTTTCAACATATCAGGCACTAATCCCAGGTTTTTTACGGTTTTTAACCATTTCTTGAATTTCATCTTCAGTTAACATTTTAAGATCTTTATTTAGTGGCTCAGATGATATTCTTTTTTTATAAGAACCATCTTTGATAGATTTATTATTTTTTAAATTATCTAGTATAATTTCAAGATCAGATGAATGTAAATCTTCATAATAATCATCATTGATCTGAATAACTGGGGCATTACAGCATGCACCCAAACATTCAACCTCAATCCATGAGAAAAGTTTGTCGTCAGTGACTGAACTTTGAGCACCTATTTTCTTAGATAGAACTTCTTTTAATGAATCAGAACCACAAAGCATACATGGGGTTGTGCCACACATTTGGAAATGATATTTACCAACAGGTGAAAGATTAAACATTGAATAAAAAGTAGCAATTTCCATTGAACGTATTTTTGGAATATTTAAATAGAATGCAACATATTCAATTATTTCTGTCGATAACCAACCACCATTTTGCTTTTGAGCAATCCACAATAACGAAATAATTGCTGAAGTTTCTCTACCTTTGGGGTATTTTTTTAGTTCATTTTCAACAAGTATTTTATTTTTACTTGAAAAACAAAATTCATTTTTATTTTTATTTACCTCATTCATCGGTCAACCTCACCAAAAACTATATCTAATGAGCCTAATATTGCGGATACATCTGCCAACATATGACCCTTGCACATATAATCCATTGCCTGCAAATGAGCAAAACCTGGCGCTCTAATCTTGCATCTATATGGTTTATTTGATCCATCAGCAATGAGATAAACACCAAACTCACCCTTAGGAGCCTCGACTGCTCTATAGACTTCACCTTCGGGAACATGATAGCCTTCGGTATATAATTTGAAATGGTGAATTAAGGCTTCCATTGACTCTTTCATTTCAGCTCTCTTGGGAGGAAATAATTTATTATTACTACTAGACACAGGACCTGGTTCATTTCTAAGTATTTTAATACACTGCTTCATAATTTTTAGTGATTGTTTCATTTCTTCAACTCTTAATAAATACCTATCATAGCAGTCACTATTTTTTCCGATTGGTATATCAAATTCTAATTCAGAGTAAATTTCATAAGGTTGAGATCTTCTAAGATCCCATGCAAGTCCAGCTCCTCTTAACATCACACCAGAGAAGCCCCATAATTGGGCATCTTCAGGACTTATAAGTCCAATATCTACATTTCTTTGTTTAAATATTCTATTTTCGGTGAGTAAACTTTCAATATCATCTATAACTGCTGGATGTGTATAAATAAAATCTTCTATATCATTTATTAAATCATCTGGGAGATCCTGATGTACTCCTCCTGGCCTAAAATATGCAGCATGCATCCTACTTCCAGATGCCCTTTCATAAAAACACATTAATTTTTCTCTCTCTTCAAACCCCCACAAAGGAGGAGTTAATGCGCCCACATCCATTGCTTGTGTGGTGATATTTAGAATGTGTGATAGTAATCTACCTATTTCAGAATACAACACCCTAATAACTTGACCTCTTCTTGGAACTTCAATCCCTAGCAAGCTTTCTACTGCCAAAGAAAATGCATGCTCTTGATTCATAGGAGCAACATAATCCAGTCTATCAAAATATGGTATGGCTTGAGTGTAAGTTTTATATTCAATAAGTTTTTCAGTACCCCGATGCAGCAAACCAATATGAGGATCTACTCTATCAACAATTTCACCATCTAGTTCTAAAACAAGGCGCAAAACACCATGCGCAGCTGGATGCTGCGGTCCAAAGTTTATAGTAAATGTATTATCTTTTTTTGGATTGTTAATCATCTTCTCCGATATCTTTATCATTTCCACTTGGTATCTCGCCTAACCATGGACTTTCAAAGTCAAAGTCTCTGAATTCGTGCCCTAGTTCCACAGGTTCATGAATTACTCTTTTTTGTGTATCGTCATACCTTACTTGGGTATAGCCAGTGAGAGGAAAATCTTTTCTCAATGGATGACCCTGGAAATTATAATCCGTTAACATTCTCCTTAGATCTGGATGATTTGCGAAATTGATGCCATATAAATCATATGCCTCTCTTTCATACCAATCAGCTGAAGGAAAAATATCTACTATCGACTCTACAGAATCGTTTTCATGAATAGATAATTTAACTCTAATTCTTTTATTTTTTTTTAATGACAGAAAGTGATACACAACATCAAAACGATCTGGTCTATTTGGATAATCTACGCCACAAATATCAATAAATGTGCTAAATTGAAGATCTCTAGATTCCTTTAGGAATTTGATAAAATCTTTTAATATCTTTGGCTCTATTACAAAAGTAAGATCAGATTTTATAGAAGAATCAATAATAGATTTCTTGAATTTAATCTTAAGAAGATCAGAAATATCATTATCTGATAAAGTTGTAGATTGATTATTTGCAGTCATAAACTTTCCTGATTACCTATTAATATTCCCTGTTCTTCTAATTTTTCTTTGAAGTTGGAGAATTCCATATAAAAGGGCTTCAGCAGTTGGTGGGCAACCAGGGACATACACATCCACTGGGACGACTCGATCACATCCCCTTACTACAGAGTATGAATAGTGATAATAACCACCTCCATTAGCACAACTACCCATTGATATCACATATCTAGGTTCAGGCATTTGGTCATAAACTTTTCTAAGGGCTGGAGCCATCTTATTTGTGAGAGTACCTGCAACAATCATAAGGTCTGATTGCCTTGGTGAAGCACGAGGTGCTGTACCAAAACGTTCTAAATCATACCTCGGCATAGATGCTTGCATCATTTCAACCGCGCAACAGGCTAAACCAAAGGTCATCCACATAAGTGACCCAGTACGTGCCCAATTAATTATATCATCAACAGAAGTTACCAAAAAGCCCTTATCTGAATATTCATCAGATAGTGACTTGAAATAGTCATCTTGATTTATTGACTGATCTTGAGCAATCATATCAGTCCCATTCCAGTGCACCTTTTTTCCATTCGTATATAAAACCTACTGTAAGAACAAATAAAAAAATCATCATAGATATATACCCAAATATACCTATATTTCCAAGAGTTATAGCCCATGGAAATAAAAAGGCTACCTCTAGATCAAAAATAATAAATAAAATAGCCACTAAATAAAATCTAATATCAAATTTAACTCTAGCATTTTCAAATGGTTCAAAACCACATTCATAGGTGGATAATTTTTCAGTATCAGGATTTGACTTTGCCAAGACAAAAGAAGAACCCATTAGAGCGGCAGAAACAACTATTGCAACTCCGATAAAAATTAAAATCGGCAAGTAGTCATATATGATTGGATTCATCAGAATTTCCACATTAAAATTTAGAATTATTATTATTATAAATTGTTTGTCATAACAAGTCTTTAATATTAATATTTGTGTTATATTCGACTTTTACAAGTGTATAAAGAAAGAAGCATCTTAAAAATATCAATCAATTAAATGTAAGCAAGGTTAATGATAAAATTATACGATCTTATTGGAAAAAATGATATAAGGTTTAGCCCTTATTGTTGGAGAATAAAATATCTACTAAATTTCAAACAAATACCTTACGAAACGGTTCCTACAACATTTACAGATAGGTTAAAAAATCCCATCTTTGGTGAATCTAGGTTGCCAACAATGGAGGATAATGAAATGAAAATTTCAGATTCATTTATAATAGCTAAATACATTGAAAGTAATTATTTAAATAAAAATACAATTCTAATATCTTCTTCAAATATTGATGCGGTAACTTTTATAAATAATTGGTCAGATAATTTTCTGAATAGCTCTATTCTTCAAAGAGTATTGAATGATATAACCTACCATTTAGATCCTGAAGACAAAGATTACTTTATCCTGTCAAGAACGAAAAGATTTGGAGAAGAGCCAAAAAAATATCAAGATAAACATCTTGTAATTAAAAATAATGAATTCATAAAAAACTGTGCATTACTAAATACACAGCTAAAGGATAGGCTTTTCATATTAGGCGATCAAATATCTTATGCTGACATGATTATTTTAGGTTCTTTTACTTGGGGAGATAAGGTCAGTAAAAATACAAGAATAGATAATAACCTGGAATATTTATTGAAATGGAAAGAAAAAATTGAAGTTCTTTGCAAATAAAGGGTGTGTGTAATTTAATACACACACTCTATAAATGATAAATTAATAAGGGCAATCTTCGTAGCGAGAATCCAAACATGATTGGATTGCTTTGGCTGCACTTGATTCTTGATCCGAAGTTAAGCTCTTTTTATATGTAACAGCATTAACTTTATATCTTCTTTGACTCTTTGATTTTCCATCAGCTGAGACCATTGCCCAGATATATGCGTTTTCTGGACTTTGTTCAACACCATTACCTTGCCAATATGCTTGAGCAAGAGCAAACTGAGCAACTACATTTCCGCCTTTTGAAGCTCTCTTCCACCACTGTATTGCTTCTTCCATATCATCTTTCTCGTCATCCCTGAAAGCATGAACATGACCAATTTTTTGTTGAGCTTTTGTTTGTGGATTCCAGAAGGGAATTGAAGAACCATTCTCAGCAATTTCCTCCCACATAGCAATTGCTTGATCGTATTTTTTACCAGCAAGCGCTTTATCCCCAGCTCTCATATCACCAGAAAGTTGAAAACCAACATAAATAAACGCTATAAATCCTAATATTAATAAACCTCTTTTTAACATCTTTACATTCCCATTTTAATAATAAATTTCTAGAACAAGCTATACCTTACCATGAGCTTGTAGGCTTCCGAGTCTCCTCCTCTTGCTAATTCGACTATATAATCTTTAACATATGAATCATTACTTATATAAGAAATAACTTCCTCTAATGTTTCAAGACCAACGGCACCATCTAATTTTATATCACCAATAAAATAAGCAGGGGTACCCGATACCGCTAGAGAATAACCCAAAACTTTGTTATTGGCAATGATATCATTTACTTCTTTGCTATTATAGTCATCTACTAATTTTTTAATATCCAAACCCATATCTTTAGCTAATTCTAATGCATCATCATATGAAACTTTACCTTTTAATCTCAATAACTTACCATGAAATTCAAAGTAGTTACCTTGTAGACCGGCAGAATGTGATAATTTTGCAAGATCATAAGAGTTGTCGTTTAAGATTGGATACTCTTTTAAAATAACTTTAATATCAGGATTTTTTATCAATAAATTATTCAAATCTTCTAAAGCTCTTTCACAATAACCACAATTATAATCAAAAAATTCTACAACTGTTATCTTAGCATCCTTATTACCTATTATAATATCACTTGGATTATTATAAAGATCCTTACTATTACGATTTATTAACTCTGATTCAAGATATAATTGTTCTAGCCTACTAGCATACGAATCTGTGCTAAAAAAAATGATTAAACTAATTAAAAAAAGGAATCTCATATTACAAATTTATTAATCTCTACATGGAGCTCCGCATGGCGCACAGCTATTCTCAGTTTGCCCAGGTGATGCAATTGCTAAAACAGGACTTGTTAAGTGATCATACATAATTAATGTAAAACTTAAAACTAAAATAAAAATATAAATTACTTTTGTATTCATTATTTAAAACCAACTAATTTTCTATATTTTATTCCAAAGTATGTACCTATGAAAGCCATTACAAACCAGATCCAACCATGTAAACTTCCAGAGGCTGTGCCTCCTAAAAAAGCACCAATATTACAACCAAAACTAAGTCTGGCTCCTATACCCATAAGAATACCTCCAATGGCTGCTGATAATAATTCAATACTTGAAGGCCAATTATTACTTCTAAATAAACCATTGATTGAGGCCAAAAATCCTGCACCAATTATCATTCCTATATTCATCAAGCTACTAATATCCGATAAGACCGAATGCTGAAGAGATCGTTTTGGACCAGGCCAATTCCAGAATGTAAAAGTCTCTACTGGTATTCCAATTGACTGAGAAATTTTTGCCCCCCAAATAGTAAAACCATATGTCACACCCCATGGAGAACCAGAGAAAAATAACACTAAAACACAGAGAACAGCAATGATAAAAGTACCATAAGTTACTTTTCTATTTATAGGAAAATTATTCTTTCTCGCATAAAAATAAAATAATAAAAAAACAAAAAAAAGAGCTAAAGAATTAATAATAGTCCTCATTATTAAAGTATTATCTTTTGCAATAATAATTTGCCCAAGTGAAAGAATATCAATAACAAAAGGAAGTACAAAAGTGCCTAAAACCGAACCTATTACAAAAAATGGAAGAGCAACAAGCATTCGACCTGATCCTGAACCAAATGTAAATAACACACCTGACCCGCAACCATTAGCAAGTTGCATACCAAAACCAAACATAAATGCACCCAATACTAGTGAAAAATTCACAGGTGCATAACTACCTATAATATTTGTGTTGAGGTCTATTATTGGAATAAAAAAAACACAACAAATTGCGGCAAGAAGAAAATGATGAGAAATCATTGAAGAATTTTTCTTTTCTATCAAATTTCTCCAACCAGATGCAAAACCATATTGAAAAAAAAGAAATGTAATTCCAAGGATAATTCCAAGAATCAATAAGATTATGCCACGAAAGCCAGAGTCAAAAAAAGTTAGCAGACCTATCGAAAGGCCTGCTAAACTTAGAAATGAAAATATACCAATGTTAGTTATTCTTAACATATTTTTTATATATCATATTTTGAAAGAGTTTAATATGATATTAGCCAATGATAGCTTTCTTCAATTTATCAATATTTGTACGCCCGGATATTTCAACTGGCCTTAATGGATCTTCTGTCCACTCAACCATTGAACCATCATAAAGCCTAACATTTTTATTTCCTAAGACTTCTGATAAGACAAACCAGTTATTTGCAGCCCAATGACCAGTATTACAATAACTTATAACATCACCATTTAAATAATCAGCATATATATCTTTTAATTCACTATCTGATTTCAATACATTTCCAGCAACATTATATGCGTTTTCTTGAAATAATAATTCTGAACCAGGCAGTCTACCAGCTATTCTGGCTTTGCCATGTTTCTTTTCTGCATAAAATTGTTCTTCTGTTCTACCATCTAGTAAGGTAACAGAACCCTTATTATTTACAATTTTTGCAACTTCATCTGAATTTATATATATTTCTGGTACAAATGATGCCACGAAATTACCTGCAGATCTTGGCACAAAATTACCCTTTTCTATTTGATCTGGATATGCTTCCTGCCATGCTTTATATCCTCCATTTAGAACTGTTACAGATTCATGACCAAAAACCTTGAAAGTCCAATAAGATCTTGCAGCGCTACCAAAGTCACTTGATGATACACCGGCTGGAATTATCACAACGTGGGTATCATAATTAACCCCAAGATTCCTTGCAAGCTCTTGAAATTGCTCCTCTGTAGGCACGAGTCCAACAGTGTTATCAACTGTGACTCTCCAGCCATCTTTTCCATAATCTGAGTGGATAGATGTTGGGATATGCCCCTCTAAGTATGTTTCATAACTACCGCCACCAATACCATTCCTAATATCAATCAGTAGTATATTATTTTCAGATTCTCCTGAATTTATTTTTTCATTTAGCCAATCAACACTCACTAATGGAGAGGCCATTATAGATGATGAAAATAATAGGATACCAAAAAAAATAAATAAACTATGTAAGATCTTCATTGTTTTACTCCCTTGAGTTTAAATTAAGAATCAAAAATTCTTCACTAAAATTAAAATTATGTGTTTCAAAAAATAAAATCAAGAATTTAATATATAGAAAAGTTATGCATTCCAACAAACGAAGATATGTTAATATATATATCTAAATTCATTCTTTAAAAGAGCAAATTCATCCTTTTAATTTAATGAAAAAATACACGGAACTTATTATTAAATATATTCTTTAAGAATTTAGATTAAGCAATAAGGTAATTAAATTACCATATCGCTGATATATATTGGGCTTCCATAAATTCTAACATACCTTCATGACCACCCTCTCTTCCAAGACCAGATTGTTTGGTTCCCCCAAAAGGTGCTGCTGGATCTGATACTAACCCCCTGTTTAAACCAACCATTCCATAATCAAGCCGTTCGCAAACTTGCATTCCTTTTTTCATATTCTCAGTGAATACATATGCAACAAGACCATATTCTGTATTATTCGCTCTGCTTATAACCTCTTCCGTATCTTTAAATGTTTGAATAGCCGCCACAGGTCCAAATATCTCATCATTTAAACACTCTGAATTATCCGAGACATTAAATAAAACTGTTGGAGGGTAGTAGAATCCTGGCCCATCAATATCCTTTCCACCTACACATAACTCTGCCCCTTTAGAAAGTGCGTCATTAACAAAATACTTTACTTTATCTCTTGTTTCCGCATTAACCAATGGGCCAACATCAACTGACTTATCCAGTCCATTACCAACTTTTAAAGCCCCCATACGTTCTGAAAATTTAGTTTTAAATTCCTGCGCAATCTTCTCATGCACATAAATTCTATTTGCAGCTGTGCATGCCTCACCTAGATTTCTCATTTTAGCTACCAGAGCTCCTTCTACAGCAGTGTTTATATCTGCATCATCAAATACAATTAATGGAGCATTACCACCCAATTCCATTGAAGTTTTTAAAACTTGGTCAGCAGCACCCTTTAATAATTTTCTTCCAACCTCTGTGGAACCAGTAAAAGATACTAATCTTACTCTTGGGTCATGAAGCAAATGGTCAACTAATTTGGAAGTATTTCTGGAAGGTAATACAGATAAAAGACCCTTTGGAACACCAGCCTCCTCTAATAAAGGCATCAATTCTAACATAGTTAAAGGTGTTTCAGATGCAGGTTTGATTATAACAGGACAACCAGCTGCAATTGCAGGTGCTATTTTTCTTGTACCCATCGCCGCAGGATAATTCCATGGAGTAACAAGAACAGAAATACCAATTGGTTTATATTGAACAACAATACGAGCTCCAGTTGCAGGCGCATTTGATATTTGGCCATTTGCTCTCACTGCCTCTTCAGAGTACCATCGAAAGAACTCTGCAGAATATAGAGCTTCACCTTTTGCATCAGCATATGCTTTCCCATTTTCAAGAGTGATAAGTTCGGCAAAATCTTCAATTTTATTCATAAATAGTTCATAAGCATTTCTTAATATTACTGATCTTTCTCTGGGAGAAGTTTTTGACCATTCTTTGAATGCTTTTTCAGCAGCATCAATAGCTTTTTTAGCATCCTCAACATCTGCTGAAGCTACTGAAGTCAGCACTTCTTCTGATGCTGGATTCAGAACATTAAACGTCTCTTTATTAGAACCATCGAGCCATTCACCGTTGATGAACAATTTATTTTTATATTGCATGTATTTCACCTTGTATTATTAAATAAAGCATTTAAATAATATATAGTATTTATATTTAAAATAAAACCATACTTTTTTATTTAAATTCCAAACTTATATTCAAATCTTTTTATAATTTTAAAATGTCTAACATAATTGAAATCAGAGAGTTAAATAAGGTATATCGAGATGGAACTATTGCTCTAGATAATATAAACCTAGATATCCAACATGGTGAAATAATATCACTACTTGGACCAAATGGTGCAGGAAAAACAAGTCTTATATCCACTATTTGTGGTATTACAAACCCAAGCTCAGGAGAGGTATTTGTTGATGGTTATGATATCAAAAAAGACTATCGTAAAACTCGAAAATTAATCGGTCTTGTTCCTCAAGAAATTTCATTAGAACCGTTTGAAAAAGTCTTAGATGTAATAAGATACTCAAGAAATTTATTTGGTTATTCAAATGATGATGATCACATAGAAAAAATACTGAAAAGACTAATGTTATGGGATAAAAAAGATAAGAGAATAGTAGAACTTTCAGGTGGTATGAAAAGAAGAGTTATCATTGCTAAAGCTCTCAGTCATAATCCTAAAATCCTTTTTCTTGATGAACCAACTGCTGGAGTTGATGTTGATCTGAGAATAGATATGTGGAAACTAATTAAAAAATTGAGATCAGATGGCGTAACAATAATTTTAACAACTCATTACATTGAAGAAGCTGAAGAAATATCTGACAGAATATCCATTATCAGTCAGGGAAAGATACTTTTGACCGAAAACAAGAATGAATTAATTGAAAAAATGGGACAGAAAACTATTACATTTATAGTAGAAACAAAAAAGAATTTAGATTCTCTTGCAAAGAAATTTGATCTATCTATTACAAAAAATAATCCTCTAACAATGTTAAATTATAACTACAAAACAACAGATGACACATTTAATGAGTTTCTCTCGGATCTTAATAAACTTGATTGTAGAGTTTTAAATATAGATACAAAAGAAAAGTCATTAGAAGAAATTTTCTTAGATGTGGTCGGTAAGTAAATGAATTTTCAAGCGATAAAAGCGATTTATATATTTGAAATGTCTCGAACTATTAGAACATTAATACAAAGCATTGCTTCACCCGTAATCTCAACTGTACTTTATTTCATTGTTTTTGGATCAGCAATTGGAAGTAGGATGCAGAATATAAGTGATGTTAGTTATGGAAGCTTTATAGTTCCAGGTCTTATACTTTTAACCGTGTGTTTGCAAAGTATATCAAATGCATCATTTGGTATTTATTTCCCTAAATTCTTAGGAACAATTAATGAGTTGCTATCGGCACCAGTATCTTATGTTGAAGTTGTAATTGGTTACGTATCTGCAGCAGTAACAAAATCAATGGTAATTGGATTAATAATATTAATTACAGCATCCTTCTTAGTTGATTTAACTATTGAACATCCTATTTGGATGATAGCTATTTTATTTCTATCATGTGTTTCATTTAGTTTGCTCGGTTTTATAATTGGGATTTGGGCAAGAAGCTTCGAACAGATAACAATTGTTCCAGATTTGATTATTACTCCCCTCGTATTTTTGGGTGGTAGTTTTTATTCTATTAATTTATTACCTGAATTTTGGCAAAAAGTAACGCTCTTCAATCCTATTGTATATTTAATTTCTGGATTTAGATGGTCATTTTTTGGAAATGCTGATGTCTCCATTGGGTACAGCATAAGTGCAATTTTATTATTTACAACTATATGCATCCTAATTATTTGGAGGATATTCTGGACAGGATATAGAATAAAAAGTTAAGATAACCATTATAATGAGTTTTAGGGATAAGTATGTTCAGCAAAAAAATTTTACTAATAATATACTCCCTAGCCCTTTTATTGTTTTTATACTTAATCTTTAACAAATATACATTTATACAAATTGTAACATTAGAATTTGCTCCAATCTTAAAAGCCGACCTTCTTAATATCACAGGTGATAATCATCTTTATATAGTATTTCTCCTAATAATACTTGGCTTATTTTGGTCATTTTTTTTAGGATTCACATCCCCAATAGCCGTTTTTTGTGGTATGATATTAGGTAATTATTTTGGTTCACTCATTGCCATTGTTGGATTAACTCTTGGTTCAACGTTTTTATATGTATCCGCACAAAATTTCTTTTCTCAAAATCTTAGCAAAATATCTTACAATAAATTTGAAAAAATTAGAAGTCGGTTCCATAATAACGAATTAATATTTTTTATTTTATACCGAATATTTGTCGGAATTCCATTTGGGTTATCAAATGTTATTGCTGTTATATTTAATGTAAAATTATATAATTTTATACTTGGTACAGCAATTGGAATGTTTCCGTCAGTTTTCATTTGGGCAAGTATTGGTAAGGGTTTCAATAAATTAGTAATTAAAGAGAATGAATTTCCCAATTACTTAACCATAATAACCTCTTCTGAGACACAATTGCCTTTGATAGGATTTCTGGTCTTCTTTATAATATTGTTAATTGCAAAAGTATTTATAAACCAAAAAAAATCTTTTTGAGTAATCAAGGATTCTAAAGAAATATTTATTTTGGGATTTTGTTGTAAGATCCCCCAGCTATAATTTATTAAATTTTGTTTGTACCCAAATAAAATTACAGCCAAGGTTTCTTAGGGAGAATATAAGTTAAAATTTTAGATAATAAATTATATCTTTTCTATTTATGTTGATTCTTTTATCTCATTCAATTATGTCTTTTTTAAGTCATAATTTTTAATAATTTAAAAAGTAATTTTTAACAAAAAAAACCAGCACAAGGGCTGGTTTTTTCTGAGTAGTTAAATAAGAAACACCAATTTTTTATCTAACGCTGTAGTTAAATGTCAAAAAAAAAGTTAATAAATAATTAATATTATTTAATCAAGAATATGAGAATCTTGTAATTATTTAATGTGAGCAACACTTTTAAAGTGGCGCGAGTGACGAGACTTGAACTCGCGACCTCCGGCGTGACAGGCCGGCGCTCTAACCAAACTGAGCTACACCCGCGTAATGGTAGGCGGTGACAGGCTCGAACTGCCGACCCTCTCGGTGTAAACGAGATGCTCTCCCAACTGAGCTAACCGCCCCTACGATAATCAAAAAATACAGTAAAACAAATAAAAAATCTATAAATAAATAATAATATATCAAAAAAAAAACGCACGGTATTAAACCGTACGAATTTTTCATTTTTTTAATAAAATAGATTTTTAAAATTATTAATTTACTG
>JAQWOP010000011.1 GCA_029245795.1 Hyphomicrobiales bacterium
TATAATTTATAAGTTAAAATTAAAAGTTATTAAATCATATGATCACAATTTTTAAACATATTTTAGTATTAGTATCCTTCATATTTGTAGTTACGTCATCCTCAGTTTTTGCTAATTCTTACTCCAACTATTCAAATCTGCAATATACAGAGAACGTCAATGAATATATGATTTATGATATAAGTGATCATTATGGTACTAGTGGTAAAAAAACTAAAAATGACAGAAAAATAAGAACACTAAAACGCTTAATTAAAAATGGAGATTTTCAAAAGTGTATGCATGAAATTCTTATAGAAAAAAATGGTGATCTTGAATCCAATTTATTTTCAATAACAGCTGCATCAAATGGAAGCAAAGTGGAATTAAGAAAGCTTGCCAGATTAAATTATAGAAGCTGTCAAAATAACTAGGTTAGCTTTGCTTAATAAGTGGGATTATTAAATTCTTCGGCAAAGACATTATCCATATATGAATACATACCATTATCATATAAAGAAAATACCATATATGTACTATTTCTCTCATTACTATTAGCTATAGCTCGGATGTTTTCTCCTGAGATAATCTGTTCAAAATTTTGACAAATAAAGTCTCCTTTATCATGAGGAATACCAGCTTGTTTATAGGCTAAATCTGTAACTCTCCTATATACAGCTGCTGGCACACCACCATTATCACCAAAATCCATGTATTTATAAGAGCTGTTATTGAAAACTTCACCAGTACACCATGAACTTATAGTATAGTTTCGGCTTTTACGTGCTTCACGAGCATTTTGAAGTAATATATTCATTATTTCAGGATCTTCAACCACGTTATTTATTCTTGCCATGGCATATGCGGTATATTTATTTTTATGTATAAATTTTGCATCGGCTCCATTGTCTAGTAAAAATTTAACAATTGAAGTGACATCTTCTTCGCTTTGCCAAAGTGAATGAAGTAAAGGGCTATTGGTATCATTGTCAAGAATATTTGTATTAACTCCTGCTAATGTCAAGGCACGAATAGATGGCATATAACGTTTGCCCGCAGCGTTATGCAATGGTGTTTTTCCATAATTATTCTGAGCATTTGGATTCAGGCCTAATTCGATATAAAAATCTAACAATGCTCTTATCTCATTCTCTTTTGTTTTATTATTAAATGCAAGAGCATGGATTAAATTTTGACCATAATTATCTAATATGTCTGTTTGTAATCCTAATTTTATTAATTTTTTTATAATTATAATTTTGTCATTTGAATTTAGATAGTCTGAATGGTTTCTGGAAATATAATATAATACGTTCCAGCCCGAACTATCTGTGTAGTGAATATCTGCACCTTTTTGTAGGAGCAAATCAATAATTTTTGGATCAATAGCCACGCTAACTGCTTTTGTTAGTGAAGTATGTTCGCTTGATCCAATGATCTGATTAATATCAGCTCCATTATTAATGAGCTTTTCTACAAGTTCTATGTTTTGATATTCAATAGCGTAATTAAGAGGGGATAGATCATTACTTGTTATTAGGTTTATATTGGATGTATTTTCGATAAAATAATTAACCACATCACTATCTTGGCTGTATCTGAGGACGTACAACAATGCAGACCAATTCCATCCTGATTTATCAACTGAATCGATAGATTGGCCATCGATAATAAGTTGTTTAATATTTTCAAGATTAGCTGTTTTAATGAAAGCTTCATCGCAGAACTTGATACAATCTGCATATTTAGAGATTCTAATTGAATTATAAATATCTAAATAATCTAGTTTTTTGATTTTTCCTTCACGTACTCTTTGTCGATAAATTAGAGTATCTGTTTCTTTTTCATTAATTTCAACAACCATACCTTCCACTAAGTTGAGAGTGACATCTGAGCTAAATGTATAATTATCTACGAATGCAAAATTACCAGTTCTATCTGTATATTCAGTATCTCCTTGAACAATAGAAAAATCATATGTGTTATTATCTATGCAATGTTGCATTGGTTCTTCTATATCTCCGTTCATACAAATTATTGAATAGGTTAGACTTTCAGTTCCATCTCCTATGAATGGATAAAATATTCCTAAATATTCATCTTCTAATTTGGCATTTTTTTCTTCTATTCTAGCCTGTTCTATTTTCTCTTCTAATTTAGCTTGTTGTATTTTTGCTTTTTCTTCTGAATCTATGTCCGTAAAAATTTTATCAAAATCAGTTGTTTGTATCTGCATAACAACATCATCAATTATTCGTGCACAAGATTGATATTTATCAAGGTTTATGTTCTGAAAGTTATTACCCCAAGAATTACGGTCATCTTCTGCCCTGTTTGTACCAATCCCATAATATTTAGCACTATGATCTGAATCCACCCAATCTAATGACTCTCCATTCTCATAATATTCATCTTTATTCCACCCACATTTTTTATCCATATTGATTGCAAGCCTTGCAAAAAATGTGCTTCGATCTTCATATGAATTTGGATCATATTCTTTATACATAAGATTTTTAATTGGTAATACGGCAGCTAATCCTTCTTGATTATCTAGTATATTATTTACTTGCATAAAATAGCCTAAACACATATGGAAGCTATAGTGACTCATAGGTTTGTTAATAACTTCTGTATTTCGTGCGGTGCAATCGTATGTACTGGTAATTCTTTCAAATGCTTTTTCCTCATATCCGTCAGGTAAGACTATGTCCTCAGCATTAGTTGGTATTATTAGAAGTAAAAATAGCAGAGTGGAAATATTTAATATTTTTTTCATTGAAAATGCATAACATTCAAAAACTTCATCATCAATATTGAATTTTTTAAATACACAAATTAAAATAATAATTCATAGAAATATCAAAAAATCACATATCTATGAGTATTACATTAATCTAAGAATAAGAAATAAGTCAATGTTGCTCAAAGTTAAACGCAGTGATATAATTTTTATAAGTTTTTTTGTAGTATTAATCTAGTGGGAAATAACATTGCTCGATCTAAAAAGAAATAGTAAGTATCAATTAGTTGAAGCCACTGGAAAAAGAACTAGAAAATCATCAATATACACACCTAAACAAACTGAAGATTTTAAAATAAGTAGAAGCAAATTTGTAGATTTTCTCATTTGTCCACGTTGCTTTTATCTTGACCGTGTAGGAGGGCTAGATGCCCCAGGAACTCCAGGTTGGGCTTTGAATGATGCAACGGATATCTTATATAAAAGAGAGTTTGATGCCTGTCGGAAAGATCAAACCCCTCATAGATTATTTGAGCAACATGGTCTTAATCATTTTGTACCTTATCAACATCCTGAAATTGATAAATGGAGAGACTCCATGCATCACGGTCTTTCAACTCGTTTTGGAAGTTCAAATATAATATTATTCGGCGGAGTAGATGATATCTGGTTAAATAAAGAATCAAATAGATTGATAGTGGTTGATTACAAATCACAGTCAACTGAAAGAGAAATAACACCTTACAGTTATTTAAATAGTGTTTTTAAGCAAGGCTATAAAATGCAGATGGATTTTTATGTTTATCTATTACATGAAATGGGTTTTAAGCTTCATCAGGATGCATATTTTGTTGTTTGTAATGGTGATAGAACTCCATCAGGATTCAATGGGCGAATGAATTTTGATGAATACCTCATCCCATATGAATGGAATATTGAATGGATCCACAATAAGGTTATAGATATGATTGACTGTATGAATAGTGAAACTTTACCTTCTAGCAATGAAAGCTGCAAGAATTGTGCTTATTCGAAACAAAGAGCATTCCATGAAATGTGATTATAGTAATATTATTTATTAATAGGTGTGATACTCAGAATAATTTATTTACGTTTACCAGGTCTTCCTGTTCTTCTATCAACTCGACCTTTTCTTTTTTTTTTATGTAAGATTTTACGTTTTTCTCTACGAAACTTTCTTACTTCAGCTATTATTTCATTTTCCATATTTATAGAACGAGTAAATTAATCATCTAGTTTAATTTTTTTTTAGTATTTAATAAAAACTAGCTTGATGATATCATTTGAGTTGAACTCAAGAGGAAATTCAGTTTGCTAGGTTAGGTCTGGAGTTCGACATAAACTAACTTTTCATAAGGAATTTCCTCCTATATACTTCTCAATATGCGTAAGTTATTAGTTATATTAATGTTATGTTTAGTAATATATCCAAATATCTCATTTGCAGACTTCAAGTGGGTTGAATCTTATGATTTTGACGATTCAATTGGTTACGAGGACTGGTATAACTCAAGAGTGATGGGCAAAAGCATCACCTTTTGGAGAATGAGGAACTATACTAATCTGCAAGATGATGGAAGAGGGCAGTTTATGTCAACACTTGTCCTGCAAATTCTAGACTGCAGTGATTTAAGCTTAACCAGGCAATTCATGGAGAACTACAGTGGAGAAATGGGAGAAGGTGAATTAATTTATATCGATAAATTGTCTAAAGATGAAAGAGAAAAAGTAAAAGAATTTCTTAAAACAAGTACACCTAATTACTTAACGTATAATAACATATGTGAAAATACTTTTGTTAATGGTTTAGGTGGTACTCAAGATTGGTGGTTAGAGCTATATGAGGCAACTAATCAAAGGTAATTTGGCCATTCAATTATTGGACTATTAACGGTTTTCAAAACGTACTAATTTATCACGTCCATATTGCCAACAAACTTACTTAGTAGTATAATATCTCTGTAAATAGAGGAGACTTAATATGACAACAGGAGCATTAAATCCATCTGACCTAGTAGGTGTTAGTTTTTGGATTATCTCTGCAGCTATGGTTGCAGCAACTTTCTTTTTCTGGGTTGAAAGAGATCGTGCCGTTGGAAAATGGAAAACATCTTTAACTGTTGCCGCTATGGTTACAGGTATTGCTGCGATACATTATTTCTATATGCGTGGAGTCTGGGTTGAAACAGGCGAATCGCCGATTGTATTTCGGTATGTAGATTGGCTACTAACAGTGCCGCTACAAATCGTTGAATTTTACTTAATTCTTGCTGCGATAGCTGTTGTTGCTGCATCACTTTTCTGGAGACTACTAATCGCTTCAGTACTTATGTTAGTTGCTGGTTATCTCGGTGAAATAGGTGCAATGAATGTATGGCTTGGCTTCGTAATTGGTATGGCCGCATGGATATACATTATTTATGAAATATTTGTTGGTGAAGCAAGTAAAATCAGTGCTGCTGAGGGTACTGCTGCATCTCAAAAAGCTTTCAATGCATTGAGAATTATCGTAACAGTTGGGTGGGCTATCTATCCACTAGGTTATGTAATTGGATACATTGGGGCTGGCGACGCTGGGTCATTAAACCTAATATATAACCTTGCAGACTTTGTAAATAAGATTGCATTCGGGGTTGTTATTTGGGCCGCAGCTACAGCTGACTCTAAATAGCTATTAATTTTGGTGAACCGCTAATAAGCAATCACCGAAACTACAGCTTAAAAGTACTACTAGAAGCTGCAACATTCGTTTTATCTGTAAAAATTAGATTAGAAGGAAAAGTTGCAGCTCCTTTTTTATATTTATATAAAATCTAAATACTTCTTTTATTAGAGATGGCAAATACAGTAATTTAGTACATTAAAATTTAATTTTCTTTGCTAGTGTTACGGTATTTTTTAGCTTCATGGACAATCATTTCCATCCTGTCCAGAAATTTGGATCGGTCCACTTTACTAAAAGGTGGAGGGCCACCAGTTATTTCACCACTTTCTCTAATCCCTTCCATTATTTTCCGTGTAGCAAGTGCCATGCCAATATTATCGTTTGTATAGGTCTTACCATTAGGTTTGATGGCAAATGCATCCTTCTTAAGACAACGTCCAGCAAGAGGTATGTCATTAGTTACACATATGTCACTACTTTCTATATGCTCTACAATCCAGTCATCTGCAGCGTCGTCACCCTGGTTGACAACCACAAGTTGGATTAGTGAATTTAGTGGAGGGCGTATTCCACCATCGCATACTAGATAAGTTTTGATATTATGACGTGTAGCAATTCGTTCTATTTCGTTTTTAACTGGACAGGCATCAGCATCAACATATATTTTAATCATTATAGGCAAACCATTTTATTAATTTTCATAGTATGTTTTTTCAGTGACATTAAACTATAATCATATGACTATTAAACAGCCATACTAATATATCTTTTGAGATACTAAGAAAGATATCAATATTGGACTTCACAAAGTAGAGAAAAGTGCAGATAAATAGAATAAACAGAACGTTTTTCCATTTGCTTACGTAAAGAAGTTCACCAGTAGCTAATGAAAACAACCCTATTAAAAGTGCACTTTTATATGTCATGGATGAAGGGGTGAACTCAATATTAAAATATGTTATCATTAACAAAGTAAAAGTAGAGTATATGATTGCTATAAATAAAATATCAAACTTTCTGTCTAACCAATTGTTCATTATTTAAAATTAAACAAATTTTATTTAAAGTGAAGTATTTTTATAAAGCATCGCATTACACAAATAATCTAATTAGTTTGAATCGTATTACAATATTTACAAACAGAAGCTCTTTTTTGTATATGCATACCACAAGTCTCACATTTTTTTTTACTCCAAGACAGATAACGAGCAAAAATAACTCCAAATAAGAGTGCTATTAAAATCAGACCACTAGTAAAAGTTATAGCGAATATCAAAAAAGCTATAATTAAGGCCCATTTAATTGGAGTGAATAAGTAATGCATGTAATAATTAATATAATATTTCTATATTGAAGTAAATACCCCACATTGCTATAGAACGACCTCAGTGATATACTAGCTTAATGGACAAGGTCAGTTTGAAAGAAGAAAACAATGACAATTGATTTAATTAATTTTACACCAGTTCAATCATTCACAGGAGGTGTATTTATTGGAATAGCCGCATTAATTTTAATGCTAGCTAATGGCAGAATAATGGGAGCAAGTAGAATAATTTCTGGCTTGATATCTAATGACACTAAAAATGGTTGGATCTGGAGGTTACTTTTTATCTTAGGAACAATGGCTGGCCCATTAATATTACTTCTTATTATTAATAAAGAAATAGATTATGTTCCTGTATCTAAAGATCTAGTTTTTTATTTGGCTGCATTATTGGTTGGGTTTGGTTCAGCTCTAGGTTCTGGTTGCACGTCGGGCCATGGAATATGTGGGTTAGCGTTATTTTCAAGGCGTTCATTCGCTTCTGTGATGATATTTGTATCCACTGGAATACTTACTGTTTTAGTTATCAAAACTATGGGAGGCCTATAATATGCAATTACTATTTGCCTCTATATCAGGATTAATATTTGGTTTCGGTCTAGCGTTAGCAGGTATGCTAAATCCATCTAAAGTTCAAGGTTTCTTAAATTTGTTTGGTAATTGGGACCCATCTTTAGCTTTTGTTATGGGGGGTGGGGTTTTAATTAATTTTATTGGTTATCAAATGATATTAAAGAGAGAGAAACCAATCTTTGATAAAAAATTTTTCTTACCAAAAGTAACTAAGATTGATAGAAATCTTGTCTTAGGTAGTGCAATATTTGGTATAGGTTGGGGATTAGCTGGTTTGTGCCCTGGACCTGTGATAGCAAATATTCTTATCCAACCGCGGGATGCATTATTATTCCTTATAATAATGGCGATTGGCCTTTGGTTAGGAAAAAATATACGTAATCGTGAGTAAAATATGGGTTGGTTAATTGTATCTATTACTGTACTTCTTTTTATCCAAGTAAGAAATTCAAAGTATAATAATGCATTTTCAAGATTATTTGATTTTGCAATTAGACGTAAACTATTCGCAACTATCTCTGGTGGCTTGATTTTTTCTATAACATTGACTTTAATCAGAATTATTTACTCAATTGAATTTGGTTTTTCCCATAACTTTATAATTTTGTTCTTTGCTGGTGCATTTCTTAGTTATCTGATTATTTTTTTAGCAGCATATTTTAGATCAATTTGAATGAAAATTTGCATTGCTAGTTCAATTAATGATCCAATATTTGACTTAAAAATAATTTTGTCCTATCTGATTGAGGTTTATTAAAGAATGAGTCAGGGTCGTTTTGTTCTACAATTTGCCCTTCATCCATAAATATTATTCGGTCAGCAACCCTGTTCGCAAATCCCATTTCATGAGTGACAACGATCATAGTCATTCCTGAGTCTGCGAGCTCTATCATTGTTTCGAGAACTTCTTTTATCATTTCAGGATCAAGTGCTGATGTCGGCTCATCGAAAAGCATAATTCTTGGTTGCATACATAAAGCTCGTGCAATTGCCACTCTTTGCTGTTGCCCACCCGATAATTGACCTGGATATTTATTAACTTGATCAGGTATTCTTACTTTTTCAAGTAATTCCATAGCCATTTGTTCGGCCTCAACTTTTGATTTTTTTCTAACCCAGATAGGTGCCAGAGAACAATTCTCCAAAACAGTTAGGTGAGGAAATAGATTAAAGTGTTGGAATACCATTCCAACATCACTTCTGATTTCTGTTATTTGTTTTATATCGTCGCTGAGTTCAATCCCATCAACCTTAATAGAACCTTCTTGATGTACTTCGAGACGGTTGATACATCTTATAAGTGTAGACTTTCCAGAACCTGATGGGCCACATATTACAATTTTCTCTGTTGTGCCAACAGACAAATCAATATCTTTTAATGCATGAAATTTACCATACCACTTGTTTAATTTGGTAATTTTTATTATTGAGTCATCTTTTATCATTCAGTATTCCTATCTGTATCTAACTTTCTTTCTAATTTTTGACTGTACATAGACATTCCAAAACAAAACATCCAAAAAACTAAACCGGCAAACATATATGCTTCAATATCATAACCATTCCAATCCAAAGAGCGAGAGGAATTTTGAGCAATTTTTAATAAGTCTAGTAAGCCAATAATTGATACTAAAGACGTATCTTTGAATAATGCAATAAAAGTATTTACGATTGATGGTATTGATATTCTTAATGCTTGAGGTAAAATAATGAATATAGTTTGTTGCCAATAACCCATTCCTAATGCCATCGACGCTTCCGTTTGACCTTTGTCAATAGCCTGTAGGCCGCCCCTAACTGCCTCTGCAGTATATGCAGATTGGAATAATGTTATTCCAATCATAGCTCTAACAACTTTATCAAATTCTACACCTGATGGGAAAAATAACGGTAACATGACAGACGCCATAAATAATATTGTTATTAATGGTGTGCCACGCCAAAACTCAATATATATAATACTGAAAGATCGTACTATCGGCATTTTGGAGCGCCTTCCTAAAGCAAGTAATATACCAAGAGGTAAAGCTAAAACAATTCCAACAAAGGCAAGTGCAAATGTAAGTAGTAAGCCACCCCATTGGCTAGCATCAGATTCAGGTATGCCAAAAACTCCGCCTCCAACTACTGAAACAAAGAAAACAGGGTATAAAATTATTAAAGTAAGTAATAACCACTTTTTATGTGGCGTTCTCTCTATTACTAACGGAATTAACAGACATGCAAAAACAATAAATGCTAATATTGGTCTCCATGTTTGATCTGGGTTTAATGTAAAATATAATCCAAATAGTAATTGCTCTATTCTAACTTTCACAAATGTCCAACAGGCGCCCGATTTATTATCATCACAGACAGAACGATCTGTACCGGAAATATTTGCATTAAATACTGCCCAATCTAAAAATGGTGGAATATAGAGAAATATCAAATAAAAAAATAACAGGGTAATGAGAGTATTTGAAACAGAACCAAATAAATTCTGTTTAACCCACGCAACCCATCCAATTGAATTTATAGGGGGTAACCTATCGGGAATTCTCTCAAATTTATTTGAATTTAATGACATATTTATCTCTCTGTAATCTGTATTCTTTTGTTATACATATTCAAGATGAATGAAGTAAACAAACTGCAAAATTCAAAGAAGATTATTGTCATTGCAATAATGATTAATGCCTGTCCAGTTTGGTTAAGTGATATATTTGCCCATACTGCAACAACCTCTTCATAGCCAACCGCCATAGCTAAAGATGAGTTTTTAGTGAGGTTTAAATATTGACTAATTGTTGGGGGGATAATAACTCTCATTGACTGAGGTATAATAATCATTTTTACCATCTGTGATCTTGTAAGGCCAATTGAGCGTGCGGCTTCAATTTGACCTTTGGAAACTGAAGAAATACCAGCTCTTACATTTTCGGCTATAAATGCTGATGTATAGATTGTTAAAGCAAACCATAGTGAGAATAGAGGTAATGGCAACTGGCCTCCACCTTTAAAGTTAAATTTACCTAGTACCGGTATGTCAACAGTAAGAGGTTGTCCAAGGATATAAAAGGCAGAAATACTTATTATAATGATAAAAGAAAAAGATATACTCAAAACTGGAAGAGATTTTCCAGTATTATTAAATCTAATTTTAGCCCACCTTCTAAAAATAAAACTTAAAAGAATAGATAATATTACAACACCTAACCATACTTTAAAAAGCAAGCTATGTTCTACGATTGGAACTGGAGTATGTAATCCCCTTCCATTTAAAAAGAATGATCCAAATTCCAAAGATTGCTTTGGAGGTGGCAGGAAGGCGAGAAAGATTGCAAAATTCCAAAACATTATTTGTAATAATAATGGCATATTTCTGAAGATCTCAACATAGATAAGTGCAACTTTTTTTGCCAACCAGTTATTAGAAGATCTTAAAATCCCAATAAAAAAACCTAGAAATGTGGCTGCAATAATACCTAATACAGCAACAAGCAATGTATTTAGTACACCTATATAAAAAACTTTAATATATGTGGTTGTGCCAAGTTCAAAATCCAAGAAAGGGCTAAATCCAACTTTAAATGGTGCGACTTGATCAAAAAATGAAGGACTTGTCCTTATACCTCTCTCTTCAAGGTTAAAAACTGTTGTTTGGTATAGGGAGTAAAATGCATAGAAAACTAAGAATACAAGGGCAGCTTGAACGATTGCAGCCCTAAACTTTGGGTTTCGATGTAAAGTTAAAGGGGATTTACTCACGATTACTTCCAAAAAATATATTGGCCAAAGGCATTAAAATGCCTTCGACCAATTTAAGTATGATCTAGCGAATTGGTGGTGAGTATATAATACCGCCACGTGACCATAAATCATTTACAGAACCGGCTCTCGCAATACCAAGTGGCTCTATAGTTCTTTCATAGATTTCACCATAGTTACCGACTTGCTTAATTGCTTGATATGCCCAATCTTGTGATAGGCCTAGTGAAGGACCAGTTTCACCTTCAGATCCAACAATCCTTGCAACACTTGGGTTTGGAGAATTATCTCTCATTTCATCAACATTTGATGAATCAATACCAAGTTCTTCAGCATTGATTAGAGCATGTAATGTCCATGTTACAATATCCAGCCATTGATCATCACCTTGTCTAACAACAGGGCCAAGAGGCTCTTTTGAAATAATCTCAGGTAGCATTGTCCAATCTGATGGATTTGAAGTCTCTGAACGAATAGCTGCAAGTTGAGAAGCATCAGATGTGATTGCATCGCATGCACCACCTTCAAGTCCTTCTCTTGTTCCAACAGATGTTGAGTATCCAACTGGAGTGAAATCTAATCCTTTGTTTCTAAAGTAATCAGCCATATTTAACTCAGTTGTAGTACCTGATTGAACACAAATGCTTGCGCCATCGAGATCATCAACAGATGATAGTCCATCAGCTGCAGCAACCATAAATCCTTGACCATCAATAAAATTATAGTA
Source organism: Hyphomicrobiales bacterium (assembly GCA_029245795.1). Taxonomy (GTDB): domain Bacteria; phylum Pseudomonadota; class Alphaproteobacteria; order Rhizobiales; family TMED25; genus TMED25. The sequence continues at coordinate 11,786 of JAQWOP010000011.1, forward strand.
AGTAAAATTAACGCCAAGTGTAGCATCTCGAGTCAGTGTATGTGTTGTATTACGTGATAAAACATCAATTTCACCAGCAGAGAGTGCTGTAAAACGTTCAGCTGCAGTTAATGGAACATATTTCACTGCATTAGCATCACCAAGAACGGCTGCTGCTATTGCGTCACATGTAGATGCATCCATTCCGACCATTCTACCGTCATTGTTTGGCGCTGCAAAACCAGCAACTCCACCATCAACTCCACAAACCAACGTTCCACGAGCTTGAACTTCTTCAAGTGTAGATGCAGTGGCTGCAGAACTAAATGTGAAGCCTATAAGAGCAACAGCTCCTAAAATTAAATTAAATTTTTTCATATTTATCTCCTAAATTATTAATTTGGGCCCAGAAATAAATATTTTAGATCTAATTTGAAGCCCAAAAAAGAATTAAAAAAAAGTTAACTTTAAAACACTAATAAGTTTCAATATCAAAGACAAGTAATTTTTGTAAATAACTGTAATTATTTAATTAATCATTAAATTAATAAGTATAAATATGCATGTTGCATAGAAAGAGTTGGAATGATAATATTACTAAATAAAAATATTTCGGAATAGCAAATATGACTATAATTATACCAAAACCAGTGCCCGCAAATGGAAATTATGCTCCATTTCACATAGAAGATAAATTAATTTATGTCTCTGGCCAATTGCCAATTAAAGATGGGAAACTAGTAAAATCAGCAGGAGAGAATAGCTTCCTGGATATTGCCTCACTCCAAATGGAGCTTGTAACTTTGAATATTTTATCCCACGTAATGTCTGCTGTGAATAATGATCAAAGCAAGATAGAATCTTGTGTAAAATTAACAGCCTATTTGGTACCCCCGGATGATTTTTTTGAACACGCGCTTATCTCTAATATTGCATCTGATATGATTAATGATTTCCTGAAACCGAAACAAAATCATACTAGAACAACAATTGGAATAAAAAGCTTGCCACTTGGGTCTTTGGTTGAGGCAGATGCGATATTTAAGATTACTTAATCAAACCTTATATAAATAGTCATAATTATTATTCTCTGCCGGCTTCGATAATTTTCCTGCCAAGTAAAGTTGGGTTAGTAAAGCATGATTCATGACTTCCGGTCATTGAAATAAGTCTGTAAAGGCCTAGTTTCTCGGAAAGTCTAGGATGCCACGGCAAGCTTGCTGGCATAGCTATGTCTTCTTGGCAGACAAGATAAGATTTTCCAACTTCCATTGCTGCTGGAGGTTGTGTTAGTTGAATTGGATCGGTAAAAGTTTTGTAAGGATGAGGGTTTAGTTTTTCATAAGTACTTTTAGCGAGTTCAGCGTCAGCATCATTTATAAAAGCCTCTCGCCAAATTGGAAATGGCAGGAGGACGCTACCGTCTTCTTGAGCAATTGTATCAAAAAGACCCACATAGTTAGATGGCACCATATCATTTAGTGACTCTCCTGGATTTGGAACAAAAGCGTTCCAATAAACTAAACGGTTAATATAGTCAGTTCCTAATTTATCAAAAGCACCAGTAATTATCATCCCGCCATATGAGTGGCCAACTAATATACAATTTTTGATATTGTTGATTTTAATAAATGATATGAGAGATTGAATAGCTTCATCAAGTCCAATTGATTTATCATCTCCTACATTATTACCATAAAGAGTTGGTGTATAGACAATATGACCATCAGATCGTATGTGATCTGCAACATCTTTCAGAAGATCACCAGTGTGCCAAGCTCCGTGCACTAATACGTATGTATCCATAAATCATTCCAAACTAAGTATAAGGTTAAGTAACTTTAAAATAGTGGCTCCCCGGGACGGACTCGAACCGCCGACAAATTGATTAACAGTCAACTGCTCTACCAACTGAGCTACCGGGGAATAGGTAGTATCTTTTATAAATTTATAATTACAAAAATGCAATTATAAAATGGAGGCCACGTCCGGAATCGAACCGGATTAAAGGGTTTTGCAGACCCGCGCCTAACCATTCGGCCACGTGGCCCTCGTAATGAATTTCAAACTAATATAAAACAATATTATATACAATTAAAAAAAATAAATAAAACCAAGAAATAAGACTTATTTTAAATCCATTGAAATCCAACATTAAGCATTGTTTATCATCAAAAAAAAATATATAAATTTATATAAAATTTATTTGTAATTTAGTGGTTATCTATGTCCGATTTTATTAATATGCGATTAAATATGGTAAACAACCAGCTCAAACCATTTGCCGTAACTGATCCAAAAATACTTGAAGCATTCGGTGTAATACCCAGAGAAAAATTCTCTCAATATACAAATGAATCTACAATTTATTCTGATAATATAATTTTTTTACATAAAAAAAAGAAATATCAATCAAGGTTTTATCTTTCTCCTGCTGTTTTTGCTAAGATGATTCAAATTGCAGATATTCAATCTCATGAAAATGTCTTAGATATAGGTTGTCTTACAGGTTACACATCTTCAATATTATCTATGCTTTGTTCTAAAGTATATGCAATTGATTATGAACAGGAATTGATTGATATAGCAGGTCAGAATATAAAAGAACTTGGAATATCAAACATTACTTTTGCTGTACATGCATTAAAAAATGGGTATCCAAAGAAAGCTCCCTATGATGTAATATTTATTAATGGTTCCATAGACGTTCTTCCTGAAGATATTAGTTCTCAGATCCATGAAAATGGTAGAATCGTTACTATTAGTAATGAAAACAATATAGGTAATGTTGTGGTGTTTAAAAAAGCGGGTAAATTCGTTGATAAAATTAATTATTTTGAAATTTCTGTTCCGCATATATCAAAAGATTTTTCTGAAAAAAGTACATTTACTTTTTAATAAAAATTGGCTGAAGTATCTTTTTAATATGACAACAGATAAATATAATTAATGATCCATATTATCAACAAATGCTTATTACATATATGTGTTATTGTCCTGTTCTTTATGGTAAATTTAAGTGTTTCTAATGCTATGAATATAAACACTTTATTGGATCTTACAGATAAACAAAATTTACTTATACAAGCTGAGAGACAATTTCTTAATAAATTTATGAATGATATTATTATAGCAAAAAATAATAGAGACCCATCTATAACATTTTCTGGCTCTATTGGTGCTAACTATCAATACTCTGCTGGATCGTATAACACATATAACCCTAGAAATCTTAATTTATCTTTTAACAAAAACTTGTTTGATGGTTATAAAACTGAATATTCAATACATCAGGCAAATGATCTCTACAAACAAGCTGAATACAATTTTGAATCATTAAGACAAAATATTTTCTTAGAAGCAATTAATTCATATTTGGATGTCATTAAATATAATAAAATTAAACAACTTACAATCAATAATCTGTCGTTATCAAAATACTATCTTGATTTTAAGTTAGAAGAGTTTGCATTAGGTGATTTGACGGAACTTGAATTAGAACAATCTAAATTAGATTATGAAATAAATAAATTTAATTTACAAAAGATTCAAAAGCAAATTGAAGATGAAGAAAATAGGCTTAAAAATTATACAAATCAAAAAATATTACATATGTCTTATCCAGATATTAGGAAAGATAAATATAACCCATCTATATCAAGTAATCTTGATTATGCCATTAATAATAATCCTGATATATTGGCTAGTGATATTTATATTAAAGTACTACAACATGAAATTGCTATCGAACGTTCAGCAAATTTACCAAAAATAGATTTTGAGTTTGGTGTATCAAAAAATTGGGATTCTTCTCCTTCGGTCAATCAAGTGGATGAATATTCAATATTAGGAAAAATTACAATACCTCTTTATGAGTCAGAATCCGTAAAATTGAAAGAGGGGAATATTGATTTTGATATTATTAAAAATAAAAAAATTCTCCAAGATAAGATTTTTAATCTAAAAAGAGATATTACAAGTACTTGGGATGATA
>JAQWOP010000022.1 GCA_029245795.1 Hyphomicrobiales bacterium
AAGATGATCTGTATCATGGCCAAGGAACTTTCGCCTTTGCAGATGGTGAACAATATGTGGGTGAATGGCAAAATGGATTAATGCACGGGCAAGGAACTTTCGCCTTTGCAGATGGTGATCAACATGTGGGTGAATACCAAGATGGTTTAATGCATGGTCAAGGAACTTACACCTTTGCAGATGGGGATCAATATGTGGGTGAATATCAAGATGGTTTAAGGCAAGGGCTAGGAACTTACACCTTTGCAGATGGTGAACAATATAGGGGTGAATGGAAAGATGATCTGTATCATGGCCAAGGAACTTACACCTTTACAAATGGTGATCAATATATGGGTGAATACCAAGATGGTTCAAGAAATGGTCAAGGAATTGCCACCTTTGCAGATGGTGAACAATATGTGGGTGGCTTTAAAGATGATCTGTATCATGGCCAAGGAACTATTGTCTATTCAAATGGGGATCGATATGTGGGTACATTCAAAGATGACCAGTATCTTGGTCTAGGAACTTTTACTTATGTAAATGGCGACCAATATGTTGGTGAATTCAAAGATGATTTAAGAGATGGCCAAGGAACTTACACCTATGTAAATGGTGAACAATATATAGGTAAATACAAAGATGATCTGTATCATGGCCAAGGAATTTATACCTTTGCGAATGGTGATCAACATGTGGGAGAATATCAAGATGGTTTAAAGAATGGCCAAGGAACTATTACCTTTGTAAATGGTGATCAATATGTTGGTGATTTTAAAGATGGTTTAAGGCACGGTCAAGGATCATACATCTATACACATGGTGATCAACATGTTGGTGAATACCAAGATGGTTTAATGCATGGTCAAGGAACTTACACCTTTGCAGATGGTGAACAATATGTGGGTGGCTTTAAAGATGGTTTTAGAGATGGCCAAGGAACTAACGTCTTTGCGAATGGCGAACAATATGTCGGTGAATGGCAACATGGTTTAAGGCACGGTCAAGGAACTAACATCTTTGCAGATGGTGATCAATATATAGGTGAATACCAAGATGATAAAATGTACGGTCAAGGATCTTATACCTTCTTAGATGGAGAAAAATATGTGGGTGCATTCCAAGATGATCAGTATCATGGTCTAGGAACTATTACTTATTCAAATGGCGACCAATATGTTGGTGAATATAAAAATGATTTAAGAGATGGCCAAGGAACTTACACCTTTACAGACGGTGAACAATATATGGGTGGATTCAAAAATGACTCATATAATGGTCAAGGAACTATTACCTATTCAAATGGGGATCAATATGTGGGTGAATATCAAGATGGTTTAAGGCAAGGGCTAGGAACTTACACCTTTGCAGATGGTGAGCAATATAGGGGTGCATTCAAAAATGACACATATAATGGTCAAGGATTTTACATCTTTGCGAATGGTGAACAATATGTGGGTGAATTCAAGGATGGTTCAAAGCATGGCCAAGGAACTTACAGCTATGCAAATGGTGATCAATATGTGGGTGAATACCAAGATGGTTTAATGAATGGTCTAGGAACAGTCACCCTAGTAGATGGTGAGCAATATATGGGTGAATGGAAAGATGACGTATTAATTAGAGAATACTAATCAAACTGATTAATCTGTTATAATTGAATCTAAAAATGAGGATATTATAATTATTGATGAATTCGTATATTATAACTAATAATTTTGTTAACACATTGTATTTTATTGAAGAATATATAGATACATATTGTGAATATTGAAACTTACACTGCATTTATTATCGCGTCCGTTGTTCTCATGTTAATTCCTGGGCCGACAGTTCTTCTTGTAATCTCATATGCTTTAGCAAAGGGACGAAAAATTGCATTGGCAGTTGTTTGTGGAACAACTATTGGTGTTTTGTTCTCTATGGTAGCAACTCTGCTAGGTGTTGGTATAATTCTAGCAACTTCAGAAACTTTATTTGTGATTATGAAATGGGTTGGGGCAGTTTATCTTGCGTGGATGGGTTGGAAAATGATCCGAACTGCCAAGACAGTAAAAACAGAAATAGAAAAGGTAATAGAAGAGTCCCATTTTTCTGCATTTAGAGATAGTGCGATTGTTACATTTCTAAATCCAAAATCATATGGTTTTTTTGTTGTTTTTGTTCCACAATTCATTGATTCATCTTCACCAATAGTACCACAATTTATAATTATGATTGTAACATTTGTTGGACTTGGTGTTGTTAACACCTTGGCTTTTGCAATGCTTGCGGCCCAAATACGTCATATGATTACTAAACCTGATACACTTGTTTGGATACAAAAAACTGGAGGATTTACTCTATTGGCTTTAGCGACATATGCTATTTTAGTTTCTTTTTTTTTCTAAATAAAGTTTATTAGATAACAAGTATTAAATTAATATTTAAGGGTTCTTTTAATGGAAGGTTTTGGATTTCAAGTTAAGGTTAAAAGAACAAATCGAAAAAAATCTGCATCAATTACCTTAGTTGGTGAAATTGTAAAAATTACTGTTCCGAAGTTTATGTCAGATTACACTGTAAGAGAACTAATTAAAAAACGTACTTCATGGATTAATATAAAACTTAAAGAGCAGTCTCTAAAACCACCTATCATAAAGAAGAATTATATTAGTGGAGAGTTATTCCCTTATCTTGGGAAAAACTTCAAATTAAAAGTTATTAATGGAGAGAGAGCTTCTATTAAATTAGTTGGAGGATATTTGGTTGTAAAATTACAAAAAAATGAAATAAATATAAAAAATTCAGCTAAATTTCTTTTGCAGAGTTGGTATAAAAAACATGCAGAAGATCAATTGATTAAAAAGACTAATCATTTTTCCAAAATAGTTGGTGTTACGCCAAAATCTATCTCCATCAAAAATTACAAGTCACGTTGGGGTTCATGTTCCATCGATGGAGAACTCTCTTATAATTGGCGAATTATTCTTGCTCCTCATCACATTGTTGATTATGTCGTGGTACATGAACTTTGTCATTTGTTGGAACACAATCATTCACCTCGATATTGGCAGCATGTTGAGAATTATTTTCCAGAATGGAAAAATTCTAGAAACTGGCTTAGGAAAAATTATTATATAGGAAGTCTATAAGTGTCTGAGGTATAGATATTAGTAATTTTAATTTATAGTTTTTTAAACTATATTAATTAGAGTATCGTTTTAAGGTTACTATTTTTTACTGAGGTATTAAAATGCTAATTGTTGTTTCACCTGCAAAAAAACTTAATATGGATCCAATCGAAGGTATAAACTCTACAAAACCCGACTTTTCTGAAAATGCTAAAGAATTAATCAATCTGGCACGGTCTTTATCTATTAATGAGATTATGAATTTAATGAGTATTAGCTCAAATCTAGCCCAACTTAATATGGAACGCTTTAGTTCGTTTGGAGATCAAGAAAAGAAACCTGCTGCACTCGCTTTTGCAGGAGATACATATAAAGGTCTAGAAGCTGATTCAATGACGTCAGATGACCTAAAATGGGCCCAAAAGCACTTATGCATCTTATCTGGTCTTTATGGTCTCTTACGTCCGCTAGACGCTATAGAACCATACCGCTTAGAGATGGGTAGCAAGTTAGAGGGCAAACATGGAAAGTCACTTTATGACTACTGGGGCAAAAAAATATCAGAAAAACTGAATGAAAAGGCAAAAGAAAATAATTCTCAAGTTCTAGTAAATTGCGCATCTAATGAGTATTTTAATGCAGTTCATACTGATAGTTTGTCTCTGAAAGTAATTACTCCTATTTTTATGGATCGTAAGAATGGAAAAGAAAAGATCATTAGTTTTTATGCAAAGAAGGCTCGTGGATCTATGGCAAGATTTATTATTCAAAACCGTATAACTGAACTTGATATTCTTAAATCATTCAATGTTGGGGGTTATTCTTTTCAATCAGATCAATCAGATGAAACAAAATGGTTCTATACAAGAGAACATCCTGTAAATTAATGTTTATATATAGTAGATAGAAAACGTTAAAATTGATCTTAAATAAAAAAACATATAGAACAAAATGAGTTATAAAATTCAACTCAATCTAAAATAATTTATAAATTTCATGATTACAATTCAAGACTTATCTATATCATTCGATGGCAAGGCATTATTTACTGATGTGAATGTTCATTTTAACCAAAAAGAAAAAGTAGGTCTTATTGGAAGAAATGGATCTGGAAAATCAACATTTTTAAAACTACTTTTAAAGCAGCTAGAAGCTGATAATGGTGAAATAAAGATTCCTCGAAACTATCAAATAGGTTATCTGGAACAGCATATAAAATTTAACCATAAAACAATAATTGATGAAGTGGCTAGTGTTTTACCTGAAGAGCGTATTTATGAAACTTGGAAAGGTGAAAAGATTTTAAATGGCTTAGGATTTACGGATGAAGAGATGCTCCAAGATCCAAATTTATTTTCAGGAGGCTACCAAGTAAAAGTTAATCTTGCTAAGTTACTTCTTCTGGAACCTAATTTATTGCTACTCGATGAGCCAACCAATTACCTCGATATTCACTCTATCAGGTGGTTAAAGAAATTTCTTAATGACTGGACTGAAGAACTTATACTTATAACTCATGATAGAAATTTTATGGATAGTATAATTACTCATACTCTTAATATACATCGTGGTAATTTTAGAAAAATTCCTGGTAATACTAAAAAGATAAAAGAACAAATTTTACAAGAGGAAGAAATTTATGAAAAAACTAGGGTTAATCAAGAAAAAGAACGTGAAAAAACACAAGCTTGGATAAATAGATTTAAATCAAAAGCTACATTGGCAAGTAGGGCACAATCAAAAGTAAAGATGTTAGAAAAAAAAGAAGTCCATAAGAAACTTGATGTTATTGCAAATCTAAATTTTAAATTCAATTACCTTAACTATAATAGTAAGCAAAATCTCATGCGTGTTAAGGATATAGCCTTTGGCTATAGTGATGATAAAGTGCTACTTAGTAATTTGTCATTTAATGTTCAAAAGGGAGATAAAATTTGTGTAATTGGAAAAAATGGTAAGGGCAAATCAACTCTATTAAAATTACTCTCTCAAGAAATAAATGTACTTAATGGAGAAATAGGTATTCACGAAAAAGTAAAGATTGGATATTTTGGTCAAATGAATATCGATAGATTAAACAATAAAAATTCAATCTATGAGGAAATCCAATCTGTTGACCAAGCAATACCAGAAACTAAAGTAAGAACAATATGTGCTCATATGATGTTTCCGGGTAAGTCTTCAAATAAAAAAATTGGTATACTTTCCGGTGGAGAGAGGAGTCGTGTTACATTAGGCAGAATTCTTCTAAATCCTGTAAATTTATTATTTTTAGATGAGCCTACAAATCATTTGGATATGGAATCAACGGAAACTCTTATGGAAGCTGTTCAAATATTTGAAGGTTCTGTAATTATGGTCACCCATGACGAGCATTTTCTGAAAAAAATTGCAAATAAATTAATTATTTACGATCAAGGTAAGGCTTTTTTTTATAACGGAGACTATAAGGATTTTCAAAAAAAGATTGGGTGGAAAGATGTTTAGGATTAAATTTTTATTATTGATTTTACTGATATTCCCGTTGGTTATTTTAAATAATTCAAATGCCAATATGGGAATAGAATTGAAAATATGTGATGGGGCGTCATCGAATGCCCAGATAATAGATGCAAATGATTTTTATAGAGATTTTTTTGACGATATAGAAGATATTTTTAATGACACAACATATTCTTATGTCCATGAAGATGGAGAAGTGACGGAATATGGTCCTTTTGCCTATAATATTTTTCAAAATGCCGTAATGCACTTTAAAGAATATTCACCTTCCGAATTTAGTACAATTACTATTGATAGCCATGATTTTATAATTACAAATGATGATCATGAAGAAATAAAAACTATAATATGTAATATTATTAAAGATGATCTGACTATCAGAGATTTAATAATAAAACTGGATGTACTTTCAGATAATGATGACTGGGGAGCACATGCATCTAAATCAGAACCTTTTCCATATATAGAAACTGGAAGAAATGTTATTGAAGCACCAAAAATAAAAGATTTAGAACATTACAAAAAATATATTGCAGTAAACGGGGTAATGATACTTGGAGGACAAAAAGTGCCAGATGATGCATTTCTTTACGCATATGATTCGGTAAATTATATGTTATCAAAAAGACCTGATATAGCTGAAGAACTGAAAAGAAATAATGTTAGAGTTTCATTATTTGGTCCCGATGGAGATAATGGAGAATTACCAGAATACCGTGACGAAGATGAAGATGGTGGGTTGGCTATGGGGATCACAGACTCCTCAATGACTGCAAATGCAGGTTGGATGTGTTATCCGGGTAATTACGATATTGGAGGCGATCCTGTCATTCATGAGCTAGTCCATTCAATACAACATATTGTTTTTGATACTACAAATGAATTGTATTTCTATGAGAGAATTATGCCACTGGCAAAATCAGCATGGGAAAGGGGCCTAATGAAACCTTATTTTGATGATTGGTCAGGTTCTAAAGAGGATAAGAAGCATGCAATTTTTGGAGAGTATTGGGCTATGTCTGTTGAGGGTTATATTATGAATAGGGGTAAAAAATTCAAAAGTACCCATTATTCTCATGATTGGATAAAAGATAATGATCCAGAATTATATGAATTAATAACTCATTATTTTCCAACTGAAGAGTGGGAATATTGTCCAGGTGTTGAGAGTAAGCTCTAAAATAATAAAAATATATGAGATTTTAACTATGAATTTGGTATCTAAGTCAACAAATTATCTAATAGAAAAATTTCATCGTCGAAAGGCTATGATTTATTTTTTTTATGGTAAATTTTGTCGTTTAAAAAATCTTAAATCAAGATATGGATTAAGTTTTGTATCAAATTTTAGTGATGTCACATTTAAATTTTATATTAAAGGTAAGTATGGATTTTATTATTCAAATTTATTATCAAATATTACGGAACCAATAATTTTCTTAGATATTGGAGCAAACCAAGGTCTTTATGGGATCTTAGCTTCTAAGAATGAAAATATTATAATGTCCTATATGTTTGAGCCAGTTAATAAAACTTTTAATTTAATGGTTAAAAATATCGATCTTAATAATACTCATAAAAAATGTATGCCAATAAATGCAGCAATTTCCAGTCTAAATGGACAAGCTGGAATTATGATCCATAATAACCACTCAGGAATGTCTTCCTTAGCGGCTATTGAAAGTAAGATAGAAAAGAATGTAGAGACGGTAAAAACAATAGATCATCATGAGATTGATAAAATAATTGATATTGGTGATAAATCATTATATGTAAAAATTGATGTTGAAGGTCATGAATATATCGTTTTAGAACAGTTATTTATGTCAATTCTCTCAGAGAAAATTAAACAAATATTTATTGAAATCAATGAAACTAAAAATGATATGGAAAAAATCAATAAAATATTTGAAGTAAATAACTTTAAAATATCCAAGAAGATAGGCAAAGGGAACCGATATGATCTTCTTCTAGATAGGAATATTTAAATCTTTTATTATTTAACTCCTAATAGCCAATGCTCATATATTTCTAATTCTATAGTATCGGTATTTTTGCCTTTATAATTATCAAAAACATCCGTTAGATAAAATTGGCATCTGTACAGTGTAATTACTTCTGGATCTTTATGGCATTTTGCTATTTGTTCTGGATTCGGAAATTTTCCACATATTCTCTCTATTATGCCTTTTTTGCCCCTAATATATGATGGCGTTCTACAATGACCTTCAGATTTTCTTGATTCGACAATAATCTTTTCACCTATTTTGAATGCTTTATCCATCTTATGTAGGCAATCTAACACCAACCAAATAATCTCTTTCTACAATATTAGAAAGTTCAATTTCAGACATAGAATCTGTATTTGATGGTTTTGGTGGCAAGATCAAATATCTCATATCTGCATTTGAGTCATGAACCTTTATTTCTTTTTTATCAGGGACAATAGTACCAAATTCAGCAAGGACTTTACGGGGTTCATGGACAACTCTAGATCTATAACTTCTTGATTTATACCAAGATGGAGGCATTCCAAGTAAGGTTCGAGGATAACAAGAGCATAGTGTGCACACAACAAGATGATGAATCGTATCCGTTTGTGGCATACATATAATATCTGCAAAGGTTTCTAATTCTATACCAATATCTTTAATTGCTTTTTTTGCATCCCTTATTAAGTAATCTTTATAAGATTTATCATACCAAGCTTTCGCTATAACAGTTTTCCCTCTGTTGGGGAATACATTATCAAATTGCTCAATTTTAAGAGAAATATCATCATTTGTAATCAAGCCAGAGTTTATCATAATTTCTGCAATAGTTAACATATCAAAATAATATTCTGGTGGACCTTCACCCATTTCATCTTCTTTGAAATCATTTTCATGAGTGTGAAGTTTTCCATCGTGTAAATGTTGAATCTCTTTTGTATCAGGCAAGTTAATAATTGGAATTTTGAAATCAGATTTTTTTCTATCTCTAACAATTTCAAATGAAGATTGAGTATAAATATTTTTTGCAATGCATATGTTGTGTAGTGATAATGAATTTCTCTCAAAATATCCTATTTTGAAGTAATCATCTCCAAGTTGTTCAGTATGATATCTTAATTCATCGAGTGTTATAATTTTTTTAGATGAAACAACAATCCTAAGAGCGTTAGCAAACTTCTCCCAATGAGTCATTTCATGATCATTTATATCAATTTCAATAGATGTTTCTCCACCTACATCATGAGGACCCATTTTTAAGTTCAATTCGTTCATAACCTAATGTATAATATTTATAATAATTCTAATTCTAATATAGAAATTAAATGTTATGATATCTTAAACCAAAAAGCTTAACTTTGCTAATTAGAATTTTTAATTTTTAATATATATTTTATTGGAGCGTAATTATGTTTGATGATCAAAAATGTCCAATTATTCATGGATCTATTGTTAGTAATAATTCAAAAAATAGTGGCAGCACAAATAAAGACTGGTGGCCTAATCAGCTAAACCTTGGAATATTGCATCAACATGACAAAAGATCAAATCCTATGGACTCAGATTTTGACTATAGAAAAGAATTTAAAAAAATTGACTATATTTCTCTTAAAAAAGATTTAGAAAATCTTATGACTGATTCTCAAGATTGGTGGCCAGCCGACTATGGTCATTATGGTCCATTTTTTATTAGAATGACATGGCACGCTGCAGGAACATACAGAGTTGGAGATGGACGAGGAGGCGGAGGAACAGGCGCGCAAAGATTTGCTCCTCTCAATAGCTGGCCTGATAATGGAAATCTAGATAAAGCTCGACGACTACTCTGGCCTATTAAACAAAAATATGGGAACAAAATCAGCTGGGCGGACTTATTAATTTTAGCTGGAAATGTTGGAATAGAATCAATGGGTGGAAAAACTTTTGGCTTTAGTGGCGGCAGACCCGATATATGGGCTCCTGAAGAAGATATAAACTGGGGAATAGAGTCCGAGTGGCTAGGAAACAAAAGATACACAGGAGATAGATTGCTTGATAATCCTCTTGGTGCAGTTCAAATGGGATTAATATATGTCAATCCTGAAGGTCCAGATGGTAATCCAGATCCCTTAGCTAGTGCTAGAGATATTCGTGAAACTTTTGGTCGCATGGCAATGAATGATAGGGAGACAGTTGCTTTAGTAGCAGGCGGCCATACATTTGGGAAAGCCCATGGAGCTGGTGATACAGCTAATGTAGGTAATGAACCTGAAGGTTCTCCAATTGAAAATCTTGGTTTTGGATGGCAAAATAATTTTCAAACAGGTATTGGTGCACATGCAATAACAAGCGGTATTGAAGGAGCTTGGACTTCAAATCCGATCAAGTGGGATAACGGGTATTTTGAACTCTTATTCAAATATGAATGGGATTTAGGTAAAAGCCCTGCAGGTGCAAACCAATGGCATCCAATTAATCCAACTGAGGACGATATGGCTCCAGATGCTCATGATCCATCAAAAAAAGTATCTACAATGATGACAACTGCAGATATTGCCTTATTAAAGGACCCTATCTATCGGGAAATATCAAAAGATTTCTATAATAACCCAGATAAATTAGCTGATGAATTTGCAAGAGCTTGGTTCAAATTATTACATAGAGATATGGGGCCAAAATCAAGATATATGGGCCCTGAGGTTCCTGTTGAAGAATTAATTTGGCAAGATCCAATTCCTAATGGAAATAATTTTGATATTTCAAAAGCTAAAACACTTATTAAAGATTGTAGTTTATCAAATCAGGAAATGATTGAAACAGCTTGGTGCAGTGCATTCTCATTTAGGGGGTCTGATCTTAGGGGGGGAGCTAATGGAGCTAGAATTGCTCTTGAGCCCCAAAATTCATGGCAATCAAATAAACCAGAACAATTATCAAAAGTTCTTCCTGTATTAAAAAATATTGCAAAAAATGTTAATGCCTCATTAGCTGATATAATTGTTCTTGCGGGCAATGTTGCGATTGAAATGATTTCTGGAAAAGAGGTTTCTTTTGTACCAGGTCGTGGTGATGCTACTCAGGATCAAACTGACATCCAATCTTTCTCCTACTTGGAACCGATAGCGGATGGTTTTAGAAATTATGTAAGGGATGATATGGATATCAAACCTGAAGAAATTTTACTAGACAAGTCTCAGCTTCTTGGTCTTACAGCTCCTGAAATGACAGTTTTAGTGAGTGGATTTAGGTCATTAGGAATAAGTGATAATGGAAAAGGTGTTTTTACAAAAGAAACAAATAAATTGTCTAACCAATTTTGTGTCAATCTTCTTGATATGAATATTAGATGGGAAAAAGACTCTGAATTTGGTTATAAAGGATTAGATAAAAAATCTGGTGCTCAAGTAAGATCAGCATCTAGCGTAGATTTATCTTTTGGTTCCAATTCACAATTACGCGCCATTGTCGAGGTTTATGCCACAAATGATAATAAAGATAAGTTCACAAATGATTTTATTTTAGCATGGAATAAAGTTATGAATAATGATCGTTTTGATCTCTGATTATTAAAATAAAGGGAAAATAGATGAGTGTATTTGATAAAAATCTTTCTGAAGATCAAATAATGATGCGTGAAGTTTGTCGTCGTTTTGTCAATAATACAATAATACCATTTGTCTCTTCAAACTGGCAAAAAGAATGGGATCTAACACCTGAGTCCAGAATTCCAGATAGTATACTTGAAGATGCTGATAAAATTGGTGTAAGAACTTTAGCTGTTCCAGAAGAGTATGGAGGAGTTCCATTGGATAAGAAAAGTGAAGTTCGAACTTTTGCAATTATTTCAGAAGAAATAGCAAGAGGGGATTCAGGAATAGCTGACAAATTGGTACAAAATTGGAAAGTATCAGTTCTTTTAAGGGAGCTTGCTACTAAAGAACATCAAGATAAATGGTTTAAGAAATTAATGAATGAACCACAATTTCTATTTGCTCACGCACTTACGGAACCAAAAGGTGCTTCTGATAGATGGCTTGGTTATAATGCCCCAGAAGCAGCAATGGACACGAAAGCCAAAAAGGTTGATGGAGGTTGGGTCATTAACGGAAGAAAACATTATATTAGCAATGGTTATGATGCAGGATTGTATGTGGTATATGCCAATACTGCACCCGGTAAAGGTATGATGGATGGAACTTCCTCTTTTATAGTCCCAAGAGGAACACAAGGTTTTAATATTACTCGCTGCAACGAAACTGTTGGTTGTAGATATATGAACAACGGTGAATTAGAATTCATAGATTGTTTTGTGCCTAATGATAATCTGTTGTGTGAGGGGTCGGCATTAAATAAAGCGGGTATATATTTTCAACCAGGTAAAATAATACAATCAGCTAAAAATCTTGGTGTGGGGCAGGCTGCTTTAGATAAAACTGCTGAATATGTGCAAAATTACAAGAGAGGTGGAAGATTACTTATAAAACATCAGATAGTTGCATGTAGATTAGCCGATATGGCAACAAAAGTTGCTGCAGTTAGAAGTCTTGTAATGCAAGCTGCACATGCTGTAGATGTCCAGTCAAGTGATGCAAATGCATTATGTAATATGGCAAAAGTTTTTGCTTCACAAGAAATATTAAAAGTCTGTCAAAACGCAATGGAGCTTCATGGTGGTATGGGTGCTATGTTAGATGCGGGTGTTGAAAAACTAATGAGGGACGCAACTATATTCCTCCATATGGATGCAACTGTAGACATATCGCATTTCAAAATTGTTAAAGCATTATGGCCTGATACAGCTGGTGTTTATGCTGGCCCAGAAGAGAAGTCGTAGACATTATCTCTGTAAGTGCATTTGTTAAATACAATGTATGTAAATAAATTTTCCTTGCATTTTAAATGATCTTGTGTAGAAAAATTATATCTATCAGAGATATATGCACTGAATATAAGAATAACTAATAATATAATAATAAGCCAAGTAGTCCTCGTCATAATGTTTAAATTGAATTTAATTTAATGATCAGTCAACTCTTAAAATTATTTAATGTTGAAAACATATATAAATTAGTTGCGATATTTTTAGTATTCGCAATAAGCGGTATTGTTGCATTATATTTATCAGAACTAGTTACAAATTTATTGGAAGTATATATTGAAAATAGTAATTTTATTCTAACATTACGTATTTGCAGTTTATTTATTTTGTATCAGTTCGTAATATTAATTGTTTCAATTCCATTCGGGCAATTAAATTATTTTTTAACATATCAAAAAAAGGTCTTTAAAAGATTTTCTTCAATATTTTTATTTTTTCATAATAAATAAGATAATACGTTTTAATCTAATATAACTAATAATTAAACTAAATTTTAAACCAGTTAATCCACCTGTGATATGCCTTCTGACTATATAATATTTTAAAAATGCAAAGGGAAATTCAATAAAAAATCTAAGTATTAGATTAATATTTTTCTTTCGTTTCAGCGTGTCGGCTTGTAACTTTATATAACTATTTTGTTTTTCTATAAGATGCTTAAAACTCCTTATGGATTTATGATAAATAGGTTTTTGTAATTTTTCAATAGGGTGATCTTTTGTGACAACTGAGTCATGTACAGGTGATTCAGAGAATCTTCCAATTTTCTTATTATAAAGCCTTACACATTTATGATAAGCAGAAAATAATCTAGGTTTTTCCCAATTGGGATAAATTGGAATTACTTTAAATTCATAAAAATTATTTTTAAGATCTTTATTAAATAAATCAGTAATTTCATTTACTAACTCTATGGATAGATATTCATCAGCATCTAAATTTAGGATCCAATCATTTCTGGCAATATCTTCTGCAAATCTTTTTTGTGGTCCATATCCTTGCCATTTATTAAATCTTACGAAACAACCCATATCAGAGCAAATCTTTTGAGTTCCGTCTATTGAACCTGAATCTATTACTATTATTTCATCTGCAAATGATTTTACTGACTCAATGGCTTTGCCAATTCTATCGGCCTCATTAAGTGAAATAATTGTACATGATATTGGTAATTTATTCATTTTGATGTAAACTTCATATGACAAAATTATATATTTATATTGTAAATATGTTTACAATAATTGAACATACTAAATCATAAAAGTTGCTAAGAAAAGGTGTATTATGGATAAAATTTTAATTAAGAACGCCAGAATAATTACTATGGATTCTAATTTAGGAGACTTTAAAAATGCTGATATTCTCATACATAATGATAAAATAATTCAAGTAGGTGAGAACATTAATGTAGATAATGCTGAAATAATAGACGCAACTAACTTTCTCATTACACCTGGGCTAATTAATACACATATTCACACATGGCAAACAGGCCTTAGAGGTATAGCATCTGATTGGACATTGAGCGATTATTTGGAATCTATACATAAAGGGCTCGCTTCTTTTTATAAACCTGATGATATGTATATTGCAAATTATATAGGAGCTCTATACCAAATAAATACTGGTGCTACTACAATTGTAGATTGGTGCCATAACAACCCCACGCCAGATCATACAGATGCTGCTATTAGAGGTTTGGAAGAGTCAAATATAAGAGGTATATTTCTTCATGGCTCACCCAAGCATGAACCTAAGAAGGGTCAGCCACATTATAGTGAAACACCGATGCCAAGGGACGAAGTTGCTAGACTTAAAAACAGCATTTTTTCATCTGATGACAATCTTCTTAATCTTGGTATATCAATTCTCGGTCCTCAGCAATCCACATTAGAAGTTTGTAAAAAAGATTTTCAACTAGCAAAAGATTTAGATTTAATTATAAGCATGCATATTGGAGGAAAATTTCTTACACCTGATGGTTTTGATGTTTTGAAGAATATGGGTTTGCTTAATAAAAAAACAAATATAGTTCACGCTAATAATATATCAAATGAAATGTTGGATAGTTTAGTAAACTCAAATGTAACGTTTTCTATCACCCCAGAAGAAGAATTACAAATGGGATTTGGGAATCCTCTTACAAAAAGACTACTAGATAGAAATGGAGTTTTTGGTTTTGGATCGGATATAGAGAGTGCAATGTCTGGAGACATGTTAAATGTAATTAGATTTGCATTACAAGCTGTAAGACATGAATATACGCTTGAAAATTATCAAATAAACCAAAGTCCTCCAGCAGAAATGAAAGTTAAGACTAGACAAGCATTCGAATGGGCAACAATAGATGCAGCAAAAATGTTAGGTATTGATGATAAGGTAGGATCTATTGTTCCTGGTAAAAAAGCAGATTTAATTATGTTCAAAACTAATAAGATAAATTTCACACCTATCCATGACCCGATATCTTCAATATTATTTCATTCAAATTCAAATGACATTGATACTGTGATGGTAGATGGGAAAGTCTTAAAAAGTGGTGGTCAATTATTGAATAATAATTTAGAAAAAGACCTTAAATTATTGTCAGATAGTGGCTATAGAATAATTGAAAAATATGAGAATCAAGAAAAATAATGATAACATCTAAAAAGAAAAATATTATTTCAGTAACTATTCTTGTGATTGCTCTTATTTTTATCTTCACATCACCCACAAAAAAAGATTTTGATAAATTTGTTTCGGATAAAGTAAGAAATTACACTATAAACATAGGAGAAAACAATCAAACTGCTAATATTGTATCTGGACTAACTTTTTACATTCTCCAAAATAATAAGCAGCTAATAATAAGGGAAAATTACGTCTTATTTTCTTTATATAAGATAGATGCATCAATGTTTAGATCCTTTGGCGCCAATATAGATGATTTAGTGATTGTTGGAGTACTTGGTAATTTCTTTGTGTTAAAGGGAATAGATTGAATATAAAATTTTAAATCTTTTTTCGTAACTTAAAAAAAATAATCCATAAGTTTTATATTTTTATTGATCTATTAAAATTAATTAATTAACTGACCCACCCCAAAAGTAATATCCAAGGCCCATAAAAAATAATGTATTACCATATAGAGCATGTTCTAATGTCACTAGAGCTAGTGATTTTGTTTTCATATAAGTCCTTGCAAAAATAATACCTCCAAATATAGATAAAAATGGTGCTATGAAATTTATAAATAATACATGAGCAAACATAAATAAAAATGCACTCATATAAATTATATATTTTTGGTTTATTAAATTTTTATAACGACTAAACAAAAAAGTGGTGAAAATGAATTCTTGAGGTAGGGCTGATAAAAAAGGGTAGATAAAGAATATTATGAATAACAAATAGGGATTCTCTTTTTGAATTATGAAAAGTTTATCATTATAAAAATAAAAGGTAATAATAAATATTAGCAAACTTAAAAAAAACCATCTTACAAATATTATTATTAGATTATTTGTCGTGAATGATGAAAAATTTAATACTTCGCTAAATTTTTCTTTCTTATGAAAAAAAATATAAACTATTAATGTATATGAAGTTATTGCCCATAATATTAATAATATATTATCTGCAAGTCGATTTATTAGAATAATTGAAGGGATTATTAATCCAATAATTATCAATTCTATATACATATAATATCTATTTGAAAATATAAGGCGCATCTTTACATTTCATTTCTTAATTTTAA
>JAQWOP010000012.1 GCA_029245795.1 Hyphomicrobiales bacterium
CGACAGTTGAGGAATTATTGGAGATAAAAGAAGAAATTATTGACAGGTTTGGTATCTTGCCTGAACCTGTCATTAAATTAATAGATATTTTATCACTTAAAATCAAATGTAGATCAATTAATATTTCTAAGTTGGAATCAGGAAAAAAAGGATTGAATATTTCTTTTAAAGATAGTGGATTTAAAAATCTAGATGCTTTGTTGGAGTGGATAGAGGAAAACAAAAATAGAGTTCAAATAAAAAGAAATAATCATTTATTTATTACAAACATTAATAATGGTCACTTTCCAGTAGAAGAGATAATTAATATAGTAGACAATTTAGTAAATATAGAAAATTAATTATTTATATACCAGCTGTTGATCTTATATCCATCGAGAGAAACTTTTTCTGGTGTTTTAATTCTACTATTAAGTGCGACCCATTGATATGGCCAATGGAAAAGAGGGATGACATAATTGCCTGAAATTAATAATCTGTCCAAAGCTCTGACCGTATACATAAATTCATCTATTTCTGTCCTTGAAACCATGTTTTCAATAAGGTAATCAATTTTTTCTGATCTGACACCTGGATAATTCCTACTACCAACTTCATTAGCACTTTGTGAACTCCAATAGAAATTTTGTTCATTTCCAGGAGATAATGATGAATACCAAAAATGTTCAATAATATCAAAATCAAAACTTTGTTTTCTTTTCTGATATTGTGTGGAGTCAACCATTTTAATATTAAGTTCAATACCAATTCTCTTTAGAGTATTCTTGTAATTGATTGCATACTTTTCTTGTCTCTTATCTGAAATCATGAATTCAAGAATTAATGGTTGATTTGAAATTGTGTTAACTAATTCACCATCAATAATTTTATAATTTGCATTTCCAAATAAAGTTAGTGCTCTATTTAATCTTGCTCTTTTATTTTCTTCAATTTTATATGGTTTTCCATTTAATATAGCTTCGTCGATAGATGGTAGTGTTCCTTTAAGTAATATTTTTTCATAATCAGTTATTGAATGACCAATAGATGACAAATATGAATTGTCATAATAACCTTGTGTTCGATTATATAAATTATGATACAAATTTTTATTAATCCAATTAAAATCAAATAACAAAACTAGAGCCTTTCGAATATTTACATCTTTTAGATAAGGTCTTCTGGTATTCATTGCTAAACCAAGCATTCCAGCAGGTGTTTTTCTTTTTATTTCTTTTAGTTTTATATCTCCCTCTTTTACATTTTTGTTATTTTTAAGATTATTCCATCTTGTGGGATCCCAAATTTGATAAAAATCAAATAATCCAGCTTTGAATGCCTCAAATCTAGAATTATCATCTAAATAATAATCAATAGAAATAATATCAAAATTATATAATCCATTATTAATTGCTAGATCTTTGGCCCAATAAGATGAATTTTTTGTGTAAGTAATATTCTTACCTTGTTCGATCTTTGTTACAATATATGGACCAGAGCCGATGGGTATACTTAATTTTGCTTCTTCAAATTTTCCTTCTTTATAAATATGTTCAGGTAATATGGGCATTAAACCTAGTATTAAAATGAGCTCTCTATCCTTCTTGTCATTTATTATAAATTTAATACTACTTTCTGATGTAATCATTACTTCTTGAACACGAGAATAATAATTCCGGTGATTTGGTCGGCCTTTTTCTCTTAATTGATTGAAAGAAAAAAGCACATCAGAGGGTTTTATTTTTATCCCATCGGAAAATGCAGCTTTATCATCAATAAAAAATTCTATCCAGGTTCTGTCTTCGGGGTAAGATATGCTATTAGCAATAGAATTATATAATGAAAATGGTTCTGAATAATTTCTTTTTAGCAAACTCTCATATACGTAATCCCTAATTCCATATGCTGATCGTCCTTTTATAACAAATGGATTAGTTGAATCAAAAGTTCCTAGAGATGCAAGCTTGAATGTACCACCTTTTTTAGCATTAGGATTCACATAATCTAAATGTAAAAAATTATCATTTAGAGCTGGTTCTCCATGCATTGATATGCTTTTGGAGGTTATAATATTCTCCGCTGATTTTACAATGTCAGTATTGTAATTTATTAAAATAAATAAAAGAATTATTATTTTCAAAACCATTTTTTATATTTTATTATAAATTAAAATCTGTTATTCTTATGTATTATATTAAATTTTATTGGTTTTTAATAGTAATGTTACGTCTTTATAAAAATTTATTTTCAATACTCTTATTATTTGCCTTGATTAGCCCAACTTTTGCTGATGAACATGAAAATAAGCCCAAATGGGATAAACTCTGCGAAACAGTTGGTGATAATACAATATGCCAAATAAGTTTCGGTCAATTTATGAACAATGGAGATAAAAAAATATGGTTTTCAAGAGTTGGAGTTGTCGAGCTTAATGCTACAGATAAAAAATTTTTTATACATTCACCTTTAGGCGTTAATTTACAAAGTGGTGTTTTATATCAAATAGATGAAAACCAAACCAGCTCTATGCCATATAATGCATGCTATAATATCCAAGGATGCCAGGGATTGTTGGAAATAGATGATGCAATGATTAACCAATTAAAAAATGGTAACCTCATTAAAATGCGATTTACATCAATAAATGGTCAATCAATTGACGGGACTGTTTCACTTAACGGTTTCACAGCTGCTTATAATAAATAGATTTTTAATGTTTTAAGTTGTTTAACAACTTATAACTTCCATCAATATATTCACTGAATATATTATTTATTTCATCATGATTGATAGGCTCGTCAGAATCATCTAATTCTAAATTTTGTTCAGATACATATGCTATATATTCAGTTTCACTATTCTCTGCTAACAAATGATAAAAAGGCTGATCTTTTGTGGGTCTAATTTTTTGAGGAATGGACATTAAGTACTCATCGGTGTTTGAGTACTCTGGATCTATATCAAAGACAACACCTCTGAATGGATAATATTTATGTTTGACAACTTGGCCAATATTAAAATTTGCATTTTTTATATTTTTCATTTTTTCTGTATCCATCTTTTATGCGTCCAAAGCCATTCATCTGGTTCTGATAAAATCCACTCATTATAAATAGTATTTATATTTTTCATGATATTCAAGACACTATCTTTTTTATTCTTACCTTTTGTAATATTTACGTCAATAAATTCATATGAATAATGAACATTTTTCAATCTTTTGACTCTCACTGCAATAATTTCAGAATTTGTTTTTAAAGCAATAATAGCTGGAACTGTCATTGTGTAGCTAGGATGTCCAAGAAAATCTATTTTTATGCCCTTAAATTCTCTTTGGTCACACATCAACATTATATTTATGCCATTGTTAATCAAACGAATGAGATCTTGAGCCGTTACTGTATGTTTGTTAAAACAACCACCAGCATATATTAAAGATCTCTTCTTTTTGATAAATTTTTCTATAAATGGATTATTAAATGGTCGATAGATAAGTGCTGTTTTTTGATTATTAAATAAAAAGGGAAGACCTGCAATTTCCCAATTGCTAAAATGTGCGGATATTATAACTTTCCCCTTTTTTTGGCTTAATTGTAAATTTTTGTAAGTGAATCTATGTTTTTGATTAATAAGTGTCTTAATCATTAACAGCTCAGATATATTTCTTCCTAAATTACCCCATATTTTTTTTGAATATATTTTGGAATTAAGTTTATCTAAATTTAGATATTTTTGAAGCTGTGAGATAATTCGATTATTTTTTTTTGTTTTCCTGCCTATAAAAGACATTAATTTAAAACCTAATTTAGAGGAGGTTTGAACAGGAAATAAAGATAAGAGAAAATACAACTTAATAAATGCAATATATTCTATGATATATATAGCTTTCTTCATTTCTCACACTAATTATTTCTTACTATTTGCATTTAGAACTAGACCTTCATTTAATAAAATTTTTCTTAAAATTTTAGATTTATTCAAGCCTAAAAACCCTATATTTCGTAATAATTGATATTTAGGATTATCTCCCATCATACTATTATAAAGTATATTTACTGATTTTTGTCTTTTATATATATCCAACCATCTATGTTCATTGTATTTATTCAAAATAATTTTTGATCCTGGTTCTATTGCGTTATTTTCCTTTAATAGTGAGAAAATCTCTTTTATGTCTCTAATACCAAGATTAAGTCCTTGTGCTCCTAAGGGAGGTATCACATGAGCTGATTCCCCGACTAATATAGTTCTATTTTTAGCTAATTTTTTAACTACTATAACTTCGGAAGGTAGCTGAGAAATATCAGAATTTATTGTTATTTCTCCTAAAAAATCTCGAAGTGATAAGTTAAATATATCTTGTAATTTATTTTCTTTAATTAAATTTTCTAAAATATTTTTATCATTTATATATACAATTGCGCTCTTTTTTTTGCTTAAGGGGACGCTTGTTAGTAGACTACCATTCTTGTGTATTTCATAACTTGTACTTTGATGATCGTTTATATGATCAATAGTAGTAACCAAAATATTCTCTTTATATTTTTTGTGTTCATAATCTATATTCGCATAGTCTCTAGATAAAGAATTCCTACCATCTGCTCCTATTATCAAATTATATAGTTTTTTATTTTCCAAAGTTTCAATCATTACCTCATCAAGTTTGAGTTTGATATTTTTTACAAAAAATTCTTCTCTTTTAATATTTTTAGAAATTTCAATTTCTTTATTTAGAAGCTTTGATAAATCATTATCTTTTATATTATATGCGAATGAATTTAAGTTTATTTCATTTGAATCAAAATCTAATATCTTATTTTTATTGGATAATTGATCTATAATTTTAAATTTATCAAGTTTATAAACATATCTACTAGATTCATTTAAGGATGTGATTTCTTTATACATACCAAATGACGTTTCTAATATAGCCGTTGTTTTATGTTGGCTATACCTGGGTGCTTTCCCATATAGTGTGATATTAATATTTGAAAGTTTGCTAAGTTGCAGAGCACATGTCATGCCAATAATACCTGCACCTATAATCGCAATTTCAGATTTCTTCATATCTATTTAATATCTTTAAATAATCTATATAATTCATTTTGCCCTTCGAAACCAATACCTGGTCTATCTGAAAGATCAATATATCCATCATCTAATTGATATTCATCATCATATCCTGAAAATACACCAAATACGTTAGGGTATGCTTCACACATTGATAATCCAAAACCACATGCAACATGAAGAGACATCTGATTTCCTCCATGAGGCATAATCTTATTAACATTCCAATTATTTTTCTTTAATTCAATTAGTGCTTCGTTAAAATAACTTATTCCATAGCTTTGCGGTATATCTATTTGAAGGAGGTCCTTATTTTCTCTGAAGCCACCATATTTAATTAAATTAAGGTAATCTTGTGTTGAATAAAGATTTTCTCCTCCAGCTACAGAACCTTCATAATTTGAGATAAATTCTTTGTAGCTTGAAAAATTTGATGGGTGTGTTGGTTCTTCAAACCAACTCAATCCAAAATCTTTTAATTCTTTTGCATATGTTAAAATATTATCCTTTTTCAATCCTCCGTTAGCATCTAGTGCAATATTATCAGCTGAACCAGCAGCTTCAATTGCAGCTTCAACTCTTCTAATATCTTCTTTGATTGGAGCTCCGCCAATCTTAATTTTCATTAAGCGATAGCCATTTTCAAAATTCTTTTTAATTTCATCTTTTAGATCATTGATTGTTTTTCCAACATCATAATATCCACCCCCAACATAGCAAAACATTCGATTAGTAGAATTATATTCAGGAAATTTTTGAGAGAGGTATTTATATAAGGGTAATTTTTTTGATTTTGAAATGGCATCCCACAATGCTGTTTCAATTGTTCCAATTGGAACTGATCGTTCCATGTCACCGCCTGGTTTTTCTCCTACTAGCATTACATCTAAGGCTTTTTTTGTATCTATGTCTCCTGCATCATCAACTAAGTCACTCTCAGAAGCTGATAAGAGACGAGGTATGAATCTATTTCTCATTTGCGCACCACAAGCATATCTTCCAGTAGAATTGAATGCAAAACCTGTCTGTATACTCTTGCCATCATCTATATCAACTTTAACAATTGATGTAGTCATCTCCTTAAATGAGAACATTGAATTGCTAAGTGATAGATTTAATTTTATAGACTCTTCTTTAATATCAATAATTTTCATTTTAACCCTGTTTATTTTTATTAAAATACGACGCTAATGGAACACATAATAATATTAGAAATATAC
Organism: Hyphomicrobiales bacterium; assembly: GCA_029245795.1. Lineage (GTDB taxonomy): Bacteria > Pseudomonadota > Alphaproteobacteria > Rhizobiales > TMED25 > TMED25. Next base: position 6,270 of record JAQWOP010000012.1, read on the forward strand.
GAATACAATGACAAGTTGCAATAAATGCTGCTTCAACACCTATAGCTAATGATAGTATAAGCATTTCTGTAAAGCCACCAGGTGCCATTGATAAATATAGAGCTCTTGGATCCATACCAACGTATATAAAAAATATTTCAGCGACTGCTAGGGCTGTGGTTATCATGACAATAGCCATAACGAGGCCATGTGTAATGGTATTCTTAAATTCATAAGCAGTTATTCCATGAAATCTTACTCCTAAACTTGTCCCTAATATAACTTGCGCAGTAGCTACGATAAATACTGGTGGTTTTACTTCTGTTATAGAAAAGAGATGAAATGTTGCACTTAAAACTAAAGCTCCAAATAAAGCCCCACCTGGCAATTTAAATTTTAAACCTAGAACTCCACCAACTACCGCACAAAATATCATAATACACCAATCTATAATTCTTATATCTAAGAAAGGTGGGTTTTTAATCACAATCCTTGTGAATTCAGTATTAAAGTAAAATTTCATAATTAAGGCGCTTAATATTACAACTAGTGCGATCCTTAAAGAGTGGACGAGAATCATTTTTCGTTCATCTGCGCCTGCATCAGTTCCGATAAATACTAATTCTGCGAGTCCACCAGGTGGTGCAGAAAAGAGGGCGGTAACCTTATCCCATTTTGCAAATTTCCTATAATAAATATAAGAAATAACAGTTACGATAAGAGTATACATAACTATAAGTAATATGCCCTTCGGCCATGTATATATCCTTGTTAATATATCCGGTGTGAAAGATGAGCCAATCAAAACACCTAATATAGGTAATGCAACCTTACGCAATCTATTATCGACAAAAAAGTAACTATATTTAATTGATATTAATAGAGAAATAAAAAAAGAACCTAACATCCACGGAAGAGGAAAGTTCTGAATATAAAAGACATATCCACCCAGACCACCCATTAGGAGTGATATGATATTCTTCATATATATGTTATGCATAATTCATTCTTAAATCTTATTAATATTCTTTAAAAGTTTTTATTTAACTTATAAAATCAAGATACTTGTCTTATATACTCTTTTGCTGACATTTTATGATATATTATTCCATCTATTCCAATATCTACTGGATTGGGGTCAACGATTTCAATTATAGCTTTGTTCGCAATTGCAAATCGAAGAGCAATATTGGTTATATTTACGCTAAAAGATGTTCCTATAAAAATAAAATGGTTAGATTCTGACATCCATTTTTCTGCCTCACTCATTCTATATAAATCAGTGTAATATTCATCAAATAACAGTATAAAAGGTCTTAATGATTTGCCTAATTCTGGTTTTTTAGTTTTATTGGATATATAAAAAAATTCCAATAAATTTTTTTTAAGTTCAACATCATTATCTAGATTATTTGTAACTGAGACTACTTTTTCCCATGGTGCATCAATAAGAGGTACGATTTCATCCATATCACTAAACCTTAATGCCTTATCAAGTCTTCCATGGATAGGAATGTATTCTAAATTACTAGCTTTGCCATCAAGTCCATCCACATTTTGGGTTATCAATTTTTTCTTAGATAACCAATAATGCACATCATTTGGTAATATATGTCTATAACTTGCAAACCTTTTGAAGTACCAGAGTAAAAATTCCTCAGGTCTTTCTATATACATCTCTCTTGTCGCCATCTCTTGGGGGGTGTAATTTTGACTTCCAATTGTCCAGAAGCCATCATTGCCTCTAAAAGTTGGTATTCCGCTTTCAGCACTTACACCAGCTCCTGTAATATACAAGAAGGCACTTTCAGTTTTGGGATTCATATTTTAAAATCTAGTTAATGAATTATAATAATATTCTTACAATATAATATGCAAAAAAAAAATATACTATTTGTCATAAAAAAAAATGTATATTAAATATTAAGATATTATTTATTTATTTTGGAGTTTCCTCATGAAATACCTTAAAAGAAAAGTATTAATAACTATTTTTACACTTTTTATACTAACACTTAATTCTAATGCTTTCTTTGGAGATGACATGATGGATTCATTAACAAAAAGCTTAGAGGAGGCTACAAAAGAATTAAGCAAAGAAATGAATAATCTATCTATAGATACTCCAGTTGCTAATGAAGATGTCGCACCAGATAATACCTCGACAAACAATGATAGTTATTTATTTGCGGTGCCTAACATGAATATGAACGAAGATGTCCAAGGCGCAGAAAAGTATAATGAGGTTCTTATCCCCGCAGATGAACAAGAAGAAGTTACCGAGCAGGTTGCAATTACTAAAGAAGTTCAAGGTATTTTTACTCCAATGGGTCGCGATATCGAAAGAGTGACACAATATGATAATGGACAAGGATCTACTATCATCATGGATATGGCTCTCTTTATGAATAAAGATAAATCCATGTTTACAGAAGATATTGATGGTAATTTATCCTTTGATGCCGAGACTGTAACTGTAGGTTTATATCTGCCACAGGCTTTTAAGGATGAAGGGGTTCATAGAAACACAATGCAGGTTTATGAATCTATTTATGATACAGAATTAAACGATATGATAAATGATCTTATTATAGAAAATGTCCAAAAACTCCAACCAGACGAATATTTTAATTTTAAACCTTATAAGTTTGAAACTAATATAATAAATATCCAATCTGAATATTATGCGCCATTTCGTATTTCAGATGAAGACTGTTATTACAACAAGATCATGGAAAGTGCGCCAAGTTATAACTTTATAGTTGCACCAGTTAGTTGCTTCTACTATGGCACAGCTGGTTGGGCTGAAAGCGGTTTTGATTATGCTGAATTTTATTCCCGTGAAGAATTTGTGGAACTGGTAATGGTAGAAAAGAGGAAAAAAGAAAAAGAATATCAAATGTTAGTTGAAACAAATCCTAATAGAATAGCGTGGTTAGACTTGCCTCCTGCTGAAGGTGCGGATTGGGGAAATACATGCTATGTTGAGGGCCTTACAAGACTGCAAGTTGATACATCAATTATTGACAGATGGGAAGATTATTATACCCCAATCTCATTTAGCGATATCAACACTCTATTTATTGAAGTAACGCAAAGAAAAGAAAATAACTGCAATGACTTGCTATTAACTTTAGCCAATAAAGAAAGGCTTAAAAAAGCACTCGATAAAAAAACAATTGCTTATAAAGATGACAAAACAGTTATTAGTGAGGAAATTGTATCCATTGAATATATAGATAATTTTTATGAAAAAGTTTCGATTAAAGATGAACTTTTTTATAACTTCTTTGCTGATTATAAGCATGATGATGTTCTATTTGAAAAGCTACTAGAAAATAATATTAATACTCAGGAAAAATTAGATCTGCTTATCTCGAATGCTATAATAGACACACCAAATTTTTCAATTTCAACGAATCAGCAAATTTATGACTATTTAGTTCTACAGAATGAAGCATCTTCAAAAGGTATGTCTGTTAATGAACACATTGCGGAAAAAGATCGATTAAGATTGCAAGCAGAAGCAGAAACTGCAGAACAAAATAGAATTGCACAAGAGCAATATGTAAGCAACTACCCTTATTATGCAAAGATATCATGTAATATTTATGGAAACCAATATTCTTTAGTTCTCTGTTTTAATGATAGTGATTATGGTGAGACGTCTATTAACCTCGAGATAAATGGACAAAAGAGAGAGAAGAAATTCTTTAATTTCACTGATCTTGGATATTATGATGGTGAAACGCTAATTATTGACCTGCCAAGATCATATGATTTGACTGCACAAAATGTCAGCGATAATGCTACTCTAGTACTTGAGATTTATGACCAAGCAACTAATCAACTTATTGAAAGTGACGAAGCTTCCAATACTTATGGAATGGTTTCTTCTTATGTATGGTAATTTTTATTAAACTAGAGTTGCTTTTGATCAATCATCTGCTGAAACATTTCTTCTATTGATTTTTTGATAGATGTATATTTGACTCCAAGTTCAGAGATGCTTTTCTGATTGTCAGCATTCCATTTATGTCCCATACAACGAGATATCATCTTTCGAGTCATTGATTTTTCTATTAGTGGAACAATTAGCCATACTAATAATTTTGGTAATTCTTTTTTGGGAAGAGGGTAGGTATTGTATTTTTCTTGAAGCATATTTGCCAAATCTAAAAAAGATGTAACTTCATTAAATATGATATGTCGTCCTACGGCACTATTAATATATGCAGCATTTATATGAGCCTCTGCTACATCTCTTACGTCAACCATTCCAATTTCAAATTTAGGGCACCCAGCTTTTGATTTACCGTCACCTAACTGCTTAATGAAATCATGCGAAGCGGATGTTGACTTACCGGAAATACTGGGTCCTATTACAAGTGCAGGATTGATAACAGCTAATTTCCAATGATTTTGTTTCTTTTCCATTTCCCAAGCTAGTTTTTCTGCAAGCACTTTAGAATAAGAATAAGGTTGATGTTTCTCATTGGATGTCACATTCCAAATATCTTCAGTCAATATCTTACCAGGTACCGTATTAATATCTA
>JAQWOP010000005.1 GCA_029245795.1 Hyphomicrobiales bacterium
ATGTCTCTCTTCAACTTATATCACAACTATACAGTAGATGAACATCTATTGAAAACGACAGGAAATATGCATAATATTATTTCCAACAAAATGCCTGAACCTCACCCCTTTTCAAATATAATTATTGGAAACTTAGAAAATAGAAAAGTTCTACTAATTGCTGCATTTCTGCATGATATTGGAAAAGGAAGAAAACAAGACCACAGCATATTAGGTTCTCAAATAGCAAAAAAATTGTGCGTGCGTCTTGGGATGAATGAAAGTGAAATAAATCAAATCACATGGCTAATCACAAACCATTTATTGATGAGTGATGTAGCTCAAAAAAGAGATCTCTATGATCCCAAAACAATATCAGATTTTGCAGAAATTGTAAAAAACCAGAGAAATTTAAATAATCTGTTAGCACTAACAGTGGCCGATATCATATCGGTAGGCCCTGGTATCTGGAATGCTTGGAAAAATGGCTTACTTAGAACACTACATCACCAAACTACTAACTTTTTAAGCGGTGCTGATAAAAAATATCCTAAAAATGAAAATCTTGTAGTAAATGCAAAGGAAATTTTTATCAAGAAAAATAGTAAATGGCCAAATTCAATATTAGAATCATATGTTAATAGATTTAATGACTCCTATTGGCTAAGCACAAATTTAACTCTACAGTTAGAGCATGCTAAAATATTGAAAGATAGAGATTCAAGTAATATTTCATTGGAAATTTTTAATACAAAAGATGAAACAAATAATACAACAATAATTACACTAATAGGACCAGACCATCCTAATCTTCTCTCTACACTTGCTGGCGCATGTTTGCTCTATGATGCTAATATTGTTGATGCCCAAATTGAAACAACTATTGATGGAATTGCTATTGATACAATATCAGTAAAAAGAGAATTTGCTGAACCAGATGAGAATAGAAGAATTAATAAAATATCAGAGGTAATTAAAAAAAGTCTTGGTGGCTCAATTTCTTTAGAAAAAGAGATTTCAAGTAAAAAACAAACTATTAACTACGAGAAAACATTCAAGGTAGATAATAATATATTAGTTACAAATGAGTTTTCTAATCATTCGACAGTTATTGAAATTGAGACCAGGGATAAACCAGGTCTACTATATCAAATTACCGATACTTTAAGAGCAACTAATATTAATATTAAATCAGCTCATATAGCAACATTTGGTGAAAGAGCTAATGATGTATTCTATATAACTAACTTATTCGATGAAAAAATAGATAGTAGTGAAAAAATAGATAGAATAAGAAACCTATTACTATCCTCTTTAAAAAATAAATAATTAAATCAGATATGGATATAATCAAACCTCTATTTAAAATCTCAAGTATGACACTAATAAGCAGGTTACTTGGTTTCTTTAGAGACATATTAATTGCCGCATCTTTTGGGGCAGGAGAAATCGCTGATGCCTTTTTTATTGCAATAAAGTTTCCAAATATATTCCGTAGAATATTGGCTGAAGGAGCATTAAATATGTCCTTTGTTCCCCTATTTTCAAAAAAACTAAGTGATCCAGATTCAGCAAAACAATTTTATAGAGACATTTTTAATTTTTTATTTTGGTCACTAATCTTTATTGTATCAATATTTGAATTATTTATGCCTTTCTTAGTCTATCTTTTTGCTCCAGGATTTTTAAATAGTAGTGAGAAATTTAATCTTGTAGTAGATTTAGCAAGAATTTCTTTTCCATATCTATTCTTTATATCGCTGACATCACTTTTATGTGGAGTACTAAATTCATTTGAAAAATATACTTTGGCTGCCTCATTGCCTATTTTAGTAAATCTATTTATGATATCAGCCCTACTTTTTATATTTAAAAATAATTTATCAAATACAGAAATAGCGGCAAAAATATTGATGTCTGGTTTTTTAGCTTCTGGATTAATACAATTACTGATTTGTATTTATGCTTGTCAAAGATTGGGTTATCTTCCAAAAATAAGCTATCCAAAAATCTCAAAAAATATTAAAGACTTTTTTAGACTTAGTTTCCCTGCAATAGGGGCAGGTGGAATTATACAAATAAATATATTGGTTGGAAGTATTATAGCTTCCTTTGAAAGTAAAGCTGTTTCTTATCTTTACTATGCTGATAGAATTTACCAACTACCTCTCGCTTTAATTGGCATATCAATTGGCATCGTCTTATTGCCTCGACTTTCAAAAAAAATTGAAAATAATAAATCCAAAGATATTCAAGAAATGCAAAATAAATCCCTAGAATTATCACTAATTCTAGCAATACCTGCATCATTAGGATTAATTTATTTGTCTTATGATATAATTATGGTGCTTTTTGAAAGATATTTATTTGATAGTAATGACACCTTAGCAACTTCCAGAGTTTTAATAATATTTGCGATGGGTTTGCCAGCATTCGTTTGCATAAAAATTTTTCAAATATTCTTTTTTGCAAGAGAAAATACTCATATACCCATGCGTTTTGCATTTGTAAGCGTAATTGTAAATATAATACTTTCAATTATTCTTTTCCAATATATTGGATACTTAGGGATTGCCATCTCTACAACTCTATCCTCATGGATTAATCTCATTTTACTTTTCAAGGAATCTATAAAACAAAAGTTTTTTGCAATTAATACAGCTTTCAAAAAACAAATATTTAAAATAATCCTTGCTTCTCTTTCAATGATATTCTTTTTATTTATAATAAAAAACCATTTAATAAATATTGAATATAGTTTCATAAGTATTGTGAATTTCTTAATACTCTTATTCTATATTGTAATTTCAATTATATTTTATGCTATTATTTGTAATAAATTAAATATTGTAAAAATCAGAGAGTTATTTGAAAAATAAGAGAATAATCTTATGAGAGTTTTTTCAGGAATACAACCATCCGGAAATTTGCATTTAGGTAATTATTTAGGGGCTATTGTAAACTTTGTAAGCCTACAGAATAAAGCCGAATGTATATATTGTGTGGTTGACCTGCATTCAATTACAGTTTGGCAAGACCCTAATAAATTATACAAAAATATTCATGAAATCACTGCGGGTTTTATTGCTTCAGGTCTTGATCCTAATAAAAATATAATTTTTAATCAAAGTAAAGTAAAGGAGCATTCAGAGCTATCCTGGATCTTGAATTGTGTAGCAAGACTTGGTTGGCTAAATAGAATGACTCAATTTAAAGAGAAGGCAGGTAAAAATAAAGAAAATATGTCGATTGGCTTATACACCTACCCAATATTAATGGCTGCAGATATACTTGCATATAAAGCCACTCACGTGCCTGTGGGAGAAGACCAAAAACAACATATAGAACTATCGAGAGATATTGCTCAAAAATTTAATATAGATTTTAAAGATAGAATTAAGTCTATAATACAGAAAGATGAATTTTTTATTCTTCCTAAACCTCTTATAAATGGACCCGTACCTCGTGTTATGTCCCTAAGGGATGGACAAAAGAAAATGTCTAGTTCCGATTTGTCTGATATGACAAGAATAAATATTTTAGATGATGAAGATCAAATCTATAATAAAATACGAAAATCAAAAACAGACTCAGATGTGATCCCTTCTGATTTTTTAGGGGTTGATGGAAGACCTGAATTAAAAAATTTAATTTCTATTTATGCTGGAGTTAGTAAACAGTCGCCTGAAGATGTTATAAAAGAGTTTGGTGGCGAACAATTCTCAAAATTAAAAAAAAATCTTACTGACTTATTAATATCAGAAATTTGTCCCATTGGTTCTGAAATGAAAAAAATTATTTCAGATCCGTTATATATTGATGAGGTTCTTTCTGATGGAGCTGAAAGAGCTCGAACTATATCAGAACCTATTTTGGCTGAAACAAAAAAAATAATAGGTTTAGCATAAATTTACGCTTATAATGAGAATAAATTTAGTATTTGATTTTTTATAATGCCCAATAAGATAAGAAAATTTCTAGTAGTCGTTGATGATACTACCGAATGCCATAGAGCATTAAGTTATGCTAGTCAAAGGGCTGTCAGAACAAATGGGAAATTATCCCTCCTTCGAGTTATTAACACTAGTGATTTTAAAAATCTCTATGGTGTTGAAAAAATTATGAAGCAAGAAGCTGAAGAGCAAGCTTTGAGTATACTCAAAGAGTTGTCTACAAGAGTTCATAATGAGACAGGTCTAATATCAGAAATTATTATTAAGTTTGGCGAACCATCAATAGAAATTATTAACTTTATCCAGGAAGAAAAATCTATATCTCTTTTAGTGCTAGCTGCATCTAGTGAAAGTGGAAAGCCTGGTCCATTAGTGTCACAATTTACTGGTTCTAAAGTTGGAAATTTTCCTATACCTATAACTATTGTACCGGGGCATCTATCCGAAAAGACCATCTTAGCACTAACATAAAGCTTGAATTGAATGTAATTAATAAATAAATTATAATTAGATAGAAAAACAAGGATTTATAAAATGTTTATCGAAACAGTATCAACACCCAATCCAAATACGCTCAAATTTATTCCTGGTTGCGAAGTAATGCCCGGCGAAACTAAAGAATACAAGAATAGTATAGAAGCAGAAGAATCACCTCTTGCTATAAAAATATTCTCAATTGATGGTGTTTCAGGTGTTTTCTTTGCAAATGATTTTATAACTGTTACTAAATCAAACTTTGAGTGGCCTCAACTTAAACCAATAATTTTAGGGGAGATAATGGAACACTTCTTATCTAAAACACCTCTAATAACTGGGAAAGCTCAAGATAAGAAAAAAGAATTTTATAATTCAGAAGATTCACTAATAGTTGATAAAATTAAGGAACTTATAGAAACAAGAGTGAGACCAGCTGTAGCTCATGATGGAGGAGATATAACTTTTCAAGGTTTTAAGGCAGGAATAGTTTATCTGAATTTACAAGGAGCATGCGCGGGATGCCCGAGTTCAACAATGACCCTAAAAAATGGTATTGAAAATCTTCTTAAACATTACGTTCCAGAGGTAATGGAAGTCGAAGCCATATAATTAGATATGTATGCTTTATTGATTGATGTTGTGTCTAATAGATCGATAGTTTTAATTTGGTCTGAAAAAAATAATAAACTTATAGGCGAAAATATTTTTCTTACTGAGAATAATTCTAGTGAGATTATTATTTCCCAAATTGAAAAAGTTTTAAAAGACCATGGCATTGAATATAGAGATTTAAGTAAAATTATTACAGTGATTGGACCCGGTAATTATACTAGTATCAGAGTAGGCATTGCCGCTGCAAAAGGTATTGGTTTAGCATCTAATATTCCTACATTTGGTATAACACAGCATGAATTAATTGCCAAAAGCTATAAAAGAAATCAAAATTATGATCTCATTATATTAGTCCATGCAAAAAATGAAGATTTTTATTATCAGAAATTCAATAATGGAATGAATTTATGTGATGAAATAAAAATTCTTCATTTTGATGATATATTAGATAAAATTACTGAAAAAAATTGCTTAGTAATTGAGACCGAAAATGCTTTTGTAAAATTATTATTAAAAAATAATAAGAATTTAAAAAATTTAGTTAGTAATTATCACGTATCAGGTGTTTCTATGGAAATCATATTTGCAAATATTGACAAAAATACTAATAAAAATATTCCTAAATATATAAAAAGTCCAAATGCAAAAATACATAAGAAAGAAAAGATTTATAAATAGAGAAAATTTAAATTATAGAGAAGTAAGGTATGATGAAATTGATAAAGTGACTCATATTATTAAATCTGGATACCACAAAGATTGGGGGAGAGAATTCTTCTATAAAATGATTGATAATGAAAATTATATTCTTAATATTATAAAATTAAATAATAAAATTATAGGATTTGTTGCAATGCAGATAGCTATAGATGAATGCGATATTATTATGATAATTATAGATAAAAAGTATAGAGGTAATGGCTATTCAAATTATTTAATTGAGGAGACCCTAAGATTTCTTATGGTATTTGGAATAAAAAAAATTTTTTTAGATGTTGCAAAGAATAATTATCCTGCAATCCATTTATACGAAAAATTCGGTTTTGAAAAAACTAATGAAAGACCTGCATATTATAAATACAATAATATAGAAATTGATGCTTTATCATATCGATTGGTCAATAATTAATTTTAATGATATAGTAAATAAGAAATTATTAAAAAGAATAGCAATAATATCAAATGATTAAAAATATAAATAGTATAGAAAAAAAATGTATACAAAAAGGACTTCGGATAACAGAACAAAGAAGAGTCATAGCTCATGTACTGTCATCATCTGAAGACCATCCAGATGCAGAAGAACTCTATAAGAGAACCAATAAGATAAATAGTAAAATATCTTTGGCTACTATATATAGAACTTTGAAATTATTTAATGATAATGGCATTCTAGAAAAACATGAATTTAGAGATGGAAAATTCAGATATGAAACTATCCAAAAAGGACATCATGACCATTTAATTGACATAGAAACTGGGAAAGTTATTGAATTCCAGAATGAAGAAATAGAAAAGCTTCAAGAGAAAATTGCAAACCAATTAGGTTATGATATTATAGAACATAGATTAGAAATATATGCTTTAAAGCAAAATAAATAATATATAAATAAGCAGTTATGATAACATCATGGTTTAAAAGTATTGTCATCATAATGGTAATTATAATAATTACAATTATATTAGTCCCAATCCAAACTATCTTACATTTACTAAAAATTAGAGCTTCGTATTTACTTCCAATGCTATATCACAGAATTTTACTGAAACTTTTCGATATTAAAATAACTGTTAAAGGAGAGATAAATGATCAACCTGGATTAATAGTATCTAATCATGGTTCATGGGTTGATATATTTTTGATAAGCTCTGTTTTAAGAACGGTATTTGTAGCTAAAAAAGATGTTTCAACATGGCCATTTATTAGTTTTTTGGCAAGACTGCAAAAAACTATTTTTATTGATAGGAACAATCCTAAGAAACTAATGAAGACTGTTAAAGATATTGAAAAAAGAATATTAAAAAATGAAAAAATTGTTATTTTCCCCGAAGGAACATCGAGTGATGGAAATAAAATCCTTCCATTTAAATCCTCCATTTTTATTTTATGTGATTTAATAAAAGAAAAAAATGCTACTATACAACCAATATCTATCGCATATACAAAATATAATGGACTTGCAATAGATAGGATAAGTCGCCCATTAATTGCCTGGTATGGAAATATGAATCTATTAAGTCATTTATATTTTATGATAAAGTCAGGTTCGTTTGATGTTGAAATAACTTTCCATAATAAAATTGACATATCTGAAAAAAAATCTAGAAAAGAAATAGCAAACGAATGTGAAAAACAGATTAGAAGAGGATTTCTTAGCTCTCTAAAAAGAGGTATTTAGAATTATATAATATGAAAAAAGTATTTGTTAAAACCTATGGATGCCAAATGAATGTCTATGATTCTGAGAGAATCGTAGAGTCTCTCTCTGAAAAAGGATTCACTGAAAGCAAGGAAATGAAGGATAGTGATGTTGTTGTTTTTAACACCTGTCATATTCGAGAGAAGGCTGCTGAAAAATTATATTCTGATATTGGAAGACTGAAAGAAAATAGCAAAACAAAGAAAATTGTAGTGGCAGGATGTGTTGCCCAAGCAGAGAATCAAGAAATTATAAAAAGAATGCCTGATGTAGATTTGGTTATAGGTCCACAATCTTATCATAAGATTCCTGATCTTATTTCAAAATTAGATAAAAAGAGAAAATTTGTTGAAACTGATTTTCCAACAGAAAATAAATTTAATGTTCTAACAAAAAGAAAAAAAAATGATAAAAAACCAACAGCTTTTCTAACAATACAAGAAGGTTGTGATAAATTTTGTACATTTTGTGTTGTTCCTTATACAAGAGGTGCTGAATATTCTCGAACTACTATGGAAATCATTGAAGAAGCAAAAGAGCTTATCGGCCGTGGTATCTCTGAATTAACTTTACTTGGACAAAATGTAAATGCCTACCATGGGCAAGGATACGATAAAAAAACCTCAAACCTTGCAGATCTTTTTTATGAGTTATCAAAATTAGATGGATTAAAAAGGCTTCGCTATACAACTAATCATCCAAACGATGTAAATAAAGAACTAATTCAAGCCCATAAAGATATAGAAATTCTTATGCCCTACATTCATCTTCCAATTCAATCTGGATCTGACCGAATGCTGAAGTTAATGAATAGAAAGCACACACGTCAAAGTTACCTTGAAATTATAGAGAAAATTAGAGAAGCAAGATGTGATATTGCGATTTCTAGTGATTTTATAGTTGGATTTCCTGGAGAAACTGACTCGGACTTTGAGCAATCACTTAGTCTTATTAATAAAGTTAATTATTCACAGGCTTATTCATTTACCTACTCCCCTAGGCCCGGAACACCTGCCGCAGATTATGATCATCAATTGCCAAAAGAAATAAAGATGGAGAGGTTAATAATCTTGCAAAATCTTTTGAAAGAGCAACAGCTAGAATATAATAAAAAGTTCTTAAATTCCTCTGTTTCAATTTTGATAGAGAGAGAAGGAAAAGAACATAATCAACTGGTTGGGAAGAGTCCCCATTCACAATCTGTATATTTTAATAATGTAGAAAATAAATCTAAAATTGGTAATTTTGCTGAAGTACATATTAATTCTGTAAAAGTAAGTAGTCTAAGTGGTAATATTATTGAAAAAAATTAATAATAAAAAAGTTCTAAGTATAGAAAAATTGTCCGAAACATGTATGGATATTTCTATTAATGATGCAAAAAAGCTTGTAAATATTTTTGGGAAAAATGACGAAAATATTAGATTAATTGAGAATGAGATTAAGGTTGAAATTATACCCCATGGAAATAAGATACAAATTAAGGGTAGTTTTGAAACAATCAATAGAGCAAAAGATATCATTGTTGATATGGTAGATAGGTACGAAATGGGTATTGATAATAATTTAGATGAAGTATTGGGTTCAATCAGAATTAAACCTACAGCCTCTGATAATGATGAACAAAGGGAGAGAAAATCAGTTATTAAGACTAAGATTAAAACAATCTTACCAAGATCTATTAGCCAAGATAAATATATACATTCAATTTACAATCAACCTTTAACATTTGGTATAGGTCCTGCAGGCACAGGAAAAACTTATCTTGCCGTTGCCGCAGCCTCATACTTTTTAGAATCAGGGCTTGTTGAAAGAATTGTTTTATCAAGACCGGCAGTTGAAGCAGGTGAAAAACTTGGTTTTCTTCCTGGCGATTTAAAAGAAAAAATTGATCCTTATTTACGACCATTGTATGATGCCTTATATGATTGCTTACCTTCTAATAAAATCCAAAAAGGATTAGAAAATAATATTATTGAGATTGCCCCTCTTGCTTTTATGCGAGGTAGAACATTAGAAAATGCTTTTGTAATATTGGATGAGGCTCAAAACTGTAATTCAATTCAAATGAAAATGTTTTTAACAAGACTAGGTGTAAATAGTAAAATGGTAATTACTGGTGATCCTACACAAATAGATCTTCCAAATAACACTCAATCTGGTCTTCTTGAGGCACTTCAGATTACTAAGACTATCAAAGAAGTAAATCAAATAAACTTTAATTCAGATGATGTAGTAAGACATACCTTAGTAGCAAAAATCATAAATGCCTATAATGCAATTAGCTAGAAATGAAATTCTTACTGATGTTCTAATTGATCATAAAAGTTGGAAAAACCATCCAAATCTATCAGCTTTGATAGATATAGCTATAGAAAGAACATTAGTATTTACACAAAATACTCATTACAAAGAAATAAGTATCTACCTTACAAGTAATAAAATAATAAAGAGTCTAAATAATAAATATAGAGGGATTAACAAGCCAACTAACATTTTATCATTCCAATCAGAAGAACCACATTTAGGTGATTTAATTCTCTCCTATGAATACATAAATCAGGAATTAGAAGTTTATAAAAAGGAATTCGATGCTCATATTTCCCATCTTATTATACATGGCCTTCTCCATCTATTGGGAATAAATCATGATGATGATAAAGATGCAAAAGCGATGGAAGAAATTGAAATAAAAATTTTAAAAGAACTTGGCTATAATAATCCTTATGAAATTGACTAAAAAAAATTGAATACCATAAAAATAACCATGAATAATTTACTTATAAAATTAGTAAATATAAATTTTATTCAAAAATGTTTTATAAATTTCCTTTTGGGATCATTGTCAGTTCTAGCATTGGATCCTATAAATTTCTTTTATATTTTATTTTTTACACTTCCACTTTTTCTTGTAAATAGCACGTCTTATAATAATAAAAAACAAATCCAATATAAAAAAAAATTACTTCATATCTTTGTAATTGGATCATCTTTTGGTTTTGGTTATTTTTTCTTTGGATTATATTGGATAAATATTTCATTCCTCCATCAAATAGAAACCTATTACTTTTTAATAATACCAAGCTTGTTCCTTATACCAATTGTGTTATCTGTATTTTACGGATTAATGACTCTTCTTTTATTTCTTTTCTGCCCAAAGAATATTTCAAGAGTGTTCGTCTTTTCAATTATATGGACTTTAATGGAGTTTGTGAGATCTCTTATTACTGTTTTCCCATGGGCTCAAATAGGTCATTCCTTAATACCTGTTAATAAAATCATACAAATTATATCTATATTTGGTGAGTTATCCTTGACTACTATTGCTGTTATTTTATTTACCTTTCCTGTAATATTTTTATTTGAGAAGGATAATTATCTTAAGAAAACCTCCTTAATAATATTTATATTAATTTTTGTT
>JAQWOP010000009.1 GCA_029245795.1 Hyphomicrobiales bacterium
ATTAGTTTTTTCATTTAAAAAAAGCATTATACTTGCAGCTAGTGTTCCAGTCAGGAATGCTCCAATTGTAAAAGGTAGACCTAGCATGTAAGCTCCGGCAACACCGGGAACAATTGCATGACTTAATGCATCACCAATCAATGACCATCCGCGCATTATTATATAGCATGATAGGAAAGCACAAATAGCTCCGACTAGTGAGCTAACAAAAATTGCATTAACCATATAATCGTATTGAAAAGGTTCTAATAATATCTGAATCATTATGATTTATTTATGTTTATAGGTCATAATATCTAAAATTATTTGCAAATGTATTTACTAGATTTTCTTTAGTAAAAACTTCTTTTGTGGGACCTTCTTTTAAGATTGTTTTATTAATAAGAATTGTTCTGTCACAAAAGTCTGGAACAATATTTAGATCATGTGTTGATATTAGTATTATTTTTTTATTATTTTTTTCAGTCTTAATTAAATCAATGATAGTTTCTTGAGTTTTAGTATCAACGCCAGTAAAAGGTTCATCTAATAATAACACTCGACTTTTTTGGGCTAGAGCACGAGCAATAAAAACTCTTTTTTTCTGTCCTCCAGAAAGCTCTCCTATTTGTCTATCTATTAATTCTGACATCCCAACTTTATTTAGGGATTCACTAACTATTTTTTCATCTTCAGAACTTGGAATTCTGAGAAAGTTCATATAACCATATCTTCCCATCATAACAACATCTTTCACTAGTATAGGAAAATCCCAGTCAATCTCATCAATTTGTGGGACATATGATATTAAATTATTTTTGATTGCTGATGAGACAGGTTTATTATCAATACTAACTGAACCCGTACTTTGAGGGAGGATTCCCATAATTGATCTAAATAGTGTTGTTTTGCCGGAGCCATTAACACCTAATAATGCAGTAATAGAACTCTCAGGTATAGAGCATGTGGCATTATGGAGAGCTTCATGTCCATTCTTATAATAAACAGATAAATTATTGACTATAATATGCATATTATTTATTGGTAATTCCCTTAATAACAGTTAAGTATGTCGCACTGAGAAGATCTAAATATGTAGGTACGGGACCATCTAAGTCTGTTAAGGAGTCTACATAAAGTATACCTCCATATTTAATATTTGTTTCTCTTGCTATTTGCTGAGCCGGTTTAGGAGAGATGGTGCTTTCACTGAATATGACTTTTATTCCATTTTCATTAATAGTATCAATAACATTTTTCACTTGCTTTGGTGATCCTTGTTGATCAGCATTAATAGGCCATATGAACAATTCATTAAGTCCAAGGTCTCTCGCTAGGTAACTAAATGCTCCTTCACTTGTGACAAGCCAACGATCTTTCTTATCAATATTGTTAACTTTTGTAGTAAAGGGAGCCAAAGTATCTTGTATTTTATTGAAATAGTTTTCTGCATTTTCAATATAAATTTCTTTATTTTTTGGGTCATGTTTGATAAGAGATTCCATAATATTATCAATATAAAATTTAGCTGAATCAATTGCCATCCAAGCGTGTGGATTAGGTTTGCCATTATATGGGCCAATGGTTATTCCCATAGGTTCAATTCCTTCAGTAGCAAGAACGCTAGGAATATCATCAAGGTTGTCATAAAATTGTTCAAACCATAATTCTAGACCCATTCCATTATAAATTAATAAATCTGCCTCTTGTGCTTTAATAATATCTCTTGGTGTTGGTTGATAGTTATGAATTTCAGCTCCAGGTTTTGTAATTGAATTAACAATGGCCGCATCACCTGTAATATTTTTTGTAATATCAGATATTACTGTAAATGTTGTAACAATTTTAATTTTTTCATTTTTTTCAGTAGCATTTATATTAGATAAACTTAATGAGAATAATGTTAATAATATTAAGGGTATTAGGTGTTTATTTGATAGAATTTTACTGACTAAGCAATGAAACATTTCGAAACTTTTTCTTTTTAAAATTAATAATAGATATAACTATATAAGACAACATAATGAAAATGAGAATGATTTGCAAGTGCAATAATAATTATATGTACAAAGTGTTAAATATTCATATTTTTAAAATGTATATTTAATAGATTTTAGTTATTTTTATGAAGCCATTGCTTAGATAGTTGGTCGAGATCTGTGCAACCAATTTGACCCATATTTTGATCAATTTCTTCTTTTAATATATCACAAGTTCTTTTAATCCCTTCAAGCCCTCCAGCCGCAGCTCCATAAAGTGGAGCCCTACCTATAAAAACAAATTTTGCACCAAGGCATAAAGCAATAATAATATCTGAACCTCTTCTTATTCCTCCGTCGACCATAATTTCAATTTTATCTCGATAACAATCCGATATATTTGCTAAAACTTGGATTGGAGAGGGAGCCTTATCAAGTTGACGTCCACCATGGTTTGATAATATTACTCCATCAGCTTCACAATCTATGCATTTTTTAACATCGTCTGGATTTAAAATTCCTTTAATTATTAATTTTTTTTTCCATCTCTTTCTATACTTAACTATATCATCCCATGTTTGATTGGTCGCTGGCACATTTTTTACGAATAAATCTACAGTTTTATTTACGTTTGCATTTGGCCCAACATATTTTGTCCAGGAACCCATTGTTGGTGGCCCACCATTCTTAATATACTCATATATCCAACCAGGATGTGTTAAAGCTTCAAGAAAGATACTAGGTTTCATCCTCTGTGAGTTAGAAAAACCATTTCTAATATTTTTCTCTCTTTTTGTTCTTATTGGAACATCAACAGTTACTACCAAAGCTTCAAATCCTGCTTTATCTGCACGATCTATTTGGTCATAAATTATTTCTCTATCTAGAGTTGCATATATTTGATACCAGGTATTTTTAGAAGAGATTTCCGATATTGTTTCAATGCTTTCGTTAGCAGCACCTGACATTATATAAGGTATATTTTCTTTATTTGATATTTCTGCTAACATTTTTTCTGCTCCACGTTTAAATAATCCAGCAGTTCCTGTGGGAGCAAATCCAAATGGACTGGAATATAACTTATTAAATAACAATGTCTTCTGATTTCTTTTTGTTATATCAATTAGATATTTGGGAAGCAGTTTATATTCTTTATATATATTTTCGTTATTGCCATAACATATTTCATCTTCAGCACCATTTTCTAAAAAATCAAAAGCAATTTTTGGTAATTTTCTCTTGGCTATTTTGCGGAGATCATAAATATTTACCGCTTGCTTATAATTCATATTCAATCCTGATCATTACAAACCCAATCTCTTATATTATCACCAAATGCCTCAAATCCATTTTCTTTAACAACTACTGTGTCTTCGAGTTTGATAAAACCTATACCTTCATATTTTAGATCAGTTTCTATTGATAGGACCATCCCAGCTTCAAGAGCTTTATCTTTATAGGGTGCTGGATAAGGGATTATACCCTTGTCATATATATGAGGTGCTTCGTGCTGAATCATTCCCATACCGTGTGCAACAAATTTAAAATCAAGATTTTTATCACATTTATTTATTTCTTTATAGGCCTCTTCAAGTAATTCATTTCCTGTGATTCCTTCATGTATAACTTTTCTAGGTGCATCATTTATAGCTCTAACTTGCGATAGGAAGTCAATCATGGTATCCGTTGGTTTCCCCATCACAGCCATCCTGCATAGATCTCCTAAGTATCCATTAAGATTAGCCCCTGAGTCTAATGATAATACATCCCCTTTATTCCAAAATAGTTTATCAGATGGTGTTCTATTATAGGACTTTCCTGCTGCAACAAGGCAATATTCAAAGTTCATACCAAAATTTGTTTCTTCCTCTTTCAGCGCTTGAGCAATAGATTGAGTATTCGTTCCGGGTTTAGAAGTTTTCATAACCCTTTCCATAGAAGTGGTTATAAAATTAGAGGCATTTTTTAGGAGATCTAATTCAAAATCTGTTTTTACTGCTCTCAGTTCTTGCATCAAAACCAAAACATCAACAAATTCAGCATTAGGTAAATTTTCTTTTAACATCAAGAAAGTATCTGTAGGCGTATTGCAAAACTCTATGCCAATTCTTTTATTTGAATATCCAAGTTTTTTAATTTGTTTTGCAGCTTCTTTCCCAGCTTGTTCGGTATTCCATTGGATATTTTGAATATTATTTATCCATAAAGGTTCAACTTGTTGTTGTTGAGCTTCAAGCATATGGCCAATATAAAAAGCATCCTCAGGCTTATCTTTTGGATATCCAATTGTTGGTAAATATCTACTAATTCCAATGGCATCTTTTTGAGCAAAAAAAAAGAATTTATACCCCCCTAATAAATATTGAGCAGTATTTTTATCATTGATGAGTAAGAAATCAATTCCTTCTGCATCTAATAATCTATCAAGTTTTTCTTTGTTAAATGGAAGATGCATTTGATTTATCCTTATAATGTTGGGCTATGAAAATCATTTTTCAATTGATTTTTCCCCCATTGTGAAAATTGCATATCCTGATTGAAGTGAATATGAGTTGAACATGCCTGAACGTCCATTAAAGCCGAGGTGATAGGAGAAGAATTATATATTCCATTGGCACCAGAGACTTGTTGCATGATAGAAACTGCTTCAAGGATTATTTTCACTGCGTAAGCTGCATTTCTTTTATATTTTAGTTTATTTTGGGTTGAGACTTCTTTATTCATATTCATTAAATTTTCAACCTCAATACAATCGTTTCTTAATATTAGCCTTGATGCATCAATTCTTGATGAAATCTCACCGAGTCTATTATGAATAGATGGTATATCTGACATTTTTAAATTTGATGTACTTGTGGATCTGCTTTCAATCCATTCAAGCAATAGATCGAGACATAGCTGTGCGCCACCAATTGAACAACCAGCCAATCCATGGCCACCAATTGATGCAGTTGGTATTTGATACATTAAGTTCTTATTCTTCTTTATCCCTTTAAAGAAGTGCCCCTCACGATTAACTGAAAAGGATTGTAATTTATATTCTGGAACAAAAAGTTCTTTAATCTTTACAGAACAACTTCCTGTCTGCTTCATCCCATATGTATCCCAATCATTCATTATTTCGTAGTCATCTTTATGAAGTATACATTGATGCCAATCTTTATTTCCATTTTCTTCTAGCATGAAAGCGAAGAAGCACCATTCAGATATCTCGATTCCAGAACAAAAGTTCCAAACCCCTGACAGAATTATGCCATCTGGAACTTTCCTACCTTTTCCTTGTTGATATATATTTCCTGCTGCTATTAGTGCATCAGGATTCGCTGACCATATTTCTTTTTGAATTTCTTCATCAAAAACAGCAAGAGTTCTATGATGCGATG
This sequence comes from Hyphomicrobiales bacterium, assembly GCA_029245795.1. Taxonomy (GTDB): domain Bacteria; phylum Pseudomonadota; class Alphaproteobacteria; order Rhizobiales; family TMED25; genus TMED25. The sequence continues at coordinate 5,342 of JAQWOP010000009.1, forward strand.
CCATATTTGCAACAATCCAACCAGTTGAGCAATCTCCTCTAGAAATTATTTCAGGGATATCCAGCCATGCTTGAAAATCAAGCTCCATACCACCCCATTCTTTTGGTTGAAAATATCTAAAAAGACCCTCTTTATGAATTAAATCGAGGATATCTTTTGGTATTGAGTTTTTTGTATTATATTTTTTGAGCTCTTTTATTTTTGGAACAATGGATAGAGCTCTGTTATTAGCTGTGTCATTTGTTACCATTTTGGATTTTTCTTCTATTGCTTTTTTTAGCATACTAGCTGCCTTTAGAATTTCATTCCATAAATATAATTTACTTACTTAAAATCTGCCTCAGATAGATTTAGTAATTTTAATGCATTTAGTCCACAAATTTTTTCTCTATCTTCTTCAGTAATATTCTCAACTTGGTAGACATGCTCAACAGGATCATGTTCTGCCATATCTGCTGGATAATCTGTACCAATTGCTATATGGTCCGCGCCATATTTCTTAATAAGAAACTCAAGTTGATCTACCGCAAACACAAGAGTATCAAAATAAAATTTCTTTAAATAGGTTGAGGGTCTCTCATATATTTTTTGACGACAGTCTATTCTCGCTCCATAAGCATGATCCATTCTTGCTGCGTAACTTGCTGGAAAGGCTCCGCCATGGGATAAATAAAATTTAATTTTTGGATATCTTGCCATCACTCCATCAAAAATGAGATAATGGATAGCAACAGTTGTATCAAGTGGATTACCAATAACATTAAGCATATAATGTTCACCGAACCTATCACTGTAGAAGGATGAGGGGTGTATAAATATAAGTATATCTAGCTCTTCGCATCTTTTCCAAAATGGTTCAAGACGTTCAGCTGACAATTCTTCTTTCCCAACCCTGGCACCAATCTGGATTCCTCTAAAACCAAGTTTGACGCATCTTTCAAGTTCTTTAATAGCAAGGTCTGTATCTTGAAGTGGAACTGTTCCTAATCCAGTTAATCTTTTTGGATTTACTTTTACAGTATTCGCAATGTTATTATTAATTATTTCTGCGGATTCTGCACCTAAGTTTTTATCTACCATATAAAAAAATTGCTGAGGTGAACATGATAGAGCCGACACATCTAAGAGAGATTTATCCATTTGTTCGAACCTCATGTTGATATCAGTAAAAGGAATTTCTCGGTCTTCTGACTGTTTCTTATTCGTATTTTTTGTTAACTCACTAGCTACCCCAACTGATGGATGAAAATCTGACGGAAGGTGCGGTTTAACAAGTGTATCTGATGCAGGAGTTCTAACATGATTATGTAAATCTACAGTTAGAGTTTTTGGACGTTTTGATACACCTTTGAGATGTTCTCGTCCGGCTGTTGGGCCATATGGCCTCATTTCAATATCATGTTGTTTCATATTTGCTCTCTCATTTTAAAAAAATATAGCTAATGGTAACAGTTTTATATACCCGGATGATATAAAATCATCCGGGTAGGTATTATTATTCCCACCAATGCAAGGCATCTTTATTCTCACCTTGTTTTCCGTTAGGTCCACCACCATTTGCTCTCAGGTACATTTTTCTATCATGCCCTGCTTGAAACTTACCATCGAAAGCATCCTGAAGCCAGTCAAGACACATCATATGGCAATCATGCCTATCTTGTCCTGTTCCGCCGAACATTTTTGCTTGGTGATAAGTATCTTCATAGACCCATAATTCTTTTGGAGAATTTACTTTATCATAGAAATCATAAACAAGTTCCACAGGGCTTCTTGAGTCATACTCGCCAACAGTTAGAAGAATTGGGCATTTAATATCTTTTTCTCGACCTTCTACGGTCATCTGAGTAACAATTTTATTTAATTCTTCTTCACTTGAAGCTCCAGTTAGATATCCAAATAGTTGTTTATATCTTGGAGAGAAAGTATCTAAAATATAATATTTATCAAGATATGAAGCCCAAGGTCCTACAACACCTTTTATTCTTGGGTCACCTGATGCGGCAACTTCAAGACCCCAGTGTGATCCCATAGATACTGCAAATATACCAATTTTATCTTTATTAACTTCCTTACGTTCCTCAAGCCAATCTACTATTTTAAGGACTGCTTTTTCATAATTACCATGAGTTAATTTTTGGTTACGTAGATTACTTGTTCCTTGTCCAGGTCCATCAATTACAAGTAAATGCATACCTCTTGAATGAGCTTCAACCACTTTTGGATCAGGCCACATTTCTTTTGTCATATCACATCCTGGGATAAAGATAACTGTTGGAGCAACATCAACGCCGGGACACAAATGGAAATTGCATTGTAATTGCATATCCTCAAATGGTATTTCCACTCTTTCTATTTTATATGGCGCTAATTCAATAACTTTTTCATAATTTGAAATACATCTTCCATGGAGGTATCTCTTTTCATCGTTAGTTTCTAAAACAGGATGTTGAGCTGCTGCAAATTTTGCTGAAGCCCTGAAATACAAATCAAATGCTGTTGACTTATGACCTGCAGCTTCTTCTTCTGCAGCAACTTTTTCAAGTCTTTGTCCTTGTTTTCCTAAATGTTTTGATATTTGCCCATGACTTTTTATTGATTTTGGCAGTTCTCTTCCTTCTTCGTCCCAATGGAATACACGTCCGGTTTCTTTAACAATCCAGTCATAAATCCATTGATGTCCATCTCTATGTAATCTCGGTGTACGCATTATATATTCTCCGTTATTTGATTTTAAGTTATGAAACTCAATAAATAATTTACTTACTATAATTTATAAGATAAAAAATACATATTTGGAATATAAAAATCTAAAATCTTAATGTTTATGTTCGTATATATCCTTTTTATTTAATTCAAGTCTCATATCAATGGTTTTATCATTAAATTTTCCCTCATTGAAAAGTAAGGAATTTCAAAAATATACTGCAGGCAATTTCTTTGCAATGAATGGTATATGGATTAATCGAGTCATAATAGGTTGGTTGGGATGGGAATTGACCAATCTGGCATCTTGGGTTGGTATATTATCATTTCTTTTATTTGCTCCCACTATAATAACTGGTCCATATTTTGGAGTTCTGATTGATAGAATTGATATTAAGAAATTTGCAGTCTACACGCAGTCAATTATTTCATTAACTGTATTTGCTCTTTGGTTTCTATACTATTTTAGCTTTCTAAATATTTATAGTCTTTGTCTGGTAGCGCTAATAATTGGTATTTTTACAAGTGCTGATCGTACAACTAGAATGGCAATTGTTCCAAGAATCGTAGACAAAGAGTACTTGGCAAATGCAATTGCAGTACATGGAATAAATTTTAATTGCGCAAGGTTAATTGGCCCAGCTCTTGCTGGAATAATGATAAAAATATTTGGTTTTAATACTACTATATTTATAAATTTCTTATTTCTAATTGCAATGCCTCTTGTTCTAATGGTTATTGAAGTAAGGCAAAGAGATTCTATAAGTAAGGGCAAAAAAAATATCTTTTCGGAATTCATTGACGGAGCTAATTATGCATTTAACCATAGTGTAATATTTGAGGCATGTGCAATTACTGCAGTATTTTCTTTATTTGCTCGTGGAACAGTAGAGATATTACCTGCCATAGCAGGGGGGGTATTTAATGCAGGAGCTGATGGTTTGGGGCAAATGATGGCAACAGCAGGTGCAGGAGCATTAATCGCTGCAATATTTATCGCTATGAGAAGATCAAAAGATCAAGAAAAAGGGATTCCATTGAGAGTGTATTTTGCATCTTTTTTAGGATTATTAGCTGCAATCATTCTGGCAGTTTCAAATAGTTGGAACACGGCATTGTTTTCGGTTTTTTTTATAGGGTTTAGTATGACTATAACAGGTATCGATCTTCAAGCAGTGGTGCAGCTGGAACTAAATGATACTTTTAGAGGTAGAGTAATGAGCTTGTGGGTAGTCTTAGTGATTGGGCTAGCAGCTTTTAGTGCTATTCTAATGGGAATATTAGGCGATCTAGTTGGTATTTTGAATACTCTTGTTATATTTTCACTGCTTGGAATAATATCGTTGATAACGCTATTATTACTACTAAAGAAAAAATTTTGACTGCTATATTTTAAGATATAAGATTAAAATTAAATTATATGGGATTGTTATGAAAACTGCTGTAATTGGACTTGGGTGGTGGGGTAAAGTAATTGTTAAGAACCTTATCAAGAGTAGAAAGATAAATATAGTATGTGGCGTAGATAAAGATTTATCAGGGCTTAAAGAGTTTGCAAGGGAATATAAGATAGAGCTAAGAACAAGTTATGAATCAGTTCTCACTGACAAAAATATTGATGCAGTAATATTAGCAACCCCAAATAGATTACATCATGTTCATATAATTCAGGCTGCAAAATTAGGAAAGCAAGTTTTTTGCGAAAAACCATTATCATTGAGTGCTAAGGACGCAAAAGATGCCATTGATATTTGTAATAAGCACAATATTATCTTAGGTCTTGGTCATGAGAGGAGGTATGAGACTGCCATGAAAAGTCTTTTTAAGCACGTGTCGGATGGTGATATTGGTAAGGTGCTGCATGTAGAAACTAATTTCAGTCATGATTTGTTTAAAGTTCTTAATAAAGATAATTGGAGATTTAATCCAGATGACGCTCCAGGGGGTGGGTTCACAGCAAGAGGAATTCATTTAACAGATTTTATGGTTCATATGTTTGGTAGAGCTAAAAAAGTCTACTCAACAATGTCCAGTATTGCATTTGATAAGCCACGAATTGATACAATGTCTGCAAATATTGAATTCGTAAGTGGTATTACGGGGATTGTTTCGGTGTCAATTGCAACACCATTTTATGGAAGATATACAGTTTTTGGAGATAAAGGATGGATTGAGGCGAGAGAAAAAAACAATTTTGAACATGATGACCCAGGTGAACTTGTATTACGCAAACAAGGAAGAGCGAGTATTGTTTCATTACATTCTCATACAAATACAGTTCTAGAGAACTTTGAATCTTGGTATGACGCAATCAACGGAGATAAACATTATCCTATAACTTCTGAAGAGATGCTTGCTAATATTGAGATATTTGAAGCTATTGTAGAATCAGGTGAAAGTGGGAAAGTTATCGATATATTATAATCATAGTTATGGTTTGTTATAATTACATTTGTGCGCGTTTATTCGCTTCATTGAATGTTTTATGAGATTGTTCAACTTTATATTGTTGTTCTTCTAATGTGTCAGGCTCCCATGAACTTTTATCTGCTTCAAAAAAATCACCACCATAAATATGTAATGCAGATGTAAATTTATTTGTTGGATTTATAACAGAATGAATAATATCGCCACCAAGAGGAACTGCATCAAATTTCTCAAGTGATTTTGCTCCTGCTGCTTCTATTTTCCCGTGTTCTTTGTTATCTAATCTTCTCCAAAATATATTATCTTCTCTTCCGGAATAAACCCCAATTGCCGCCCACATATTATGATTGTGAGGCATTATTGCCATATTTGGTGTCCATACTACATTTAATATGGAAAATTTTTCTGATTGGTATATTTTTTGGATCCCCCCTTCAGTAGGTTCGCCAAATTGTTTAAATAAGTCATTTGGATTCTCGATTGCTTTAGAAAGGATATCCATTACAGCTTTATGATTATTTTTAATATCAATTCTATTATCACAATCTTCAATAAATTTATTCAGATCAAACATATTTACAATCTTTTCTATTTACATATAGGTTCAATATAACATAAATAATATTATTGTTAATGGTGTATTGTTAATATTTGTATATTATGAGCAACATGAAAAATAAGAAACCTAAAATATTAGATAAAATATATGCCTTAGAAGATTTTGAGTATTATGCCAAAAAGCATTTACCAAAGCCTGTTTATGGCTATGTTTCAGGTGGTGCCGAGAGAAACGAAACTTTGAATGGAAACTTCCAAGATTTATCAAAATATAAATTTATTCCAAATATTTTGAGAGATGTCTCTAAAAGATCAATAAAAACATCAATATTTGGACAAGAGTGGGATGCTCCTTTTGGTATTTCGCCGATGGGCGTAAGTGCACTTGCTGCATATAGAGGTGATTTAGTTTTAGCTGAATCTGCCAGAAACAAGAATATACCCATGATGATAAGTGGTTCATCACTTATTCCAATGGAAGATATAATCAAACTAGCGCCAGAAACTTGGTTTCAGGCTTATCTGCCAGGAGAACATGATAAAGTAGAAGGATTGGTGGAGAGAGTTAAAAATGCAGGATTCAAGACCTTAGTTTTAACTGTAGATGTTTCAGTATTAGCAGGTAGAGAAAATAATTTAAGAAATGGTTTTTCAACTCCTCTTCGACCTTCATTAAAATTATTGTATAATGGTATGATTAGACCAAAATGGTCAATAAATACCTTTCTTAAAACCATTTTATTGCATGGAATGCCACATTTTGAGAATTTCTTGGCTCAACGTGGCGAACCTGTATTCTCAGCATCGGTCAATAGAGACTTCGGTAAGAGATCAAATTTAAATTGGTCCCATATGAAGCAAATTCGTGATTTGTGGGATGGGAATTTAATTGTGAAGGGCATCTTAAATAAAGATGATGCTATTAAAGCTTCTTCTTTTGGAGCTGATGCTATAATCATATCAAATCATGGTGGACGACAATTAGATTCAGCTATTTCTTCAATAAAGGCTTTAGAGAATATTCGTCCTCATATAAAAGATAATTGTAAGTTATTTATAGATAGTGGTTTTAGAAGAGGGACGGATGTTATAAAAGCTCTATCAATTGGAGCAGACTTTGTTTTTATTGGTAGACCGTTTTTATATGCTGCATCAATTGCAGGTTTGCAGGGTGTTGAACACGCTATTAATTTGCTTATGGATGAGATTGATAGAGATATTGCTTTGATTGGAATTAATAACTTAACAGAATTAAATAAACAATTGATTTATAGTTATTAATTAGAATTTTAATATTCCAGTGGAAAGGAGTTCTGATTTCATTTCCTTTTTTTTGTCTTCAGTCATTGGGATAACAGGTGGTCTAGTACCTCCACCCTTCATCCCGATTAATTCTTGCCAATATTTCATTTCTGCAATTGGCATTCTACCACTATTCCAATAACCCATGATCCATTTTGCATGCAACTCTCTTAGGGGTTGTAATGTCTTTGCAATTTCCGTAGCTTTTTTGATATCACCATCTTGAGCTGCCTTAGTATATTCATTAATTGGTAGCCAATTTTTTGTTTGATATAGATGAGGATTGTAATTTACCAGCCATTGCAGGCCTAATTGTGTCATGCTTGTTAGCCATGGTGCCTCATCTGCAACTGAAATGACTAATTGATTGCCAACTGCATTTATTATAGCGTGTGTTGCTGCAGGAGATCCATCTGCCTGTTTATAACCACATATATTATCTAGCTTTGACAATCTTTTTGCAAGATTAGCTCCAATTGTATGGCATGTTTGAGGAACGTTAAACAAAATGATTCCAATATCAATATTAGTGCATATATATTCGTAAAATTGGAAGACAGCTTCATCATCTCTAGCGGCAACATATGGTGTTAAGACAATAATAAAGTCATAACCTATACTTTCAGCATGTTTTGCTATAGCAACAACTTGTTTAACGGATTGATGGTGGCACCCAGCTATTAGTGGAATTTTACCACGAGCTTGATCATACATGACCTCATGCGCATACATTCTTTCATCATCTGGCATTGACCAAAATTCAGCTATATTCCCTGAGCAATAATGACCATCAACCTTTATGTTATTGATAATATGGTCCATATTTGATCTATTTGCTGGTTCATCAAAGTTATCATTTTGATCCCAGCAATACGGCATCGCTGTCCAGACTCCTTTTAGTATTTCTCTGGCAGCTTCCTTTGCTTCTTTTTTCTTATATTGCATCTTAAAATATCAAATATGTATTTATTTTCCGAAAGGTACATCATCTATACCCTCCCTTTCTTCAAGACCTGCCATCCCTCGCAAAATTTCATAAAAAGAAACAGTATCTTTTTCTGAGTATCCCTTTTCCAGAGCTGCTTGGTAACATTGAGATATCACTGAAGTCAGTAACATTGGGGCACCAAGTATTTGCCCTTGCTCAAGCATTAAGCGATTATCTTTTAAAGAAGTTTTCACCTGACCTTGTTTTGAATAGTCAGCATTTATCATCTTTGGTCCTTTGTCGATCATTGTTTTTGATGATGCTGCACTATCTTTTAATACTTCAAGTAAGTTGTTTTGTTCTAAACCAGCCTTATCTCCTAGAACTAAACCTTCAGCAAGTGCAAGTCTATTTCCAGCAAGTATGAGGTTAATAACTAATTTAGTACGAGCACCAGAACCAACAGGTCCCATATGATATGCAGCTCTACTGAAACCTGAAAAATAATTTTGGCAGGCATCAAAATCTTCTTTCTTCCCACCTGATATAACAATCAAGTCTCCTTCTCGAGCCATTGCACTTGTTCCACTTACAGCTGAGTCTAAAAATTTAATACCTTTTTTCTCAAGTTCTTCTGACAGTTTGATAGAGTCTTCTGGGCGAGATGTGGTTGTGTCACAGATATAGAGATTCTCTGTATTTGCTCCTTCAGATATGCCATTCGGACCAATTGTAGCTTCTCTTGCAATAGAACTATTAGGAAGTGACATGATTACGCAATCAACATCTTTTGCTGCATCAGCAGGCGTGTTAACTGGCGTTCCGCCATGAACTCGCAGTTCATCCATTCTTTTAGGGTCAACGTCAAATCCCTGAATCATAAATTGAGACTTTCTCATATTTAATATGAAGGCTTGACCCATCAAACCCATACCTACTATACCCACTTTTTTTACCATTTTACTCCCTCTCTTTATTAAAGCTATTTTTATAGTTTAATTACTATTTTTCCAATTTGACTATTGTTCATCATATATTTTCGTCCATTATCTATATCATCAAAATCAAAAACTTTGTCAATAATTGGTTTGAATTTATTTTCTCCTAAATGAGGCAAAATTTTTTCTTTAAACCCATTTACGGTAGATATGATATCCTCTTTTTGTACAAAAGCATTTGACACCCCATGCACACTTATCCGTTGTGCATGAATCTTTCTCAGATCAATTGATGCCTTATCTATTCCATCCATATAACCTACACTTACAATAATCCCTTTAAATGTCAGAGAATCAATGGAAGCCTCAAAAACAGAACCTCCTAGACAATTAACAATTAGATTTAGCCCATTTTTAGAAAATTCCATGATCTTCTTTGTAAGATCTTCTTCAGGTGTGAGTATTCCAAAGTCCATTCCTATATTTCTTAATTGATCAATTTTTTGACTTGAGGTAGAGGTTCCTATAACTTTTGCTCCTAATATTTTACCAATCTGTAGTGCAGAAACGCCAATCGCAGAAGATATAGATGTGATAAGCATAGTTTGATCTTTTGATAGCTTGCCATAAGTTATAACCGCATCGTATGCAGCTAGAAAGCTCACAGGTATAGCAGCGGCTTGCTCCCAAGTATAGCCATAGGGAATTGGCATAATTTGATATTCTTTTAAGAGTGCATATTCTGCAAAAGATCCAGATTTAGTTCCCAGAACACGTCCCATTATATTGTCTCCTGGCTTATATCCTTTAACTTTAGAACCAACGGATATAATTTCACCAGATGCTTCTGTTCCAGATGGTTTGTCTTGTTTGCCATGCATTACACCACCAACAATAAACCCACCTCTATTTAATCCGGTTGCTTTTACTTTTATTAAAACCTCATCTTTTTCTGGGGAGGGTTTATCCGCACTACCGGGAATTAGAATGCTATAACCATCAATAATTTTTGTAAAATAAGCTCTCATATCTATATTCTTGTAATTTTATATTTATTTATTATATAATTAAATTTTAATATTAGATAGGTGGATTATGCCAAATAAAAATATTGATGGAATAAATATTGAATATGAAATCATCGGTCAGGGAGAGCCAATCCTTGCGCTTATGCCTGGTGCGCGCAGGGGGTATCTTGAGATGATGGGTTTAGCTGAGAAAATTGCAAAGAATAATATAAGAGTTTTATTGCATGACAGAAGGAATACAGGGAAATCTGATTTATTAATTGATGACTCTGAAACTGAAGAAATAACTTGGGCTAGAGAATTAAATAACTTGTTTAAGTCATTGGATGAAAAGAATATTTTTATATCAGGATCATCTTCTGGTGCTAGAACAGCATTGATGTATGCATTAGAATTTCCAAATGATTTAATAGGTATGATAATTATGAGAGTAACAGGTGGAGAATTTGCAGCAAGAAGACTTCCTATAAATTATTATGAAGTATTTATTGAAACAGCAAAGAAGGGGGGTATGGAAGCAGTTTGTAAAACAAATAGATTTATAGAATATATAAAAACTAATCCTGCAGTAAAACAAAAGCTTCTGGAAATGGATGCAGAAGAATTCATAAATATTCAGACAAACCTATTATCCAAGTTTTTAGAAGGTGCAAATTTGCCTGTTATGGGCATAACGAAAAAAGAATTAGATTCTATTAAAATGCCATCATTAGTAATACCTGGGAATGATAACACTCATAATTCAAAAAGTGGTATCAACGCTTATAACATGCTTGGTAATAGTATGCTTCATCAATTACCTATTGAAGATGTTGATGTTGATTTAATTTCTTGGGAAGATTGGTCGGCGTATGAAGATGAAATTGCAGAAGTAATGTCTGAATTTATAAATAAAAATATGAAGTAACCCTCAGCCTACTAATGTCTAGTATCTCAGTAATATTTTTTATTGGACAATGTGTAATTTGCGATCTTGTTTAGTAAGCAACTCATAACCATTTTTTTTGACAATTACAGTCTGTTCAATTTGAGTTCCTCCAAGACCAAATATTTGGCAAGGATTTTCTATGCATAATACAGTGTTTTCTTCAAGGGGAATATCAGTTGTTTCGGGTAAATATGGACTACTCACTTTATTTTTATTACCTAGCACGTATGGTAATTCTCTCATTTCAAGCCCTATTGCATGACCAGCAAAAGTACCAGAGTGATCGGGTAGTCCGTTATCCTTAGTTCCATTTAGCATTGCGTATTGGATGTCTGAGGGAATTGCACCTGCCTTTATCACGGATAGTGCTGCACTATAACCGGCTAATGTTGCTTCCCATAATTTGATGTGCTCCTTGGAAGGTTCGCCCATTACTCCACCCCATCCTGTATCTGCTTGATAATTATGAAGGGATAATCCAGCATCAAATTTCCACATTTCTCCAGCTGCAATAATCTTTTCTGATGGAGGGAATATACCAACTGAACGACGCCCTGATCCAAAATGAAACCATAACCATTTTCCAAGCCCATCTCCAACATTCTTTGCATAGATTCTTGCAATATCTAATTCTTTCATCCCGACCTTTATCTCATCACATGCTGCTATTGCTGATATTTCATTTAGGTCAGCCGCTAATTTCATTGCATTTATTTCATCTTTAGTTTTCACAGCTCTTATCAGCCTAAATAGGTCAGCAGAGTCTATTATTTGACAATTAGGCAATTGTTCTATTAATTCCATCTTTGCTTTATAAGCTATCCTATCTTCGTCTAAAGCTACTTTTAATTTTCCTCCAGTCTTATCTTTATCCTTTATGGACTTAACAAGAGCTTTAACCCCATTTGTAGATCTTTTTTTATCATTATTCTGCATATTTAAATAATTCGATTCCTCTTTTGATATTGTCACTAGATTTTGAGGTTGAATTAATGCACTTTTGCCTCCAAAAGTATAAACATCATCTATCCATGTTTTTGATCCCGAAACATAGGTCATTTCTTGACTCGGAACGATTATTGAAGTTTTTATATCGGGATCGCGGAAGTATAAAACGAACATATCAACAGAATAAGAATAAACCTTTGGAGCCCAACTCACAGTATTACTAAGATAAGTAACATTCTCAGGAGTTGAAGCAACTAAGATATCAATTCCAAATTGGTCCATTAATTTATTTGCTCTTACATCATTAAAATACATAATTTTCTAATTATATTTTCTTTTAAAATAGCTTTTTTATTTAGTCCATGCGGTTGGAGCGAGTGCATTAATATCTCCTTCAATTTCTATAATTGATGGTTTTTTACTTTTTATTGCTTGATGAATGGCTTCTTTTATATCATTCGGATCCGTAACTTTAATTCCAAAGGCGCCCATATTATTTGCTAGTTCTGCAAAACTTACTTTGTTAAAGTACCACATTTCAGTCCATCTATTTGATGGTTTTCCGTCATATGCATTCATGAAGATATCATATTCTTGATTAAGTGCATTGTTATTGTTCACTATGGTGATGGTAGGGATATCAGATCTTATAGCTGTTTCTAATTCAGTAAAGTGATACCATAGGCCTCCGTCACCAGTTAAACAAAAAACATTTTTTTCAGGAAATGCACATTTGGCACCCATAGCAGCAGGAAATCCCCAACCGAGAGATCCAGCACATCTAATAAACTCCCATTTTTTATTTATCCATAAATTTTGTACTGTCCACATCGCTGTATGTCCAGTATCAGAAACGACAATAGAGTCGTCAGGTAATGATTCAGAAATCTCTTTCATCATTCTTTCAGGTCTTATTGGAATATTATTAGAGTTTCTTTGCTTCTCAACTTCATTCCTCCACTCTTTTACCAAGTCTTTTGTTCTTTTTAACCATTGATCAATAGATAGTGGCAAAATTTCTTCTTTTAATAGTAATTGAAGTGTACTTTTTGCATCACCAAGCAGACTAACGTCATTAGGGTAGTTTCTTCCAAGATCTGAGGGATCTATTCCAATTTGAATAACTCGGACGTTCTTATCAGGAATCTTCCAAAAATGTGTAACTTGTCCTCCCGTACTTGAGCCAATATAAATCACTAGATCTGCTTCTGAGACAATTTTATTTGAACATGATCTTGAATAAGATCCAGGCACACCAATATAGTGCTCATAGTCTTCAGGAACAAGATTATATGCTGCTACTGAGGTTGCAATAGGTATCCCAAATTTTCTTGAAAACTCAATAGCCTCATCGCCTGCACCAGATATTCTAGCTCCTCCGCCAAGGATAATAAGAGGTTTTTTTGAGGTTTTTATATGAGCGATTGCGTCTTTTATATCTTCTACAGGAGGTAAAATTCTATGAGAGGGAGCTATAGTATAACGATTTTCTACAATTACATCTAGATCTGCATAATCATCTTCAATTTGACCATTATTACCTGCAAGCTGCAAATTTACTGGACCTGGATTACCAGAAGTTGCCTCTCGAAAAGCTTGACGCATCAGATCAGGAAGTCTCTCAACTTGATCAACTTGAAAGTTGGCTTTTGTTAAAGCTTCAAATACAGGAAAGTCATCATTCTCTTGATATGCCCCTTTATGTTTTTCCATAGATTTTCTGCCACCTGAAATTGAAATAACAGGACTATTTCCTAATAGTGCATCTCTTAATCCAGCAGCCAGATTTGCCGCACCAACGGCTTGTCCAGCGCATATACCAGGTTTGCCCGAAGCCCTGGCATAACCATCAGCCATATACGCAGCTGATTTTTCAGCATGGGCAAGGACACGTTTAATTGGCATATTATCCATTTCGGCTAAAGGCCTACTTAGTATTGTTGGCACAAAGAACACAGCATTGGTTCCTGTTTTTTCTAAAAATTTAGCTATAAATCGGCCACCTGACATTTTTGGCATTTCAATTCCCTTAATTTTAAGTTATTAATATTTATATATTTTATTATAACATACCCTAAACCTTTAATTAAAAAAACAATATATGAACAATAAAACTGAAAAATTAGAGGCATTAGGAGGGTTAAAAGTATTAGAATGCGCAACTGTCATTGCTGCTCCATTATGCGGAAGATTATTAGCAGATTTTGGTGCAGAAGTACTTCATATAGAAACGCCTATAAAGGGTGATCATCTAAGAAATTTTGGATTTGAAATTGATGGGATTAATCCATGGTGGAAGACGTATGCAAGAAACAAAAAACTTATCACACTAAATATATCAAAAGAAGAAGGAAGAAAGATATTATATCAACTACTTGAAGATACAGATATATTTATTGAAAACTTTCGTCCAGGAAGATTAGAAGATTGGGGAATAAATATTGATGAGTTGCAAAATAAATTTCCAAGACTAATTATAGTAAGAGTAACGGGTTATGGGCAAACTGGTCCATATGCAAACCAGCCAGGCTTTGGAACTTTAATGGAAGCAATGAGTGGTTTTGCTGAAATGACTGGTGAAAAAGAGGGGATGCCAACATTACCTCAATTTGCTCTTGCTGATACCTTCGCTGGCTTTTATTCAGCATTATCTGCAATGTTTGCTATATATAATCGTGATATACTAAAGACACAAAAAGGACAGGTGATTGATGTAAGTATTTGGGAAAGTTTATTCTCTGTACTTGGTCCAAATGCAATGGTTTATGATTTAACTGGTCAACCTCCAAAGCGTATGGGTAATAGGGCACCAACCAGCGCTCCAAGGAATACCTATAAAACAAAAGATAATAAATGGATTGCAATTGCTGGAGCAACTCAAACTACTGCTGAAAGATTGTTTAAAGTAATTGGTAGATCAGATTTAATTAATCATCCAAAATTTTCAGATAATTCTAAAAGAGTTGTTCATGTGAATGAGCTGGATGATTATATTTCTGAATGGATGCAAAATCACACGCTAGAAGAAGCATCATCTATATTGCATAAAGAGGATGTTCCAATGGGGCCTGTATTTAATATAGAAGATATTATGAATGATGTTCATGCCAAAGCAAGAGAAATGGTAATTAATATTTTTGATAATGGAAAGAATCTTCACACAGAAAATGTATTTCCAAAATTATCGAAGACTCCTGGGAAAATAAAACATCTTGGTAAGGATATGGGAGCAGATAATGAAGAAGTTTTCAAGAATCGGTTAGGGCTAAAGACAGACCAAATTAATCAGTTAAAAAAAGAAGGAATTATATAACAAAGAAAGGAAATAAGTTATGAATAAAAAACCTTTAATAACTCTCTATACTCCCGGAAATAAGCCTGAGTTAATAGAAAAAGCATCTCGCTTTGAACCTGATGGAATTATTATCGATTTTGAGGATGCTGTTCCAATAAGCATGAAGAGTCAAGTTAGAGATAATATCGCTCAAAACATAATACCTAATCTAAATATAACAACTCTAGTCAGAGTCAATAGTGAGAAGGAATTTCTGGAAGATGATTTAAGAGCGGTAGTACATAAAAATATTTATGGTATAGCCCTTCCAATGGCAGAGTCAGTGAGCCAAGTAAAGTTTGTTGATCAAGTGCTAACAGATCAAGAAAAGAAAGTAGGGCTTGAGAAAAACTCAATAAAATTATTCTTGTTAATAGAAACAGCTTTAGGAGTTATCAAATGTTACGATATTTGCAGTGCTGCTGAAAGAGTTGAGTCTATAGTATTTGGGAGTGCTCAGGATGGAGATCTCCAAAGAGACTTAAGGTCTGATTGGTCAATTGAAGGTTTTGAATTAAACTATTCTAGATCTAGGTCCTTAGTAGAAGCAAGGGCTGCAAAACTTCCATATATATTAGATGGTGCATATGGTGGAATAAAGGATCTCGAAGGTTTAAAGGCAGAATGTGAATTAAGTAAAAAGATAGGATATGATGGAAGGACCTTGATTCATCCAAGTCATATCAAAATTGCGAGAGAAGCATATGAGCCAGATCCAAAAGAAATTGAGTTATACACAAGAATGGTCATAGCTTTTGAGGAGGCTATTGAGAATGGGCAAGCAGCAATTACATTTGAAAATAAATTAGTAGATTATGCGATGTATAAGAAAGCTAAAGATTTTCTTGATATATGAGTTTTAGCATAGTTTAAAGAACAAAAAAAACCCAGCAATTAAGCTGGGTTTTTTTGTTTCTAAATTTAGTATGGTAATTATTCTGCCATAGTCCATTTTCTTTTTCTTTTGGCACTAACTTCTTCCATTCTAGAATGCCTTCTCCAATAAATGACTTTGTAGTCCATATACTCCATTAGAGTAAATAAACTTAAGCCCATTAAAGACATAACAATAAGAGCAGCAAAACTACCATCCATGTTAAGCCTGAAAGCAAATCTTTGCATTAATATCCCCACACCTTCTGATGCAGAGAAGAATTGTGCAACAACGGTTCCAATCAATGCACCAGTCATTGCAAGTTTTAATCCAGCAATTATGATTGGTGTAGCAGTTGGAATTTGACACTTGATAAAGTATTGTCTTTTTGTTGCTCCAAGAGATCTAAATAACTCTGTAGCATCTTTATCAATGTGCAATAAACCAGTCAATGTGTTGATAAATGGTGGGAAGAAGCAAACAAGAGCTGCAAGAGCTATCTTTGAGCTATATCCAAAACCAAACCAAGCAATGATAAATGGAGTAACAGCAATACCTGGTGTTACATTGAATACCACTGCATAAGGGGCCCAATATCTTCTAAAGACAGGACTAATAGCTGCAGAAATTGCTAAACCCATACCTATACTAACTCCTATAATGAAACCCATCACCGCTTCATACATTGTTATTATATAATGCCAATATATGGAACCAGTCACAAAAAACATTTCATAAAGTCTATATGCAATTGATGTAGGGGCTGGCATGATAAGTTCATTAACATGTCCGAGTCTTGAGCCTAGTTCCCATCCACCAAAAAGGATAATAAAAACTGACAAATGCATAAAAAGTTTTTTAGCTGGAGATAGTTCCTTAACTCCGGCTAGAACGCCGTCTGATCCTATATCACTCATACGCTTATCTCCTTGTGAAATTTAATTTTTCTCTTTGCGCTTTTCTTTGTCATGAGATCATCACTTAACCAATATAGTACTTGCTTGTCTATAACTTCCATAGTTCTAAACAATAGAAAACCGTATAGAGTAATTGATAATAATCCAGCAAAAGCTGATGGCATATTAAGAGACATTGTATATCTTGCCATTAGAATACCCATACCAGCTTGAGCAGAAATAAATTCTGCAACCAGAGCTCCACCGAAGGCAGAACCGACAGCTAGCTTCAAACCAGCATTCATAGTAGGCAGTGCAGTTGGGATCATCAGTCTCCAGAATACTTGTCTTCTAGTTGCACCAAGTGATCTAAATAGTTCATATGATTCTTCTTCAACACCCAACAATCCTGTAATTGTATTAACAAATGGAGCAAAGAAACAAACAAGTGCTGCAAGTGCAACTTTTGAACTCATTCCAAAACCAAACCATGTAACAAATATAGGTCCTACAGCAATCCTAGGAGTTGCTTCGACAATAATAATATAAGGCTTTAAGAATTGTCTGAATGTATCACTTAATACCGCTGCAACAGCAAGTCCAATGCCGACTACACAACCGATAAAGCAACCTAACATAGCTTCTTTGAATGTTACCCAGAGATGATACCAAACATTTCCTTGGGTTACATAAATTTTCCAAATTGAAGCAACCACTTCGGTAGGTCTTGGAAGAAGAAGAGGGTTACTAAAACCAGTCCTATTAGCCATTTCCCATATAAACATTAAAACAAAGAATATAATTGTATGTCTAATTACAGCACCACCGGTGCTTCCCTTATAATCGGCAGCTAGTTCAATATTACTAACTTGTGCTTCATTATCCATACTCATAGCGGTTGATCCTCTAAATGACTAGCAAGAACATCTCTTACTTGCTGAACATAAGCTTGGAACTCTGGTGTTGTTTCCAAGTCAATAGTTCTAGGTTTTGGAAGATCAATTTCAATTTGGGCTGCAATTCTTCCTGGTCTAGGTGTCATTACAAACACCTGATCACCGAGGAATATTGCTTCACTTATATTATGTGTAACAAATACAGTTGTTATATTTGGATCATCAACAATTTTAAGTAACTCAACATTCAATCTTTCACGGGTAAATTCATCCAAAGCTCCGAAAGGTTCGTCAAGAAGCATAATATCTGCTCCAGTTTGTAACAGCCTTGCTAGAGCAACACGTTGTTGCATACCACCTGAAAGTTGCCTTGGGAAAGAAAATTCAAAATCTTGAAGACCAACTAAATGTAGGTGATCCCAAGCTTTCTTTTTTGCTTCAGGAGATACGGTTCCTCTTATTTCATCTGGCAAAAGAACATTTTCAATTGCAGTACGCCAATCTAAAAGTACTGCTTTTTGGAACATCATGCCGATATCACTTCTAGGTCCGACAACCTCGGAATTCCTTACTAATAAGTCTCCATCTGTTTTTTCAATAAGACCAGATATAAGTCTTAATAGTGTTGATTTACCACATCCACTTGGTCCCACTAGAGAAATGAACGAACCACGAGGTATAGTAAATTTAGCGTCTTCAACAGCAATCACAGTTTCTGTGAATTGCTTTCTGAGACCGTCTCCTTGAATGACTATGTCATCAGCCATAATGAATTTCCTCCCATTATATATGCAGGTTTTGCATTAATTGATTATAATTATCATTTTAAACAACGAATATTTAAAGTTACTTTTTAGCAATATTTTAATTAAAGTGAAAGAGAAAATTACATTTATATTAAAAAAAATTAATTAAAACATTTGATTAGTTTGTTTTTTTAAAAAAAAATGTATTATTTGTGTATAACTATTCAAAAAAAATAAGGGTTTTTTTCCTATTAATTGAGTAAGTTATGCGATGTTAATACATATATATTTTAGTATTTGGCATGAAATTTTAGAATTTAGGAGAAAAAGATGAGACTAGAAAATTTAAGATATGAAGATATGAATAAAGAGCAAAAAAAAATACATGATGATATTTCTTCTGGGCCACGGGGAAGTGTTAGAGGTCCTCTCGCTGTATGGATGCACAGAGCAGGACTTGCGGACAAAGCTCAATCACTTGGCGCATATTGTAGATATAATTCATCTTTGGAACCAATGCTCTCAGAATTTGCAATCTGCTTGATAGCAAGATTATGGGGAGCAGATTACGAATGGAGGGTTCATAGTAAAATAGCAATTGAGGCAGGCGTCAGTAGTAAAATTATTGATGAGATAAAATTAGGTAGGAAACCTGCTAAGCTAAGCAAAGAACAAAATGCTATATATAATTTTACAATGCTTTTACACAAAGATAAAAAAGTTGATGATGATATTTATCATCAAACCGCAAAAATTCTTGGAGACGATAGGCTTGTGGATTTGGTGGGTGTACTGGGTTATTATACTTTGATATCGATGACAATAAATGTTTTTGGTGTGCAACATTTGGAATCAAAAAGCCCATATATGGATGTTTTGGAGAAAGATATTGAAATATAATGATTTTGGCAAGACTGGATTTAAAGTATCAGAAATTGGTCTTGGGGGTGCAGGAATCGGTCATGCATGGGGAAAAACTACTGATGAAGAATGCAATGCGCTTATAAAATTAGCCTTAGATAATGGCATAAATTTTTTTGATACATCTCCTATCTATGGTAATGGAAAATCTGAGTTTAATATTGGGAAAGAATTCCAAAATATTAATTCCTCAGATAGAGAGAAGATATTTTTAGCTTCGAAAATTAGATTTAATAATAATCATGAGCTAGATAATATGGAAGCTTATATCTCCGCTTCTGTGGAGAGGAGTTTAAAAAGACTCAAAGTCGAATATATCGATCTAATTCAAATCCATCATCAAGTAGGAAAGAGCAGAGGCAGCTATAAATTTAGAGATGCTCCACCAGAATTTGCTCCTTTGCTGAATTATGATGATTGTATTTTGTTTGCTGAAATAATGGATAAATTCAAAAAGAACGGGAAAGTAAGATTTATTGGATTAACTGGTTGGAATGGTGATTTGATTACATGTGGAAGATTAATTAATAGTGAGGAATTTTCAACAATACAAATTTTATATAATGTATTAAATCAATCTGCTGATGGTTTGCCTCCAATTGGAAATGATAGTGATCAGGGTAGTGGGATAATTGAAAATAATCCAAATATATTAAATCAATCTCAGTTAAGCAAAGTTGGAGTTATAGGCATACGATCGCACGCCGCTGGATCAATAGTGGAGGTTCTTGATAGAGAGGTTGATAAACAAACAGAATTTTATACTACACACATAAAAGCATTAGAACTTAGAAAAATAGCAAATAAGTATGGTATTAATATATCTGAACTTGCTCTTTTATTTTGTATAAGAAATAAAAAAATTAGCACGACAGTTCCAGGTGTAAAGAATAGAATGGAATTACAGGAGTCATTAAATTTAATCAATAAATCGATTGGATATGAGATTATTGAAGAAATTAGAAATTGGTACAAAGGTTCAATATCTCAACATCTACTCAAATGAAGAAATATTGAAAAATATAACTCTTTTATTTTTTAAATTATAATATATAAATAATATTCGCCTATGCGAGAAATAATTGAGGTAAATTACTAATGGCAAAAGAAGAATTGCTTGAACTAGATGGAATCGTTACAGATGTGCTTCCTGATGCTCGTTTCAGGGTTAAGTTGGATAATGAGCACGAAATAGTCGCGTATACAGCTGGAAAAATGAAGAAACATAGAATCAGAACTCTCATTGGAGACAGAGTTACAGTTGAAATGACGCCTTATGATCTAGATAAAGGTAGAATCACTTTTAGACACAAAGATGAAAAAGCTCCAGCCACAAGATCTCAAGCGAGAAAAAATTTTAGAAGAAGATAATTTCTTTTCTAATATTCCTATAGATACATTGAAGTTTATTGTATCTGTAAATTCTAATTTTCATAATTTGCTAAAACGACTGCAATCATAACACATAAAAAACCAAATAGTATTTTAGATGACACAGGCTCATGTAAGATTATTGCCCCTAAAATAATTGCACTTAAAGGATTAAAACCAACGGTCATTGTAATACCTGTTGGAGTTGACATATTTATAGATGCCATAAATAGGGACACCATTATCGCGGCACCGGGTATTGCCAGTATTAATAATACAAGCCATTGAGTTGTATCAAATGATAAAGAACCTCCAAGAGGGTTTCCAAAAAATAATGCTAAAATCATCATCATTGAGGAGCCAATGAACATTGGCCAGGCTGTGAAGGTAAATGCCCCATATTTTTTTATTAGTCTACCAGCGTTTAAGACATACAATGAATTACAAAAAGCTGCCAAAAACATTAAAAAATCACCTTTTAAAGCATTAGGCGCAAGGTCACCAATATTATCACTTAATGTCACAGTGATACCCGTTATAGCTACAAATATTGCTATAATCTTTAATAAACTTGTTTTTTCTATACCTAAAATTGATCCTAATATTAGTGTGATGACTGGCTGAGATGTAAATACAATTGCCCCTCTTGCAGCAGTTGTATTTTCTAATCCTGAAGCAAAAGACCATGGAAATGCAACATAAAAAACAAAGGATAGTAAAATAATTGGCATCCAGTCAATTAATTCAAGTGGTTTATTTTTTTTTAAGATGAATAGAAGAGAGAGCAATACTAGTGCACCTATCCCATATCTAATACCAGGTAATGAAAATGGGTCACTATCAGGCATTAAATATCTTGTAAGGACAACAGTTGTCCCTCCAATAGTTGCTGATATTGATGCCATCACTGCACCTAAGTAACTTTTTCTAATCATATTTTTGATAATTACATAAAAAGGCAGAAATTAGAGGATTTTGCCAGGGTTAATAATATTTTTTGGATCTAATAAAGCTTTAATATCTTTCATGATTTCTAATTCAACTTTATCTTTATACTTTAGCATTTGTTTCTTTTTTATAATACCAACGCCATGTTCTGCTGCAAAACTTCCACCTAAGCTATTAACATTACTGTAAACTATTTCACGAATATCAGAAGTTTTGTCTTTGAATAGTTGTTCGGGGTAATCAATTGGTGGACAAACATTAAAATGGATATTCCCATCTCCTATATGTCCATATGGAACAGGTCTTATATTTGGAATATATTCTCTTAATTTTTCAATAGTAGTTTGAATAAATTCTGGCACTGATGAGATTGGGACTGATACATCATGCTTTATCTCACCACCAAGTTTCGGTTGATGTTCAACAATTGCTTTTCTAATTTTCCAGATATTATTTGTTTGTGAGATTGAATTTGCTATTACCGCATCTAAAACAATTCCTTGAGTAATGCTATGTTGAAGAGATTCCTGTAATATATCATGAGCATTATTATTATTCTTTGTATCAGAAAATTCTATTATCACATTCCATTGTTCCCTATTCTTGAGAGGTTCGGTTATGTTATCTCCATATTCTGTTGCGATGTGAAGCCCAATAGCGGGTATTAATTCATACGAAGTTAAAAGATCACCAGAAAATTCTTTCAATATTTCAAGTAGTTTTATAGCTGAATCTAGGTCTTTTAATGACGCAAATCCTGTGACCTTATTCTCAATCTTTGGAAAGAGTCTTAGGCTTGCAGCAGTAATTATCCCAAGAGTTCCCTCTGCTCCCATAAAAATATGTTTTATAGCGTAACCTGTATTATCTTTTCTTAATCTTTTAAGGCTATTTAGGATACGACCATCTGCAAGGACCACTTCTATACCCAAAACTAAATCTCTCATATTACCATATTTTAAAACTGATATTCCACCTGCATTTGTTGAGATATTTCCACCGATAGTGCAAGAGCCTTCTGAACCAATGCTCAACGGAAAAAATCTTGACGCATTTTTAGCTGCTTCCTGAATTTGACTCAATATACAGCCTGATTGAACTGTAATGGTATAGTCATTTGGGTTAATTTCTATTATTTTATTCATTTTCTTCAAACTTAAAATAATTTCACCATTTGGAATGCCAGCAGCAACAGATCCCGTGTTACCTCCTTGAGGTACGATTGCAATATTTTCATTTGAACATAATTTAGCAATTTGTGATATTTGTTCTTTATTCCTAGGAGTGATCATGAGAGGTGAATTTCCATGAAAATTCCCAACCCAATCAATTAAATGAGGTCCAATTGTATTTTGGTCGGTGATAATATCTCTCTCATCAATAATTCTACTAAGCTTATTGACGAAGGGTTTTAATTGCTTTTTTAATAGCTTCATTTTCCATATATATGAATTTTAAGTGGTGCCGGCTGAGAGATTTGAACTCCCGACCTACTGATTACAAATCAGCCGCTCTACCAACTGAGCTAAGCCGGCACAAGATTGAAAATTATTTTAATATTTAAATCAAAAAAATAAATATTGAAAGCAAATTATTGAGTAATAGTCTTTTAAAATATAAATATGATATATTTTTACGAATAATAATTCTATTCTTAGATATAGAAATATTTAATTATGGGTTGTAATTTTATCTAAAACAATTCCAATTGCCACTGATACATTAAGACTTTTAATATTTCCGATTGTGTCTAATTTATAAATTCCATGACATTTATTCTTTGTAAGATTTCTTATCCCCTTTCCTTCATCGCCAAAAATTAAAACTATCTTATCATCTGCCCCAAAATTCATTTCATTGATGTTTGATAACCCATCACTATCAAACCCAATTAACCAGAAATTATTTTTTTTTAAGAATTCAAGAATATTGGAAAGGTTTGAGGAGGTTATAATATTAGTATATTCAATTCCACCGGAAGAAGATTTGGCAATTAGCCCTTCATCAAGTTGATCAAATCTATTTGTTGATATGACCGTAGTAAAATCATAGGCTGCGCATGTTCTCAGTATTGCTCCTATATTTCTTGGATCAGATATATTGTCCAATAATATTATTTTTTGTATATTTTTTATATTTATATTATTAATTGTGTTTAATTTCTTTTGTTCACAAATTAATACTATGCCTTGATGGACAGAGCCTGGGGAAAGCTGAGAATTTAATTTTTTTGTTGTTACTATTTCATGAACGAATTTATCAAGGTTTATAGATGTTTTATTTATAATTTTTTTTCGAGCATTTTCAGTTATTAATATTTTTGATATTTTCCGATCTGGATTAGCTAAAGCATGAATGGCTGCATGAAAACCATATAATTTTATAAATTTATTCATAACAAATGATTCCCTCTAGATTTTTATATATCTTTGGTGTAAACGTGTATAGTAATTATTATAAATTATGATTTATAATGTAAAATAAGGGCGTTGCGCATGGAGGGGTGCCCGAGTGGTTAAAGGGGACGGGCTGTAAACCCGTTGGCTTAGCCTACGTTGGTTCAAATCCAACCCCCTCCACCATTTTTATAAATGGCAGAATGCGGGTGTAGCTCAAAGGTAGAGCAGCAGCCTTCCAAGCTGAGGACGAGGGTTCGATTCCCTTCACCCGCTCCATTAATAAAAATAATAGGTTATGTGATTTTTTTGTAGATTTTTTGAAATATTCAAACTATATATGTAGATATTCAATTATATGTAATAAAAACTCATATAAAGTATGATTTTAAAAAACTATTAAGGTAGGAATTAATATGGCTAAAGAAAAGTTTGATCGCAGTAAACCTCATTGTAATATCGGGACGATCGGTCACGTTGATCACGGGAAAACAACATTAACTGCTGCAATTACAAAAGTATTATCAGAATCTGGTGGTGCAGAATTTTCTGCATATGACGCAATTGATAAAGCTCCTGAAGAAAAAGCTAGAGGTATTACGATATCAACTGCGCATGTTGAGTATACGACGGAAGGCCGTCATTATGCTCACGTTGATTGTCCTGGACATGCCGACTATGTTAAAAATATGATCACAGGTGCTGCTCAAATGGATGGAGCTATCTTAGTTGTGAATGCAGCCGATGGCCCAATGCCACAAACAAGGGAACATATATTGCTCGCAAGACAAGTTGGGGTTCCAGCTCTTGTGGTTTATTTGAACAAAGTTGATCAAGTTGATGATGACGAGTTACTTGACTTGGTTGAAATGGAAGTTAGAGAATTATTAAGTAAATATGAATTTCCTGGAGATGATATTCCTATCGTAAAGGGTTCAGCCTTAGCGGCCTTAGAAGGAAAAAATGATGAAATTGGGAAGAATTCTATATTGGAGCTAATGGCAGCTGTAGATTCCTATATACCTCAGCCTGATAGGCCAAAAGATCAACCATTCCTTATGCCAATTGAAGATGTTTTTTCTATTTCAGGAAGAGGAACGGTTGTAACAGGAAGAGTTGAGCGTGGTATTATAAATGTTGGTGAAGAAATAGAAATTGTTGGCATTAAAGAAACCGCAAAAACAACTTGCACAGGCGTTGAAATGTTTAGAAAGCTTCTTGATCAAGGAGAGGCAGGAGATAATGTAGGTGTCTTATTGAGAGGTACGAAAAGAGAAGAAGTCGAAAGAGGGCAAGTTCTTGCAAAACCTGGATCAATAACTCCACATGCTAAATTTAAGGCAAATGCCTATATTTTAACAAAAGATGAGGGTGGAAGGCATACTCCTTTCTTTAAAAATTATAGACCTCAATTCTATTTCCGTACAACAGATGTTACAGGAATTGTTTCTTTACCAGAGGGCACCGAAATGGTGATGCCTGGCGATAATATAGAAATGGATGTTGAGTTAATTAATCCTATCGGAATGGAAGAAAATTTGAGATTCGCTATTCGAGAAGGTGGTAGAACTGTCGGTGCAGGCGTTGTGTCGAAAATAGTTAAATAGGAAGCAAAGACTGGCACTCCAGCCATCTCAATCATACAGGAGTGTAGCTCAACTGGCAGAGCGTCGGTCTCCAAAACCGAAGGTTGGGGGTTCGACTCCCTCCACTCCTGCCAGTAAGATACATTGTAAGCTAGATTTAAGAATGAATTCTATGATAAAATTGAAACCTATTAAATATATACAAGAGATTAAGACCGAAATTAGTAAGGTGACTTGGCCAACTAAGCGTGAAACATCTGTAACATCTATTATGGTTCTTATATTTGTATTCATTGCCGCAATTTTCTTCTTAATATCAGACCGGATTCTTAGTTGGGTTGTGTCATTAATATTAGGTATTGGAGGATAGTCTGTCATGACGCATAATTGGTACATAGTCCATGCATATTCAAACTTTGAAAAACAAGTTGCAAACTCCATTAAAGAGCAGGCTGTCTTGCGGGGAATGGAAGATTATTTTAGTGAAATATTAGTCCCAACCGAAGATGTTGTTCAGGTCCGTAAGGGACGTAAAGTCCAATCTGAAAGAAAATTTTTTCCAGGTTATGTTATTGTTAAGATGGAAATGACAGATGATTCATATCATTTAGTTAAAAAAACAAATAAGGTGTCAGGTTTTCTTGGCTCTCAAAGTAGACCTATACCAATTTCCCCTGAGGAAGTTGAACGTATCATGACACAAGTAGAAGAGGGCGTGGATGGTGTTGTATCGTCAATCTCATTTGAAATTGGAGAGCAGGTCAGGGTTGCAGAAGGCCCATTTGCTTCTTTTAGCGGTATGGTTGAAGAGGTTGATGTAGAAAGATCAAGATTAAAAGTTGCTGTGTCAATTTTTGGTCGTCCAACTCCGGTTGAATTAGAATATAATCAGGTTGAAAAATTATAATAAATTGATTTTACCATTTATTTATGTAATGTGTAATTTTATTGAAATATAGGAATGTGAAATGGCAAAGAAAATTAGTGGTTATTTGAAGCTTCAGGTCCCGGCAGGAAAAGCCGCTCCGGCTCCACCAATTGGACCAGCTCTTGGTCAAAGGGGTTTGAATATTATGGAATTTTGCAAAGCATTTAATGCTGCAACACAAGATTTTGAGCCTGAAATGCCAATACCAACACTGATAACAATATACGCAGATAAGTCATTTTCTTTTACTACTAAGACTCCTCCAGCATCATTCCTGCTCAGAAAAGCAGCAAATTTGACAAAAGGGAGTTCGGCCCCTGGAAGAGATGTCGCTGGTCAAGTGACAAAGCAGCAAATTATACAGATTGCGGAACAAAAAATGAAGGATTTAAATGCAATTACGATAGAGCAAGCCTCAAAAATTATAGAAGGTTCAGCTCGTTCAATGGGCTTGGAAGTTAAGGATTAAGGAAAGATTATGGTTAAGACAGGAAAAAGATATAAAGAAATTTCAGCGGCATTTGATGTACTCAAAACCCATGAAATTGACGAAGCAATTAAACTAGTTAAAAATAATGCAAAAGCAAAATTTAATGAGACCATTGAAATAGCTTTTAACCTAGGGGTGGATCCTAAACAGGCAGATCAAAATGTTAGGGGTGTAGTAAATTTACCTGAAGGAACTGGAAAAGAAGTAAGGGTAGCAGTATTTGCTAGGGATGCTAAAGCAAAAGAAGCTAAGGATGCTGGGGCAGATATAGTTGGAGATGATGATCTCGCTGAAACAGTGAAGTCAGGGAAATTAGATTTTGATAGAGTTATATCAACTCCTGATATGATGGCTGTTGTTGGACAACTGGGAAAAATATTAGGGCCAAGAGGTTTGATGCCAAACCCAAAACTGGGTACCGTAACAGATGATATTGAGACTGCAGTGAAAAATATAAAAGGTGGTTCAGTTGAATATAGAGTTGAAAAGGCTGGAATTGTTCATGCAGGAATTGGAAAAGCAGATTTTTCTGAAGAGGCAATTAAGACTAATATTAAAGCAATATGGGATGCTATTTTAGCTTCCAAGCCTTCTGGAGCGAAAGGTGCTTATATAAAAGGGGTAACACTTACATCAACAATGGGAACAGGGGTAAAAGTTAACCCTGATTCTGTTGTTAATTAACTAAAAGAAGAAATTAAATAATTAGACTTTACATTTAAGTTTAAAAAGCATAAATATATCATACTTATGCTTGACCTGTCCAAGATTATAGGTGCGAAAGCTTAATTTCCTATATGAGACATTCGGGTTAATTCAAATTTTTTTTGAATTCCGACGCAGTTAGTAAAATTACTAAGGGCAGGTAACATTAGAGTCTAACTCAAATGTAAACTGTAGAAGGAGAGAGCTGTGGATAGACTAGAAAAACAAAATTTTGTATCGAACTTAAAAGATGTATTTAATAATTCATCAGTAGTAGTGGTGGCGCAAAATGCTGGTCTTACCGTTTCAGCAATGAACGATCTACGGGGTGCCATGCGAGAAGCAGGTGGACAAGTTAAGGTTGTCAAAAATAGATTGACTAAAATAGCCTTAGAGGGAACACCTTTAGCTGGTATTGAAGAGTTTTTAAGTGGCCCTTCTATGATTGCATATTCAGATGATCCTGTTACTGCACCAAAGATAGCTATGAAGTTTGCAAAAGATAATGAAAACTTTATAGTATTAGGCGGAGCTCTCCCTGATAAGAAGATCGACCTAGGGGAAGTAAAACATCTCGCAAGCTTACCATCATTGGATGAATTAAGATCTAAAATTCTTGGATTAATTAAAACTCCTGCTGGTAATATAGCTAGTCTGATAAATACCCCTGGTACCAATATAGCCCAAGTTGTAAAAGCTTATTCGGAAAATAGTAAAGCAGCTTAATTTTTATTAACTAAATAAATTCAAGGACGAAAAAAATGGCAGACTTAGATAAAATTGCGGAGAGTTTATCAAATTTAACAATACTAGAGGCTTCAGAATTAACAAAAATTCTAGAAGAAAAATGGGGTGTTTCAGCAGCAGCACAAGTTGCAGTCGCCGCAGCGCCATCGGGTGATGCGGGTGGTGCAGAAGCCGCTGAGGAAAAAACTGAGTTTGATGTTATCCTATCAAGTATGGGAGATCAAAAAATTAACGTAATTAAAGAAGTTAGAGCAATTACTGGATTGGGCCTAAAAGAGGCAAAGGATCTTGTTGAAGCAGCTCCAAAACAAGTCAAAGAAGGCGTATCTAAAGATGAAGCAGAAAAAATCAAAGCTCAATTGGAAGGAGCAGGTGCCACCGCTGAAGTTAAATAGTAGATAAATTCAAAGCTCATAGCTATAAAATCAACAACTACTTTTAACTTTTGAACGGGAACACAGAATGTCTGAAACTCTTATTGGACGAAAAAGAATAAGAAAATCATTTGGTAAAATTCGCGAAGTTGCGGAGATGCCTAATCTAATTGAAGTGCAAAAATCATCTTATGATTATTTTCTTCAAGCACAAGAGCCACTTGGAGGCAGAGATAATACTGGTTTGCAATCAGTGTTTACATCTGTATTCCCAATAAAAGACTTCAATGAGTCTTCTATATTAGAATTCGTTCGGTATGATTTTGATTTACCGAAATATGATGTAGATGAATGTCAACAAAGAGGTTTGACATATGCAGCTCCTTTAAGGGGAACGTTAAGGCTTATCGTTTTTGATATTGATGAAGAAACTGAAGCAAAGTCAATAAAAGATATCAAAGAGCAGGAAGTTTATTTAGGTGACATTCCGTTAATGACAGATAACGGTACTTTTATATTTAATGGTACTGAAAGAGTTGTGGTTAGTCAAATGCATAGGAGCCCAGGCGTTTTTTTTGATCATGACAAAGGCAAATCACATTCCAGTGGAAAGATATTATATGCTGCAAGGATTATTCCTTATAGAGGTTCATGGCTTGATTTTGAATTTGATGCAAAAGATTTGGTTTATGCTCGTATAGATAGAAAAAGAAAAATTCCTGTTTCTACTATCCTATTTGCACTTGGATATGAATCTGAGGAAATTCTATCTCATTTTTATGATACCTATACAATAGCAAAAAAGAAAACGGGCTGGGTTTGTGATTTTAAGGAAGGACAATTCAAAGGCATCAAGTTGACTTCAGATCTTATAAATGCAGATACTGGTGAAGTTGCAATAGTTTCGGGTACAAAAGTTACTCCTCGTTTAATTAAAAAAGTAAAAGAAGCTGGTTTAAACAAAATATTATATTCCGAAGAGAGTATAATGGGTCTATTTGTTGCTGAGGATATTGTTAATATGAAAACTGGAATCATCTATGCAGAAGCAGGTGATGAGATTTCAGCAACCTTACTAGCCGTTTTAGAAGAAAATAAGATATCAAAACTTCCGATTCTTGATATTGACCATATAAATACTGGTGCATTTATTCGAGACACGTTGAAAGTAGATAAAAATGAGAATAAATATCAGGCATTATTAGATATTTATAGATTAATGAGGCCCGGCGAACCACCAACAGAGGAAACAGCTCAAGGACTTTTTGATAGTCTTTTCTTTGATACAGATAGATATGATCTTTCAGCAGTTGGTAGGGTAAAGTTAAATATGAGATTAGATCTAGATGCACCTGACGATCACTGTGTATTGAGGAAAGAAGATATTTTAGCTGTTGTAAAACACCTTGTTGAATTAAGAGATGGAAAAGGCGAGGTTGATGACATAGATCATCTTGGAAATAGAAGAGTAAGATCAGTAGGGGAGTTAGTGGAAAACCAATATCGAATTGGCTTGCTAAGAATGGAGAGAGCAATCCGCGAGAGATTGAGTTCAGTAGACATTGATACTGTTATGCCAAATGATTTAATTAATGCAAAACCAATAACGGCTGCACTCAGAGAATTTTTTGGATCATCTCAATTGTCTCAATTTATGGATCAGACAAATCCTCTTTCCTTAATTACTCATATTAGACGTGTATCAGCTCTTGGGCCTGGTGGTTTAACGCGTGAACGAGCTGGTTTTGAGGTTAGGGACGTGCATCCTACCCATTATGGTAGAATATGTCCGATTGAAACTCCTGAAGGTCCTAATATTGGGTTAATCAACTCACTAGCAACATTTGCAAGAGTGAATAAATATGGATTTATTGAAAGTCCTTGCAGAAAAGTTGTAGATAATAAAGTAACAGATGAAGTTATTTACTTATCAGCAATTGAAGAATCCAAATATAATATAGCCCAAGCAAATGCCGCACTAGATCAAAAGGCAAAGTTTACTGAAGATTTAATAAATTGCAGAGTTGCTGGAGATGTTCAATTAGTTCCAGCAGATAAAGTAGATTTTATGGATGTGTCACCAAAACAACTTGTATCAGCTGCGGCTGCATTAATTCCATTTTTAGAAAATGATGATGCCAATAGAGCTCTTATGGGATCAAATATGCAGCGACAAGCTGTCCCTCTCATGAAAACGGAGGCTCCTTTTGTTGGAACTGGTATGGAGGCTGTTGTTGCGAGAGACTCAGGTGCAGCTGTTACGGCCAGAAGAACAGGAATTGTTGATCAGGTTGACTCGAATCGTATAGTTGTAAGAGCAACAGATGAGAAAGATGCTTCAAAGTCGGCTGTGGATATTTATAATCTAGCTAAGTTTCAAAGATCAAATCAAAATACTTGTATTAATCAAAGGCCACTTGTAAAAATGGGTGAGTCTGTTATTGCGGGGGATATAATTGCTGATGGGCCATCAACAGATTTGGGTGATCTAGCGCTTGGCAAGAATGTTCTCGTAGCATACATGCCTTGGAATGGTTACAATTACGAGGACTCAATTTTGATATCAGAAAGGATTGTAAGAGAAGATACGTTTACTTCTATTCACCTTGAAGAATTCGAAGTTATGGCAAGAGATACTAAACTTGGACCTGAAGATATTACAAGAGATATTCCAAATGTTGGGGAAGAGGCTCTAAAAAATCTAGACGAAGCTGGGATTGTGTACATCGGTGCTGAGGTAAAGTCAGGGGATATACTTGTTGGTAAAATAACTCCAAAAGGTGAAAGTCCTATGACGCCTGAGGAAAAACTTTTAAGAGCAATATTCGGTGAAAAAGCCACAGATGTTCGTGATACTTCACTTAAATTACCACCTGGTGTAACGGGTACGGTTGTCGAAGTAAGGGTGTTTAATAGACATGGTATTGAAAAAGATGAAAGAGCTCTTGCAATCGAAAGAGATGAAATAGTCAGGTTATCTAAAGATAGAGATGATGAGTTTGATATTCTTGATAGGAATGTTATGGCCAAACTTCGGGGAACCCTTATTGGCTGCGAAATAGCTAAACTATCCAATGGTATGAAAAAGGGTGCTAAAATAACTCCTGATAATATTGATAGTACCAATAAGAAAGATTGGTGGAATTTTGTACTGACAAGTGATCAAAAAATGGCAGAGATAGAGGCAATGAAATCTCAATACGATGCGTCAAAAGAAATTATAGAGGCCCGTTTTATTGATAAAGTTGATAAGCTACAACGAGGCGATGATATGCTTCCTGGAGTAATGAAAATGATTAAAGTTTTTGTTGCTGTTAAAAGAAAACTTCAGCCTGGAGATAAGATGGCTGGAAGGCATGGAAATAAGGGGGTTGTGTCAAGAATTATGCCCCAAGAAGATATGCCATATCTTGAAGATGGAACTCCAGTTGATGTTGTGTTAAATCCTCTAGGTGTTCCAAGTAGAATGAATGTTGGTCAAATCTTAGAAACTCATCTTGGATGGGCTTGCCGGGGTTTAGGAAAACTTATTGGTGATTCAATTGATCTCATAAAAGATAATGATAAAGATGATAAAGATTTAAGAGAAACACTTCAAGATATATATGGAAAAAATGATACCTTGGATTCTATGAGCAAAGAAAATCTTATCGAACTTGCTTCAAATTCAAGAAAAGGTGTTGCAATAGCGACCCCAGTTTTTGATGGTGCGAAGGAGTCTGATATAAATGAATTGCTTGAGAAGGCAGGTCTGGATAAATCGGGGCAAGTTCAACTCTATGACGGAAGAACGGGAGAAGCTTTCGATAGAAAAGTAACTGTTGGATATAAATATATTTTAAAATTACATCATCTTGTGGATGATAAAATTCATGCAAGATCAATTGGTCCTTATAGCCTTGTTACACAGCAACCACTTGGCGGTAAAGCACAATTTGGTGGACAAAGATTCGGTGAGATGGAGGTGTGGGCATTAGAAGCTTATGGAGCCGCATATACATTGCAGGAAATGTTAACGGTGAAGTCTGATGATGTTGCAGGTAGAACCAAGGTATATGAGGCAATTGTTAGGGGCGATGATGCATTCGAGGCTGGCATTCCAGAATCTTTCAATGTTTTGATTAAAGAGATTAGATCACTCGGCCTTAATATTGAGCTCAAGTCATCTGATAGAGTCGCTGATACTAGTGCTAGCACATTAACCGATATGAGTAGTGAATAATAGGAAATTGATATGAACCAAGACTTAACAAATGTATTTAACCCAAATTTTTCTCAAGCACAAATCTTTGACTCAATTAAAATAACTATTGCGTCACCGGAAAAGATTTCTTCATGGTCTTTTGGTGAAATTAAAAAACCAGAAACTATAAATTATAGAACATTTAAACCTGAAAGAGACGGTTTGTTCTGCTCAAGAATATTTGGTCCAATTAAAGATTATGAGTGTCTATGCGGAAAATATAAACGCATGAAATATAGGGGGGTTATTTGTGAAAAATGTGGAGTTGAAGTAACCCTATCCAAAGTAAGACGTGATAGGATGGGCCATATAGAATTGGCTGCTCCAGTTGCCCATATTTGGTTCCTTAAATCATTGCCATCAAGAATTGGTCTTCTCTTAGATATGAAGTTAAAAGACTTAGAGAGAGTTTTGTACTTTGAAAACTTTATTGTTATTGAGCCAGGACTTTCACCTTTAAAAGAACTTCAATTATTAACTGAAGAAGAATTACTGCAATACAAAGATGAATATGGAGATGATGCATTCACGGTTGGAATTGGTGCGGAAGCAATCCGTGACTTGCTAACTAATATAGATTTAGAAACGCTCGCAGAAAGTCTTAGGGTTGAGATAGATGAATCTACATCAGAATTAAAGCCAATTAAGCTTGCAAAAAGATTGAAAGTTGTTGAGGCATTTATAAATTCAGGTAATAAACCGGAATGGATGATTATGACAATTGTGCCTGTTATTCCGCCCGAGTTAAGGCCTCTGGTACCTCTCGATGGGGGTAGATTTGCGACATCTGATTTGAACGATTTGTATAGAAGAGTTATAAATAGGAATAATCGTTTGAAGCGTTTAATTGAATTACGAGCTCCTGAAATTATAATAAGGAATGAGAAGAGGATGTTACAGGAATCTGTTGATGCCTTATTCGATAATGGACGAAGAGGACGTATTATTACAGGAGCGAATAAAAGACCGTTAAAATCCTTAGCAGATATGCTAAAAGGGAAACAGGGTAGATTTAGACAAAATCTTCTTGGAAAAAGAGTAGATTATTCAGGTCGGTCAGTTATTGTTACTGGTCCAACGCTTAAGCTGCATCAATGTGGTCTTCCAAAAAGGATGGCTCTTGAATTATTTAAACCATTTATATATTCAAAATTAGAGGCAAAAGGACTTTCAACCACAGTTAAACAAGCAAAAAGGTTAGTTGAAAAAGAAAGACCGGAAGTCTGGGATATACTTGATGAGGTAATTAGAGAGCATCCAGTTTTATTAAATAGGGCTCCTACGCTACATAGGCTTGGAATACAAGCATTTGAACCAACCTTGGTTGAGGGTAAAGCTATACATCTCCATCCTCTAGTTTGCTCTGCTTTTAATGCAGATTTTGATGGAGATCAGATGGCGGTGCACGTACCGTTATCTCTGGAAGCTCAACTTGAGGCTCGTGTGCTTATGATGTCTACTAATAACATTTTACATCCTGCAGATGGCTCACCAATTATTGTTCCAAGTCAGGATATGGTACTTGGATTGTATTATTTATCCTTGGTAAAAGAAAATGAACCTGGAGAAGGTATGATTTTTGGTAACATGAATGAAATACATTACGCAATACAAGCTGGGACAACAACTCTCCATGCTAAGATTAAGGGGCGCTTTATAACTAAAGATGAAGAAGGTAATCTAATCAAAGAGTTACATGAAACAACTCCTGGGAGATTGTTGATGGGTGAGTTATTGCCACAATATCATAACATTAAATATTCTCTTTGTAATAAAGTAATGACTAAGAAAGATATCTCAAAAATGATAGATGAGGTTTATCGTCATTCAGGGCAAAAAGACACTGTTATTTTCTGTGATAAAATTATGGCTTTAGGTTTTCATCATGG
Organism: Hyphomicrobiales bacterium; assembly: GCA_029245795.1. Classification (GTDB taxonomy): domain Bacteria; phylum Pseudomonadota; class Alphaproteobacteria; order Rhizobiales; family TMED25; genus TMED25. The sequence continues at coordinate 40,446 of JAQWOP010000009.1, forward strand.
TTGTCGAGCTGGTATATCATTTGGAAAAGACGATATGATTATCCCAGACACAAAGATAAAACTTATAGATGAAACAAATCTTCTAGTTAAAGAATATGAGAACCAATATAATGATGGTCTAATAACCCAAGGGGAAAAATATAATAAGGTTGTTGATGCTTGGGCAAAGTGTACAGATAAAGTTGCTGATGAGATGATGTCTAAAATACAAGTTATTGAGATCGATGATGTAACTAAAAAGCAAAAAGATCAAAATTCTATATATATGATGGCGCACTCAGGAGCGCGTGGTTCACCAGCACAAATGAAACAACTTGCTGGTATGCGCGGTTTGATGGCAAAGCCATCGGGTGAGATTATTGAAACCCCAATCACTTCAAATTTCAAAGAAGGTCTATCAGTTCTTGAATATTTTAATTCAACTCATGGAGCAAGAAAGGGACTCGCTGATACAGCACTTAAGACTGCAAATTCAGGGTATTTAACAAGAAGGTTAGTTGATGTTGCTCAAGATTGTATAATTCTTGAGAGAGATTGTGGTACTAGTGAGGGTATAACCATTAGGACTGTGATGGATGGTGGAGAAGTTATTGTCCCTATCGGGCATAGATTGCTTGGACGCTATCTTGCAGAAGACATTCTTGATCCTATATCTGGAAAGGTAATATTCGATAAATCTGAAATGATAGACGAAGCACTTGCAAAGCAAATTGAAGAAAAAAATCTTGATGCTGCAAAAGTTCGATCAGTTTTGACTTGTAATTCAAAAATTGGGGCATGCGGGAAATGTTATGGCCGTGACTTGGCAAGGGGTACACCTGTTAATGTTGGCGAAGCCGTGGGTGTTTTAGCTGCTCAATCTATAGGTGAACCAGGTACACAATTAACAATGAGAACTTTCCATATTGGTGGTACTGCTCAAGTTGTTGATCAATCTTTTATTGAAAGTTCGCACGATGGTAAAATATCCATACAAAACCCATCTATGGCAACTGACTCTAATAATAAGATTGTTGTAACAGGAAGAAGTCTTATAGTTTCGATTCTTGATGAAAATAGTATTGAAAGATCACAAAATAAAGTGCCATATGGAGCGCAGTTATTTATTAAAGATGGCGAATCAATTAAACGAGGTCAAAGAATTGCATCATGGGATCCTTATACGAGACCTATTTTAGCTGACGTTGCTGGGAAAGTTGATTTTGGCGATCTTGTTGATGGGATCTCAATTGATGAAGTATTAGACGAATCAACCGGTATTTCTCAAAGAGTTGTTATTGATTGGAGGGGGTCCTCAAGAGGGAATGATCTTCAACCTTCAGTGACACTTAGTGCAATAAAACCAAAGTCAAAAAGCACCAAAGGAGAATCATCAGATAATCGCAAATATTCACTTCCTGTGAAGGCAATTTTATCTGTTGAAAAGGATAACGAAGTCTCAGCTGGAGATGTTTTAGCAAGGGTGCCAACAGATAGTGCAAAAACAAAGGATATTACTGGAGGATTGCCTAGGGTTGCAGAGTTGTTCGAAGCTCGTAGACCTAAAGATCATGCTATTATAGCTGAAATAACTGGGATTGTTGAGTTTGGCACTGATTTCAAGAATAAAAGAAAAATTAGAATTATACCAACTGATGAAAACGATCAAATATCTGAGTACATGGTACCTAAAAATGTCCATCTTGAAGTTCAGGATGGTGATAAAATTGAAAAAGGAGAATTTATCCTTGATGGCAATCCTGCTCCACATGATATTTTGGCAATCAAAGGTGTTGAAGAACTCGCTTCCTACCTAACTACTGAGATTCAAGATGTTTATCGTCTTCAGGGTGTAACAATAAATGATAAGCATATTGAAGTTATTGTTAGTCAGATGTTGAAAAAAGTTGAAGTCCTAGACCCCGGTGACTCTAGTTTACTACATGGAGAACAACTAGATAAAATTGATGTTTTAGAGCTTAATGAGCAGCTTAAAGATTCTAGAAAAAAACTAATCGTTGCGCGCCCTATCCTTCTTGGGATTACTAAGGCAGCTCTTCAAACAAGAAGCTTTATCTCAGCTGCATCATTCCAGGAAACAACTAGAGTGCTTACAGAGGCATCAATGAACGGTAAATCAGACTTATTACAAGGCTTGAAGGAAAACGTTATTGTTGGAAGATTAATTCCAGCTGGGACTGGTAGTGCAATAAGTAAGTTAAGGCAAGTTTCTGTGCACAGAGATCATCTTATTCTGCAAGAAAAAGAGAAAACGGAGCAGTTACTTCATGATTCATCAGAAGTGCTTTCTCCAGAAGTTGCAGAAGCCGGTGGTGATAATTTAGTCAGTGAAGATGTTCCTCTTGAAGAGTAATTAATTTAGAATTAATTTTTTATAAAAATTCTAAGTTTCTTATCAATAATAATACTTGACGATTTGTTTTTGAGGAAGTATTGTCCGATCATCTAGTTCAATAGGCTGTATGGTTACCTTAAACGCTATTGATAAAATAAAAAAAGAGATTTAAAAGATAAGGAATTTGGATTATATGCCTACTATTAATCAATTATTGCGAAAACCTAGAAAACCTCAGGTAAAAAGAAATAAGGTTCCTGCGATGGAAGCCTGTCCGCAAAAAAGAGGTGTTTGCACAAGAGTTTATACAACAACTCCAAAAAAACCGAATTCTGCACTCAGAAAAGTTGCAAGAGTTAGACTTTCAAATGGATTTGAAGTCACTAGTTATATTCCAGGAGAAGGACACAATCTCCAAGAACATTCAGTTGTTTTGATTAGGGGTGGCAGGGTCAAGGATTTACCTGGAGTCCGTTACCACGTAGTAAGAGGTGTGCTCGATACACAAGGTGTTCAGGATCGTAAGCAAAGACGATCTAAATATGGTGCTAAGAAGCCTAAATAGGAGGATTTCATGTCAAGACGTAGGCGTGCAGAGAAAAGAGAAGTGTTACCAGATCCTAAATATGGGGATAAGGTTATATCAAAATTTATGAGTAGTTTGATGTTTGCTGGAAAGAAATCAACATCAGAGAAAATAATTTATGGTGCTTTTGACCGAATAGAAAAAAATGGAAAGCAAGATCCTTTGAATGTTTTTCATGAAGCTCTAAAAAATGTAATGCCTGATGTTGAGGTGAGGTCAAGAAGAGTTGGTGGTGCAACATACCAAGTACCTGTAGAAGTTAGAAATGATAGGAAACAGGCATTGGCAATTAGATGGTTAATTAGTGCAGCAAGGTCAAGGAATGAAAATACAATGATTGAAAGGTTATCTGGTGAATTAATGGATGCTTTTTCAAAAAAAGGTAATGCTGTTAAGAAGAGAGAAGATACACATAAAATGGCTGAGGCAAATAGAGCCTTTTCCCATTACAGGTGGTAAGGGTATAAAGGTTACAAGATGTCAAGAAATAACGCAATTGAAGATTACAGAAATATTGGCATAATGGCTCACATTGATGCTGGGAAAACTACAACTACAGAACGTATATTATATTATACTGGTAAAAGTCATAAAATTGGTGAAGTTCATGACGGTGCAGCCACTATGGACTGGATGGAGCAAGAACAGGAAAGGGGTATAACTATTACCTCTGCTGCTACCACTACTTACTGGAATAACAAAAGAATCAATATTATTGACACTCCTGGACACGTTGATTTTACTATTGAAGTTGAGCGATCTTTACGTGTACTTGATGGAGCAATTGCACTACTTGATGCAAATGCAGGTGTTGAGCCACAAACAGAGACTGTTTGGAGGCAGGCAAATAAATATAATGTTCCAAGAATGATTTTTGTAAATAAGATGGATAAAATTGGTGCAGATTTTGCGAGATCTGTTGAAATGGTTACCGAGCGATTAGGTGCAAATCCTTTGGTGTTGCAATTGCCTATTGGTGCGGAATCAAGCCTAAAAGGTGTAGTTGATCTTATCGAAATGAGAGGGATTATTTGGGAAGATGAAAATTTAGGTGCGAATTTTAACTATGAAGAAGTTCCATCAGATATGTTAGATGAAGCAAAGAAATATAGAGAAATACTTGTAGAAACAGTTGTTGAATTAGATGAAGTTGTGATGGAAAAATATCTTGATGGTGAGGATATAGATATTCCAACTATTAAACGTCTTATCCGTAAGGGAACTTGCGAAAATACATTCTATCCCGTTTTTTGTGGTTCAGCCTTCAAAAATAAAGGAGTTCAACCGCTTTTAGATGGTGTAATTGACTATTTACCCTCTCCGGTTGATGTTGAGAGAATAAAGGGGATTGAATTAAAAACAGAGACAGATATTCTTGTCACACCTGCTGATAATGAGAAAGTTTCTATGCTTGCTTTTAAAGTTGCGAATGACCCATTTGTGGGATCACTTACCTTCTGTAGAATTTATTCCGGTAAATTAGAGAGTGGCTCACAACTGCTTAACTCTGTTAAAGATAAGAAAGAAAGAGTAGGTAGAATGTTGTTGATGCATTCAAATTCAAGAGAAGATATTAAAGAAGCTTTCGCTGGAGATATTGTTGCCCTTGCGGGATTAAAGTTAACTACTACAGGAGATACCTTATGTGATCCATCATATCCTGTTGTTTTAGAAAGAATGGAGTTCCCTGAACCAGTTATTGAGATTGCTGTTGAACCAAAGACAAAGGGTGATCAAGAAAAAATGGGAGCAGCGCTTGCGCGACTTGCTCAGGAAGATCCTTCATTTAGAGTTTCTTCAGATGATGAGTCAGGTCAAACAATTATCAAAGGTATGGGTGAACTACACCTTGATATACTTGTTGATAGAATGAAAAGAGAATTTAAGGTAGAGGCAAATATTGGTGCACCACAGGTAGCGTATCGAGAAACAATAACAAAGTCATCAGATGTAGATTATACTCACAAGAAGCAGTCTGGTGGAGCTGGGCAATTTGCTAGAGTAAAGATGACAATAAGTCCAGGAGAAGCTGGAACTGGTTTTGTTTTTGAGAATAAGGTTGTTGGCGGTAATATTCCAAGAGAATATATCCCAGGTGTGGAAAAAGGTATTGCATCAGTTTTAAATAATGGTATTTTAGCTGGTTTTCCTTTACTAGATATTCATGTAGTATTACATGATGGAGCTTATCATGATGTTGATTCCTCCGTTATGGCTTTTGAAATAGCTGGAAGAGCTGCTTTTCGTGAGGGAGCGCAATCTGCTTCACCAAAATTATTAGAGCCAATCATGGATGTTGAAGTTGTTACACCCGAAGAATATATGGGTGATGTTATTGGTGATCTCAATTCGCGAAGAGGCCAGATATCAGGAACCGAATCTAGATCAAATGCTACCGTTATTAAATCAAAAGTTCCATTGGCAAATATGTTTGGTTATGTCAGTCACTTAAGATCAATGAGCCAAGGTCGTGCTCAATTTACTATGCAATTTGATCATTATGAACAAGTACCGCAAGCAGTTTCTGATCAAGTAATAGCAAAATACGCATAAAACATAATAGGGTAAAAAATGCAGGGACAAAATCTTAGAATTAGATTGAAAGCTTATGATCATCGGTTGTTGGATAATGCAACTACTGAGATTGTTAGTACGGCAAAAAGAACTGGAGCTAATGTAAGAGGTCCTATTCCGATTCCAAGGAGAATTGAGAAATTCACAGTGCTTCGTGGTCCACATATTGATAAAAAAAGTCGTGAACAATTTGAGATAAGAACATATAAAAGACTTTTAGATATTGTTGATCCCACACCTCAGACAGTAGATGCGTTAATGAAGTTAGATCTTTCTGCTGGTGTGAATGTTGAGATAAAATTATAGAATATAGGTATTGATATGAGAGTTGGTTTAATAGCAGAAAAACTTGGTATGATGAGAATTTTTTCAGAAAAAGGTCAGCATATTCCAGTGACTGTATTAGCTATATCTAATTGCCAAGTTGTCTCACACAAAACACAAGAAGTTGATGGTTACTCTGCTATACAAATTGGTGCTGGAAGCCCGAAGGTAAAAAATGTTACCAAACCAATGAGAGGGCACTTTTCAAAATCTAAGGTTGAACCAAAATCAAAGTTAGTAGAATTCAGAGTTGATGAGGATAAATTCATACAGATTGGGTTGTTCATGAAAGCGGATCACTTTATGCCAGGGCAAAAAGTTGATGTTACTGGAACTAGTATAGGTAAAGGATTTGCTGGTGCTATGAAAAGACATAACTTTTCAGGTTTAAGGGCATCTCATGGTGTTTCAGTAAGTCATAGAAGTCATGGATCTACAGGGCAATGCCAAGATCCAGGTAAAGTTTTTAAAGGAAAGAAAATGGCTGGTCACATGGGGGCTGCCCGAGTAACGATACAAAACCTAGGAGTATATTCTGTTGATAATGAAAAAGGCCTTATATTTGTTCATGGAGCAGTGCCAGGACATAAAGGTAGCTGGGTCACTATTAAGGATGCTGTAAAAAAGCAGGCTGATATAGAACTTCCATTACCAGGAAGCTTCATAGATCCAAATAATCAAGCAGAAGATGTAACAAAAAAAGATGATGTCACTTCAGTAACAGCTGAAAAGAATGCGGAAACCACAAATGAAGAATTACATGTTGATTCTTTGAATGAAGATCAGGGTCAGGAAATCAACCAACAACAATTAGAAGAAGCTGATTCTGCTGATCTTAAAGAAATACCAGAAAATGATGGTGAAAAAAAATGAAGGTAAATGTAGTAGATATAACATCAAAAGCATCTGGTACTATTTCTATTAAAGATGAAATATTCTGCCTTGAGCCTCGTAAGGATATATTACATAGGATTGTTTTATACCAGTTGGCAAAAAGGAGAGCAGGTACCCATAAAGTTAAAAATAGAGCTGAAATAACTGCAACAACAAAGAAAATGTATAAGCAAAAAGGAACAGGCGGAGCTCGTCATGGTTCAAAAAAGGTTCCGCAATTTAGGGGTGGTGGAAGAGCTTTTGGTCCACTTCCTAGAGATCACTCAATAAAGCTTACAAAGAAATTCAAAAAATTAGCACTGAAGCATGCTCTATCAGCTAAACTACAAGAAGGTAATCTTGTGATATTAAGTGAGGCGAAGTTAGATAAGCCAAGAACATCGGATTTGGTCAAAAAACTACAAAAACTAGATGTAACCTCTGCTTTATTCTTGGATGCAACTGAATTCGACAAAAATTTTGAATTAGCCTCTATGAACATACCAAGAATTGATATATTGCCAGTTCAGGGGATGAATGTATACGATATGTTGAAGAGAGATAAACTTTTCATAACAAAAGCAGCGTTAAAAGAAATTGAAGGTAGATTAGATGAACGAAATTGATATATATGATGTTATCAGAAATCCAGTCATAACTGAAAAGGCTACCCTTATCTCAGAAAATGGACAAGTGATTTTCGACGTTTCAAAAACAGCTACTAAAGCTCAAATTAAAGAGGCTATAGAAACGTTATTTAAAGTAAAAGTAAAATCTGTTAATACACTTATAAGAAAAGGAAAAGTTAAAAGATTTAAAGGACGAATTGGAAAAAGATCAGATGTTAAGAAAGCAATTGTTTCACTTGAAGATGGGCAAAGCTTTGATTTTACAACGGGTATAAGTGGGTAATTAAGAATGGCTTTAAAATCATATAAACCGAATACACCAGGGCAAAGAGGTCTAGTTTTAGTTTCTAGGGCTCATCTATGGAATGGTAAACCAGAAAAAACATTAACAGTTGGTCTAACAAAATCTGGTGGTCGTAATAATAACGGTAGAGTAACTGCTCGTAGAAGGGGCGGTGGACACAAACGTTTATATAGAATTATTGATTTTAAAAGAATTCATTTTGATGTTCCAGCCAAGGTTGAAAGAATTGAATATGATCCAAATAGATCTGCTTTCATTGCTTTGTTATCGTACGATGATGGAGTAAAGTCATATATCTTAGCTCCCCAAAGAATGTCAATAGGGGATATTGTGATGTCTGGACCAAATGCTGATATAAAACCAGGTAATGCTCTGCCTCTAGCTAATATTCCAGTCGGAACTATTATTCATAATGTCGAGCTAAAGCCTGGCAAGGGTGGTCAAATTGCCAGATCAGCTGGTACTTATGTTCAGTTAGTAGGGAGAGATCAAGCATATTCTATTTTAAGATTAAATTCTGGAGAACAAAGAATGACACGTTCGGAATGTATGGCTACAATAGGTGCTGTATCTAATCCGGACAAAAAAAATATTAAACTAGCTAAAGCTGGTAGATCAAGATGGTTAGGTAAGCGCCCTTCAGTCCGTGGAGTAGCTATGAACCCGATAGATCATCCACATGGTGGCGGTGAAGGTAAAACATCTGGTGGTAGACACCCAGTAACGCCATGGGGTAAGCCAACTAAGGGGAAAAAGACACGCTCAAAAAATAAATCTTCAGATAAATTAATTGTCAGAAGTAGACATCTTAAAAAGAAAAGGTAATTTAGTATATGACACGTTCAGTTTGGAAAGGACCGTTTGTTGACGGGTATTTGTTAAAGAAAGCAGAAAAAGCTAGAGCATCAGGAAGAAATGATGTTATTAAAATTTGGTCAAGAAGGTCCACTATTTTACCTCAATTTGTTGGATTAACATGGGGTGTTCATAATGGCCAAAAGCATATATCTGTTCTTGTTACAGAGGAGATGGTTGGACGAAAATTTGGAGAATTTTCTCCAACAAGAACATATTATGGTCATCTCGCAGATAAGAAGGCAAAAAGGAAGTAATTATGGCACTTAAGGCTAAAGAGGGCACAGCCCTTGCGATAACAAAGAACCTCAAGGTAAGTTCACAAAAACTTAATCTTGTAGCTGCGATGATACGTGGAAAAAAAGTAGATAAGGCTATCAATGATCTTCTATTTTCAAGAAAGAGAATTGCCCAAGATGTTTTAAAAACACTCAAATCTGCAATAGCAAATGCCGAAAATAATCATAATCTAGATATTGATGAATTGTATGTAAATGAAGCTTATGTTGGAAAAAATTTAGTACTTAAAAGATGGAAACCAAGAGCTAGAGGTCGTATGGGCAGAATTCTTAAACCATTCAGTCAATTAACCGTTGTTGTAAAACAATTGGAGAATGAGGAAGGTAAATAATGGGACAAAAAGTTTCACCAGTATCATTAAGGCTTGGAATCAATAGAACTTGGGATTCACGTTGGTATGCTGAAAAAAATGAATATCCAAAACTTTTGATGGAAGACCGAAAAATTAGGTCTTTAGTTAATGGATTAAAATCTGCTGCTGCAATATCAAAAATTGTAATAGAGCGCCCTCATAAAAAATGTGCGGTAACAATTTATTCAGCAAGGCCTGGAATATTAATTGGAAAAAAAGGTTCAGATATTGAACTTATTAAAACAAAAATACAAAAAATTACAAATACAGATGTTTCAATAAATATTCTTGAAGTTAGAAAGCCTGAAATAGACGCTACACTTGTTGCAGAATCTATCGCTTCTCAACTGGAAAGAAGGGTCGCTTTTAGAAGAGCCATGAAACGTTCGGTTCAGACAGCTTTAAGAATGGGAGCTGGTGGTATAAGGATTAATTGCGGCGGAAGGCTCGGTGGAGCAGAAATCGCAAGAACTGAATGGTATAGAGAAGGAAGAGTTCCATTACATACACTCAGAGCTAATGTTGACTATGGATTTGCTACAGCTAAAACAACATATGGAGCTATTGGTATAAAAGTGTGGATTTTTAAAGGTGAAATTTTAGAGCATGATCCAATGGCGCAAGAAAGAAGTATTACAGGTGGCAACCAAGAGGGTGCCCGTTCTTCATCAAGGGCAGAATAGAGTAAGGATTGAATAATGTTACAGCCAAAAAGAACAAAATTCAGAAAGATGCATAAAGGCAGAATAAGTGGAAATGCCAAAGGGGGTTTTAACCTAAACTTTGGGTCATATGGTCTTAAATCATTAGAGCCATCAAGGGTAACTGCTAGACAAATTGAAGCAGCAAGAAGGGCTATGACAAGACACATGAAAAGAGCTGGTAGAGTATGGATAAGAATTTTTCCAGACGTGCCTGTTTCAAAAAAGCCTACAGAAGTTCGTATGGGTAAAGGTAAGGGTTCAGTTGAGTATTGGGCAGCAAAGGTTAAACCAGGAAGAATGATGTTTGAAATAGATGGTGTGCCAATCGATGTGGCAAAAGAAGCTTTGTCATTAGCAGCAGCAAAGTTGCCCGTTAAATGCAAAATCGTTTCAAGAGTAAGTGATATAAATTAGGAATTTATTAAATGAAGGCAGCAGAAATTAGAGAACTATCTCTGGACCAGATAAATGATAATCTTGTGAGATATAAAAAAGAACAACTGAATTTGAGGTTTCAGAAAACAAGTGCTCAACTTGATAATACCTCAAGAGTTAGAGAAGTTAGAAGGATAATTGCAAAATTGAAAACAATTTATAGTGAAAAAAGTAAATTAGAGGAGAAAAAATAATGCCAAAGAGAATACTCTCAGGTGTTGTGGAAAATAATACTCTTGATAAAACTATTGTAGTTCGTGTTGAGAGAAGATTTATAGATCCATTATTAAAGAAAACAGTAAGAAGATCAAAAAAGTACCATGCCCATGATGAAAAGAATGAGCACAATATAGGTGATGAGGTTAGAATACAAGAGTCAAAACCTTATTCTAAACTTAAAAAATGGATAGTCATATAAGATATAAGAGGAATAATTTAAAATGATCCAAATGCAAACAAATTTGAGTGTTGCGGATAACTCTGGTGCAAAAAGAGTACAGTGTATTAAGGTATTAGGTGGTTCAAAAAGAAAGACCGCTCAAATTGGTGATACTATTGTTGTAACAGTAAAAGAAGCAATTCCAAGGGGAAGAGTTAAAAAAGGAGATGTCCTTAAGGCTGTAATTGTAAGAACAGCAAAGGGTGTTTTAAGAAATGATGGTACAGCTATTCGTTTTGATGGTAATGCTGCGGTTTTAATTAATAACCAAGGAGAACCTATTGGAACAAGAATATTTGGACCAATCACAAGAGAATTAAGAGCAAAAAATCATATGAAAATAATTTCATTAGCTCCGGAGGTACTGTAATAATGGCTAAAATAAAAAAAGGCGATAATGTGATAGTTCTTGTGGGCAAAGATAAAGGAAAGACAGGGACAGTACTAACTGTTTTCCCAACTGAAAACAAACTTGTAGTTCAAGGTGTTAGTATAAAAAAGAAGCATCAAAAACAAACTCAAAATCAAGAATCTGGTATTATTGAGAAAGAGGGAAAGATACATGTTTCAAATGTTGCGATCGTTGACCCAAAAGACTCAAAGGCATCTAAAGTAGGTTTTAAATTTCTTAAAGATGGAGAAAAAGTTAGATTTCTTAAGAAATCAGGGGAGGTGCTAGATGACAAATAATTACATACCTCATATGAAAGTTCAATATCAAGAAGAAATTATAAAGGAATTAAAGAAAAAATTTAATTATTCTAATGATATGCAGATTCCAAAACTTGATAAAATTGTTTTAAATATGGGCCTTGGAGATGCTGTGGCTGAATCCAAAAAGGCTGATGTTGCATTTGAAGCGCTTGGATTAATTGCGGGGCAAAAACCAGTCTTTACAAAAGCCAAAAAATCGATAGCAAATTTTAAACTTCGCGAAGGAATGGTTATAGGAGCGAAAGTCACTCTAAGAAAATCTATGATGTATGATTTCGTTGATAGACTAATTACTATAGCATTACCGAGAGTCCGAGATTTTAGAGGTATTAGTGCCAAAAGCTTTGATGGCAATGGTAATTACGCGATGGGTATGAAGGAACATATTGTATTTCCTGAGATTAATTATGACAAAGTTGATGTAATAAGAGGTTTAGATATCATTATTTGTACTACTGCGAAAACTAACGAAGAAGCTAAAGCATTATTAATAGGATTTAATTTTCCATTTAGGAATTAATTATATAGGAGTCTAGATGTCAAAAGTAAGTTTAATAGAAAGAAACGAAAAAAGATTAAAATTGAGTAAAAAACACTCCGTTAAGAGGGCTGAATTGAAAGAAATTTCTAAAAATAAATCACTTTCATTGGAAGAGAGATTTCAGGCGACTGTAAAACTTGCAAAACTTCCAAGAAACTCTGCTCCTATAAGGTATAGAAATAGATGCGCAATAACTGGTAGACCGAGAGGCTACTATAGAAAACTTGGTGTTTCAAGAATAGCCGTTAGAGACCTAACAGCACAAAGTCAAATACCAGGAATGATAAAATCAAGTTGGTGAGGTATTAACATGATGACAGATCCATTAGCAGATATGCTAACAAGAATACGGAATGCTCTTATGAGAAATAAGACAGCAGTTCTTACTCCAGCCTCTAAGATAAGAGAGAATGTACTGTTGGTATTGCAGGATGAAGGATATATTCGTGGCTATACAAGGATTGAAATTGAAGGTCAATTTCCAATGTTTGAAATAGAATTAAAATATCACGAAGGTGATCCTGTTATTAAAAAACTAGAGAGAGTTTCAAAGCCTGGTCGTAGGGTATACTCATCTGTAACAGAATTACCTAGAGTATTTAATGGTTTAGGTGTTTCAATATTATCAACTTCCAAAGGTGTTATGTCGGATGTTAACGCAAGAGAAGCAAATGTTGGTGGTGAAATACTTTGTAAAGTATTCTAGGAAGAGGTTAATATGTCAAGAATTGGAAAAAAGAGTATTTTAATACCAGAAAATGTAAAAGCAGATATCAACGAAGGTGTTTTAACCGTAGTTGGCCCAAAGGGCCAGTTATCAGCAGTGCTTTTTGATGGTATTGATGTTCAGATTAAAGATGCGGAGATTAATGTTATCCCAAAAAATCTAGACAAAAAGACTCGTTCTTTTTGGGGTTTGACTAGAACTCTGATTAGTAATTTAATCTCTGGAGTTTCAGAAGGTTACGCCAAAACACTTGAAATACAGGGTGTTGGATATAGAGCTCAATTACAAGGTGAAATACTTCAGTTATCACTAGGTTTTAGCCATGAAGTTAATTATCCTGTTCCGGAAGGGATAGAAATCAAATGTACACGTCCAACAGAAATTGTCATAGAAGGAATTGATAAGCAAAGAGTTGGTCAGACAGCGGCTGAAATTAGAAAATTTAGACCTCCAGAACCTTATAAGGGTAAGGGTATCAGATATAAAGATGAATACGTATTCAGAAAAGAAGGAAAAAAGAAATAGAGTTTAAAAATGGTACAAATGAACAGTAAAATAAAAAGAAAATTAAGAGTAAGAAGGTCTTTAAAGAAAAATAACAATCAAAGGCCTAGGTTAAGTGTATTTCGTTCATCAAAAAATATTTATGCCCAAATCATTGATGATATGAATGGTAAAACTTTAGCTTCAGCTTCAACTCTTGAGAAGGAAAATAGATCTCAGAATGGATCTGATAAAAAAGCAGCAGAAAAGATCGGTAAATTAATAGCTGAACGATCTTTAAAAGCAGGAGTTGATAAAGTTGTTTTTGACAGAAGTGGTTATTTATACCATGGAAGAGTCAAAGCTCTTGCTGACACTGCACGAACTAATGGATTAGAATTTTAAGGGGAAAATATGGCACGTTCACAGGCAAAGTCCAAAGATGAAAATAATGATTTTATTGATAGACTTGTTCACATTAATAGAGTTGCAAAAGTTGTAAAGGGTGGAAGACGATTTGGTTTCGCTGCGCTTGTCGTAGTTGGTGACCAAAAAGGTAAAGTTGGTTTTGGTCATGGAAAAGCAAAAGAAGTTCCAGAAGCAATTAGAAAAGCAACAGATGATGCTAAGAGAGAAATGATTAGAGTTCCCCTTAGAGATGGTAGAACCCTGCATCATGATGTTTATGGACATCATGGAGCTGGACGAGTGCTTTTGAGGACAGCTCCATCAGGAACTGGTATTATCGCTGGTGGGCCAATGAGAGCAATATTTGAAGCACTTGGAGTACAGGATGTTGTTGCAAAATCTCAAGGTTCGGCTAACCCATACAACATGGTTCGAGCAACCTTTGATGCATTAAAGGGTGAACAGAGCCCACGAATGATAGCTTCTAGAAGAGGATTGAAAGTGAGTGATCTTGTTTCAAGGAGAAAAGAATTAAATTCTGAAGTGGAATCATAGGAGTAATATGGCAAAAGATATTAAAACTATAAAAGTAAAGCAAACCGGAAGTTCAATTGGAAGAAAGTTTGATCAAAGACAGACTTTAATTGGGCTTGGGTTAAATAAAATTGGAAGAACGAAGGTATTAGAAGACACTCCATCTGTAAGAGGAATGGTAAGAAAAGTTCAACATCTTGTAAAAGTGTTAGACTCATAAAAATATATAGAGGTAGCGATGAAATTAAATGAATTATCAGATTTGCAGGGTGCTAAAAAGAACCGGAAAAGAGTTGGTCGAGGTATTGGCTCAGGAAAGGGAAAAACTGCTGGAAGAGGAGTTAAAGGACAAAAGTCTCGTTCTGGGGTTGCTATAAAAGGATTCGAAGGGGGGCAGATGCCTCTTCATAGAAGACTGCCTAAAAGAGGATTTAAAAATATATTTGCCAAGCATTATAATATTTTCAATCTTGATCGAATACAATATTTTATAGATAACGGTAATATTGATGACAAAGAAGTTATCAATTCAGAAAACCTTTTAAAGGCTAGGATAATTAAGACTGAGAAAAATGGTATAAAAATTCTTGGAACAGGTGCTCTGAAATCAAAAGTTGTATTTGAAGTTTCAGGAGCCTCTCAAACAGCAATAAAGAGTATTGAAAAATCAGGTAGTAAGATTACTATCATTGGTTCTTCTGAAGAACATGTGTAGTGTATAAATTACAAAAAATCATTAAGGTGATAAATGGTATCTGCAGCTGAACAACTTGCGTCTAATATAAATTTTTCAACCTTTGCAAAAGCCAAAGATTTAAAACAAAGAATTTTATTTACACTAGGTGCTTTGCTTATATATAGGCTTGGAACTTTTATTCCTTTGCCTGGAATCAATACGCAAGCACTTAATGATTTATTTCAACAAAACCAAAGCGGCATACTTGGAATGTTTGATATGTTTGCTGGCGGTGCTGTTGGTAGAATGGCTATTTTTGCTCTTAATATAATGCCATATATATCTGCCGCAATTATAATGCAATTACTTGTGGCTGTTTCTCCAGTTTTAAGCCAGTTAAGAAAAGAAGGTGGTGAAAGAGGTAGGAAACAAATAAACCAATACACGAGATATGGTACAGTATTTTTAGCAGTCCTTCAGGCATGGGGTATATCAATAGGTCTTGAGGGAGCTGGAGATATTGTAATTGATCCAGGTTTATATTTTCGTTTTTCTGCCGTTATTACATTAGTTGGTGGTGTTGTTTTTTTGATGTGGATTGGAGAGCAGGTTACTGCGAGAGGTATAGGTAATGGTATATCACTTATAATCTTTGCAGGTATTGTAGCTGAGCTCCCGTCTGCCCTGGTAAATACATTAGAATTAGGAAGGCAAGGCGCACTTTCAACATGGCTTATACTTGCTGTCCTGATAATAGCAATTGCTGTTATAGTTATTATAGTTTATGTCGAAAGAGCCCAAAGAAGGATTATTGTTCAATACCCAAGACGACAGCAGGGTAATAAAGTCACAGGAGGAGATAGCTCTCATTTACCTTTGAAAATTAATACAGCTGGGGTTATTCCGCCTATTTTTGCATCATCATTACTTCTTCTTCCTATGACTGTAGCTAACTTTTCTACGGGACAAGGCCCAGATTGGCTGAATTTTATAAGCTCCCTTCTTGGAAGAGGTCAACCATTATACATAATATTTTATATTAGTTTAATTGTATTCTTTGCTTTCTTTTATACTGCAATTGTATTCAACCCTTCAGATACGGCGGATAATTTAAAAAGACAAGGTGGATTCATTCCAGGAATTCGACCAGGTGATAGAACAGCTGAATATATAGATTATGTGTTGACAAGAATAACATGTGTTGGGGCAGCTTATCTTGCCGCTGTCTGTATATTACCAGAGATATTAATGTCATATGCAGCAATCCCTTTCTATTTTGGAGGTACTTCCCTGCTAATTGTAGTAAATGTTACGATGGATACAGTATCTCAAGTGCAAAGTCATCTGTTGGCTCATCAATACGAAGGTTTGATAAAGAAATCAAATCTAAGAGGTAAGAAAAGATGAATTTAATACTTTTGGGCCCTCCTGGTTCAGGTAAAGGAACACAATCTGAATTCATTGTTAAAAAATATGGTTATTATCAACTTTCTACTGGGGATATATTGAGACAAGCAATTACTAAGAAAACAACTACAGGAATGGTTGTAAAGGATATACTGGCAAGTGGAAAGCTAGTGAATAATGAATTGATTTTACAGATTATGGAAGAGAAATTATCTGAGACATATTCTAAACCCGGGAGAATATTTGATGGGTTTCCAAGAACGATTATGCAAGCAGAGCAATTAGAGGAATTATTACATAACCAGAATATGAAATTAGATTTGATAATAGAACTATCTGTTGATGAAAATACATTATTGGAACGGATTACTAAACGTGCTAATGAAAGTTCTGAGACAAGAGAAGATGATACTATTGAAATTCTAAAAAAACGATTAGAAGTTTATAATATTGAAACAAAGCCTATAATAGACTATTACACAGACAAATATCATGTGCAGAAGATAGACGGAATGATGAGCGTTCATAAAGTAAGTGAGAGAATAGAGGAGTTAATAAACTTAAATTCTTGATTAATGGATAATAGATAAACGAATATAATTGATAATATAAATAATTATTGATATAAACACAAAAGATTATGACATATTATTTATTTATTCATAACATTTCATACTAAGGAGAACTAAATTGGCGAGAATAGCAGGGGTAAATATTCCAACTAACAAGCGTGTTGAGATTGCGCTTAGAAGCATACACGGGATTGGACCAATAAAAGCAAGAGATATATGCAATAAAGTAAATATTGATCTTACAAAAAGAGTAAATCAATTATCTGATTCTGAAGTGATTGCTATAAGAGAAGCTATTGATAATGATTATATTGTTGAAGGGGATCTACGTAGAGAAGTAGCAATGAATATAAAAGGAATGATGGATCTTGGTTGTTATCGAGGTTTAAGGCATAGACGAGGACTTCCTGTTAGGGGACAAAGGACTCATACAAATGCGAGGACACGAAAAGGTCCAGCCAAGGCAATTGCTGGTAAGAAAAAATAGTTAGGATTAATAATGGTTAAAGATAAGACTAGAGTAAAAAGAAGAGAGAAAAAGAATATAACTTCTGGTGTGGCTTATGTAAACGCTACATATAACAATACTATGGTTACAATTACAGATGTTCAGGGGAACGCGATATCATGGTCATCTGCTGGGGGTATGGGTTTCAAAGGATCACGTAAATCTACACCTTATGCTGCACAGGTTGCGGCAGAAGATGCTGCTAAAAAAGCAATGGAACATGGAATGAAAACAATTGAGGTTATGGTCAAAGGTCCAGGTACAGGTAGAGAGTCAGCTCTTCGTGCTTTGCAAACAACTGGATTTACAATTACATCAATAAAAGATGTTACACCTATTCCACATAATGGTTGTAGACCTCCAAAAAGACGACGTGTTTAATGCCCATTAAGTTCATAATTTGAATATGAAAGAGATAATTTTTAAAATAAAAGAGTAAAGAGGTAATACTGTGATAGAAAAAAATTGGCAGGAATTAATAAAGCCTAATAAAATTGAGATCAAAGATGAACAATCAGGAAAAAATGTTTCTCGTTTAACTGTTGAGCCAATGGAAAAAGGTTTTGGATTAACGATTGGGAATTCTCTCAGAAGAATATTATTATCATCTTTGCAAGGTGGTGCCATTACTTCTGTGAAGATAGATGGTGTACTCCATGAGTTCTCAGCTATATCTGGCGTAAGAGAAGATGTAACAGATATTATTTTAAATATTAAGGATATTGCATTAAAAATGCATACTGACACTCAGGTCAAACTCATACTCAATAAAACTGGCCCTTGTACTGTTGTTGCTGGTGATATTGAATCTTCAACTGATATTGAAATTTTAAATCCTGAATCTGTAATTTGTACTCTTGATGATAAAGTAAATATCAGAATGGAATTTATTGCAAGAACTGGAAGAGGCTATGTGCCTGCTGAAAAAAATAGATCTGAAGATGAGCCCGTAGGACTTATTCCAATTGATAGTCTTTTCTCACCAGTAAAAAGAGTCTCATATGAGATTGAAAATACAAGAGAAGGGCAAATTCTTGATTACGATAAACTGAATATGACTATCGAGACAGATGGTTCGGTTCGTCCAGAGGATGCTATCGCATTTGCTGCAAGAATTATGCAAGATCAATTAGATGTTTTTGTTAATTTTGAAGAACCTGTTGCTCCTGTTGTAGAAGATAAAACACCTGAACTAACATTTAATCCAGCGCTACTGAAAAAAGTAGACGAATTAGAACTTTCAGTTAGATCAGCTAATTGTCTTAAAAATGACAATATTGTATATATTGGAGACCTGATATTAAAGTCTGAGTCAGAAATGCTAAGAACACCTAATTTTGGCAGAAAGTCACTGAATGAAATAAAGGAAGTTTTAGCGCAAATGGGTCTACACCTGGGTATGAATATACCGAATTGGCCACCAGAAAA
Organism: Hyphomicrobiales bacterium; assembly: GCA_029245795.1. Classification (GTDB taxonomy): domain Bacteria; phylum Pseudomonadota; class Alphaproteobacteria; order Rhizobiales; family TMED25; genus TMED25. Next base: position 59,154 of record JAQWOP010000009.1, read on the forward strand.
TATTGATGATTTAGCAAAAAGATACGAAGAAAGTTATTAGTATAAAAAATATATAGGAGAAGAATATGCGTCATAAGAATTCTGGACGTAAATTAAATAGAACATCTAGTCATAGAAAGGCTATGTTTTCAAATATGGTTAATGCTTTAATTAAGCATGAACAAATTGTTACTACGCTTCCAAAAGCAAAGGAATTAAGGCCAATTGTTGAGAAGTTGGTGACTTTGTCGAGAACAAATGATTTACATTCAAGAAGGCAGGCAATATCAAGACTTCAAGATAATACTATAGTAAAAAAACTATTTGATGTCCTAGGTCCAAGGTATGCAGAGAGAAACGGTGGCTACACCAGAATAATAAAAGCTGGTTATAGGTATGGTGACTCTGCTCCAATGGCTGTAATTGAATTTATAGATAGAGATAAGGAAGCTAAGGGCAAAGACTCTGGTCCCGTTCAGATACAAGAAAATCAAGAAGAAACTGAAAACGCAAATTCAATTGCTTAAGAATGCTTAAAGTCATAATAGTTGGCTTTGGTGGTTTTTTAGGCTCAATTTTAAGATATCTAATTTATCTATTCTCTAATAACATATTAGGATCTCAATACCCTTTTAGTACAATAATCATCAATGTTTTGGGTTGTTTTTTGATTGGAGTAATCTTTCAGGTTTTCAATGAGGCTATTACTATTTCAGAAAATCTAAAATTATTTCTGACTATTGGTTTCTTGGGTGGTTTTACAACTTTTTCAACATTCTCCATTGATGCGTTTCTTATCTATCAAAATAATAGTAAATTAGTAGCTATGTGCTATATTTTACTAACTTTATTCTTATCTTTATCTGCTATGCTGATAGGTATGATGACGTTTAAGTCTTAAATTGAGAAGGGCATCAAATGCAGAAGGTTGTCAAGATTGATGATAATCATATAAGGCTTGATAGATGGTTAAAAGAGAATATATCTAATAATAGTTATATAAATATACAAAAGATAATAAGAACTGGTCAAGTAAGAGTAGGTGGCCGAAGAAAGAAATCAGATTACAGAGTGTTAACTGGAGATATTATCCGTATTCCACCAGAGTATTTTGATAAAAAATCGACATTAAAACAGAATACTAGCAATTCCTCATTTTCTATTGAGGGTATGAGAATTTATGAAGATGAAAGTGTTTTAGTTATTAATAAACCATATGGGCTATCAACCCAAGGTGGGACTGGGGTTAATATACATGTAGATGGTTTGTTAAAAGATATCAATGATGAAGTGAATGAGAAATATAGGTTAGTTCATAGATTAGATAAACATACGAGTGGCGTTTTGTTGATCGCAAAGAGGCGAGAAGTAGCACAATTTTATATGTTAGCTTTTAAGAATAAGTTGGTAAAAAAACAATATGTAGCTTTGGTAAATGGTAAGCCCTTGGAAAATAGTGGCGTTATAAGTAAAGATTTGGAGATCAAATATCAAAATAAAGGTGATTTAGAAAGGATTGAAAAAAAACAAGACGCTCAAACAACATATAAAGTATTAGATACATATGAGGATATAATCTCTTTTTTAGAAGTACATCCGTTAACAGGTAGGAAACATCAAATCAGAAAGCATTTAAGCCTAATTGGAAATCCAGTCTTAGGTGATAAAAGATATGGTGAGGATAAACTCATTAAAGGTTTAGATAGAAAATTATACTTACATTCCCAAAAACTAGTATTTCCTAGTTTTGGGAATAAAAAAAATATAGAAGTTGATGCAGAAATGCCAGATTACTTTTGTAATGCTTTAAAAATATTAAACATTAATGCAAATGGTTGAAATAAAAAATAATTTAAAATCAATTTTTGACAATATAAGCATAGTTACAGAGGGTCTATTCTATAAGATGTTTATTAGTAATAAACCCTTTATTACTCTTAAAGGCAACCCAGTCAATATTCCAAATAATATTTTTAAAATTCAGCTAGAAAATGAGTTAGGTAGTTATCAAGAAAAGCAATCAAATAATTTAGTTACATATAATATGTTAATTAAATTTGCTGATAATATTCATTCCGATAAAGACGAATCAATTAATTTTTTTTTGAAATATTTAGACACAGATTTGCTATTTTATAAAGTTAACACACCTAGTGCTCTTGTAAAACTTCAAGAAGATTCTTGGGGTAAAATAATTCAACGTTTTAATAGTGTCTTCAAAACATCTTGGAAGGTTACTAACAAAATTCAACCATTAAAGCAAGATCCGGCAAGCATATCTATAGTCAAAAATTATTTAAATAGCTTAGATAATATGAGCCTGCAGTTAATGGATTCAATTCTTAAATTAACAGGATCATGTTTATTAACTATTTTATGTAAACAAAAAGAATTAAGTTATACCGAAATTTGGGAAGCAATATATTTAGAAGAGATATGGTATAATAAATATCTTTACAAAGATTCTTTGAGGAAAAAAGAGCTTGAAGAAAAAAAAATTGAACTAGAATCTTATCTAAAATTATTAGATTCATTATGATAATATTAAGTTATCTATTCTCGTCAATTTTGCAATTTTATACTCAAAATTTTCAATAAATTTTTTATCAAATCTTTCTATAGAAATATTTGTATCTATTTCATTAAGACTCGTTACTCCAAAATTTGATAATCCACATGGAATAATACCATTAAAATAATCCATATTAGGGTTAATGTTAATTGCAATACCATGGAGAGAAATCCATTTTTTCACTTTAAGCCCAATTGCCCCTATTTTTTGTTCTTCATTATCTCTTTTTACCCATAAGCCAATACGGTCTCTACTTGGATAAACATCTATATTAAAAGACGCCATTGTATTAATCAAAATTTCTTCAAGAGTTTGGATAAAATATCTTATATCCTTATTAAAACGCTCTAAGTCTATCATTAAGTAAATAACTCTCTGTCCAGGTCCATGGTATGTATATTTTCCGCCTCTCGGTGTTTGGTAAACCGGAATTTTATTTGTTACTAGCAATTCTTCTTCTTTAGCACTTGAGCCAGCTGTATATATTGATGGGTGCTCCAGCAACCAAATTAATTCTTTCATTTCTCCATTGCGTATAGATATAGCTCTACGCTCCATGAAATTCGATGCTTCTTGGTAATCCACTAAAGTGGTGCTTTTATAATATTCTATTTTTCTGGTCATATTTAATTTTAATATAGTTTTTAATTTTAGTAATTGCTAAATAATAACATTCTAATATATTTAGTTATATAATTTAAATAAATTTTGCGATCGTGGCGGAATGGTAGACGCGCAGCGTTGAGGTCGCTGTAGGGGTAACTCTGTGGAAGTTCGAATCTTCTCGATCGCACCATCTTTATAGGAAAGAATAATTTTTTTAAACTTATGAAAGTATATTTTTAACTATTTTAGAAACTACAGATGTTAATATTAATCCTTTCTATAATTTTTATTGCAATAATGGGCTTATTGGTAAAATTTAAAGTCCTTGGTTTTTTTCTTTATTTATTACCGTATATAATGAGAAACTTGGGTAATCTAGGTAAATCTTATTCAAAATCAAAAACAAATAATCCAACTAGTATGAATGAAGATGAAGCATATGAGATTTTAGGATTAAATCCAGGAGATGATCTCGATAAGATTGAAGAGGCTTACCGTAATTTAATAAAGAAGAATCATCCTGATAGAGGTGGAAGTGAATACATAGCAAAAAAAATTAATTCTGCAAGGGAGACTTTGATAAAATCAAGATAAGAAATTAGGGTAATATAGCTAAAAACTTATTAACTCTATTACTTAAAATGTCATATTTAGAGCTGCTTATACTTTGTTTATGATTTAGGCTGTAATCAATTTTCTGATTCTTTAAATCTGATACGCTATATGGATTCATTATAGGGTAGGGGATATTCCCTCCTGTTTTTTTAAGAGATAAATCTAAAACTTTGGCCATATTGCTATTTCTTGAATTAGAAGTACTACCTCCCATGACAACTGATATTAATTGTTTGTTACTTCTTGTTACATAGGTTAATAAATTGAATCCTGACATGCTCGTAAAACCAGTTTTGATTCCTTTTGCTCCATTGTAGGTATATAAAAGTCTATTATGACTAGAATATTTTTTACCTTCATAGCTAAATTCTTTTATTGAAAAAACTTTTGATTCTTCAGGGTAATCTTTAATCATTCTTAATCCAAGAATTGCCATATCATATGCAGTTGTTGTTTGGTAATTATCATGTAATCCAGAGGCATTTTTAAAGGTAGTACTGTACATTCCAAGCTCTCTTGCTTTTTCTGTCATCTTAAGTGCAAATTGTTTTTCAGAACCAGATATATGTTCAGCTACTGCAGTAGCAACATCATTTGCAGACTTTATCGCTAAAGCTTTAATAGCATTACTGAATGATATAGTTTCACCTGTTGATAATCCTAATTTAGAAGCTGGTTTACTTGAGGCATTTCTAGAAAAAGTGATTAGATCTGTTTTTTTTATCTTATTATTATTAATATCTTCAAAAATTAAATATAAAGTCATAACCTTTGTAAGCGATGCTGGATAACGTTTTTGAAACCCTTTATTGTTATGAACTATTTCTCCTGATCTTGCATCGAGAGAAAATGAGGAATATTTCGGTGCTGCATTTACATCATTAGTTCCAGTAAAAATGAAACATGGAAATATTATTAATATAAAAATTAATTTTTTTATAAATATATTTTTCATATCTAAAATAATACTATTAAATTCTTATGTTTTTATTAATCTCAAAGGTTATTCCACAGATCCTTAATAAATATTTTTTTAAAATTGAATTTTGTATTTTAATTACCAAGTAATATAATAGAATAATTATTTAAAAAGGTTGTGGAAATGGTCACATCTGGCAATTCAGTATCGAATGAGAATCAAACACTACTTAAAGATAAAGTTACTAGACCAAGTATGTATCAAGTGATACTCTTGAATGATGACTATACGCCTATGGAATTCGTTGTAGAGGTATTGATGAAATACTTTTCCAAAAATATAGATGAAGCAAATCAAGTAATGTTGCATGTTCATAAGAGTGGGATGGGCTTATGTGGTGTCTACCCATTTGATATTGCAGAAACAAAAGTTATGCAAGTAATGAACTTCTCTATAAAGAATGGTCATCCTTTGCAATGTAAAATGGAAAAGAATAGGTAAGTTATGCCCAGCTTCTCAAAAGGTTTAGAAAACTCTTTACATAAAGCACTCTCAATTGCTCGAGATAAAAAACATGAATTTTCAACTCTAGAGCATCTATTACTCGCAATCTTAGAGGATGAAGATGCCACCGATGTATTTAAATATTGTTCTATAGATATAGATATTCTAAGGAATGAAATACAGGGATATCTGGATAATGAGTTGAGACATATCATTATAAAAGACTCTGATGATGTTAAGCCAACAACCAGTTTTCAAAGGGTTATACAAAGAGCAGTTATACATGTTCAGACATCAAATAAGGATGTAGATGTTACAAGTGCTAACGTACTTGTGGCCATCTTTTCAGAAAGAGAAAGCCATGCTGTTTATTTCCTAAATAAAGTAAATTTATCCAGGTATGATGTTGTTAATTATTTAAGTCATGGCATTATTAAGAAAGAAGAAGATGAAGAAAATAAAACTTCAGCACAAGAACCATTTGATGATGTTAGTAAGAGCAAAACTCCAAATATAGATGATTATTGTATTCATCTAAATAATAAAGCTCGAAATGGCGAAATAGATCCCATTATTGCTAGAGAGACGGAAATAATAAGAATAAGCCAAATCCTATGTAGAAGAAAAAAAAACAATCCTCTATTAGTTGGTGATCCAGGTGTTGGAAAAACTGCAATTATTGAAGGTTTAGCTCTAAATATAGTAAATGGGCAAGTGCCAGATTTTCTAAAAGATGTTGAGATAATACAATTAGATATGGGAGCTCTCATTGCTGGCACTAGGTATAGAGGAGATTTTGAGGAAAGACTTAAGGATGTTTTGAAAGAGATAGAGAATCTCCCAAAAGCAATTTTATTTATAGATGAGATTCATACAATCATAGGATCAGGCGCTACTTCAGGGGGAGCAATGGATGCTGCTAATTTACTAAAACCCGCTTTGCAATCTGGACAATTTAAGTGTATTGGTTCAACAACATACCGTGAATTTTCAAGGTATTTTGAGAAAGATAGGGCACTTGTTAGAAGATTTCAAAAAATAGATATAAGTGAACCAAGCATTGAAGACTGTATAAAAATTATTACAGGATTGAAACCATATTTTGAAGATTACTATCAACTTAAATTTGATAATAGTAGTATTAAAACAGCTGTAGAGTTGTCTGCTAGGTATCTTCAAGATAGAAAGCTTCCTGATAAGGCAATTGATCTGATAGATGAAACTGGTGCATCTCAAATCATACTTCCAAAAGAAAAAAGAAAGAAAAAAATAACATCGAAGGATATAGAAAAAACTTTATCAATAATTGCAAAAATACCTGAGAAAAATGTTACCAAGTCTGATAACTCAGTATTAAAAAATATAGAGAAAAGTTTAAAAAATCAGGTATTTGGTCAAGATCATGCTATCGAACTTCTTTCAGCTTCTATAAAATCTTCAAGAGCAGGGCTTAGAGATATAGAGAAACCAATTGGATCATATCTTTTCTCTGGTCCTACTGGTGTTGGCAAGACAGAACTTGCAAGGCAATTATCTCAATCGCTATCAATAGATCTAATCAGGTTCGATATGTCAGAATATATGGAGAGACATTCAATTTCTAAATTAATTGGTGCCCCTCCAGGATATGTGGGATACGATCAAGGTGGGCTTTTGACGGATAGTATTGAAAAGACGCCGCATTGTGTTCTTCTTCTAGATGAAATTGAAAAAGCTCATTATGAGATTTATAATATACTCCTACAAGTTATGGACTATGGCTTTTTAACCGATCATAATGGGAAGAAGATAGATTTTAGGAATGTTATTATCATTCTTACAACAAATGCTGGTGCAGCTGATTTAGCAAAAGAATCGATTGGCTTCTCGGAAGTAAGAAATAAAGAGAGTTATAATCAAGAGATAAATAAGTTATTTTCTCCAGAATTTAGGAATAGATTAGATGGGATTATTCCATTTAATGGTTTATCTGTAGATATTATGAAAAGGGTTGTTGATAAATTTATTATTAAACTTGAAAGTCAATTGGAAGAAAAAAATGTTGTCTTAACTCTTTCGGAGTCAGCATATGAATGGTTGTCTATCAATGGTACAGATGAAAAATATGGAGCAAGACCTTTACAAAGATTAATAGATGAAAAGATTAAAAAGCCTCTTGCTGATGAACTTTTGTTTGGCAAACTTAAAAGTGGTGGTGCTATAAAGGTGGATGTCGAAAAAGATCTTCAGGGGGATATAAGTGACTTAATCTTAATTGTTAATGATAAAAAGATATCTAAAAAATCCTATAAAAACAAAGAAGATTTAATTCTTCATTAGATATTCATTTATAACGTTCGCTTGCTTTTCCATTGTATCTAATTTTAGTGGCATTTTTGCATCTTCTTCAAAGACTGGGATAACATGAAAATGTGTATGGAAAACAATCTGACCGGCCGAGCTTTCACAGTTATGTTTTATTTTACATCCAGAGGCTCCAAAAACATGAATTTGAGCTTTAGTAATTTTCTTTACTATTAAGATTGATTCACATAAATCATCATTATGTATATCTAAAATATTACGAGATTCTTCTTTGGGAATCACAAGCATATGGCCTGGATTTTCAGGATACACATCCATAATCACAATATTTTTGCTATCCTCATATACTTTAATTGACGCAGTTTCATTTGAAATAATTTTTGAAAAAACATTATTTGCATCATATTCTACCATATAAATTAACTCCTTTACTTAAATGGGCTAAGCTTCGAAAGAGAGTCGACCTCTTTATTAACATAGTGTATCTCTTTTAATAGATAATCTTCAATTACTTTATGGATATCCTGATTTTGAAAATAATGTGCTGAGTGTGTGATTACAGGTGAATAGCCTCTGGATATTTTATGCAAACCACCTGCGCCAGATTCAATAGAGCTCATTTTAAATTTAATTGCGAATTCTATAGCTTGATAATAACATAATTCATAATGAAGAAATTTATAGAAATCATTTGCACCCCAGTATCTTCCATATAAAGTATCTTTGCTTTTAATATGGAGACTAGCACCTATGTTAGTATTATTTTTTTTGGCTAACATTAATATTAGATTATCAGGCATATTGGATATAATAGTTTTAAAGAATTCAATATTTAAATAAGCGTTACCCCATTTCCTATTACATGTATCTAGATAAAATTTATAAAACGCAGTAAGTTGTTCTTCATTGATATTTTCTCCACTGATCCATTCTATAATGATTCCGTCTGACTTTAAGGATTGTCGCTCTTTATTTATCATTTTTCTTTTTCTAGATGTAAGTGTTTCAAGAAAATCATTGAATGAAGTATAATTATTATTTTTCCATATATATTGCTGACTAATTCTAGAAATAAAACCTTCTTTATTTAGCTGGCTAATTTCGTCACCTTGAATAAAGTTAAAATGAGCGCTTGAAAGATCATATTTTTCTAGCAATAGTTTTATATTTCGTATCATTTCTTTATTTTTGATAGTTGTATTCTTCGATCTTAAAATTTTCATCGATCTTACTGGTGTGAAGGGAATAGCAATTAAAAGTTTAGGATAGTATTTAAATTTAATTTGATTATAAAAGTCTACCCATACATGATCAAAAATAAATTCACCAAATGAGTGATATTTTAAGTATGCTGGAGTAAATCCGTCTAATTTTCCACTTTCATTAATGTGCGCTATATGATTTGGAACCCACCCAGTCTTATCTGTTGCACAACCGGAACTTTCAAGAGCTGCTAGAAAATCATATTTCATAAATGGGTTATCATTAATTAAATTTTGATAATCATCCCTTTGGATTTCCAAAATACTATTACAGATTTGATGCATGACTTTGATTTATAATGAATATAGTTCAAAAATTCTCTCAACCTCAACTAGGGAGTATTGTGGAAAATATAGTACTCCAATTGTTGAGTGAGTATGTTCTATAGATAATGTATAAGGTTTTTTTTTAGGACTTTTCATGGAACAAGATGCTATATTTAATCATTATTTAATTAACTATAATATATCATTAATTCTAATTAGTGATATGAATTTTAATAGATTAACATTTTTTATTTTTTATTGGTTAAATGGACAAAAATAATAGAAAAATCCTCATTGTTGAGGATAATAAATTAAATATGAAATTATTCAAAGACATTCTCGAGGCAGAGGATTGTTATGTTATAGAATGTTTTGATCCGATGTTTGCGATGGAAATTGTATCAACAGAATTACCAAATCTAATTTTAATGGATATACAACTTCCTAGAATATCAGGCTATGACTTAATCCAGTGGATAAAATCAGATTCAAATATTTCACATATTCCTATCATTGCCATAACTGCATTTGCTATGAAAGATGACAAAGAAAAAATTCTTTCACTTGGATGTGAAGGCTATATGTCTAAGCCAATTTCTATGGATCCATTTATTGAAAATGTGAATAAATTTCTTAAATAAAAAAACAGCTTATTATATAAGATTGTAGTTAGATTTTTCATCATTAAAAAATAAAGTAAAAAGGTATTTTTATTTAAAAACAAATACTATATAATAAGAAATTGATATTTACAAAGGGTTTCCCTGCGGAGTTGCTCGGGTCCGCCGCATCTCCTGGGTCCGTAGGGTTTATGTCGTTATGTTGGTTTTCAAATTATGGCCTCCTCCATTTTTGTTAACCAACATGCGGCTATTTAAATCAAGATAGCACAAATATAAAGATATATTGTTTTTAAAGAAGCCATTTTGAAGAAATTATAGAGGAACTGTTATAGGTTTTTGAGGACTAAATAGTAGTTATTTAATTTTATTTTCTTTAAAATCAACGTGTTTTTTAACAACAGGATCATATTTTTTAATAACAAGTTTTTCTGTCATAGTACGACTATTTTTCCTTGTCACATAGAAATAGCCAGTACCTGCTGTGCTTTCTAATCTTATTTTTACGTTACCAGATTTTGCCATTAAACCCCATATTTAGACTTATCATATAAATATATCAAATCTTTACTAAGTCAATCATTGATTTATTTTTTTTTATTCTTTGTTTCAATTAATTGTATGGCTTTTTCTAGATCTATTTCTTCCATTGATAAATCTTTTGGAATTGAATAATTCTTTTTTAGATATTTTATATATGGGCCATATTTACCTTCAGCTGCAATTATATCTTCATTAGATTTTGGGTGTTTCCCAATAAGTTTATTTTTTGTATTTGGTGTTTTTTTATTTTTTTCATCAATAAGAGTGACAGCTCTATTCAATCCAATATCATAAAGTTCTTCTACTTCCTTTAGATTAACATAGGTATTTTGATGCTTTATATATGGACCGTATCTACCTAATGCCCCTATTATATCTTCCTTTGTATTTGGGTGGACCCCCACAATTCTTGGTAAAGAGATTAAATTTATTGCTTCTTCCTCTGAAATATTATCTAGATCAATATTTTTAGGAACAGAAACTCTTTTTGGTTTGGTGTCTGGATCTTTATTTTCTAGCTCAAGATAGGGGCCATACCTGCCGATTTGAAGGGTGATATTTATTCCTGTTTCAGGTTCCTTTGCTATAATTTTTTTACTTGGAGTTGTAGTATTTTTACCAGAAAGATCTCTTTGATATTTACAAGTTGGGTAATTTGAACATCCTACGAAAGAACCTTCTTTGAATGATAATAAGGTTAACGTACCATCTCCACATTCAGGACATTTCCTTGGATCCTCTAATTCTTGATTAAATATATATGGAGCAAGGGTTTCATTAAGTTTTTCTACAACCTCTTTTCGGGATATTTCTGAAACATCTTTTGTTGATTCATCTAAATTATTCCAAAAATCATTTAAAAGAGATAATCTAGTATAATCACCATTTGATATCTGATCTAATTTTTCTTCGAGATCTGCAGTAAAGTCATATTGAACGTAATCGGGATAGTAATTTTCAAGGAATGCTGTAACTAGTCTTCCATTAGATGTTGGAAAAATCTTTCTTTGATCGACTATTGTATAATTTCTTTCTGATAATTTAGACAGGATGCTCGCGTATGTAGAGGGTCTTCCAATACCGAGTTCCTCTAATGTTTTAATTAAGGATGCTGCATTAAATCTTGGAGGAGGCTCTGTTTGATGAGATATATCTTCTAGTTTTTTGCATACTAGATTATCATCTTTTGAAATAAGGATGTTGCTCTGATTTACAGGTTCATTATCACTCTCTTCTTGATCATTTGGCGTGTCATCAAAAACTGATAAATAGCCAGCAAAAGATCTATGCTGACTAGTTGCTCTAAATAAATTGTCTATATTATTGGAGTCTTTAACTAATATATCAATGCTAGTCCTCTCAAATTCAGCATTATTCATTTGACTCGCAATAGTCCTTTTCCATATTAAGTCATATAATTTAAATTGTTCATCAGATAAATAGGATTTAATCATTTCAGGAGAATTTTTAAATGATGTAGGTCTTATTGCTTCATGAGACTCTTGTGCATTTTTTGATTTAGTTTTGTATATATTCTTATTTTTTGGTAATTGCTTTTCTCCATATATACTATTGATACTATCTCTTATTTGATCAATTATACTATCCTCAATTTGGACACCATCGGTTCTCATGTATGTAATAAGTCCTCCTTCAATCGCAGGATTATCTAGCCCTTCATATAACCTTTGGGCAACCTGCATTGTTCTTGTTGGATCAAATCTCAACCTTTTCGAGGCCTCTTGTTGCATTGTCGAAGTAGTAAATGGTGGTTGTGGTTTTTTTTGAACTACTGTTTTATTAACTTCTTTTACTCTATATTTAGCATCTTTTAGATCAGAGATAATCTTAAGTGCTTCATCTTCAGATTTTATATCAAATTTATTAAGTTTTTTATGATCTCGACTTAATAAAGTTGCAGAGAATTCTGATCCTTTATTTGATTTAAATAAAGAATTAATTGTCCAATATTTCTGGCTTTTAAAATTTTCTACATCTAGTTCTCTTTGGCAAATAATTTTTAGTGCAACTGATTGAACCCTTCCCGCTGACTTTGCCCCAGGAAGTTTTTTCCAGAGTATTGGTGATATTGTAAATCCAATAAGATAATCTAATGACAAACGTGCTTTGTAAGCTTCAACGAGATCTTTATCAATACTTCGGGGGTTTTTAATTGCATTTAACACAGTATCTTTTGTAACGGCATTAAAAACAACCCTTTCAAATTTTTTATCATTTTTACTTTTGAATAATTCTTCAAGGTGCCAGGATATAGCTTCTCCCTCTCTATCGGGGTCAGTTGCTAGAATAATTTTTTCTGAGTTTTGGATTTCTTTTTTAATATCATTGATTGTTTTTGACCTACCTGAATTAGTTTTCCAGACCATTTCAAAATCTTTTTCAGGCTTTATAGACCCACTCTTTGCAGGCAAATCCCTTACATGGCCCATGGATGCAAGAACTTTATATCCAGACCCTAAGTATTTATTTATCGTTTTAGCTTTCGCAGGTGATTCAACTATTAATAATATCATGTTTATTTTATTTTTGCTTCTTGTCCATTTAGAAGGCGTTTAATATTTTCACTATGCCTATATAGTAAAATTGTAGACATGAAAAGAATAAATATTAAATTTATGAAGAAATTATCCTGATAAAAACTAAATAATTTATTTATTATAAGACTGTTTATCGAAAAATAATACACACCAATGTATATTATTGGAGTAATGGTGGCACAAATAGTACTCGAAAGAGATGAATATCTGAAAATTAAGAAAACTATTATCCAAATCAATATAAATAGTAATGAAACTATTGGACTGATTATTGTTATTATTCCAATATATGTCGCAACACCCTTGCCACCTTTAAATTTTATCCAAATTGGAAAAATATGACCAAAGAAAGCAGCAAATCCAATTATTATAGGATTATTGATATTTAAAAAGATTGCTATTAGCAGGGGTATTAACCCTTTGCAGAAGTCGAGAAGTAATGTTATCAGAGCAATTTTTTTGTTTCCTGTCCTCAAAACATTTGTTGCGCCAATATTTTTTGAACCGAATTCTCTAATATCTAATTTTAAAAATTTTTTTGTTAAGATTAGACCAAAGGGGATACTTCCAAAGAGATAAGAAAGTATAACTAATAGCATAAATAACTTCATTTTTTTCTATTACTAAGGATTAAATTAGATATTTGATTTGTACACAATATTTCCCTCAATGACGGTCATCAGTACTTTACCTTGCAGTTTCTGATCTTCAAATGTGGTATTTTTACATTTTGAAATCAGTTTATCAGCTTTTAAAATCCACGGAGCATCTTTGTCAAATAAAATTAAGTCAGCTTTTTTCCCAATCTCCATACTTCCTGTGTCTTCAAGTTTGAGTATCCTTGAGGGGTTATAGGTTAATTTTTTCATTAACTTTGGCAAAGATATATGGCCTCCATGATATAAGGATAAGGAAGCTGATAGCAGGGTTTCAATTCCAGTAGCTCCAAAAGACGCCTCTTCGAAAGGTAAACGTTTCGACTCTGTGCCCTGAGGGTCATGACTTGATGTAATGACATCAATATTTTCACTCTGAAGATTTTCTATTAGGAAACTTCTATCTTCTTCAGATCTAAGAGGAGGTCGAAGTTTAAAAAAAGTTCTATAAGCTCCAATATCATTTTCATTTAGTATGAGATTATTAATAGATACTCCAGAAGTTATAGTTTCTGTTCTATTTTTATAATACTTTATTGCATTTAATGACTCTTTTGTTGAAATACACATTGCGTGATATTTTGTTTCTGTGTGTTCGGCTATTCTTAATTCTCTTTCTAAAGCAATTGTCTCAGCAATGTTAATCATCCCTGGAAGTCCAAGTCTCATTGACATTTCACTTTCATTCATAACGCCTCCTTTGTCTAGATCTGATATGGGCTGTTGAATGATTTGGGCATCATAATTTGAGGCATATGTAAAAGCATTTTTCAATACTTTAGTATTCTTAATTTCTTTGTATGCATCTGAAAAACCTACGGCCCCTGCGGCTATTAATGAACCAATTTCAGTCATATTTTCACCTAGGTGCTTCTTAGTTAGTGCAGCAATAGGATAAAATTTCACTTTAGATTTTTCCAATGATTTTCTTTTTATATATTCGACTAGTTCTATTTCATCTATAATTGGGTTAGTGTCTGGTCGAGAAGCAATAGATGTGATGCCAGACTTTATAGCGGCATTACTAATTCCTTCAATTGTTTCAATATGTTCAAAACCTGGCTCACCAGCAAATACCCACATGTCAACTAATCCAGGGGATAATATATAATTTTGACAATCAATAACTTCACAATTAGGTATTTTTAAATTTGCTTTATTTTTTAAAATATCTGCTATGACACCATTTTTTATTAGTACAGAGCCTGAAAATTCAGTTTCATTCTTTGGGTCTATTAATGTTGCATTATGAAGTAATATTGCTTTTGTCATATTTTATCTTTTTGATAATATTTCTAATATTGCCATTCTACAGGCCACTCCCATTTCGACTTGATCTTTTATAACACTTTGAACATTATCTGCTACTGATGTGTCAATTTCAACACCTCTATTCATAGGCCCCGGGTGCATAACGATTGCATCCTTTTTTGCAAAGGATAATTTTTCTTCATCTAAGCCGTAAAATCTAAAATACTCTCTTGCTGAAGGAATATAAGAACTAATCATCCTTTCATTTTGAAGACGCAACATCATCACAACATCAGCATCTTTTATCCCATCTTTCATATTTTTAAATATTTTAACTTTATAGGATTTTATATACCTTGGAAGTAGTGTCTCAGGAGCTACAATATTAATATTAGCTCCGAGCATAGATAGAAGAATAATATTAGATCTTGCAACTCGGCTATGTAATATGTCGCCACAAATAGCTACCTTTAATCCTTCAATACTTTTTTTATGACGTAATATAGTTAAAGCATCTAATATTGCCTGTGTTGGGTGTTCATGAGAGCCATCTCCTGCGTTGATAACTGCACAATCTACTTTTTGAGATAGTAACTCAGATGCTCCAGCAGAAAAATGACGGACTATAAGAAGGTCGGGTTTCATCGCATTAAGAGTTACAGCAGTATCTACCAATGTTTCGCCTTTTGATACAGAAGATTGTTTCAAAGACATATTAATCACATCTGCACCTAATCTTTTTCCAGCAAGTTCGAATGAGCTTTGTGTTCTTGTTGAAGGTTCAAAAAATAAGTTTATTTGAACCTTACCCCTTAGTAGGTCATATTTATTGGCTTGGATTTTATTTTTTTCGAACCAATCAGTCGATTTTTCTATAATATAGTCAATATCGTTTATAGACAGTTTTTCTATGCCCAAAAGATGTTTGAGTTGAGGGGGGTAAAGAGAATTAATATTTTCTTTGTTCATTAAAAATGTATTTTATAACGAGATTTATATATTTCTGCAACATTATTTATTTATTTTTTTAATAAATTAAAATATAAATTGGTTATTATAATAATAAATGGTGTCATATGGCTATCAATATATCAATATTAGGAACTGGTAGAATTGCTGAATTTGGATATATTCCAGCAATAAAACAGATTGAAGATGTTAACATTATTTCAGTTCTATCACGTGATCAGTTGAGAGGGGAAGATTTTGCAAGAAAAAATTCCATTCCCAATTCTTACAGTAATATTGATGATTTACTTGAGGATAAAGAACTTGATGCTATAATTATTTGCACGCCAGATGCTATGCACGAAGAACAGACAATTAAAGCAAGCCAAGCGGGAAAGCATGTCTTATGTGAAAAACCGATGGCAACATCTGTAGCTAGCTGTTTAAGAATGATTGATGAAATTAAAAGATCTAAAATCATCTTTGGTATGGCATATAATAATAGATTTAACGCTGGTTTGAGGTATATAAAAGATACTATTGATAGTAATATATTAGGTGATATCTTTTATGCCAGAGCAATATTATCAACTCAACAAAATGATCCAGAAGGTTGGAGGGCCATAGGAGAACAGTCAAATTTTTGGGCAATGAGTGCAACTGGTTCACATATGATAGATGTCTTTAGATGGTTTTTTGGTGAACCAACAGATGTTAAGGCAACAACGATATCTCCAAAATATAGGAGTGTTAATGATGAATTAACCTCTCTAATTTTAAATTTTGGAGACCATTTGATTTGTGAAATTACAGCATCGGCGATAACCCCAAAGGCTAATAGAATCGAGATTTACTCAAATACCGATTCTATTATTGGAGAAAATGTTTTTGGAATAAAAACTGATGAATTGATATATCATAATGGTCAAAGTGTCCTAATTAAGCCTATAAGTTCATTTTTTGGTGAAGTGATAGATTTTACAAATGCTATAATTAAGAAAACTACTCCAAGATCAACATATATTGATGGTCTTGAAAATATAAGAATAATGGACGTCATTAGATAGAATTCTAATTATATTCCAATAAAATTAATCCTATCCAATGCCCCTTGAAGTATGTATGTGGCAGCCATCTTATCAATTAATTTTTTTCTTTTTTCTCTGCTAACATCTGCTGAAATAAGTATTTTTTCTGCGGCAGATGTTGATAATCTCTCATCCCATAAGATAATTGGAATTCTAGTCTTTTTTTCTACTTCCTTAGCAAATGAAATCGTTGACTGAACTCGCACTCCTTCACTAGAGTTCATATTAAGTGGGTAGCCAAGAATTAATCCTGATATATTAAATTCAGTACAAATTCTAATAATTTGATCAATGTCTAAAGAAGTCTTTTTTCGAATTATAGTATCAAACGGTGAAGCAATTAATCTAGAAGAGTCAGATAAAGATATTCCGATTGTTTTAGTACCAAGGTCAAGCCCTAAAATTCTATCTTGGAAATTCTCTCTTTGAAGCGCTAAGTCTAAGTCCTTGTATATCATGAATACTATTTTCTTATAATTTCTTAAATAAATTAAAAAATTTATATCAAATTAATCGTTTTTTATATATATATTTTTATACACTAAGTTACGAGGTGATTATATGTCTATTACAAAAGATACTATCTTGAAGATTTCAAATTTAGCAAAAATTTCAATTACAGAGGATGAAACTTTAAAACTCCAAAGTGAGATTTCATCTATAATTAAATGGGTTGAAACATTAAATGAGGTAAATACAGATGATATTGAGCCTATGACAAATAGTCTAACAAACTCTCTTCGAATGAGGGAAGACAATGTCAATGACGGTAATAAAATTAGAGATATATTATTAAATTCTCCAACAGAAGACGATAATTTTTTTGTAGTTCCAAAGGTAATTGAATAGTTATGTTAGATTTAAAAAAACTAGATTTGGTAACTATTAGAAATTCTTTGCGAAAAGGTGATTTTACATCTGAAGAATTAGTGGGTTCATATATTGATCGAATTAATAATTCTAAGAAACTAAATACTTATAATACTTTAAATATTGAAAATGCAATAAATTTAGCAAAAGAAAGTGATAAAAGAATATTAAAAAAAAATTATAGGCCAATGGAAGGAATTCCAATTGGTATTAAAGATTTATTCTGCACAAAAGGTGTTAAAACAACTGCGTCCAGCAAAATGCTTGAAAACTTTACACCTACATATGAGTCAACCATAACTGAAAAACTTTTCTACCAAGGAATGATATTAATAGGCAAACTTAGTAATGATGAATTTGCTATGGGTTCTTCAAACGAGACTAGCTATCTTGGTCCAGTATTGAATCCTTGGAAAAAAGAAACATCTGATCAATATCTGGTCCCAGGAGGATCATCAGGTGGTTCAGCAGCGGCTGTTTCAGCTTCATTATGCCCAGTGGCTACGGCAACTGATACAGGAGGGTCTATAAGGCAACCAGCATCCTTTACGGGTACAGTTGGCCTTAAACCAACCTACGGCAGATGCTCCAGATGGGGCATTGTAGCTTTCGCTTCTTCACTTGATCAGGCAGGGCCTATAACAAAAACAGTTGCAGATTCTGCTGCAATGCTCACTCATATGGCAGGTTATGATGAGAAAGATTCCACAAGTTCAACTGCTAAAAATGAAAATTATGAGGAAGCAATTGGAGGTAGTCTTAAAGGGAAAACTATTGGAATTCCTCATGAATTTGAAAGGCTAGATATATCTTTGGATATTCAGAATAATTGGGAGAGTGCTATTCAATGGTATAAAGATGCGGGTGTAAATATAAAATCAATAAAATTACCTCATTCTAAATATGCACTTCCAGCTTATTACATAATAGCTCCTGCCGAAGCTTCTTCAAATCTTGCTCGTTATGATGGAGTTAAATATGGCTCAAGAGTTGAAGGTGAAGTCCTAGATGATTTATATAAAAAAACACGCGGTGCCGGTTTTGGTGAAGAAGTAAAGAGAAGAATAATGATGGGTACTTATGTATTGTCTGCTGGGTACTATGATGCTTACTATTTAAAAGCACAAAAAGTCAGGAGATTAATTCATCAAGATTTTGTAGATGCTTTTGGAAGTGTTGATGCTATTTTGACTCCAACTACGCCAACTACTGCTTTTGAAATTGGAGAAAATGTTTCAGACCCATTGAAAATGTATTCTAATGATATTTTAACAGTACCTGTAAATTTAGCTGGTCTTCCAGCTATATCAATTCCAAGTGGTTTAGATAAGGATGGAATTCCAATGGGAATGCAGCTTATCACAAAACATTTTGATGAAAACTCGTTATTTCAATTTGGATCAATAATTGAAATGTCAAGGTCGGATATGTTCCAACCGAAAGATTGGTGGATGAATTAAATCATGATCTATGAAAGTAATTTTAAGAAATGGTAAATGATATAAAAGTAGCTAGGTATACTTTAGAAGGTCAATCAGGCTTATGGGAGACAGTTATAGGCATTGAAGTGCATGCGCAAGTAACATCTGAGTCTAAGCTTTTCTCAGGAGCATCTGCTTCCTACGGGGGATCTCCAATGTCACATGTAAGCCTTGTTGATGCAGCTATGCCTGGTATGCTTCCAGTTATAAATCAACAATGTGTAAGACAGGCAATTAAGACAGGCCTTGGTTTGAAAGCGCAGATTAATAAATTTTCTGTCTTTGATAGAAAAAACTATTTTTACCCAGACTTGCCTCAAGGATATCAAATCTCACAATTTAAATATCCAATTGTTGGAGAAGGTGAGGTTAGAGTAACACTTAAAGATAATTCTGATATTCGTGTAGGGATAGAACGACTGCATCTTGAGCAGGATGCAGGTAAATCATTTCATGATATAGACCCTGAGTCTTCCTATATAGATTTAAATCGATCAGGCGTAGCTCTTATGGAGATAGTTACAAAGCCAGATCTTAGAAGTGCGGATGAAGCTAAAGCATTTGTTACAAAACTTAGAACAATTCTTCGATACTTAGAGACTTGTGATGGGAATATGGAAGAAGGATCTCTTCGAGCAGATATAAATGTTTCTGTTAGGAAACCTGGTGATGAATTGGGTACAAGATGTGAAATCAAAAATGTTAATTCAATAAAATTTATAGGAATGGCAATTGATTATGAATCAAGAAGACAAATAGATGAAATAGAAAATGGGAATAAGATAATTCAGGAGACTAGGTTATTTGATGTTTCAAATGGAAAAACCAGAAGTATGAGAAGTAAGGAAGAGGCTCATGATTATAGATATTTTCCAGATCCTGATCTGTTACCACTAAATCTTGATGATAACTTCATATCAGAGATTGCAAAAGAGATACCTGAGCTTCCTGATGAAAAAAAAGATAGATTTTTAAGAAATTATGGCCTCAGTTCTTATGATGCAGATATTTTGGTTTCAGATAAAAAATATGCTGAATATTTTGAGAAAGTTACTGT
Organism: Hyphomicrobiales bacterium; assembly: GCA_029245795.1. Classification (GTDB taxonomy): domain Bacteria; phylum Pseudomonadota; class Alphaproteobacteria; order Rhizobiales; family TMED25; genus TMED25. Next base: position 79,254 of record JAQWOP010000009.1, read on the forward strand.
AGGAAGAGATCCAAAGATATCAGTTAATTGGATTACAGGCGAGTTATTCAGTGCTCTTAAGAGATTGTCGATAGATATTACTAATTCGCCTGTAAGTTGTGATAATCTTGGGGAATTAATAGATCTAATCTCAGAAGGAACTCTGTCTGGAAGATTAGCTAAAGATGTTTTTGAGATAATGTTAGAAACACAAAAAAATCCGCGCATAATTGTTAAAGAAGAGAATTTGTCTCAGATAACAGATGAAGGCTCTATTGAGAAGATTGTTGATAAAATTTTAGGAGAAAATCCTGATAAAGTCTCGGAAGTAAGAGAGAAGCCAAAGATGATTGGCTGGTTTGTGGGGCAAGTCATGAAGGAAAGTCAAGGAAAAGCAAACCCTAGTTCTGTAAATGAGATTATTCAGAAGAAATTAGGTTTATAAACGTGATCTAATAAAAATAACCATTCTTCCATCCACAAGAACTAAACCAGTCAAAATCATAAATAGACCTACTATATGTTGTTTGGCTATAGTCTCTCCTAAGAATATAATTGACATGAATATAGCACTAATTGGCATTAGAAGTGTCACTAGCATGACATTTGACCCAATGGTTTTAATAAGTTTATAAAAAATTAAGTAAGCTATAGCCGTTGAAAATATAGATAATCCAAGTATTGGGATTATAGCGTGTATTTTTGTTATATTTTTAAAATCAAAACCAATAAATAAGATGATTGGTAAAAGTATTATTGAGGATATGCATAGCATCATGGTTGCTGAAACGGCTGGATGAATATTGCCACTAATCTGTTTGCCGAATAAAGCCGATATTGCATAGGATATAGCCGCTAATAATATAGCTATTTGACCTTTGATCGAGTTATCAATATCATCAAAGCTGAATCCCATGAGAATAGATACTCCACAAATGCCTATTAGAACGCCAATAATTCTATTTAAGGTAGCTTTTTCTCCATTAGGCTTTGGCCAATAATTTGCTATGATTACAGTAAAGAGAGGTGTTGTTGCATTTAATATAGAGCTCACGGATGCAGTTATTTGCGATTGCCCCCAAGCAATTAAATTAAATGGTATTACATTATTAAATAAGCTCATCATTAAAAATATTAAAAATAGTCTCTTATTAATTTTGAAGTTTAATTTTAGGATAAGACAGAAACATAAAAGGAAAAGTGCTGCCATAAAAACTCTGAAGAAAACAATGGTTAATGGAGAAACAGTTAGTAGGGCATATTCGATCCATATATATGAACCACCCCATAATAAAGACAGCACAAATAATCTTATCCAATCAAATAAATTCATTATATTTTATGTTTTTCTATGCTATTGTTTTGATATTATTTATAGCAGTATTATAATTTATAGCGAGATATAAAATGAATGAATTTAAAGATAAATTACCAATAGAACTTTTTTATTGGCCAACATCAAATGGTTTTAAAATTTCAATTTTTCTTGAGGAAGCCAACTACCCATATAATGTTAATTTTGTAAATATTTCAAAAGGCGAACAATTTGAACCTTCATTTTTGAAAATTTCTCCAAATAACAGGATGCCAGCTATTGTTGATCCAGATGGCCCAGATGGACGTGAGATATCAATTTTTGAGTCAGGTGCAATCCTCCAATACTTAGGGAAAAAAATGGGTTTATTTTATCCAAAAGATGTAAGGAAGCAACTAGAAGTTGATCAATGGTTATTTTGGCAAGTCGGTAATTTAGGCCCCATGGCAGGGCAAGCTCATCATTTTAGAAACTACTCACAAAATAAGATGCAATATGCGATAGACAGATATACCAATGAGGTCAATAGATTGTATGGCGTGCTTAATAAGAAATTATCAGACGATAGGGAGTATATAGCTGGAGAATACTCTGTAGCAGATATGGCTTGTATTGGATGGGTGAGAAATCCAGATAAAAAAGGACAAGATTTGAATGACTTTCCATACCTACACAACTGGTTTAAAAGAATGATGGGTCGGCCTGCGGTTATAAGAGGGGTTGCTTTAGGGGAAGATAAGCATCATGATTTATCAAAAGATCTTGATGCTCAAAAAATACTTTTTGGTCAAAGAGCTACATAATAGTGAGGATATAAATTAATGTCAGACGCATTTATATGTGATGGAATAAGAACGCCAATTGGAAGATATGCAGGATCACTTTCCTCTATAAGAGCCGATGATTTAGCGGCATCAGTTATTAATAATATTATAAAACGTAATGCTAAATTAGATCCAGAAGAGATTGACGAGGTCATTTTTGGTTGTGCTAATCAGGCTGGTGAGGATAATCGTAATGTAGCCAGAATGGCTTCCCTGCTGGCAGGAGTTCCTGTTTCCGTTCCTGGTTCAACTGTTAATAGATTGTGTGGGTCTGGACTCGATGCAGTAATAACAGCCTGTCGTGCTATAAATACAGGAGAAATGAACTTAATTATAGCTGGTGGTGTTGAGAATATGTCTAGGGCACCATTTGTTATGCCAAAAGCCGAGAATCCATTTTCAAGGGCAAATAAAATTGAAGACACGACTATAGGTTGGAGGTTTATCAATAAAAAATTACAATCTATTTATGGAACAGATGCAATGCCTGAAACAGCTGAAAACGTTGCTGAAAGACATAATATTAATAGAAAAGACCAAGATTTTTTTGCGTATAATAGTCAAAAAAAATATCAGAATGCTCTTAAAAAGAAACGCTTTGAATCAGAAATAATGTCTCTAGAAATTCATAAGAAAAAAGGTGATCCTGTTATCTTTGATAAGGATGAGCACCCCAGAGATACAGATCTTGAAAAAATGAACAAATTACCAACCCCCTTTAAACAAAATGGGACTGTAACTGCTGGGAATGCCTCAGGGGTGAATGATGGTGCTGCCTGCCTAGTAATTGCTTCTGAGGAGATGGTAAAAAAATATTCGTTAAATCCACTTGCAAGATACTGTGGTGGAGCAGTAGCTGGAGTTGAGCCGAGCTACATGGGAATTGGACCTGTCTTTTCAACCAGGAAATTATTACAATCATTGAAATTAGATCTTACAAAAATTAACTTGATTGAACTTAATGAAGCCTTTGCATCTCAAGCACTTGCTTGTTTGAGAATGCTAGGGATAGATGATCAAAGTGAAATAGTAAATCCAAATGGTGGTGCGATTGCTCTTGGTCATCCTTTGGGTATGTCGGGAACAAGATTGGCTTTAACTGCATCAGTTGAAATGAAAGGTAATAAAAACATTGAATATGCTCTTTGTACTATGTGTGTTGGTGTTGGGCAGGGGATATCAATGGTTATACAGCGTGTTTAGTTTTAATTAGTCATCAAGTAACTAAATCAGATACATTACTAGGACTTGGTTTTATATTGCCATTTTTTATATCTTTAGTCATGTCAACAATCCTTTTATTATAAGCGCAGTCTATACCAAATCTTTTTCCTTCCTCATATATTAGTCCGTTAATAAGGTCTACTTCACTTAATCTACCTTTTAGATGATCTTGCAATACTGCGTCTCTCGCATGCGGCCCAACATCTTTGATAATTTTATCAAGTAATAATTCTAAAAGTCTATTGGAGCCATCTATATCTGCACTAGTTAAACCGAATATGGGCTCAGGCTTATAACCTAATTTTTGGCCAACCTTCAGTGCTTCTTCGCCTATTTTCAAAGCTATATTTCTCATTCCACTATATTCCATAGCTTCAATGGCTCTCAGCCCAAGTATGGATCTCGGACCCATAGTCATTGCATTAACAATAAGCTTCATCCATTTTGCCGATAATATATTGTCATTTTTGGCCACTTTACCGGAGTGTTTAAGAATCTCTAAAACTTCAGGAATTCTATTATCATTTCCCTTATCTAAACTTCCGACACCAAACCAAGTGCCTTCCGGTGGAGTATTTCTTTTTACTTTACCAGGTTCGAATATTTCAGAAGATAATTCAACAACTGCTCCTAGGTTTCTTTTTTCTCCAACCACTTCTTTGATTAGATCAGCTGTCATACAGTTTTGAAGACCGACCATTATCCCATCATCTTTTAGGTATGGTTCTATTATTGTAGCAGTCCATTTTGTATCATATCCTTTAACTGCAACAAATATTACGTCAAATTTTTCAGTAAAAGTACAAATGTCGCATAGATTATATGCTTTTACAAAGCTATGGATCTTTTTATTAGGTAATTGTATTTCTACTCCGTAATCTTGCATTATTTTAACATGATCTGACCACTGGTCTATCAAGCTAACATCATATCCGGCAATTGTTAGATCCGCCGCTATACAACTTCCATTTGCTCCAGTTCCAATAATACCTATTTTCATTGTGAATCTATCCTATTTAATTTTTCCATGATTTCTTCCTCATCTATATTTAAATCAATTTCTTGTCCTATCTTTGCAGATAAATCCATTGCTAAGGTTAAAAAAAGGTTTCTATGAGCTTCTTCAGCATTTGCGTGGGGTGTTTCTTTATTTAAACATATTCTTTGTAGCCATGAGAATGTTTCGTCTTTCACAGGCCCCCATAATTCATTATTATAAATA
>JAQWOP010000018.1 GCA_029245795.1 Hyphomicrobiales bacterium
CCATGCATTGCAACGACTGGTACGTCTGGTCTTGCAACTTTGGCGCCTATTGCCGACGGAAGTGCAAATCCCAATGTTCCGAAACCAGATGGGACAAACCAAGTTCTTGGAAGGTATGTTTTCCAATAGGAGCGCATCCAAAATACAATAGTTGTAGGATCATTAAAGACAATAGTCTCAGGAGGTAATGCAGATCGTAATTGATCAAGGACGTCAACCTCAACAGGCTTACCAAGAGCTGCATGTATTTTATCAAGCAAGGCTTTTATTTCAGGTTTACGTTCTGCGGTATTAAATTCAATTTTCTTGCTATCAATAATTGTATTAATTCTTCCAAGTGCATTTCCAAGGTCACTAACAACACCTAAATTAACAGGGTGGTTTCTTCCAAGTTCTGCTGGATCGATATCAATCTGAATAACTTTACCTGGAAACTTTAATGTCCAACCACCAGTTGGGAAGTAGGATAATCGACTACCAAGGATAATAACAAGATCTGTATCATCTATAAACTCTCTTACAGGTTTTTCATTACTCCAATTACCGACATGCAGAGGGTGATCAAATGGTATAGATCCTTTCCCTGTTTGTGATGTGATAACAGGAGCATTCAAACTCTCTGCAAATTTTATTAATTCTGCTGAGCAATCAGCATGGACGACTCCGCCACCTGACCATATCATTGGTTTTTTTGATTGAGATAGAGCGTCAACGATTTGATGTAATTCATCATCTGTAGCTTCTCTTTTATGGCTTGAAGATTTTTCACCAATAGATATATCACTGTGGATCTTGAATGCATCGCCACCTATCTCTACCATTGCAGGCTTGGGTCTCCGGCTTTTTAGAGCCGTTGCTGCGGTTCGAATAGAGTCAGGAATTTCATGAGGCATTGTTGCTTGGTAACCAAAATCGATAACAGGTCTAAATATACCATACTGATCTCTCACATCATGGAAATACCCACGACCTTTTGCCCTTACATGAGCTGGGTTATCATTTAAAATATGTAATATTGCAGATGAGTCATTATGAGCTGTCCCCATAGCGGTCAGAGTATTTAAGGCACCGGGACCTCCACTTGTAAGAGCAACTCCAATATCTCCAGATGCTCTGTAATATCCATCTGCCATAAATACTGCACTTTGTTCATGTCTTACATTAATTGCTTTAATGGAAGGATGATCGAGGAAAGCATCATAAACACTCAAGGTATCTACACCTGGAATACCGAAGATGGTCGTTAAACCTTCATTCACCAAAGATTCTACTAATACATGGGCTCCTGATCTCTTTTTCATTATCAAATCTCTTCCTAAATATAAAATTTTAAAATATATTATAACAGATTCTGAAATATTCTATCTATTTTTTAAAGGAAAATTAGCATGGTTGAAACGGCAGCACTTCCAGAAGGAACCAAGAGACATGACCCAATAGTCGTAAAAAATTTTCTGTCAACAGCTCTAATCAGAGTTGGAGTCGAGCCAGATGATGCAGATTTAGTATCGGATGTTTTGGTTGCTGCAGATTTGAGAGGGGTAAGAAGCCATGGAGCTGCAAGATTAAGCTATTTTATTGTGCGCCTTGAAAAAGGCACTCTTAACCTTAATCCAAAAATGGATATAAAGATGAATTCCAAAACAACGGGTTTACTAGATGCCGAGAATGGGATTGGAATAATTGCTGCAAATAAAGCAATGCAAAAATCTCTTGAAATTGCAGAAGAGTATGGAACAGGATTTATCGGTGTTGCAAACTCTAGCCATTTTGGTTTTGCAGGATATTGGTCTGATTTGGCTATGAAGAGAGGATTCATTGGCATATCTATGTCTAATAGTGGTGGAAGAACAACACCTACATATGCAAGAGAGTCAATGCTAGGAACAAATCCAATGTCTGTTGCTATACCAGGAGGAGAGTCAACCGATTTCTTGCTCGATATGGCTACGACAACAGTGGCTGTAGGTAAAATCGAAACGGCATTGAGAGAGGGTAGAGATGTAAAAGAGGGATGGGTATCTCCTATGGGTGACACCCCTGAACTGGATGCTAATGGAGTACTTACATATGGAGCCCCTCTTCTACCATTGGGTGGAGCTGGTATGGAAAGTGGTGGACATAAAGGTTACGGTTTAAATCTCATGGTTGAATTGTTATGTGGTGCAGTTACAGGGACATCCTTCGCAGATAGAATAAAAGGAGCAAGAGGAAATGACAGGCCCGCAATGGGTCATTTAATGGGGGCAATAAGATTAGATGGGTTTAGAGATCCCATTGAAATTCAAAAAGAAATGAATGCTACTTATAACATTATCAGAAATGCAAAAAAAGAACCTGATCAGGACAGGGTTTATATTCATGGAGAACCAGAGGCTATTGCTATTGAAGAAAATTCTAGGTTAGGGATACCAATCACTCAAGCTGTTTATGATCAATTAGAAAAAATTGCTGAACGTTATGGAATTAATTCTTTGCCTGAGTAATTCTGCTCATAACCTCTTAGCCAGATAGTTTAGAAACTGTCAAAACTCTCTAGGAATTTAATCTCTTCAGGCGTACTTTTTCTACTTAATATATTATTTCTATGAGGAAATCGTCCAAATTTTTCAATAATCTTGTAATGTTCTATTGCAGATTTGATAGCTAAGTCATGACCAAGTTCTTTAAAAAGGCTAACGCATTTTTTTTGTAAAATCAAATCTTCAGAGTGCATTAATGGCATATATATGAACCTTTTCTCTTCTTCAGTAAGAACTTTTTCTAATTCATTTTCTAAAACATAAAAAGATAAATCCAATGCCAACCCATCAGTGTCATAACTTGAAGATTGATCCCTAAACATATTTCTTGGAAATTGGTCGAATAATATTATTAAGGCAAGTATTTCTCTAATATCCAACTCTTCTTTTCTATAGCTAGTATTTAAGTATTCATTGTAAGCATTCAGAAACTTTTTTTTTAAAAGATCATCGAATTGATCACTTTTAGAAAACCATTTACTCTGATTTGCAAACCAAAAGGATATTATATCAGCGCTATATTTCATTGGACTGATCTATAAACATATAAAAGCCTACTCAAGTGGGATCATAACAATTTTCTGATATGCTTCTGATTTCTTTAAATTTTCATACCAACGATCTATATTTGGAGTAGATGGCCTATCTTCAACTATAGTATGAAAACGATGTATTACAGGACCGAGTGGTATATCTGCTATAGTGAGAGTATTTCCACCAATGTATTCTTTACCTTCAAGGTGTTTTTCCAAAATTTTCCAATGTCGATTTCCAAGTTCTATGCTTTCGTTGATTTTGTTCCAGTCTCTATCCTCGGGACTTGTTCGAATAATACCATGATAAATTGGTCTCATCATTGGATTTATAGCAAATAATTGCCAATCCATCCATAGTTCTAGTTTAGCTCTCATGCCATCATCTGAAGGAGACATCGCATCAAAACTATATTTTTTAGCCAAGTATCTTACAATAGTATTTGATTCCCATAGAACAATATCATCATCGATGAGCGTTGGAACAAGTCCCATAGGATTTAAATCTAAATATTCTTTTTCTTTGTTTTTGCCAAATTTACCACCAACATCTTCTTGTTGATATGGAATTCCAAGTTCTTCTAGTATCCAAGTGACTTTCATCACATTGCCAGACGTATTTCTTCCTTTAACTTTAAGCATTTGTCGAAACTCCTATGTTTTATATTTTTCTATTTTGTCTTCATCAACGTCAACCCCTAATCCAAGACCTGAGTTTAACATAAGCTTTCCATCTTTAATGGACATTGGATTTAGAATGATATCATCGGCTAAATACTGAATACTAACATTACTGAACCAATCTAATTTATTTCCTACTTTTGAGATATGCCCAATACAAGCTGCACTGATCGATGAGTCACCTGCTTTACCGCTAATATTCACATGCATATTATTTTCTTCCATAAAATCAATTGCTCCTAGGAGATTTTTTATGCTGCTAAATTTAATCAATTTTAAACTTGCTCCCTCGGCAGCATTCATATCTTTATGGATAGATAAGTCTTCTAAAGAGTGAATACCTTCATCAGCGCTTAGAGGCGTAGACATCAATTCATTGCATGCTTTCATTGTTTTAATATCGTAACCATTGACGGGTTGTTCCATATAGTCTAATCCAGCCCTATCAATCAAAGAACAGAATTGTATGGCATCTTTCCTATTATAGCCGGCATTAGCATCAGCTGTGAGTTGAACTTCATTTCCTAGAGCTATTCTGAGACTTTCTGCTCTTTGAAGGTCTTCGTTAATTGTTTTTGCTCCAACTTTGATTTTAAATGCTTTAAATCCCTCATCTCTTTTTTTCTTAGCTTCATCTATTTCATTTTCTGATCCTGCTATTCGCCAAATTATTGGTAGATCAGATCTTTTTATTTTTCCTATTATTTCAGAAAAGGATTTCTTTTGGATTTTCGCAAATAGATCAATTAGAGCAACCTCTAAAGATGATTTTGCTGCGGCATTTCCATAAATGGATATTTGTACTAAATTTGAAATAGACTCATAGGATTGGATTTCAACTCCAATTAAAATCTCTTTCATATAATTAATTGCTTGTATCATTCCAACAGAACTTTCGCCTGTCATCGACAAGGAGGCGGCAGCTTCACCCCAACCAAAATCTCCATCAAAACTAATTACCTTGATTAGGATACTATTACTCCTTTCAATAGTAATGTTTGACATATGAATGGTTTGTTGCAGAGGCAATCCAATATTATATATTTGTATATCTTTAATTTTGAACATTAATTAATCTAAAAATCAATTTTTAGCTTTCTAATATTTACAAGCATCCAACTGAAGAATATTACTTCAATAATTACAAGCATACCAAAAGCATAATTATAAGCAACTTTTGGATAAGAACCAAAATCATTTGGTCCCCAAATATCTAGAATGAATCCAATACTAAATTGAATTAAAAAAACCATTAGGAATGTTGAGACGGCTATTGTAGAAATTGATCTTGCAGAATAACCTGGAGGATATGTTTTATTTAGAATGGGATGAACTAAAACACCAATATTACCTGTAAATCCAAGTATAGCCCATTGCCAATAACCATTAGTATCTATATTTAAAGCAAAAGATATCTGAATGAGAAATAGTATTAATAAACCTGTAGCCAGGTATTTAGCTCTATTTATTCCACGTTTGGATAAGTAATCAACAAGAGCACCGTTGCCTAAAGTTCCAAAAGACATGGCAATTGCCACAATTAGCAAACGAATCCCTATTTCTTCTTGGGATAGGCCAGCAACATCAGACATCCAGCCATTAGCCCATAATCCCTGAATGGAAAAGAAACTTGCAAGGCCAAGGGCTGAAACGGGGGCAAGGGTATAGAAATTTCTATTTTTGATAATTTGCATATAGACGTAAAAATTTGACTCTTTATCCGACTGGGGCTCTATTTTTTTTTCGGGCATCAAGAATATGACTAAAATTAAAAGTAAAAAGCAAATCACAAATCCTATAAGGAAAAGATCTCTCCAATGATAATCGATCATAAAAATTTGAAGAGGCTTTGTTGATAGAATTGCACCAATTGAACCTGAAAATAAAATCATCCCATTTGCAGTTGCCCAAAATTGACTTGGAAACCAAATAGTAACAGATTTTAATGCAGTAGTTAGACAAGACCCAATGCCAAATCCTAGGAATGCTCTACCAATAACTAACATCAAATAACTATCAGCATATGATGTCAGAATACAACCAACTATGGCCAACAAGATTTCACCAATGAATATCCTTTTAGGACCAAATTTATCCAAGAGAATTGCTAGGGGTATATATTGAATTGCGCCAGAAAAGAAGAAAATACTGGTTAAAAACCCTATTTCAGTTGCATTCAGGGAGAATGTTACGGATAACTCTGGAGCTAGAATTGCATTTGTGTTTCTGAGAAAGAAAGACAACATATATCCTATTCCAAAAGGAAGGATAATTAGGAATATAAGTTTAATTTTGTTGTAGACCATAATTTTATTACATGGCATTATTTAGCTTACCTGTCTACAATTTTGTTTAGGTATTTTATATGAGGAAAATATGAATAATAAGAAGATCGCAATTCTCGGAACAGGAGCAAACGGTAGCTGTGTTTCCGCTGATTTAGTCAGCAATGGTTTTAATGTAAAACTAATTGATCAATGGCCTGAACATGTTGAAAAAATGAGAAAAGATGGCCTAAAGATCGAGATGCCAAATCGTACGCTAGAGGTTAAAGTAGACGCTTATCACTTATGTGACATAGCAACTTTTGCAGAAAAATTTGATATTGTTTTGTTATTTATGAAAGCATATGACACAGCATGGGCATGTGAACTAATCAAGCCTTATCTAGAAGAAGATGGGATTTTAGTTGGAGTTCAAAATTGTATGATGGCAGAGCAAATATCGGGTATTGTTGGGGCAAATCGAACAATAGGATGTGTTGCTGAATTATCATCTGAATTATTCGATCCAGGGTTAGTAAAAAGAAACACCCCTCCCGAGGGAACTTGGTTTGGTTTGGGGGCATTAGCACCAGATATGTTGGAACGAATTCCAGAAATTGAAGAGGTACTAAAATTTGCTGGGAAGGTTGGTATAAGTGATGAAATTTTGTCAGCAAAATGGATGAAACTTATCGTAAATGTAATGGGTATGGGAATAAAAGCTATTGGAGATCTTAGACCAGCAGAGGCATTTGAGTTGGATGGAATGAGAGATGTTATGCTTAAAGCAGGAGAAGAGGCATTAAAAGTTGGTGAAGGTCTTGGTTATAAAACAGTGCCTATAATGGGTCTCTCCAAAGAAGAAATAGATACTTCTAATAGAGTTCAAGAGCTATTATTAGATACAATAACAAAACATGTTGGTCCAACTGCGCTTAACACAGTATTGCAGGATCATAGAAAGGGGCGTTTAAGCGAAGTAGACCTTATAAACGGATGGGTATCAAAAGGTGGAAAACAGTTAGGTATTAAAACGCCAATCAATGACAAGATTGTAGAAATAACCAAAAAAATACACCAAGGTGAATTAAAATCATCTAAAGACCTTGTGATTGAGGTATTAAATTCAGTAAAGGGTAAATCATAAAATGACCTCTAAAGATTTAGGTATTGCAATAATAGGATCAGGCAGAATCGGGTCTTTAAGAGCAATACTTTCAGCAGGTCATCCAGCTGTCAAATTTTTGGGTGTTTCCGATATAAAAATGGAAAATGCAAAAAAGCTCGCCGAGAGATGTAATGCAAATAAATATACAGATAATAATCACGAGCTTATCTCAGATCCGAATGTAAATGCTGTGATTGTATCCACTAGCGAACATGAGCATTATGATGCAGTTATTCATGCTTTAGAATTAGGTAAACCGGTTTTAGTTGAAAAACCAATAGCCTTAACAATTCATGACGCAGATAAAATGATAAAAAAAGCTGAAGAGACGAATACCCTTTTCAGAGTTGGCTATGCCCAGCGTTTCAAAAGGAGATATTTATCTGGAAAGGACCAATTAATTGAAGGTCGTATCGGTAATATTTTATCAATTTCTGCAAGGGCATGTAATACAAGAGCTCAAGGCATTGAAATTCTCAAAAGATCGAGTACAGCCACTCCTGTTGTTGATGTTTTAACTTATTGGGTTGATGTTGCTTGTTGGTACCTTGAGGGTATTAAGCCTATAGAAGTAACTGCAAGGGGAGCCGGAACGGTATTTAGAAAAGCTGGTTTTGATGTTAATGATACAACTTGGAGTCTCATTAAATTTGATAATGGAGCAATTGTTAACTTGGGTGTATTTTTTGCTCTTCCTTCCCATTCTCCCCAATTGGGAATGGGTGTAAGATTTGAAGTTTATGGCGATGACGGTGCTCTTATACTCAATGATGATCATACAGATGAGCTACTGATTACGAATAATGCAATACCACATGCATATATTCCAAATCTAGAATTTAATACGGCATTCTTGTCGAGTTCTACGCCTGGTAATTGGCATCTTGGCGATTATTGGGGTCCTGTTGCTGATGAAACAAGAGTATGGCTTGATCATCTTTCAATGGGAAGAGAATGTCCGATAGCTAGTCCAGAAGACGCTAGAAAGAACTTGCTAATAACACTTGCAATGGAAGAGTCAGCAAAATCAAATAGTACAATTAATTTATGATTATTGGGTTTTTGAAATGTTTAAAATAAAAGAAATAGACACTTTTATAGTGCAGGTTCCTCTCAAAGTACCGTTAAAAATGTCAGGAGTTTATATAGAACACTGCGATAACATGGTTGTAAAAGTGACAGCTGACAATGGAAAAATTGGCTGGGGAGAAGCTCCATATGCACCTTTTTTCAACGGAGAAACTTCCATAGGTATGCGCGCTGCAGTCAATTTTATGAAGCAGCGCCTAATTGGGGTTGAGGTTATAGATACGGATGAAATAAAAAATATTCTAGCAGTTACAATTTATGGAAATTCAGGCGCCAAATCAGCAATTGATATGGCACTCTATGACCTTTATGGGAAGACTTTAGATAAGCCATTATATGAGATACTAGGTGGATCAAAACGAGAGAAAGTACCTATGATCTGGCTCATAGCTGGTGGCGAAGATGAGTTCAAGTTATTGAGGGAAAGAATTGACCTTGGATTTGTTTCATACAAGCTAAAGATAGGGGCAAGCGATGTCATGAAAGATATTGATAGAGCTTATCAAGCCCAAAAAATACTTGACCACGATTACAAACTTTCAGCAGATGCTAATCAAGGATTTAATAGAGAGGATGCCCTAACTTTTGCATCTAAAACTGGTGATATTGGACTAGATTTCTATGAGCAGCCAGTGAACGGTAATGATGTTGAATCAATGGTTGAATGTAATGAAACTTCATATGCCCCTTTGGGTGTGGATGAAGGCATCCACAATATTCATGATATAAAAATTCACCATGAAAAAAAAGCTGCTGAAGGCGGAAGCTTAAAAATGATCAAATTTGGAGGTGTCTCTCAGTTATTTGAGGCAGCTAATTTAATGCACTCATTAGGGATGCATATTAACCTCGCAGGCAAAGCTGCAAACACTTCAATCGGGAGCGCTGCCATTGCTCATTTTACAAGGTCACTTCCATCACTAGAATGGGATGCTAGCTTATCGAGTCAATACCTTGCAGATGATATCGTCCGTAATGCCGTACAAGTTGAGGATGGTTATATAATGACACCTGAAGATGGTCCTGGATTGGGTATTAATATTGATGAGGAAAAATTTAAAAAATATACAGTTAGTCACTAGCAAAAATTAATTTACAATATGTCAAAATTTGAAATTATTGATGATCCAAAAAAGGGTATCCTTTTTGTACTGGGGTTTATTGCAACTGTTCCATTCATAGAGGCGTCTGTAAAATTACTTGGAGGTATTATGGCTCCTCCGCAAATTGCATTCATGCGTTTTCTGATACATATAATTGTATTAAGTATTTACATATATTTATATATCCCGAAGGAAGATTGGATAGCTCGGCCAAGTTGGCCACTTGTTCTAAGAGGGGTATTAGCTAGCTTAGGCACATTGTGTGTATATGCGGGATTAGCCATATTACCTCTTGTAGACGCAGTGGCGATTTTCTTTCTAACACCAATAATAATTACATCATTATCGGCCATAATTTTAAGAGAAAAAGTTGGTGTATACAGATGGAGTGCTGTTGTTGCAGGTATGACCGGTGCACTGTTAGTTATTGGACCAAATTTCGATAATGTTGGTTGGGGGGCAATTTTTCCTGCTCTTGCAGCTTTATTTCATGGGACCGCAACTCTTATTACAAGAAAGTGGGCTAATATTGCCAGATTACCAATCTTTCAGTACTATATTGCCGTGACAGCGGTCATAATCATGGGTTCTATTATTTTAATAGGAGACTTAGTAGGATATGAGAGTGTGGCGCCTACAATACCTGATAATTTCCAGTGGTTTTTACTTGCAGTAATAGCGTTCGGCTCTATTGCGACAAATTTATTATTAACTCAGGCATTTCGAATTGCTCCATCATCAGTAATTGCTCCATTCTTGTATTTACAAATAATTGGTTCAACAATAATGGGTCTAATTATTTTTGATCATTTGCCAGGTAAACAGACTGCCTTGGGAGCATTTCTTGTCATATCAGCAGGTCTTGTTATTTGGTGGAAAGAAAAATAAATAGTTATAAGTTATTAAGTTGCATCATGTGAAGAGATAAATAATTCACAAATTTTATCAGTAGTATTACTCCAAGCATGATTAGCACCAATATTCACAACGGTATCACCCATATTTAAGTTAACTTCACTTTCATCTAAAATCAGTTTGATTGTTCCGGACATTACATATACATAATCTAAGCTATTCTTTTTATGCATATAAGGGTGGACTGATTGATTGGGATTATGTAGTTCTTTTGAATTGATTGATTGATAAAATCTTTTGACATCATCATTATTAACTTTCTCAAAGTTATTATCAGGTGGTATTTGCACAAATCTACAGATTGAGCCAGATTTTGGAGGTATTAGGCTATGTTGGTAACTAGAACTTTCCTTCTCTGCATTCTCGCCAAAATTTGCAGGTGTACTAAGTGTTGCCCATATCTTTGTTGACATGTATCCAGGTCTGGCAGGATCTGTAATAATATCTTTTGCTATCTCATCACTAATAAATTTTATATTACCGTTAGGATATTGACCTAGAATAATCCTTCTCTTTTTTGTGGTGAAAGAATCATTCATCATTATCTCCTCCAATCATAACAAATAGCATTTCATTTGTACCATGTGAATTATCCCAAGAGTGAAAATGACCAAGCTGAACAATTACATCACCTTCACGCATAGTTAATTCATCTTCAGGAAGTATATGAACTCTGCTACCTTTTGTCACCACGCCATAATCTACTGTACTTGTTCTATGCATATTCCAGTGTTTATCACTTTTCATTTTTTCTGATAGACCAGTTCTATTCATAGATTCAAAAAATTTATCGGCCGCTTGCTGATCAATTTTTTTATTATCTTCTTTTCTTGATTCGATAACTCTAAAATGAGCTCCATTTAATGGTGGAGAGTGACTTAGAGGTCTATTTGCGCCGTCTTTGGAATTAGATAGATCAATAGGACAATCATCAAACGTCCATATCTCATTAAAATATATTGTTGAACCCCCTCCTCTATTATATTGATAGGGGTTTTCCATATCAGATAGGACTACAGATTTGCCATTCTCATTATTTCCAATAACAATACGTCTTGGAGGTTTAGGAGAAGAAACCATATCTTTTCCTAGAGATCACCGAAGACAGCAACCGCCCTTACAGGAGATCCAGTTCCACCTCTCCAGGCCATTGGCAAACAAATAAATGTAAATTCCTCTCTGCCAATAAGTTTTTCGAGGTTACATAAACTCTCAAGATGAGTAATATTAACTTCATGACAAACCTTATGAACTAAAGAATTTATTTTTCCTATCGGACCCGGTCGCATTGAGTCTATTCCAAAATGAACAACACCTTGGTCAGCGAGCCATTTTGTGGCTTCTATATTTACACCAGGATTATCTGTTGAGTATGCTGATGAAGGAAAAGTTCTCTCGTGATGCCCTGTGCATAATAGTATAGTACCATTTTTTGGAATATTTAAGCCTGATTTGATAACAGCTTTTTCTAAATCTGATGGAGTAATTTCAGCCTTTGGTTCAATATGCCTAAGGTCGATACAAATTCCTTTTACGATACAATTTTCAAGAGGATATTTATCAATTGGAATCCCATCAGCACTAAAGTGTCTCGGCGCATCTATATGAGTTCCTCCATGATCAGGCATTGAGAAATAATGAACAGAATTACCTTGCACATTACCTGAGTCGGCGAAAGCATCTTCATGGCTTTTCCAAACACCATGAATGATTGGTGGTTGACCAGGATATTGTGGTGAGCGATGATATAGCTCCCTACTTAAATCTATAATTTCCATATTAACCTCTCATAATTTGATATTACTATTATATAGAATATTTTTTTCTATGTTATATGCAATTTGAAGTATTGTATGTTCACACCATTTTTTTCCAACAATTTGCATTGCAATTGGCATTCTAGACTTATCTTTCCCAATTGGCAGGACTAATGCGGGAAGACCTGTAACATTAAATGGTGAGAAAAACTTCCTATGTATATTAACGGTATAATCATATTTTTTTCCATTTATTATTGCTTGGAGGTCATCAATTAATGGAGCAGTGAAGGGTGTAGCAGGAGTAATTAGAGCGTCAAAATTTTCTATTTTTTCTTCAATATCTCTCATTATTCTTACTTTATCTTCTAGCCCCCGCAAGTAATCATCTATTTTCACCTTTACGGACCAATCCATTCTTTTCCTTACATCGGGATCAAAGCTATTTGGATCTTCGTTATATTGTTGACGGTGAACTCTTGTAAACTCGGGACCTGCTATATTATAGAATAGATTTTGAAGTGTTTTGATATCATTATATTTTACATAAGAGACTTTAACACCTAATTCTTTGAGGAGACCAACAGCATGCGTAAAGGATTTTTCTATTTCATTATCTAATTCCTGATTTTCATATAATTCAGGACACAAGGCTACCCTAAAACCATCAATATTATCTAGCATATTATCAGAGTTAAAATAGTTATTAATGATAGATCTTGGATCAGTCTTGTCGTAATCTTTAAGAGTTTTGAAGGCCATAGCTGTTGAAAAAACTGACTCACCCATTGGCCCAACATGATCAATTGAGGGGGAGTTTGGAAATACACCATTTAAACTAATGGCTCCATAAGTAGGTTTCAATCCAACAATCCCGCACAAGGAAGCTGGCGTACGTATTGATCCACCCGTATCTGTTCCGAGGGCAATTGGAACTAAATTCGCCGAAATCGCAGATGCGGATCCGCCACTTGAACCACCAGCAATTTTTCTTTTATCATGAGGATTCTTTGTGGTGCCGTAATGAACATTGATCGTTGTTGAGGCAGCTGCATATTGATGAGTATTTGTCTTCCCAAGTAATATTGCTCCTGCATCCTTCATTTTTTGAATACAAAATGCATCTTTTTCAGGATAGAAATTGTCATATTTCTTAGAGCCATTAGTTGTTCTGATATTTGCAGTATTTATTATGTCTTTTGCAGCATATGGTATTCCATGCAATGGACCACGATAATGACCATTCGAAATTTCTTTTTCGGCAACTTTTGCTTCCTTCATCGCCTCCTCCGCAAGAATAGTAATGAAGGCATTAAGATCAGTATTGTAGACACTAATCCTGTCTAAGTAATATTCTGTTAATTCAACCGGAGATATATCACCAGTTTTAATTAAATTAATAAGATCTTTGAAGTTTATATTTTCCATAAAAATTATTTTTTTTGAAAATAAATTATATACATTTAAGTTATTTAAATATATAAACACAAATTATCTCATGTTAAAACATCTAAATACGCAACATGTTTATGTTAGGTTGATGTTGGCATAAGTTAAATATCGACAAAATTTACAATATAATATAATTATAGCACTAGTGTATTTATCTATTTTAAGAGCAGAAAAATGAATATTATTCAAGAATTAGAAAAAGAACAACTTGAGAAATTATTAGAAAATAAATCTATACCTGATTTTAGCCCTGGAGATACTGTAAAGGTTAATGTAAAAATTAGCGAAGGTACTAGGGAGAGAGTTCAGGCATATGAAGGGGTTGTTATTGGTAGATCCGGTGGGGGTATCAATGAAAACTTTACTGTCAGAAAGATATCATATGGAGAGGGAGTAGAAAGGGTTTTTCCAGTCTATTCACCTACTATAGAATCAATTTCTATAGTTAAACGAGGTAAGGTAAAGAGAGCTAAATTATATTATCTTCGTGAAAGAAGAGGTAAGTCTGCTCGAATAGCTGAAAAGATTGACCCAAACAGAACCAAAGCAAAAGATTTGGCAGCAAAAAAAGACTCAGCTCCACAAAATGAGTCAAAATAGATCCTTTAACTTTAAATAATGAGGATTTTGATTTGAACTATGAACTTCTAAAACAATTATGCGAGACACCCTCTGTAGCAGGCAGAGAGTCAAGGATTAGTGATTTCATAAAAAAAAGTGTCAAAGATTTTTTTGATGAAATAGAAATTGATCCACTTGGATCATTAATCTGTAAGAAATTTTCAAAACAAAAAAATAAACAAAAAATTCTACTTCTTTGCCATATGGATGAAATAGGTTTCCTTGTTAGTCACATTAATAATAAGGGTTTTTTATTTGTTGATCCTGTTGGCGGGTTTGATCCACGAAACTTATTTTCAAGAAGAGTTCTTGTTTGTACTGATAGTGGTGATTATAAAGCTGTGATGAATCCACAGGGAAAACCTGTTCATACTCAAAGTGCTATGGATAGAAAGAAAATACCAGAGCCGAATGAGTTTTTCATAGACATGGGCATAGGTGAAAAAACAAAAGATATAGTAAAAATTGGTGACTTTGTTGTAATGGATGAGCCATTTCTTGAACTATCCGATAAGATAGTTTCGAAAGCACTTGATAATAGGATAGCTTGTTGGTTAGGTATGGAAATAGCTAAGTATATTCATGAGACCAAACTTGAATTAGATAGCGATCTATACATTGTCTTTACATCACAGGAGGAAGTTGGATTGAGGGGGGCGAAGACAGCATCCTTTAAAGTTAATCCTGATATTGCAATTGGTATTGATACTACACTAGCATGTGATACGCCTGGAGTATCTGAACAAGATTGGATAACAACGCATGGTAAGGGTTTTGGTCTTCACATAAAAGACTCATCCTTCATATCAGACAATGAGCTTGTAAAAGAATTTGTTGAATTGGCAGAAGAAAATAAAATAACATACCAAAGAACCATACTGAGTCGAGGAGGACAAGATGGTGCTGCTGGACAACAATCAGGTTCAGGAGCTAAAGCAATTGGTATTGTAGTGGGAACAAGATACATACATACCGTAACTGAGATGATTGATAAGAGTGATTTAGAGAGTGCACTTAGTATTCTTAAAAAATATATTGAAAATAAATGAGATTTTTTTATCAATAAAACTGATACAGTAAGAATAAGTTTTTTTATAAATAAATATTTGGGAAAAAAAATGAGTGGTGCAAGAACGATATACGATAAAATTTGGGATGACCATCTAGTAAATAAGAGTGAAGATGGTGCATCTCTATTATATATTGATAGACATTTGATTCATGAAGTAACCTCCCCACAGGCTTTTGAGGGTCTAAGAGTTACAAATAGAAAAGTTAGGTGTCCAGAAAAAACACTAGCAGTTGTTGATCATAATGTTCCAACTACTGATAGAAAAAATGGTATTGCCGACGAAGAGTCGAGAATTCAAGTTGAGGCCCTTGCAAAGAATTGTAAGGAATTTGGTATTGAATATTTTAATGAGTTAGATGTGCGCCAAGGCATTGTTCATGTTATTGGTCCAGAGCAGGGTTTTACTTTGCCGGGCACAACAATAATGTGTGGGGATAGCCACACCTCAACACATGGTGCATTCGGTGCGTTAGCTATGGGTATTGGTACATCAGAAGTTGAACATATTCTAGCAACTCAAACATTAATTCAAAAAAAAGCAAAGAATTTTAGAATTAATGTTGGTGGCACTCCACCAAAAGGAGTAACAGCTAAGGATATTATATTATCAATAATCGGTGAAATAGGTACAGGGGGAGGAACTGGTTCTGTAATTGAATATGCAGGTAAAGCAATATCAGATCTAACTATGGAAGGAAGAATGACAGTCTGCAATATGTCAATTGAAGGTGGTGCAAGAGCTGGATTGATTGGACCAGATGAAAAAACATTTGCCTATATGAAAGATAAACCCAGATCACCTAAGGGGGATGATTTTGATAAAGCAATTGTATATTGGAATTCATTAAACACTGACAAAGAGGCTTATTTTGATAGAGAAATATATCTTGATGCAGCTTCATTACCACCTGTGGTTACATGGGGTACAAGTCCAGAGGATGTTGTTTCGATTAATGGTGAAGTTCCAGATCCAGAATTAATGGATGAAAGCAAAAGACAGACAAAGAAAAATGCCCTTGAATATATGGGATTAGAACCAGGAACAAAAATTAAAGATATTAACCTAGATATAGTTTTTATAGGATCATGTACAAATGGAAGAATTGAAGATCTAAGACAAGTTGCGAAGGTGGTTGAAGGGCATCATGTAAATGAGAATCTAAATGCAATGATTGTTCCAGGTTCAGGTCTTGTTAAAGAACAAGCTATAAGCGAAGGTTTGGATAAAATATTCATGGCTGCTGGCTTTGAATGGAGAGAACCGGGATGCTCAATGTGCTTGGCTATGAACCCAGATAAGCTATTACCAGGACAAAGATGCGCATCTACTTCCAACAGAAATTTTGAAGGAAGACAAGGTTTTAGGGGAAGAACTCATTTAGTATCACCAGCTATGGCAGCTGCAGCTGCTATTGCAGGTCATTTTGTTGATGTAAGAGAATTTACTAAGTAGGAAGATAATAATGGAAAAATTTAAGAACTTTACAGCTGTTGCGGCGCCATTAAAAGAAATAAATATTGATACTGATAAAATTATTCCAAAACAATATTTAAAAACAATACAACGTACAGGTCTGGGAAAAGGTCTATTTTCTGAGATGAGATATAATGATGATGGAACAGATAATAAAAATTTTGTACTAAATCAAGACAAGTATAAGAATTCTAAAATCTTAGTTACTGGCGATAATTTTGGCTGTGGGTCAAGTAGAGAGCATGCTCCTTGGGCGCTTCTCGATTATGGAATAAAAGTTGTAATATCAACATCTTTTGCTGATATATTTTATGGTAATTGTTTTAAAAATGGAATGTTACCAATTGTATTGGATGATAAAGAAGTAAGTCTTCTTATGGAAGAGACTGAACGAGGTGCAAATGCAACTCTTGGCATTGATCTCGAAAATCAGGAAATCACAACATCAGATGGAAATATTATTAATTTTAAAATAGATAATTTCTTAAAACATTGTTTATTGAACGGTCTTGATGATATTGCTCTTACTTTAGAAAAAGATAAAGATATTGGAAATTATGAAACAGAAATTAAGAATATTAGACCATGGGTTTAAAATTTTTTATATTTTCTTTACAGACAAAAATAGAGGTTAAATATGAGTTCATATAATTTATTAATGTTACCAGGGGATGGAATTGGACCTGAGGTAATAAAAGAAGTTGAAAGAGTAATTGAATGGTTTAATAAAAATACACAAATTAAATTTGAGATTGAGCATGATTCTGTTGGTGGAGCTGCTTATGATATTCATGGTGTGGCAATCTCAGAAGAAGCAATGGATCTTGCCCATAAATGTGATGCTATAATATTTGGAGCGGTTGGGGGGCCAAAGTGGGATAGTGTACCTTTTGAAGTTAGGCCTGAAGCAGGCCTGTTAAGACTAAGAAAAGATTTAGATCTATTTGCAAATCTTCGCCCTGCGATATGCTATAAAGCTCTTGCAGATGCATCTAGTTTGAAAAGAGAGCTAGTTGAAGGACTAGATATCTTAATCCTTAGAGAATTAACTGGCGGAGTTTATTTTGGTGAACCAAAAGAAATCATTGATTTACCTGATGGGCAGAAAAAAGCAATAGATACACAAGTTTATACTACAAGTGAAATTGAAAGGATTGCTCGTGTTGCTTTCGAATTAGCTAAAACAAGAAAAGGAAAAGTAACATCAACAGAAAAGAAGAACGTTATGATATCTGGCGTCTTTTGGAATAATGTTGTTACAGAAGTTCATAAAAATGAATATCCTGATATGGAACTTGAGCATATTTTAGCCGATGCATGTGCTATGCAGCTTGTAAGAAATCCAAAACAATTTGATCTGATTGTCGCAGATAATTTATTTGGTGACATATTATCTGATGAAGCAGCTATGTTGACTGGTTCAATGGGAATGTTACCATCAGCTTCACTAGGTTCTGTGAATGAAGAAACAAAGAAAAGAAATGCAATGTATGAGCCTGTTCATGGTTCAGCACCTGATATTGCTGGACAAGGTATAGCTAATCCTATTGCAGAGATTGCCTCCTTTGCGATGGCGTTAAGATATTCATTTAACCTCACTGAAGAAGCACAACTAATAGAAGAATCAATATCATCTGCCCTAGAAACAGGCATCAGGACACCAGATATTATGCAGCAAGGCATGACAAAAGTTGGTACTCAACAAATTACGGATGCAATCCTAACACAGATGAATTTAAGAAGCTGAGTATTAGAATATGGCATTTAAAATAGCAGTTATTGGGGCAACGGGTAATGTTGGTCGGGAGATTTTAAACATTCTTGATGAAAGAACTTTTCCCTGCGAAGAAGTTTTTGCTCTAGCATCACGGAAATCTACTGGTAGGGAAATATCATTTGGTGATACAATACTGAAAGTTAAAGATCTAGAAACTTTTGATTTCAGTCAAGTAGATATTGCGTTGTTCTCAGCTGGCTCTAAAATATCTGAAAAATGGGGTCCTATTGCAGCAGCAGCAGGGGCAATTGTCATAGATAATTCATCATTTTGGAGATATCATGATGATGTACCACTTATCGTACCCGAAGTGAACCCTGATGATGTTATTCATTCTAAAAAAAGAGGTATTATTGCTAATCCAAACTGTTCCACTGCTCAATTAGTAGTTGCACTAAAGCCACTTCATGATATTGCCAAAATAGAGCGTGTAGTAGTCTCAACTTATCAGTCGGTTTCTGGAGCAGGAAATGCAGCAATGGAGGAGTTATTTAATCAAACTAAGGGTATATTTGTTAATCAGGCGGCAGAGCCAGAAAATTTTACGAAACAAATTGCTTTCAATGTAATCCCCCACATAGATGTATTTCTTGATGATGGATATACAAAAGAAGAATGGAAGATGCTCGCAGAAACAAAGAAAATAATAGATAAATCTATAAAACTAACAGCAACATGTGTTAGGGTCCCCGTTTTTGTTGGCCATTCAGAAGCAGTAAATATTGAATTTGAAAAATCTATCAGTCCTGAAAAAGCAAGATCTATTTTAAGGAAATCACCCGGTGTGATGGTAGTGGATGATCCGGAAGAAGATAAATACATTACACCTACAGAATGTGTGGGTGAATACGCAACATTTGTTAGCAGGATACGTGTTGACTCAACTGTAAAAAATGGACTTAGTATGTGGATAGTTTCTGATAATCTAAGAAAGGGAGCGGCCTTAAATGCAGTCCAAATAGCTGAGCTTTTAATAAATAAAAAATTAATCGGTTAAATATATTTTCATGCTATTCTCAAACTAAGTAATTAAAAAATTATATTTAAATAAAGAACAAAAAACTTATGAATAATCCCCTATCTCCTCATTTATCAATATATAAGTTCAGAATCAACATGATGATGTCAATTGCTCACCGAATTACAGGTAGTGCAATGTATTTTGGGATGATATTAGTACTTATATTATTGCTAACTTTATCTTTAGGTGAGTCCTTCTATAATTTATTCTTAATATTTCTAAGCACTTGGATAGGAAACATCATTCTAGTAGGTGTTACATGGGCTTTATTTCATCATATGTTAGGTGGGATTAGACACATTATTTGGGATAACGTAAGAGGTTTTGATTTAAGTACCATTGATTTTTTAGCTAGTGCAACACTCATTGGTGGTATTTTACTAACATTCGTTTTTTGGTTGTCTTATTTAATTGTTTAATAGGTAATTTTAATGAGCAAAGAAATAAATAATAAATCTCAAAAACACGCTACTAGACATTTTATAGCTCAACGAATAACAGCTCTCTTAAATATTCCCTTATCTATATTTTTATTATATTTAATATTCAATTTGCCTAACATGACATATGCTGATGTTATTGAGTTATTCCAAAAACCATTAGTAACAATTTTAACTATATTTCTTGTACTAAATTTTTCATATCATATGAAGCTAGGCATGCAGATAGTGATTGAGGATTACATACATGAGAAAAAGAATTTAAAAATGTCCTATATTTTGAACAATTTACTAACCTCAATCGTAATAATAGGGTCATTGTATTCAATTATAGTCATTTTTTTAAAGGTCTAATTATTTAAAAGGAAAATAAGTAAGCATGGATAATTCATATAATATAAATGGAAGAGAATATACTCTCACTGATCATACATATGATGTGGTTGTTGTTGGAGCAGGAGGAGCTGGTTTGAGGGCAGCTTTGGGATGTTCGCAGGCAGGTTTAAAAACAGCATGTATAACTAAACTTTTTCCAACTAGGAGTCATACGGTTGCTGCACAAGGCGGTGTCGCAGCTTCACTTGGAAATATGGGTGAGGATGATTGGAAATGGCACATGTATGATACCGTAAAAGGTGCAGATTGGCTCGGTGATCAGGATGCAATTGAGTATTTATGTAAAGAAGCACCTAAAGCTGTATATGAGCTAGAACATTTTGGACTTCCTTTCAGCAGAAGAGAAGATGGAAAAATTTATCAAAGGCCTTTCGGTGGTATGACTACCCATTATGGTGAAGGAGTCGCTGCCCAGAGAACATGCGCAGCTGCTGATAGGACTGGACATGCAATGCTTCACACACTTTATGGGAAAGCTATAAGTCATTCGGCAGAATTCTTTATAGAATATTTTGCAATTGATTTGATAATGGATAAAAAAGGTGAGTGCCGAGGTGTGGTTGCACTTTGTTTAGAGGACGGAACCTTGCATAGATTCCAAGCTCAAAAAACTATTCTTGCAACAGGTGGATATGGAAGAGCATATTTTTCTGCTACTTCAGCTCACTCATGTACTGGAGATGGTAATGCTATGGTATTAAGGGCTGGGTTACCTCTGCAAGATATGGAGTTTGTTCAATTTCATCCAACAGGGATTTATGGAGCAGGATGCTTAATTACAGAAGGATCACGCGGTGAAGGCGGTTATTTGACCAATTCAGAAGGAGAACGATTCATGGAAAGATACGCTCCATCAGCTAAAGACTTAGCCAGTAGAGACGTAGTTTCCAGATCAATGACTATAGAAATAAGAGAAGGAAGAGGTGTTGGTAAAGATAAAGATCATATTCATCTTCATTTAGAGCATCTTGCACCGGAAGTCTTAGCAGAAAGGCTTCCTGGTATATCTGAAACAGCAAAAATATTTTCGGGCATTGATGTGACTAAGGAGCCTATTCCTGTATTACCAACAGTGCACTATAATATGGGAGGAATTCCTACGAATTTTCACGGTGAAGTGTTAACAAAAATAGATGGCGACCCCGATTGTGTTGTAGAGGGATTGATGGCTATCGGTGAGGCCGCATGTGTATCAGTCCATGGGGCAAATAGGTTAGGCTCAAATTCACTTATTGATTTAGTTGTATTTGGAAGAGCTGCAGGTCAAAGGGCAGCTGATACAACAAAGCCTAATGCAAAGCAGGCGCCTTTGCCAAGGGATGCTGGTCTGGAAGCTCTTCAAAGGCTAGACAAATTTAGATATGCAGATGGCCAAACATCAACATCACAATTAAGATCTGAAATGCAGCGGATTATGCAAAATAATTGCGCAGTATTCAGAGAGGGTGAGGTCTTAGAAGAGGGACAAAATCTTATAAATAAAACTTGGCATGGTCTTGATGATATAAAAATAAATGATAGATCTCTTATTTGGAATACGGATCTTATTGAAGCACTTGAATGGGATAATCTTATAGTCCAATCTGTCGTAACTGTGGAAAGTGCTGCAAATAGGAAAGAAAGTAGAGGATCTCACGCTAGAGAAGATTTTGCCGCAAGAGACGATAAAAATTGGATGAAACATACATTGGCATGGATTGATAATGATAAAAGAACAACAACGATAGATTATCGACCAGTTCATGAATATACATTGAGTAATGAGGTAGCTTATATACCTCCAAAGGAGAGGGTTTATTAGGTTCAAAATATGGTTGAATTAGCTTTACCAAGAAATTCAAAACTAGTAGAGGGTAAAAAGTGGCCTAAACCTTCTGGTAATGGGAAAATTCGTGATTTCAAAATTTACAGATGGAATCCTGATGATGATAAAAACCCATCTTTAGATTTATATTATATCGATACTGAAGATTGTGGCCCTATGGTATTAGATGCCCTTATGAAAATAAAAGGTGATATAGATACATCACTCACTTTCCGGCGGTCATGTCGTGAAGGTGTATGTGGTTCGTGTGCTATGAATATTGGTGGTGTTAATAGGCTAGCTTGTACTACTTCAATTGAGGAAGTAAAAGGTTGTATAAATATATATCCTTTGCCACATCAGAAAGTTATTAAAGATTTAGTTCCAGACCTAAAGAATTTTTTTGATCAACATAAATCAATTGAACCATGGTTACAGACAAAAAATGATGAACCAAAAGAAGAGTGGTTGCAATCTAAAGAAGATAGGGAACAGCTGGATGGTCTTTATGAATGTATTATGTGTGCTTGCTGCTCAACATCGTGTCCAAGCTATTGGTGGAATTCGGATAAATATTTAGGACCAGCTGCCTTATTACAGGCGTATAGATGGATAATTGATAGTAGAGATGACGAACGAAATGAAAGATTGGATAAACTGGAAGATCCTTTTAAATTATATAGGTGTCATACTATCATGAATTGTGCAAAGGCATGCCCAAAAGGCTTAAATCCGGCTAAAGCCATAGCTAGTATTAAAAAGATGATGGTTGAAAGATCTGTCGCCTAATAATAGTACAGATGATTATTTTTCTTCTTTTGCATCAAGAATTTGTTTTCCTCGGTACATTCCAGTTTTTAAATTGAGATGATGAGGTCTATGCAGCTCACCGGTAGATTTATCTTCAACATAAGCTTCGCCTTTGAGAAAATCTGTTGACCTACGCATACCTCTTTTTGATTTCGTCACCTTACTTCTTGGGACTGCCATTATAAGTATCTCCAATTTATAATTATAATTTACTAATTTTAATACATATACATATTCATTTATTATTTGTCATCATTTATATATATTAAATATAAACTTTTATTAAGTTTAATTAATCATTATTATTTAGATTATTATGAATATTAAAAAAAAATACGATTTTATAAGAAAAGATTTAGATAATTATCTAGTTGATTATCTCATCTCTTCAAGTTATCCAAAAAATATAGTAGATCCAATTAAGTATATATTTTTGGATAAAGGAAAAAAAATTAGAGCCATACTTTTGATTGAGGCTTGTGATCTATTTGATATTGATTATAAGGATATTAGGCATATCGCTCTAGCAATAGAATGTATTCATACATATTCACTTATTCATGATGATTTACCTGCAATGGATGATGATAATTATCGAAGGGGTGAATTGACTTTGCATAAGAAGTATGATGAAGCGACGGCAATATTGGTTGGGGATGCATTAATATCACTAGCTTTTGAACTTATCACAAATGAAGATTCAGTATTATCCCCTGAATGTAAAATTAGTCTGGTAAATAACTTAGCGCGCTCAAGCGGTGGGATGGGGATGGTTGGTGGCCAAATGTTAGATATTTATATGAATCCTTCAACTACTAATATTCAAGAAATCAATAATATGCAACATATGAAAACAGGGGAGTTATTTTGCTTTTCATGTATTTCAGGACCTATAATAGGAGGGGGTTCAGACGAGGATAAAAAAACACTATTTGAATTTGCCAAACTATATGGTTCTATATTCCAAATAAGTGATGATCTTATTGATATTGAATCTACTTTGGAGATGGCAGGAAAGTCTGTTAATAAAGATAATAAAGGAGGAAAATCAACACTTATAGAATATATGGGGATTGAAGAGTCAAAAAGTAAAATTACTATAAATTTGCAAGAGATTAAATTATTATTAAAAAGATATGGTAATAAAGCAGATAATTTATATAATTTGTGTCTTCAATTAGTGGACAGGAAGTCATAGAATAATATTATCTATTAACCTTGTATTACCTATCTTTGCTGCTATTAAGAGAATGTACTTTTTATTTTCATAATTGAAATTTTCTACAATAGAGAGATTATTTTTGTGTCTGAGTTCAAAATAATCAATAAAAAAACCATCTTTCTCTAATTCTGATATTTGATTTTCTAATATAGAATGAAATTTATCTGGGTGTTGTAAAATTTTATCTTTAATAGTTATTAAGGACTTATTTAACTTTGGAGCCTTCTCTCTTTCATTCTTGTTAAGGTATTTATTTCTTGAGGACATTGCAAGACCATCAATTTCACGAATGATAGGAGATAGAATTAGTTCTATTGGCATGAATAGATTCTCAACCATATTCTTTATAATTAAATATTGCTGATAATCTTTTTGACCAAAAATTACTATATTAGGCTGCAAAAGATTAAAAAGTTTATTTACAACTAATAATACACCATTAAAGTGTCCAACTCTATTACTCCCACATAAGTCATTCATTAGAATCTTATTATCAATCTTTAATTCACCAGCATTTTGAATAGGGTACATTAAATCTTTATCTGGGCAGAATAACAAATCCACATCTAAATCTCTAAGTTTTTTAATATCATCTTCTAAGGTTCTTGGGTAATTGGTATAATCTTCATTTGGACCAAATTGTCTAGGGTTAACAAAAATACTGACAATAGTTTTATCGACATCTCTTTTCTTAATTTGTTCAATTAGTCTAAGATGTCCTGAGTGAAGATTCCCCATGGTAGGGATAAATCCTACTCTATATTTTTTTTGTTTCCAAAGTGATATATATTTTCTAAGCTCATTAAAATTATCTGAAATTATAAACATATTATTTAAAGGAATGTTGTTCCGACGGATATTTTTGTGTTTTAACTTCTTCTATATAATCAACGATTGCTTGTTGAATTGTATTTTGACCATTCATATAATTTTTTGAGAATTTAGGTAATTTGCCCGGAGTTATTCCTAATATATCATATAAGACTAAAATTTGAGCGTCTACATCTGGTCCAGCACCAATGCCGATGATTGGGATGTTAACAGATTCACAAACCTTTTTTGCAGTTGCAGAAGAAACACATTCAAGTAATAAAATATCTGCTCCCGATTCTTCTATTCTTTTGGCCTCATTTATTAGATTCTCTGCTTCTTTATTCTCTTTTCCTTGGACTTTGTACCCTCCCATTTTATTGACAGATTGGGGTCTAAGACCAATATGTGCACAAACTGGAATATCTGATAAAGCTAGTTTTTCTATAATATTTATTTGCGATTTATTTCCTTCTAATTTTATCATATGCGCTCCACCATCCTGCATAAGCTTTTTTGCATTCTCTAAAGCAATATCTGGATTATAAAAACTCATAAAGGGCATATCAGATATTAGAAAAGCATGATTTATTGAGGAAGAAACAATTCTTGAATGATATACCATATCTTCAACCTTTACTGGAATTGTTGTTTTGTGACCCTGAACAACCATACCAAGAGAATCGCCAACTAATATAATTTCAATTCCAGCCTGATCAAGTTGATATGCGAATGTAGAATCATAAGCCGTCAAACAAGCTATTTTTTCACCTCTAGATTTAAGTTCTCTGATTGTGCTTAAAGTGATAGTTTTTTGATCTTTGCCATTATACATAATTAGATCCTAGTTATTCTTCTCATATTTATTATCAATATAATTATACAGGATTTTTTTAAATTCACCTGAAATATTTTCCCCTCTTAGAATCTTATATTTTTCTCCATCAATGAATACCGGGGCAGCTGGTTGCTCGCCAGTTCCAGGAAGTGAAATACCAATATTTGCATGTTTAGATTCACCTGGCCCATTTACAATACATCCCATCACCGCAACTTTGAGGGTGTTTATCCCAATATAATTCTTTTTCCAGACAGGCATCTCTTTTTCAATAAAATCTTCTATATCAATTGCCAGTTCTTGAAAAACAGTTGATGTGGTTCTACCACATCCTGGACAAGAAGCAACATCTGGCCTATATGATTTTAGATTAAGGGCTTGCAATATTTCTTTTGCTACCTTGACCTCTTCAACCCTATCACCATTTGGTTTAGGTGTGAGTGATACTCTAATTGTATCACCAATATTTTTATTTAATAAAATTGAAATAGCCGAAACAGATGATACAACTCCTTTTATTCCCATACCAGCCTCTGTTAAACCGAGGTGGAGAGGATAGTTTGTTTGGTTCCCAAGGTTTTCATATACCTTAATTAGTTCATTAACATTACTAACTTTCGCAGATAATATGATTTTTGATTGCTCTAAACCAATTTCCTCAGCTCTTCTCGCTGATTTTATTACAGAAGTAACTAGTGCTTCACGTAGAATTTCGATTGATGTCCTTTTAATCTTATGTTCATTATTTTTGTTCATCAGTATTGTAAGTAATTCTTGATCAATACTACCCCAGTTTGCACCAATTCTGATTGGTTTATTATTTTTGCATGCAATTTCAATTATTTCAGAGAATTGCTTATCTTTTTTATTTTTAAATCCAACATTACCAGGGTTTATTCTATATTTATCAAGACTTTCTGCACACGCAGGATAGTCCCTCAATAATTTATGTCCTATGTAATGAAAATCACCAACTATAGGAATTGAATAGTTCTTTTTTTCTAAGGACTCTTTTATATATGGAACAGCTTTAGCAGCATCAGGTCGATCAACTGTTATTCTAACAATTTCTGAGCCTTCCTCATACAAATCGATTACTTGTTGGACAGTGTTTTGTATATCTGCAGTATCAGTATTTGTCATTGATTGGATTACTATTGGGTTTTCACCTCCAATAAGAACATCACCAACCTTGACCGCTATAGAATTTCTTTTAGAAAGCATTAAAGTTACCAAAATTTATAGTCCAATATATGAATATATATGAATAAATGAATAAAAAAAATAAAATAGCAAAAAAAATAACCAATTTTTAAATTGATTGATAGATATTTTTCTATTTTGTTTTAATATAAAAACTTGGGTATTACAAAGATGTAATTATTACTCTGACAACTGACCCAAATCGGGAGTTTAATAGAGACCTTTATTGGTGCGGTTCTTCTATTCACTCCTTACTTTAAAATATTAATAGGCAAGAATAGATGTTATCAGAAATTAAACAAAAAAAACTTAGAGACTATTTTTTAGAGGCACCTATAAAAAGAGGTATTATGCTTTGTGGACACGGTAGTAGAAGTGTATCTGCTGTTCATGAATTTTCAGGACTTGTAAATAAATTAAAAAATTTATTACCTTATATACCTATCGAGTATGGATATCTTGAATTTGCAAAACCAATAATTAATGAAGGAATAGAAAAACTTAGAAAAGAAGGTGTTAGAGAGATTATAGCTATACCAGCAATGTTATTTGCTGCTGGGCACGCTAAAAATGATATACCATCTGTCCTTAATAGGTATATGGCAGAGCATTCTGAAATAAAAATCCAGTATAGCCGAGAACTAGGGATAGATAATCTCATGATAAAAGCTGCCTCTGAGAGGATCAATGAGGCTATAAATGAGTCAAATGTTGCGCAAGATAAGCATAATACAATGCTTTTAGTAGTGGGAAGAGGTGCCTCTGATCCAGATGCAAATTCAAATGTCACAAAAGTTACAAGATTATTATGGGAGGGTTTAGGCTTTGGTTGGGCAGAAACTGCCTACTCTGGGGTTACATTTCCTCTTGTGGGCCCAGCATTAGAAAAAATTATTAATGTAGGCTATAAAAGAATAATTATTTTTCCGTATTTTTTATTTACAGGCATATTGGTAGACAGGATTTATCAATCAGTTGAATTGATTGCCTCAAAATATAAAGATATTGAGTTTATTAAAGCCTCATATTTAAATGATCATCCCAAAGTTGTCGAAACTTTTTGTGATCGTATTATCAACGTTATTGATGGCGAAATAAATATGAATTGTCAATTATGCAAATATAGAGAGCAGGTACTTGGATTTGAGGATGAAGTTGGCTTAGCTCAAGAAAGTCATCATCATCACGTTGAAGGAGGTGCCCACGATCATGACCATACACACTCGCACCATCACCCATACCCCCACAGCAAACATCCATTGGGACCAGTAACGCTTAAGAAGTGAACATTAAAAGCCAATGAATAGTTATATTAAAGATCCCGACGAGATATATAAGAAGTCTTTTGAAATTATTTTTTCAGAGGTAAATCTTGATGGACTTGATGATTTGGAAAAGAAGTTGGTTACAAGGATTATTCACTCCTGTGGAGATACATCTATAATCGATGACATAGTAATATCAAAAAACGCTATTAATGCAGGTCTCAAAGCAATCGAGTCGGATTGTAAGGTTCTTGTAGATAGTAAAATGGTTCAGGCTGGAGTTATTAAAAAAAATATACCAACTAACAAAGTGGAGTGTTTCCTTGATAATAAGAATGCTTCAAAAATTGTGAAAGAATATAAGACAACCCGTTCGGCAGCTGCCATAGATCTTTGGAAAGAGTATTTAACAAGTTCTATCCTTATTATTGGCAATGCTCCAACTGCCCTATTTAGACTTATTGAACTTATTAAAGAAAATAATTTTAAACCAAGCTTAATTATTGCAACTCCGTTAGGTTTTGTTGGGGCAATTGAGTCTAAAGAGGAACTAATTAATTTACATAATTCTACAGGATTAAACATTATTACTCTTCGCGGTAGAAGAGGAGGAAGTGCTATGGCATGTGCTGCAATAAATGCAATTGGATTGATGAATAAAAATGAATAAAAAAATTAAATTAATTGGAATTGGTGATGATGGTTTTGATAGTTTGTCACAAAAAGTTCAATTATTAATATTGGATGCTGATATTATTATTGGAGGTATAAGGCACCTCTCACTTTTACCTGATTTGAAGGCTCAAAAAATATCTTGGTCAAAAAACCTAAGACAAGATATTGAAAAAATAAAAAAATATATATCTAAGAATGTATGTATTTTAGCTTCCGGAGACCCACTTTTTTATGGGATTGGTAGATTACTATTAGAGTACTATCCTATTTCAAAAATTGAAGTTATACCTAGTCCATCTTGTCTTTCCTTATGTTGCGCCAGGATTGGGCATAATATCAAAGATATTGAAGTGGTATCACTCCATGGAAGAGAGTTTGATAATATTATCAAATATATCCAACCAAATAATAAGATATTTGTTATATCTCATGATAGAAATACTCCAAAAAAAATCATTAGCTTATTAAAGGAACTAAGATTTGAGAATAGTACTCTCTATATCTTTGAAAATATAGGTGGTAAGGATGAATTTATTACCAAAAAGAAAGCAAACAAAATTATAGAGGAAGAATTTTCGGATTTAAATTCAATTTTAATAGAATGTATCCCTAATAAACATTCAATATATTATCAAAATTTTAGTGGTATATCTGATCATGAATATGAAAATGATGGGCAAATTACAAAAAGTGAAATACGTTCAATCACAATTTCTAAATTAGAACCGATGGAACAATCAATTCTTTGGGATATTGGTGGTGGATCAGGATCAGTTTCTATCGAATGGTCTAAAATACATAAAAATACAACCATTAGTATAGTGGAAGTGAACATAAATCGAATCAAATTTATTAAAAATAATATAAAGAAATTTGGTGTTAATAATATATCAGTTCTGCATGCCTCGGTGCCTGAAATTTTATGTCAAATGGATAGGCCAAATAGAATTTTTATTGGTGGTGGTTTAGCGTCATCGGATGGTCTGCAAATCATTGAGGAGTCAATAGACAGCCTTTTGCCGAGTGGTATATTAGTTGCAAATGGAGTTACAACTGAGACAGAAATTTTACTGATAGACATGTATAAAAAGCATGGAGGAGAACTATTGAAGCACTCAACATCTAATATTAAAAAGATTGGTAATTTACACGCATGGGATCAAAAAATGCAAGTTACACAATGGAAATATATAAAGGAATGATATGACGGGAAAGGCATATGGAATAGGAGTTGGACCTGGAGATTCTAAACTACTCACAATAAGAGCGGTGGAGGTTATAAGAAATTTAGATGTAATATTTTATCCAAGTTTTGGATTGGTTAATATGGCTCTAAATATTGCAAAACCATATTTGACCAGTAGTACTATAAAATTAGAAATGAAGATTCCCCTCTCTCCGCCACAAGATAAATTTGATGCCTATAAGATGTATTCAGATCAAATAATAAACTATCTTTTGAAAGATAAAGATGTAGGTGTTCTATGTGAAGGTGACCCGCTATTTTTTGGTTCATTTATTAATATCTGGCATAATATTAGGAATAATTATGAAGTAGAAATAGTCCCCGGGATTTCTTCTGTAATGTCATCCTTTAGCCAAACCGAAGAGTTTATGGGTATGGGGGATGATTCTATAAGCATAATCACGGCAAATATTCATAATGAATTAATTAGACAGAAAATCAGATCGTCAGATACAACAATAATTATCAAAATTGGAAATAAATTTCAAAAAATTAAAGAAATATTATCATCAATGAAGTTACTAGATCATTCTATTTTTATTTCTAACATCTATAACGAGAAGCAATTTTTGAGTGTGATGAGTAAGATTAAAATTAATCCAAATGATTATTTTTCAATAATAATCGTAAAAAACAATAACGCTACTTAAATGAATCCAATATCTACAGTCGTAATAATAGTCTCTAAGGCAAATATAGAACTTGCTAAGTCTATATCAGAAAAAATGCCAAATACAGAGGTTCATGCACTCAATATAAAGGAAAAAGGTGTTAATGTAACATTTTCAAAATTATCTGAACATATTGGTTTATTGCAGAAAAATAAATGCCATATAATTGCTATATGCTCGATTGGAATTATTGTTAGATCTCTAAGGGGGAATTTTTTGCAAAAAAAAAATGGATCTCCAATTGTTGTTTTATCTCCAGATGGGAAGTTTTCTATTCCAATCTTAGATGCTCATACAGGTGGGAATGAACTTGCAAAAGATTTATCTAGAATTATTAATTGTAAACCTATTATTACAACTCTTAGCGAAGCAAAATTAGATATAGCCTTAGATAGTCCTCCGCGAGGGTATATTTTGAATCCAGAATGTAATTACAAGGAATTTATTTCGAGTTTGTTGCAAGTGGGATCAGTTAGTAAGTTACCGAATTTAGCTTGGTTTAAAAAATCAAAAATAAGACTATCAGGAGAATCAAATTTAAAAATTGAGAGCTCAATATATGTAAAATCATTCAACAAAAATTTAACCTTGCAATACCATCCTCAAAAATTAGTTATAGGCATTGGAACAATATCTGGTATTAGCTTTAATAAATTAGATAAATTTATAAAGCGCGTAATGAAGGAAAATAATTTATCTATTCATTCTATTGGAGCATTTGCAACAATTGAACTTAAAAGAAATGAATATGCAATAAATCAAGTTGTAGAAAGATATAAGAAACCAATAATATATTTCAATAGTAATGATTTAGAGAGTGTGTGTGATAAAATATCATCACCATCAGAATATGTATACGAAACTGTTGGGGCGCATGGTGTAGCAGAGGCTGCGGCTTTATTAGCAGCAGGAAAAGATTCAAAACTAATTGTTAAAAAACAAAAGATTACAGAAGCAACCTGTTCTGTAGCATATAGCCCGAAGATAAAAGATTATTCCTCTTCAAAGGGAAATGGAGTTTTATCTATTATAGGTCTTGGTCCGGGAGATGAGGGTTGGAGGACATTTGAAGTTCAGAATATATTAAAAAATGCTACTCATTTAGTTGGTTTTTCTGGTTATCTAAATCAAATTAAGAAAGAAAAAAATAAGAAATATTTTCCGTATGAAATAGGAGAAGAGGAGGATAGGGCAAAAAAAGCTATTGAGCTTGCAAAAGACGGTAGAAGTGTTGCTTTAGTTTGTTCTGGGGATCCAGGAATCTATGCAATGGGTTCAGTAGTGTATGAACTTATTGACAAAGGTGGAGCAGAACTTAAGAATATAAATGTAAATATTTCTCCAGGAATTTCAGCTTTTCAAGCGGCCTCATCAAGAGTTGGTGCTCCCTTTGGCAATGATTTTTGTATAATCTCATTATCAAATTTATTAACGCCTGAGAAGGTTATAATGAATAGATTAGATTCAGCTTTAAAAGCAGATTTTGTTATTGGTATTTACAATCCATCATCAATAAAAAGAAAAAATTTCTTTAATATAGCATTAGATAAAATCAAAATGGTCAGATCGCAAGATACTCCTATAGTAATTGCAAAAGATGTTGGAAGAAAAAATGAAAAAATTGATTGCGTAAGATTAAGAGATATTGATTCAAATAAAATTGATATGTTTACAATGTTAATAGTTGGATCTCGTTCAACCAAAGTATATCAAAAAGATGATTTTACAAAAAGAATGTACACCCCGAGAGGGTATAATCTTAATTAACAAAGGGATATTAATTATATGAAAGTTTATTTTATTGGTGCGGGTCCCGGAGACCCAGAACTATTAACTTTAAAGGCCCATAAGATAATAAGTAAAATAGATTTATGTCTTTATGCGGGCTCACTTGTTCCAAGAGAAATATTGTCAGTTGCTCCCAAAAAAGCAACTTTAGTTGATACATCCAATCTAAATTTAATAGAAATTCAAGATTATATAATAAAGGCAAAAGAAAAAGATTTTAATGTTGCAAGGATACATTCAGGAGATGTGAGTGTATATGGAGCTCTTTCTGAACAAATGAATATGCTTGATCAATTAAACATTGAATATGAAATTATACCAGGTATTCCAGCCTACGTCGAAGCGGCGGCATTATTAAAAACAGAGTTAACCAGTCCAGGTCAAGTCCAGAGTGTTATTCTGACACGGACATCTTTTAGTTCAACACCAATGCCAGAGGGTGAAGACTTGGTTACTTTTGCAAAGACTGGAGCCACATTAGTTATACATTTGTCAATACGAAGGATGAAGCATATTACAAGAGAGCTATCTCCCGTTATTGGAGGGGACGCAATAGTTGCGGTTCTATATCGTATTGGTTGGCCTGATCAGTTAGTTATAGTTGATCGTTTAGATAATATTGCAATCAAAGTTCGAGAAAATAAAATAACAAGGACGGCATTAATAATTACTGGGAAAAACTTCAAGAAAAAATCACAAATCAATAGCGTTCTTTATGATTCTCACCATAATCACTTATTCCGCCCTAAATAGTTGACGGTATTTTTTATTATTTCATCAATATGAATATTTTTTCCTAATATACTTTCTTTTTCTCTATCTATCATAATAATTTCTATTCCTAATATTTTAGCGGCTTGAATTTTCGCATATGTCTCTTTACTCCCACTATTTCGGGATACAATATGTGTTATATTATTTCCTTTTAGGAGAATTAGTTCTTGTGATACTTGAAAGGGACCTCTTCCAGTAATATATTTTCTATTTCCCGTTCTACAATTATTATATTGATCTATTGTTCTTATCATTATCCACTGTTTGCAATCATAAAATATAGGTAGATATTTCTTTCCTATTGTTAAAAATATCCTAGATTCTCTTGGAAGAGCATCTAATATATATTTGGAATCTGAAAAACTCTTAACACGCAACCAATTATCAGAATAAGTTTGCTTCCAAGCGGATCTATTCAACTTAATTAATTTTATATCTAATTGTTTTGACGCAATAAGAGCATTATTAGAAATTTGTATTGAGTAAGGGTGGGATGCATCAATAATTATTTTTATTGAGTTCTTTATTAAATAGTCTTTTAAACCTTCGACCCCTCCAAATCCGCCAACCCTAGTTTCATAATAAACTTCTTTAGGTTTTAATGTATTCCCTTGGAGAGATAAGATTGGCAGAAAACTTTTCTTTTCTATTAAGGATGCTATCTTAAAGCCTTCAGCTGTGCCCCCAATTATTAATATCTTATGCATATTTTATATCAGTGTTAGCTAGGATTTCTTCTTTTCTATCAACAATCAAAACATCTACTCCAATATTAGTCTTTTTAAGAACATCTAAAATTTTACTTTGTGCATTGTTTGCAATATCTATCGATAAGTCGTATTTTGAATTACCCAATATTTCAAGACACTGATTTGCAGTTGTTATTTTTTTTATATTTCCAAACTTTTTCTTATCAATATTCAATAATTTAATTTGATTTATTAGACTATATAAATCTACCTGGCTTCTACTTGAATGTAAGTCCATTGCGCCTTGTGATAATTTAATTATTTTAGCAAATCCTCCTGCTATTGTAAGTCTTGGAATAGTATTTCTTTTTAAATATTTTAATAATCCTCCAACAAAATCACCCATATCAATCATAGCTTGGTCTTCAAGCGAGTAATAAAATTGTGTTGTTTTTTCGGATACAGAACCTGTGCATGCCGCAATATGATCTATGTTTGTTTTTTTTGCAACATCTACTCCACGATGGATGGAGTGAATCCAAGCTGAGCATGAGAATGGAATAACGATTCCTGTTGTTCCAAGAATTGATATACCATTTTTTATACCCAATCTTCCATTCCACGTTTTTTTTGCAATTTCTTCTCCCTCTGGAACTTCTATAGTAATATTTATATTTAGACTTTCGTTATTATTTAGGGAAATTTCTTCGAGTGTATTTTCTATCATTTTCCTTGGGCCTGGATTAATTGCTGGTTCTCCAACATTTATTGGAAGTCCTGGAAGTGTAACTGTGCCCACTCCATTACCGGCAATAAATTTTATTCCCTCATTATCCTTCCGCCTTTCAATTCTTGAAATTACCATAATTCCATTAGTAACATCTGGATCATCCCCAGCATCCTTAATGATACCAGCACTGACTGATTGATGATTGATATCTTGATATGCTATAGTAAAATTTGGAGTTTGGCCATTTGGTAGCTTGATAGTAATTTGATCAGGACATATTCCTGTTAAAAGGCCTATATAAGCAGCTTTTGATGCGGCTGTTGCGCAAGCACCTGTTGTCCAACCTCTTCGTAATTTTTTTTTTAACATATAACAATAATAAATTTAAAATTTATAAATGCAAATATTCGATAAACTTAATTTACCTGAATTTAAAGAAGGAGAGGTTTGGCTTGTTGGTGCAGGGCCCGGTGACCCTAGATTATTAACAGTATTTGCTATATATGCTCTTTCAAAGGCAAATGTGGTTATCTATGATGCTCTAGTTTCAGATGAAATATTAGCTTTGACAGATACAGATGCAATACTTGTGTATGCTGGGAAAAGAGGAGGAAAACCATCTCATTCGCAAAAGAATATATCTGAATTAGTGATTAAATATGCCAAAGAAGGATATAAAGTCCTAAGATTAAAGGGAGGAGACCCTTTTATATTTGCAAGAGGGGCCGAAGAATCATTTACCTTAAATGAGAATAAAATTTCATATAGAGTCATACCAGGAATTACCTCATCAATTGGTGGTATGGCAGCAGCATCAATCCCAGCGACTTCTAGGAATACTAATTCTTCTATTTTATTCCTGACGGGGCATAATTCAAATGGAGAAATACCTGACGACATAGATTGGTCAGCAGTTTCAAGGATACCAGTCGTTATAATGTATATGGCTGTAAAACACCTTCCAGTTATAATTAAGAAGCTTATTTCAGAGGGAAGAAAAGAAAATGAACCAATCGCAATAATTCAAGATGCGACACTGATAACTCAAAAAGTATTAGAATCAAACTTGGGTAATATAAATAATGATATACAAGTAAATAATATACGGGCTCCATCAATTGTAGTTTTAGGGCCAGTTGTTGATTTACGATCAAAATTAATTGAGAATGTAATAAAAGATGCAATCACTTAGCTTATGTATATCTTCCGCTATGACTGGAAGCGGAAAAACTATTTTTACTTCTGCGCTGATAAATTTATTAATGAATAGAGGTTATTCAGTATCTTCTGGGAAAGTTGGCCCTGATTATATCGACCCTACATATACAAGATCTCTAACAAATCAAAATGTTTTTAACTATGACACATGGGCTATGCATAAAAATACCATAGATAATTTATTAATAGAGTCCTTAAGGGGAGTTGACATTCAAATAATTGAAGGGGTTATGGGATTATTTGATGGGACAAGTAATCAGGAATCTTCTACAGCAAATTTTGTAAAGAAATATAATATTCCTGTCCTATTAATTATTGATGCGACTTCGCAATCTCAGACTCTTGCCGCAATTTGTAAAGGGCTTATTGAATATGATCCAGATGTTAATATAATAGGGGTTGTTTTGAATAAAATTTCAAGCGAAAGGCATTTCTCGCTTATAGATGAGGAGCTAAAGAAAAATAACATAAATGTTATTGGGTATTTGCCATTAAATCAGGATTTAATATTCCCGAGGCGTCATCTTGGGTTGCATCTTGCTAACCAAATTGATGAATATAAGGCTCTTATAAACAAAGCAACATCAGTTATTTTTGATAATATCCAAATTGACCAAATATTATCTCTAGCAAAGCCTCTAGAAAAAATAATTCCAAATAAAATTAATCAATCACCAATAAATCTAGGTCAAAGAATTGCAATTGCAAAGGATGAGGCCTTCTCATTTATTTATGATCATACTCTTTATCAATGGCAGAATGAAGGGAGAGAGTTGAGTTTATTTTCGCCTTTAAGAAATGAGTCGCCAAAAAAAAATTGTACAGGAATATTTTTGCCAGGAGGTTATCCAGAATTATACTGTGAAAAATTATCAAATAATAAAATATTCATAGGATCTATGAAGGATGCTCAAAGAGATAAAAAAACTATATATGGAGAATGCGGTGGTTATATGGTTATGGGCGAATCTATAATAAATGAAAAAAATGAAGAATTCAAAATGCTAGGTTTCTTAGATCTGATTACTAGTTTTCATAAACGAAAATTAAGCCTTGGCTACAGAAAAGTGATATCTAATAACAAATGTGAGTATTTAAATGAAAATTTAGTTTATACAGGTCATGAATATCACTATTCAACGATTATAAAAGAAGAAGGTAATTCTCTTTTTGAAGCCCTAGTCGAAAATGGGGGAGCTTCTAAATATGGTTTAATAAAAGGAAATATTTTAGGATCTTTCATTCATCTTATAGATAAATATAAAAAATAATCATGGAGAAAATAAATGATATACGAATACCAAAGTAAAAGACCTATAATTCATAGTAATTGTTGGGTGGCATCAAATGCTGTTGTTATTGGCAATGTAGTTTTAGAAGAAGAAACAAGTATTTGGTGGAATGCTGTCCTCAGAGGCGATAACGAGCAGATATTTGTTGGTAAGGGTTCAAATATTCAAGATGGATCAGTTGTTCATACAGATCCTGGTTATGGGCTTATTATTGGAGAAAATGTAACTATTGGCCACATGGCGATGATCCATGGATGTACAATAGGAGATGGATCATTAATTGGGATTGGGGCAATAATTTTAAATGGTGCTAAAATTGGGAAGGGCTGTCTTATTGGTGCAAATTCTTTCATTCCTGAAAAGAAAGAAATACCGGATAACTCAATTGTATTAGGTGCCCCTGGCCAAGTCATAGGGGAAGTTCAAGATAAACATAAAGCCATGATGGAAAGAGCTCAAAACAGTTATATTAGGCGATCTTATCTTTATAAGTCAGAGCTAGTGGATATTACAGAAGAAATATCATAATATTATTATGGATTGAATTTTATTGAATTTTATTATACAAATAATATATTGATCAATGGATATAATCTAACAAAAAAGGAGATAGGCATGAATAACAAATTGGTAATAGGTGTAATTGTTGCTGTTGTTGTTGGAGTAGCGGCTTATTTTATTATGCAAAATGCTGGGAAAGACAACACGGGAGCTTCCTCGACAGGTGGCGCACTAATGAGAACTAATCAAACTGATGAACCTGTTGTAGTTGGAAGTAAAACTGTAGATATTATAATGCTTGATGAATTTGCAACATATGGACAGTAATTCTGAAATTATTTGAAACATCTTAAATTAAAAGGGCTAATTTTTTAGCCCTTTTTTGTTGTTACTTGAATCAATAACTTGTCTTTGCATAATATTTTCTATAAGAATTTATAATTATTCTCAAATTTATAGTTACATAATGAACACAAATCTTGATAAGACTTTTGATCAATTATTAAAAGATAAACAAATTGATTTTGATCAAAAACAGTATGATTTATTAAGAATTTTGTCGAAAAAAAATAAAGAATTTCATAAATTTATAAACACGAATCCTATTCTCTTAAAACTAGCAATAAAAAGAAGGACCTTACCTAAGGGTATATATATATATGGTCAGGTTGGGAGAGGAAAATCTATGTTAATGGATTTGTTCTTCTCTAATATTAATGTCAAAGAAAAGAGGAGAGTGCACTTTAATGAATTTATGAATGAAGTCCACGAGGAAATATTTAAATGGAGAGAGAAAAATAAATTAACTCCTTCAAAAGATGCAGATAGAGATCCAATCTTGATGGTTGCAAAATTGATAGAGAAACAATGTAAGGTATTATGTTTTGATGAGTTTCAAGTGGAAGATATTGCAGACGCTATGATTTTAGGAAGATTATTCAAAATACTCTTTGAGATGAAAATATTAATTATTGCTACCTCTAATATTCACCCGAGAGACTTATATTCTGAGGGGCTCAATAGGGATACATTTATGCCATTCATAGATATATTGAAAGAAAATATGGATATTCATCATCTGGATGCTTCAAGAGATTATAGGATTGATAGACTTAAAGACAAAATGGTTTATTTTTATCCAATTAACGAAATAAATAAAAAAATCTATGACGAAGCTTGGCAAAAGCTTAAGGGTAGTATAGAAGTTATCAACAAAACTTTAAAAGTAAAAGGTAGAGATCTAAATATTACTCATTCTGCTGGAAAATATGCAAAATTTACTTATGATGAATTATGCATAAAGCCATTAGGTGTTGGGGACTATTTAGAAATATCAAAAAATTTTAATGTGATTTTTATTTCAGATATACC
Source organism: Hyphomicrobiales bacterium (assembly GCA_029245795.1). GTDB lineage: Bacteria > Pseudomonadota > Alphaproteobacteria > Rhizobiales > TMED25 > TMED25. The sequence continues at coordinate 39,193 of JAQWOP010000018.1, forward strand.
TAAAATGGATATTAAAAAAAGGAATGAAATAAAAAGATTTATTAATTTAGTTGATACCTTTTATGAAGCTAGAAGGATTTTATTTATATTAACAGAGGCATCACCAAAAGATTTATTAGTTGGAGGAAAAGATGCTAAAATATTTCAAAGAACAGTTTCGCGTTTAGAAGAGATGCAATCAGCTGACTATCTAAATAATAGTATAATAGAATAATAATTTATCAGAGAGGAAAGATAATGGGAATGGGAAGAAATAAAATATCACTAATAGGCGCAGGGCAAATAGGTGGAACACTTGCTCTATTATCAGGTTTAAAAGAATTAGGTGATATTGTATTATTTGATATTGTTGACGGAGTGCCGCAGGGAAAAGCTCTAGACATTTCCCAAGCAAGTACAGTAGAAATGTTCGACTCAAAAATTCAAGGAGCCTCTGACTATAGTGCAATTGAAAATTCGGATGTGGTTATTGTAACAGCGGGAGTCCCAAGAAAACCAGGAATGAGTAGGGATGATCTTTTAGAAATTAATCTCAAAGTAATGAGCTCCGTTGGGGAGGGCATTAAAAAATATGCCCCTGAATCTTTTGTAATATGTATTACAAATCCACTTGATGCTATGGTCTGGGCCTTACAAAAAGCAACTGGTCACAAAAAAAATATGATATGTGGTATGGCTGGAGTATTGGATTCAGCAAGATTCAGATATTTCTTAGCAGAAGAAATGAATGTATCTGTTGAAGATGTAACAGCTTTCGTTTTAGGGGGGCACGGCGACACAATGGTTCCTTTGATAAGATATTCAACGGTTGCTGGAATTCCACTTCCAGATTTAATTAAGATGGGGTGGATTACAGAAAAAAAATTATCAGAAATAGTTCAGAGAACACGTGATGGTGGTGCTGAAATAGTAACTTTATTAAAGACAGGATCTGCCTACTATGCACCTGCAAGTGCAGCAATATCAATGGCAGAATCTTATTTAAAAGATAAGAAGAGGTTATTGCCAGCTGCTGCTTTCTTAGATGGGGAATATGATGTTAACGGATGCTATATTGGTGTCCCTGTTGTTATTGGAAAAGATGGAGTAGAAAAAATAGTACAAATCAATCTAAATAAAGAGGAAAAAGAAGAATTTAATTCATCTGTTGAATCAGTTAAGAATTTAGTTAAAGTATGCCAAAATATTGCTCCTAATTTAAAATAATACAACTCTAATAGTATAAAGTATTTAAAATATGAATATTCATGAATATCAAGCAAAGCAACTACTAAGAGATTACAATATACCTGTATTGGATGGATTTGTTGCCTTCGATCAAGATAATTTAGATGAAAATATAAACACACTCAAGGGACCTAAATGGGTGGTAAAAGCACAAATCCATGCTGGAGGAAGAGGTAAAGGTGGGGGGGTAAAAGTAGTTGATAGCCTTGTATCCGTCAATTCTGTTTTCAAAGATATGATGGGAATGAAACTTATAACAAAGCAAACTGGATCAGAAGGCAAGACTGTTAGCAGAATATATATTGAAGATGGATGTGATATCAGGAAAGAATATTACCTATCATATTTAGTTGATAGAAAATCAAATTCAATATGTATAATCGCATCATCAGAAGGTGGAATGGATATTGAGGAAGTTGCAGAAAATAACCCAGAAAAGATTGTAAAGATATATCTCAAAAGTTCTGACAAGACGATCAATCAAGAAGGCCTCAATAAAATACAAAATATGTTTGATCTTGACCCATCGCATGCGAATGAATTAGAGAAAATTTTAAATAATATATACAAATTATTTACAGAAAAAGATGCAAGTTTAATTGAAATAAATCCTTTTGTAATAACAGATTCAGATCATTTTTTATGTTTAGATGCAAAGATGAACTTTGACTCAAATGCTCTATATAGGCATAACGAAATAATGGAACTAAGAGATCTTGATGAAGAGGACCCACTTGAAATACAAGCATCGGATCATGGTTTGAATTATATTAAATTGGATGGATCTATTGGTTGTATGGTTAATGGTGCTGGTTTGGCAATGGCAACTATGGATATTATTAAATTATATGGTGAAAAACCTGCTAACTTCTTGGATGTTGGAGGCGGGGCAACAAAAGAGCAAGTCATGAATGCATTTAAGATCATCTTAAGTGATAAGAATGTAAAGGGAATTCTTGTGAATATATTTGGTGGGATCATGCGTTGTGAGATTATTGCTCAGGGGATCATTGAAACTGCAAATGAACTAAACTTGAATATCCCGCTTGTTGTTAGATTAGAAGGAACTAATGTTGAGCTTGGGAAGAAATATTTAGAGGATTCTGGGCTAAATATTATATCAGCAAGTAATTTAGATGATGCTGCACAGAAAATTGTGAATGAAGTATCAGGAGCGAATATTTAATGTCTATCATAGTTGATTCAAAAACAAAAGTTATCTGTCAGGGTTTTACAGGAAAGCATGGAACTTTCCACTCCCAACAGGCAATTGAGTATGGTACAAACTTAGTTGGTGGTGTTACTCCTGGTAAGGGGGGGGCAAAGCATCTTGATCTTCCAGTCTTTAATAATGTGGAAGAAGCTGTGAAAGATACTGGTGCAAATGCAACCGTAATATATGTTCCTCCAAAGTTTGCATCTTCGGCAATTCTAGAAGCAATTGATGCTGAAATTGAAATAATTGTATGCATTACTGAAGGGATTCCTGTCTTGGATATGTTGGAAGTACGTGCTGCACTAGATAATAGTAGCTCAACACTTGTTGGACCCAACTGTCCTGGAATAATTACACCTGGCCAGTGCAAAATTGGTATTATGCCAGGTCATATTCATAAAGCTGGATCAGTTGGTATAGTATCTCGATCTGGAACACTAACATATGAAGCTGTAGCTCAAACAACAGCTGTGGGACTTGGCCAATCAACTTGTGTTGGTATAGGTGGAGATCCAATAAAAGGAATAGATTTTATTGATGTGATTGAAAAGTTTTTTGCAGACCCTCAAACAGAGGCAATTATAATGATTGGCGAGATAGGGGGATCAGCTGAAGAAGATGCAGCACATTTTATTAAAGAAAGCAAATCTCAAAAACCTATAGTGGGTTTTATTGCTGGTGTCACTGCTCCACCGGGGAGAAGAATGGGTCATGCAGGTGCTATAGTAGATGGAGCATCCGGATCGGCTGAAGCAAAGATTGAAGCAATGAATAGTGCAGGAATTATTGTATCAAAATCTCCAGCATTACTTGGAAATACTCTAAAAAATATATAGAGAAATTAGGAATTATCTGACACAAGTTTTAGGTGATTAGCCTTATTTCTTGGATGTGCCTTTTTGTGGACATCAAGTAACTCTGTCTGATTTACCTTAGTATACATCTGCGTAGTTGATAAGCTTGCATGACCTAGAAGCTCTTGAATAGATCTTAAATCCACTCCTGCCTGCAATAGATGAGTTGCATATGAGTGCCGCAATGAATGCGGAGTTGCATTTTTGGGAAGATTTAAATTATTTCTCATTTTTTGCATTATGATTTGAACAATTCTAGGACTTAATCTTTCACCCTTTATCCCAATAAAGAGAGGATCTTTAAGACTATATTTTTTTGGGTATAATTCTAAATATTTTTTTATACCTTCCCTTACATCAGGTAAGATTGGCACTTCTCTATATTTATTACCCTTCCCTCTTACTCTAATTGTATCTTGCCAGTCTTCTAGTGGAGCGTCCTTAATATCAAGTTCCAGTGCTTCACTTACCCTCAGACCACAGCCATATAATAGCAAAAAAACTGATGTATTTCTTGCCTCAACCCAGTCTGGTTTATTCTTTAAAGTTTTATCATCATTAGTATTTGAAATAACATCTTTAGCTTGTTCTAAGGAAAGTGGTTTTGGAATACTTTGAGGCAATTTTGGCATTCTTATATGGTTGACTGCATTATTTTTAAGAATGTCAATCCTATCTAAATATTCAAATAGTGATCTAATACTTGACATTAACCTGGCTATTGTTTTTGAGCAATTCCCATCTCTTCTTTTTTTTGCCATAAAGGCGCGAAAGTCGGCCGCAACCAGACTCTCAAGATTTTTAATAGATAGAGGTCCACCAATATGATCTATTAAAAATATCATAAAGGCATCTATATCTCTATAGTAAGCATCAATAGTATTTGGTGATACTCTTTTCTCATTCTTAATAAATTCAATCCAGGAATTTAAAGCATGATTTATTTCTTCTTTTACGAGGTCTATTTCATATGTGTTATTCATTGATTAGTTCTCTAATTGATCTTTTGCCCTGTTTTTTCCCAGTCACTTAAAAAATTTTCTAATCCAATATCCGTTAGGGGATGTTTTACTAAGTCTTTTAAAATTTTAGGAGGTACTGTTGCCACATCTGCTCCAACCATGGATACTTGTATTATATGGTTAGTATTTCTTATAGATGCTGCCAATATTTTTGTATTTAGGTCATCATAGTTATCATAAATTACTCTAATCTGATTTATTAATTCTACACCATCTATTCCTGAATCATCAAGCCTACCAATAAAAGGAGAAACAAAAGTAGCGCCTGCTTTAGCAGCTAATAATGCTTGTGATGCAGAAAAACATAAAGTTACATTAGTTGGAATTTCTAAATTATAAAGTTTATTACATGCTTCAAGCCCATTCCATGTAAGGGGTAGCTTTACAACAACATTTGATGCTATATCGTATAATATTTTACCCTCTTCAATCATTCCATTTGTCTCCGTTGAGGTTACCTCAGCACTAACTGGCCCTTTTACAATTTTACAGATATTAGATATTGTATCTTTAATATCCTTGCCAGATTTAGCAATTAAAGATGGGTTTGTTGTAACACCATCAACTAAATTAGAACTTAATAAGGCTTTTATTTCATCGAGTTCAGCTGTATCAACAAAAAATTTCATGTTTTCTCCAATCACATTAAATATAGGAAGAAGCCATATATATAAATGACAAATTAATAAAATTTACTTACAATATATACAATACGTAGTAATTATTATTACTTAGTTAAATATTCACAAAAATACATAATTTTATATGAATAATTCTTATAATTTATCCATTCTGTTACCTACCAATATTGGAAAAACATATACATATTCGTATATCAATAAATTAAAGATCGGAACTATAGTAAGGGTTTCATTCTCAAATCGTGAATCATTGGGGGTTGTTTGGAATGATACAGATCCCAATAATAGATTTGATGGAAATAAAATTAAACCAATATTAAAGGAAGTTACTTCAGAAGAGGGAATCCTATTACCTCATGATTTAGTAGAGTTTATAAACTGGGTATCCAAATATTATATGATGCCACTTGGTTTAGTGTTAAAAGCAGCGTTAAAAACAAATTTTATAGAAAAAAAGATTAATAATAATTTTTTATATAAAATTAATAGTAATTTACCAGCGAAAATTACTGCCCAGCAATTTAAGGTTCTTGAATTATATAACTCAAAAGAGTTTATTGATAGGGCAAGTATTAGTAAAATAGCGAACGTATCTTCAGGTATAATTTCTCGTATGATTAAGAAAGAAATACTTCTACCTACAGAGAATATTATTGAAAATACTAGCCTGATTAATTTATCAAATAAAACTACCTTCAATAATGAGCAGACTATTGCAGTTAAAAAGATTGCTAATGAAATTAATAATGAAAAAGTAATTCTAATTGATGGAGTAACTGGATCAGGAAAAACGGAAGTCTATCTTGATGCAGTCAGTAAGATTATTAATACAGGTAAACAAGCTCTAATAATGTTACCTGAGATTACATTAACTCATGAATTTTTGAGTGATTTTAAATCTAGATTTAAAAATCAAATCGCTGAATGGCATTCCAGCCTCACAGAAAAAGAGAGGAAAGTTATTTGGAGGGGAGTTCTTTTTGGAAAAATTAAATTGATTATAGGTGCGAGATCTAGCTTATTCCTTCCATTTAATAAATTAGGTATCATAGTTGTTGATGAAGAGCATGACCAATCTTATAAACAGGAAGAAGGCATAATATATCATGCAAGAGATATGGCTGTATTAAGAGCTAAGCATTCAAAAGCAACTTGTATTTTGGCATCAGCAACACCATCCATTGAATCTTATGAGAATGTAATAACAGGTAGATATGAAAGAGTAGTTATAGGCAAACGCTTTTCAGGTACAAAGATGCCTTCAATAAAATTTATAGATATGAGATGTGCCGAAAAAGAAAAAGATTCATTTTTACCGAAGGAATTGATTAGGGACATAGAAGAAACTCTCAATAAAAATGAACAAGCGCTATTATTTTTAAATAGGCGTGGTTATTCCCCCTTGTCAATTTGTAGCAATTGTGGAATTCGAATTGATTGTCCAAACTGCGATACTTGGCTGGTCTACCATAAGAAAATTTCTCAATACATATGTCATTATTGTGGCCATTCGGAATATGAGCTATCAAAATGTAAGAATTGTGGGTTACAAGACACAATTATACCAAGTGGAAGAGGTATAGAGAGAGTTGCAGAAGAAATTGGAGAAATATTTCCGAATATTAATAAAATGATATTTTCAAGTGACTATTTAAAAAATACAGCCCAGATCGAAAGTGCATTAAGGGATATCAAAGCTAATAAAGTAAATTTGATTATTGGGACTCAACTTGTTTCTAAAGGTCATAATTTTCCTTATCTAACGTATGTAGGTATTTTAGATGCAGATTTTGGTCTAGAATTAACAGATATTCGTGCTGCAGAAAGAACTTATCAGATTTTAAATCAAGTATCAGGACGTGCTGGGAGAATAAGGCAAAATAGTGAGGTAAAGATTTTAACACACATGCCCGATCACCCTATTATTCAATCTATTCTTAAAAATAAGAAAGATGATTTTTATAGAACAGAGGTTGAAATGAGAAAGAATTCTCGCATGCCACCTTTTTGGAGATTAATTTCTGTGATAATTAGTTCACAAAATAAAGTCATCCTAAATGAGTTTGCAGAAAAATTATACAGTACAAGAAATTTTCCTCAAAATATTAATATTTATGGACCAATTGAAGCGCCAGTTTCCAAATTAAATAAAAGATATAGGATGAGATTCTTAATTCGAGGACCAAGAAATTCAAACATTCAATTATATACAAAAAGATGGCTAGAAAATAAAAAAGTTAGCTCACAAATAAAAATTATTATTGACGTTGATCCACAGAATTTCCTTTAGAGGTTATATTTGTTATGAATTACTGCTCTCTTGTTGAAATTTATTGAGATTTTATTGCACATCATGAATAGCTGTGGTAATGAATATATATTTTCTAGGTTACATCCGTGTAAATCAAACTTAACTAATCTTAATATAGAAAATAATATAGGGATAATACTTTATAATGACACAAGAAATATCTATACCAGAAGTGTCTAAAAGATATGCAAAAGCTATATTTGAATTAGCAAATGAGAATGAAATACTTGATCAAGTATCAAATGATTTATTTACATTAGAAAAAGCAATAATAGATAGTAAAGATTTACGTAGATTAATTTCAAGCCCAACTTTCTCATCTGATGAGCAGATGCAGGTAATGGAACAAATTCTTAATAAACAAAAAGCAACAGATATAATCAAAAATTTTATAAATGTGTTAATTAAGAATCGTAGAATAAATATATTAGTATCAATTATAGGTGGTTTTAACTTACTTATTCTAAGTAATAGTGGTGAAGTTAGAGCAGAAGTTACCTCTGCGCAGGATCTTTCTATGGAACAACTTGACGGTATAAAAAGTAATCTTAAAAAATTAACCGAAAAAGAAATTAAATTAGAAACGAAATTAGACCCAGAAATCATGGGTGGAATTATAGTAAAAATAGGATCGCAGATGATAGATACTTCTGTATCCACTAAGTTGAATAATCTCAAAATTCTTATGAAAGGTGCAAACTAATGGATCTAAAAGCCGCAGAGATTTCTGCAATACTGAAGGAAAAAATAAAAAGTTTTGATGCAAATGCAGAAGTATCCGAAGTTGGTCAGGTATTATCTGTAGGTGACGGAATAGCTAGGGTATATGGATTGGATAATGTTCAAGCCGGTGAAATGGTAGAATTTTCAAACGGCGTAAAAGGAATGGCATTGAACCTTGAGATGGATAATGTTGGAATAGTTATTTTTGGAGATGACAAAGATATTCACGAAGGCGATGTTGTGAAAAGAACAGGAGATATTGTTGAGGTTCCAATAGGGAAAGAATTACTTGGTAGAGTTGTTGATGCACTAGGAAATCCAATTGATGGTAAGGGGCCTATAAAAGCAAAAAAAAATGGTAGAGTGGATATCAAAGCCCCAGGCATTATGCCAAGAAAATCAGTTCATGAACCAATGCAAACTGGTCTTAAAGCTATTGATGCACTCATTCCAATTGGGAGAGGTCAAAGAGAATTAATAATTGGCGATAGACAAACAGGTAAGACAGCGATTGCTCTTGATACTATTCTTAATCAAAAATCAGTTAATGAGACAGATGATGAAAGTGCTAAGTTATATTGCGTTTATGTTGCAATTGGACAAAAAAGATCATCTGTTGCTCAATTAGTAAAAATTTTAGAAGATAATGGAGCTCTTGAATATTCAATTATTGTTGCGGCAACTGCATCTGACCCGGCTCCATTACAATTTTTAGCCCCATTCTCAGGATGTACTATGGGGGAATATTTCCGAGATAATGGTATGCACTCATTAATTGTTTATGATGATTTATCAAAACAAGCAGTTGCATATAGACAGATGTCTCTCTTGTTGAGAAGGCCCCCAGGAAGAGAAGCTTATCCAGGTGACGTTTTCTATTTGCACTCAAGATTATTAGAAAGAGCTGCAAAGTTAAATGAAGATAATGGTTCTGGCTCTCTAACAGCACTTCCTGTAATTGAAACGCAGGCAAATGATGTTTCAGCATTTATCCCAACAAATGTGATTTCTATAACTGACGGACAAATATTCCTAGAAACGGATTTATTCTATCAAGGAATTAGGCCTGCTGTAAATGTAGGGTTGTCTGTTAGCCGTGTTGGATCTGCAGCTCAAATAAAGGCAATGAAACAAGTTGCTGGAAAGATCAAGGGAGAACTTGCCCAATATCGTGAGATGGCAGCTTTTGCTCAGTTCGGTTCAGATCTAGATGCAACTACACAGCGCCTTCTTGCAAGGGGAGAACGATTAACAGAGTTATTAAAACAACCACAATTTAGTCCACTAAAAGTTGAAGAGCAGGTATGCTCAATATACGCAGCAGTTAATGGGTTTTTAGATTCTGTTCCTGTGAATAAGATTTCAGCTTACGAAAAAGAGCTATTGGAAACAATAAATATTTCTCATAAAGATATATTATCTTCCATTGTAAAAGAATCCCAGCTTTCTGAAAAGACTGAAGAAAAACTAAAAAATGTTATTGAGTCCCATACAAAATCATTTTCAACGGAGTAGTTAATTGCCAAATTTAAAAGAGTTAAAAAATAGGCAAGTAAGTGTCAAGTCAACCCAAAAAATAACAAGGGCTATGCAAATGGTTGCTGCTGCTAAGTTAAGTAAAGCACAAGAAAGTGCGCAAAGCGCAAGACCTTATGCAAGTAGATTAGCAAAAGTAATGGGTAATCTACTTGAATCAGTTGAAGGTGGATCTGATGCTCCAGAATTAATGATAGGATCAGGTAAATCTGATACTTATCTCTTAGTTGTGGCTACAGCTGACAGAGGACTTTGTGGAGCATTTAACTCAAATATTATAAAATTAGCATCGAAAGAAATAAAAGAGTTATTATCTGAAGGCAAAGAGGTAAAAATTCTCTGTATAGGCAAAAAGGGCTATGATCTTCTTAGAAGAAATCATAAAGACAAGATTTTAGAATTTATAAGTCTTAAAGAAATAAAGAATATTTCATATATGGAAGCAGCAAATATTGGAAATAAAGTAGTTAAGATGTTTGAGGATGAGCAGTTTGATATTTGTAAGTTGTATTATTCAAGCTTTAAATCAGTTATATCCCAGATTCCTGTTTCTAAGCAGTTGATTCCATTAGAGTTCAAAAGTGAATCTAATGAACATCAAGAAAGAGATGTTACAGAATCTAATAAAGCAATCTATGATTATGAGCCTGAAGAGAGTGATGTTATGGAGGAACTGTTGCCTCTTAATTTAAACATTCAAATTTTTCAGGGTCTATTAGAAAACGCTGCAAGTGAGCAGGGTTCAAGAATGTCTGCAATGGATAATGCTACAAGGAATGCAGGTGAAATGATAAATAAATTAACTTTACAATACAATAGGACCAGACAAGCAATAATTACAAAAGAACTAATTGAAATTATATCTGGTGCAGAAGCTCTTTAAATATACGAGGTAGAAAATGGCTAATAAGAAATCAAATGGAAAAATAACACAAATTACAGGTGCTGTCGTAGATGTTCAGTTCGATGGGGATTTGCCTGAAATATTAAACGCTTTGACAACTGAAAATAACGGCATAAATCTGGTTCTAGAAGTTGCATCACATCTAGGAGAAAGAATTGTAAGAACTATAGCTATGGATTCAACTGAGGGTCTAATAAGGGGTCAAGATGTAGCAAATACAGGAAGCCCAATTCAAGTTCCTGTTGGAGAGGAAACACTTGGAAGGATTATGAATGTTGTTGGTCAACCAATCGATGATGGGGCTCCAGTAGAATCTAAAATCTTAAGGCCTATTCATGCCTCAGCTCCTCCCTACGTCGAGCAATCAACAGAAACAGAAATATTAGTTACAGGTATTAAAGTAGTCGACTTATTAGCTCCATACTCCAAGGGTGGGAAGATTGGTTTATTTGGTGGAGCAGGTGTTGGTAAAACAGTTCTTATTCAAGAGCTAATCAATAATGTAGCCCAGGCTCATGGTGGATATTCAGTTTTTGCCGGTGTTGGTGAAAGAACCAGAGAAGGGAATGACTTATATCATGAAATGATTGAAGCAGGTGTTAATAAAGAAGGTGGCGGAAATGGTTCAAAATGTGCACTAGTATTTGGACAAATGAATGAGCCTCCTGGAGCAAGAGCAAGGATTGGTCTTACAGGTTTAACACTAGCTGAGCATTTCAGAGATGAGGGTCAAGATGTATTATTCTTTGTAGATAATATATTTAGGTTTACTCAAGCAGGTTCTGAGGTATCAGCACTTCTAGGAAGAATACCTTCAGCTGTTGGTTATCAGCCTACCTTAGCCACAGATATGGGAGCTCTACAAGAGAGAATTACAACTACTACAAAGGGATCTATTACGTCTGTTCAAGCAATATATGTTCCTGCTGATGATTTAACGGACCCTGCTCCAGCAACTTCATTTGCCCACTTAGACGCAACAACAACACTTAATAGATCTATTGCTGAAAAGGGAATATACCCAGCTGTGGATCCTTTAGATTCAAATAGTAGAATCTTAGATCCGAGGATTGTTGGTGAGGAGCATTACGCAGTAGCAAGACAAGTTCAAGAAATTTTGCAGCGTTATAAATCTTTGCAAGATATAATTGCTATTCTTGGGATGGATGAATTATCTGAAGAAGATAAACTTACAGTTATACGAGCAAGGAAGCTTGAGAGATTCTTATCTCAGCCTTTCCATGTTGCAGAAGTATTTACTGGTAGTCCCGGAGTTTTTGTATCTCTTGAAGATACAATTAAAGGTTTTAAGGAAATATGCGAAGGGAAGTATGATGATCTTCCTGAAGCAGCCTTCTATATGTGTGGTACTATTGATCAAGTAATAGAGAAAGCAAACAAACTAAAAAGCGACGCTGCTTAGTCTTTTTTGAGATTATAATATGGATAAATTTAAATTAGAGTTTGTAACTCCTGAGAAGTTATTATTTTCAAGTGAAGTTGAGCAGGTTATAATACCCGGTTCGGATGGTGAGTTTACAATCCTTGCCGAACATTCACCAATAATATCGTCTATGAAAGCTGGATTAATAAGAATATATTCTGAAATTATTAGTGATCCATTAGTCTATTTTGTGACCGAAGGATTTATTGATATGGCTTCAAATAATTTAACAATTTTGGCTCAAAATGCTATTGAGAAAGATCAATTGGATAAACAGAAATTAAATGTTTTAATTGAAACATATCAAAAAGAGATTGATATAACTGATAATGATAGTAGAAAAAATAAGTACAACATAAAGATTGAAAATATAAGAGCTATACAAACCGATATATAGTTATCATATCAAAAGACCTTTAAATTCATCCAAGACCTTAATGTAAGTTTGCTTTTTGAAGTCTATAATCATATCCAATATATTTTCTCTTGATTCCCATTTCCAGTCTGTAAACTCTTGATTGAGATCAGAATTATTATCTGGGATTAGATTAACCTCAGCGTCTTCGCCTGTGTGGTGTAAAAGAAACCATTTTTGTGTTTGTCCAATATAATTCCCTTTCATATTATTTAATATTATTTTAGGAATTTCATATCTATACCAATGCGATGAAATGCTGATTATTTTTAATTTCTTTAGACCCGTTTCTTCATAGACTTCTCTGAAAACAGCCTTTTCTGGATTTTCACCAGGATCAATACCACCTTGAGGCATTTGCCAAAGATGATCAGTTTGGTAAGCTGTTTTATTAATTCTTTTACCAAGCCAAACTTCAGATCTATTATTAATAATCATAGCGCCAACACATGGCCTATAGTATTTATCAGTATCATTAATCATTTTACTCTCCTGGAGTGTCTTGCAAGGAGTAGTTTCTTTGCAAATTCCAGTTGATTATCTGATGATAATTCATCATCTTGAGAGTTATTTGTATTTTCAATTTTATAGAGAGGTTTTATTCCTATTTTATCTATTGAGATATCATTAGGGGTATAATATTTTGCTGTTGTTAGTCTTATTGCCCCATCTTTTGAGCCAAGTGGGATAATTGATTGTACTGATCCTTTCCCATATGTTTTTGTTCCAATTACAGTCGCTCTGCCATTGTCACCTAAAGCTCCAGCAAATATTTCAGATGCAGAGGCTGATCCACCATTAGTAATTATAATAAGGTCAGATTTATTAGTAATATCACCTTTTTTTGCAAAGTATCTATTTTTTCTCTTTTGATTACGAAACTTTGTTGAAACTATTTCTCCTTTATCCAAGAATAGATCGGTGACTTTAATTGACTGATCAAGGAGGCCGCCTGGGTTGTTTCTAATATCAATAATAAATCCTTTTATTTTACCATTAGACTCCTGGTTTAACTCTTTAACCGCAGTAACAATTTTCTTATCAGCAAGATCATTAAAGGAAGATATTCTAATATAACCTATATTTTCTTCAAGAAGTTCAAATTTAACAGGCGTTATCTGAATTATCTCTCTAACTATTTTTACATCAAATGTTGTTTCTTCACCTTCTCTAAATATTGTCAGCACGATAGGTGTATTTGCGTAGCCTCTCATCAAACCCACAGCTTCATCTAAAAACATACCATATACATCAGTTCCATCTATTGCAGTTATATAATCTCCTGTGCGCATCCCCGCTTTTGCTGCTGGTGTATCATCGATTGGAGAAATAACTCTTATCCATCCATTGTCATCAAGAGTTACTTCAAGACCTAGGCCTCCATAAAAACCTTTAGTATCAACCTCCGTTTCTTTAAAATCATCTTCTGACAAATATGTGGAGTAGGGGTCTAATGATTGAAGCATTCCTCTTAAAGCAGAATAAATAAGCTCTTTACTATCAATGTCATCGACATACTGTTCTTCTACTTCAGTGAAAACACTAATAAATAATTTAAATAACTCAATATCTTCATCGTGACTATTTGCAAAAGAAGATGATTTTGAAAAAAAAGAAAATAATATCACAAAAAGTATTAGGGAAAATATTCTAGAGGTCTTATTTTTTGAACTATTCATCTTAATCTCTATGATATGGGTGATTGATCAATATTGATAGAGATCTATATAACTGTTCCATTAGAAAAACCCTTGCCATGAGGTGAGGAAGTGTCATTTTACTTAATGATATCGTTTCATCAGCTATTTTTTTTAAACTATTTGAGCTACCATCAGGCCCACCGATAATGAAATTTATTTCACTTTTAGGTTCATTTAAATATTTTTCTAGCATAGATTTAAACTCTTTAGTTGTGAATGATTTTCCTTTCTCATCAAGCAAGATATTGATTGAGTCTGGTAAGTTAATTTTTTTTACTAACACCTCATATTCTTTTTCTTTTCGAGAATTAGTATTTTTATCATTAGATTTATTAATTTCGACTATTTCAAAATTTGTGATTCCAACTCTCTTATTAATAACAATAATATTTTTTAAATAATGATCAAAGATTGATATATATTTACTATTAGTAATCTTACCTATAGCTAATAATCTTAGATTCAAGTGATCAACCTATTTTTGTTTCTTCATTAATAATCAGATTTTCTGACCATATTTTTTCTATCATATAAAATTCTCTAACCCCTGGTTTAAAGATATTTATAATTGCATCTATTGCATCTATTAGAACCCAATCACTGCTTGGAAGCCCTTCAATTTGTATATCCTTATAAGAATTATTTTTTAAGGTTCTTTGTATTTTGTCTGCTATTGAACTAACATGTCTAGATGATGTTCCACTTGATACAATCATAAAGTCAGCAATTGAGCTCTTTTTACTAATATCTATGATTACTGTATTTTGGGCTTTCATCTCCTCAAGACAATTACTTACTATTTTAATTATTTTTTTATCTGTCATTTTGGTTATATATTTTTAATTTTTTACGAATTTCTGTAGATGAATTAAAGTTAAGTTTATTATGTAAGAAAATCCAGCAGGGTTTTTTAGAGTTTATAATATATGATGCATCATTTTCATCAATCCTGTATTTTTTATATTTATTTGCAAAGATAGTAGATGAAACATCAAGAGATGAGCTAGGTCTGTCAATAATTGCTATTGGTATTTCTTTAATAATCTTCTCCCACTCCATCCATAAATGAAAATATCTTAAATTATCCGCTCCCATAATCCATATAAATTTTGTATTTGGATATTTTTTCTTTAAATATTCTATCGTTCCAATCGTATAAATCGTACCAGTTCTTTGTTCTATATCATTTATAATGATTTTACTTGTTTTAAGTTTATTTTTAGCAGAAGAAGTTCTTTTTTTGAAGTCAAAAAGTACATCATATTTTTTTAAAGGATTCCTTGGACTCACAACCCACCATATAATATCTAAATTTAATTTCTTAAGTGCTGCCTCACTAATTTTTATATGCCCATCATGACTAGGATTGAATGATCCGCCCAATATACCAATTCTTTGATTGCTGGACGCAAAATTTGTTTTACCTATTATCCATCTCTTTATTTTAGGCTTGCTTATCATTCTTATATTTTACTCAAGGGCGAATCTGTCCATTTCCATGAACAATATATTTAAACGTAGTTAATTGTTCTAATCCAATTGGGCCTCTAGCATGCAAACGGCCGGTTGAAATTCCAATTTCAGCTCCAAAACCAAATTCCCCTCCATCAGCAAATTGCGTTGAGGCATTAACAAGAATAATTGAACTTCCAATATTTTTTAGGAAGTATTCGTTAGATTCAGGATTTTCGCTAATTATTGCTTCAGTATGACCTGTACCATATTTTTCAATATGGATAATTGCCTCATCAATATTATTTACAATCTTAACTGAAATTATTGCATCTAAGTATTCAGTCGACCAATCAGATTCTTTGACTGATTTTGTTTTTTGAAATATATCTTTTACAGTTTTATCACCACGGATTTCGCATCCTAATTGGTCAAGTTTTTCAAGTATTTTTGGTAGGAATTTTTTAGCTATTGATTTATCAATCAGCAATGTTTCTGCAGCCCCACATATCGAAGGACGTCTCATTTTAGCGTTTGCGCTTATATTTATTGCATTTTCAAGATTTGCACTGTCATTTATATAAATATGACATATTCCCTCTAGATGACCAAATACTGAGACTTTTGCCTCTTTTTCGACTCTCGATACGAGGCTTTTGCCACCCCTTGGGACAATAACATCAATATTGGAGTCAAGACCACTAAGCATCATCCCTACTGCCTCTCGATCAGTCATTGGAACAAATTGAATTGAGTTAGCATCAAGGTTTGTTTTTTCTAAGGCAGTTCTAATTGATTGATAAATAGCTAAGCTTGAATGGAAACTATCAGAGCCACTTCTTAATATTGATGCGTTTCCAGATTTCAAGCATAAACATGCGGCATCTGCTGTAACATTTGGACGACTTTCATAAATTATTCCAATAACGCCAATCGGAATACTTACTCTATTTATCAATAGTCCATTGGGCCTTTCCCAGCTATTTAATGTTTTTCCAATTGGGTCAGCTAGACTAATAATATTATTAATACTTATGGATATATTTTTGATACTATTTTCATTTAGCGTTAATCTATCAATAATTGCCTTGGACTTATTATTTGATCTTGCGAGTTCTATATCTCTTTTATTTTCATTTAATATTTTCTTGATATCTTTATCTATATTTTTAGCGATTACCTGAAGGGCAGTATTTTTTTCATCAGTTGTTGCTCGTGCAAGTCTCGAATTTGCTTTTCTTGCATTTAAACCAATTTTTTTCATTATGTCTTTAATGTTATTGCTCATCAGATTATCTTTCATCTGTTATAACAAGATCATCTCTATGGACGGACGCTGATCTTCCTCGATAACCTAATATTTTTTCAATCTCGTCTGTACTCTTCCCCTTTATAATAAGTGTATCCTTAAGAGAATATGCTGATAAGCCACGTGCTATTTCATTTTTTAAAATATCGTATATCAAAACTGCATCCCCTCTTTCAAATTTTCCTTCTGCGTTTACAATGCCTGCAGGTAATAAGCTTCTCCCACTTTTGAGTGCATTTGAAGCTCCACTATCTATATATATATTGCCATTGGGAATCAACATTCCCGCAATCCATTTTTTTCTAGCCAAGTGTGGTGAGGTTTTAGCAATAAAATTTGAAACTTTACCTCCATTTATTATAGTATTTATTGGATTAAAATTCTTTCCGTTGGCAATAAGCATATTTGACCCACCATCCATTGCTATTCTAGCTGCTTCGATTTTAGTAATCATACCACCAGAGCCATAATCATTATTAGTATTTTTAGCCATATCCTGGATTTTCTTTGTTATATTTTTAATCTCAGCTATATGCTGTGCTCCTTTATTATCAGGTGGGAGGGTATAAATTCCATCTACATCTGATAGAATAATTAGACAATCAAAGCTTGCCATAGTGGTAACACGAGCTGCTAACCTATCGTTATCTCCGTATCTTATTTCTTCTGTTGCTACTGTGTCATTCTCATTAATTATTGGTATTACATCATTTTTTAGTAGCATAGATATTGTATTTCTCGCATTAAGATATCTTCTTCGTTTTTCAGTATCTTCAATAGTTAATAGCAATTGAGCAACTTTCAGATTTCTTTTTGAAAAAGCATTCTTAAATGCACTAATCAGTTCTATTTGTCCAACAGCTGCTGTTCCTTGAGCTATATCTAATTTTAATTTTTCATCTTTTTTAATATTGAGAATATTTTTTCCTAATGCAATAGCTCCAGATGTAACAACGATGACACCCTTAGATTGCTTCTTTAGTTGATCAATATCATCAACAAGACTATTCAACCAACTTTCTCTTATTGATCCATCCTCATCTACTATTAGACTTGAGCCAATTTTTATTACTATATTATTAGCGTTATTTATTTTATTTGTGGTTGCCATTTTTCTTGTTTAGAATTTTTTTTGTTCTGTCCTATAATTAACTGATATACTTTTTCCTTGAGCTCCTCTACTCCTATATACTCTTCAGCAGAAGTAACTATTATTTTAGATTTAACACTATCATTAAAATCCTTAATTTTTTCTTGAATATCTGCTTCATCAAATAAGTCACTTTTATTTAGGACTATAATTTCAGGCTTTTTAGAGAGTTCATTTCCATATTTCTTAATTTCTTTACGAATTATTTTATAAGAATTGAGTATGCTCTTCTCCTCTAAGGAAATCAAATGAATGAGCATAGGACATCGTTCAATATGCGATAGAAATTTATGGCCAAGTCCTGTGCCTGTATGAGCTCCTTCGATTAGCCCAGGTATATCTGCAACTACAAAAGTGTTGTCTAAATGATTTACTACACCCAAAACAGGATTAAGTGTTGTAAAGGGGTAATCTGAAACCTTAGGATTTGCTTGACTTATTTTAGATAATAGAGTCGATTTACCTGCATTTGGTAGTCCGACAATTCCACAATCTGCAATCAATTTCATCTGTAGCCAAATTGTAATTTCTTCTCCAGGGGTACCTTTGTTTGCATTTCTAGGAGCTCGATTTGTTGATGATTTAAAACGTGAATTACCAAAACCACCACTACCACCATTTGCAATCATAAATATTTGATCTATCTCTAATAGATCAGAAATTAATTCTTCCTTTGATTCATCATAAATTTGTGTGCCTTGCGGGACAAGCAAGGTGGTGTCTTTTCCTCCGTGCCCGGTTTTATTTTTTCCTGCTCCATCTTTTCCTCTTTCAGCCTTATAGTGTTGTTTATATCTATAATCAATTAAGGTATTTAACCCTTCAACAGCCTTTATATAGACATTTCCTCCATTTCCTCCATCACCTCCATCTGGCCCACCAAATTCTATATATTTTTCTCTCCGGAAACTAACGGCGCCGCCGCCGCCATTACCAGCCTTAATATATATCTTTGCTTCATCTAGGAATTTCATAGCTATACCATACATCATTAAGGTAAATGATGTAATATGTTATCAATTTTTACGGAATTTGGTTAGTTATAGGAAATATAATTATTTAATTTGCTTCTATAACATTGATAGTTCTTCTACCAGTTCTTTTATCAACAAATTTAACTGTGCCAGTTTTTTTGGCGAATATTGTATGATCTTTACCAATACCTACATTTACGCCTGGGTGCCAAGTGGTTCCCCTTTGTCTTATGATTATGTTACCGGGAATTACCAGTTCACCACCAAATTTTTTCACACCAAGTCTTCTCCCAGCGGAGTCACGTCCGTTCTTTGATGATCCACCTGCTTTTTTATGTGCCATAATTTCCTCGTATATTCTGTTGTAGTGAAATAGTTCTTATGTCTCTTTATTATTTTTTTTAACAGTTTTCGTTACATTTTTTGTTTTCTTAACAGCAGCTTTCTTTGAAGCAGCTACTTTTTTAACTGGTTTCTTTTCTTCTACGACTTCTGCTTTCTTAACCACTTTTTTAACTAATTTTTTTTCTTCTACAGCTTCTGCTTTCTTCGCAACTTTTTTATTATTTGATGCTGCTATATCTATAATTTTAAGTTTTGTTTGAAGTTGTCGGTGTCCCGCAGTCCTTCTATAATTTTGTCTTCTTTTTTTCTTAAAAACAATAATTTTTTTAGCTCTATTTTGCTCGACAATCTCTGCTGTAACTATTGCATTCTCTATGTAAGGAGAGCCTATAATAGTTTTTTCACCTTCTGTAATCATTAAAACGTCTGTAAATGTAACAGTTTTCCCCTGTTCCTCAGGTAATTTCTCAACGATGATTATATCATCTTTATTTACTGAATATTGTTTTCCACCAGTTTTGATAACTGCAGTCATTTGCTTGCTTTCGTATTAATATTTATATTTAATAAGGTTTAATTTAAATTACTATCAATGTTTAATATTTTAAATCAATTAAGTCAACTTTTCTTTGCTAAATGAATTAAAAAATTATTATAGTGAATATTAAATTTTTTCTTCTAAATAATGGATCCTTGATCGAATGAAAACTAAAACAATAAACTTATATGAAACTGGTGGACCAGATAATATGATATGGGAAGATGTTAATCTTCCGGAACCTTCAAAGGGCGAGGTTCTTCTTAAGCATGAATTTGTAGGTTTTAATATGATTGATACTTATCATCGGTCAGGTATTTATTCTACACCAAATAAGCCATGCGGTTTAGGAACAGAGGCATCAGGAATTATTGAAAAGATTGGAGATGGTAACACGGATGAGGGTTATAATGTAGGAGATAGAGTTGCGTATGCAGGTAGTGGGAATGGTTTGGGAGCTTATTCTTATAGAAGAATAATAAAATCAAAAGATTTAATTAAAATACCTGATTGGATGGGCTTGGATATTGCAGCCGCTGTATTAACAAAAGGTAGGACAGTAGAATATCTTTTCAATAGAACGCATAAATTAAAAGCAAATGAATATATATTATTCCATGCAGCAGCGGGTGGAGTCGGTCAAATTGCAGGACAATGGGCAAATTCAATTGGTGCAATAGCAATTGGTGTTGTTGGAAGCAAAGAAAAAGAGCAGTATGCAAAAAAATGTGGTTATCAATATGTATTTAATATAGAAGACGATGATATTTTATTTGAGATAATGAATATTACAAATAATAAAGGTGTAGACGTTGTTTATGACTCAGTTGGTCTTACTTCATGGGATATTTCGCTTGCCTGTGTCAAAAAATTAGGCTTAGTAGTCAGTTTTGGAAGCGCCTCCGGTAATCCTCCTATGTACGACATCGCAAAAGATGGTGTTAAAAATTCTGCATATATCCATAGAGCTACAATGGTGAATTATATGACTTCCAGTGATATTTCGAATGATAGTGCATTAAGAGTTTTTGAAAAAATAAAAGATAAAGAAATTCAATTAAATTTAAATAAAAATTATACTCTAAAAGATGTGATAAGAGTTCATAAAGACGCAGAGGCAAGAAAAACAATAGGGCAGATAGTTATGAAAGTTTAGATATATTTTTTAAAAGTATTAAGATTTTTTATAGAGGGTTCCAGCTCTCCTAGATGGATTTTTTTAGTAATTTTGACAATTTGCTCATTAATTGAAGTATCTATGCCTTTGTCTTTGCCTAATTCTACAACAAGCCCATTAATTTCATCTACTTCACTATATCTACCTTTCAAATGATCGTGAAAAACAGCATCTCTTGCATTTGGCCCAATATCTTTTATTAATTTATCTAACATTAACTCAATAGGGTTATTTGAATTACTAATTTGATCTTCTTTAAGACCAAATATAGGTACAATCTTGTAACCATTCTTTTGTCCGACTAAAAGAGCCTCAGTTCCAATCTTCATAACTAGCTCTCGCATTCCTGGGATTTTAAATCCTTCGTACAAGTTTGAACCAAGCATTGCAAAAGGGCCCATGCACATTGCGTTAATTATTAACTTCATCCACTTTGCTGATATTATATCCTCAACAACATCAACATTACCAACAGAAGAAAGAATTTGTTTTACTTCATTTAAACGGGGCACAATAGGATCTGAGAGTGCACCAATTCCAAACCAAGTTTTCGATTGCGGGGTATCTCTTTGAATTATACCTGGTGTGAATAATTCTGAGGATAATTCAACAACACAACCCAAAGTTCTGTTAGGCCCTATAATGTCTGAAATTCTTTGAGCAGTCATTGCATTTTGGACACCTATCATCAGACCGGTATCACTTAAATAGGGTCTTATTAGTTGCGTCATCCATGCTGTATCATATGCTTTAACAAAAAGGAAAACATAATCAAATTTTGCATTCATCTCAGCTAGTTTACATAAATGATAGGCATCAACATTGACCTGTTTAGTTTCTTCAGGAAAATTTATTGTTAATCCATTTTTATTCATAGAGTTAACATGATCTGGCCACTGATCAATTAACATCACATCGTAACCATCTTGCGTAATATCAGCAGCTGCACAACTACCATTGGCCCCAGTTCCTAGTATTAAAATTTTTTTATTTGAAAGATCCATTATTTATGAATTTATTGATTTAGAATAGAAGTTTAGACTAGTAGTCTATTTTTTTTTCTTGCCAATCAATTATATATCCATTCTGAAGAGAATCAACGTTATTAATAATATTCATAAGATATCCAGCAGCTTCATCTTTTGTGAATATTTTCTTATTTCTCATTTTTTCAGTAAATGGGCTCGATAGTTTTGTATCAACAGTTCCGGGGTGTATTCCAATACAAATAGCATTCTTATTTGTATATGCAAGTTCTAAAGATAACGTTTTAATTAACATATTTAAGGCAGCTTTAGATGATCTATAACTATACCAACCGCCTAGACTATTATCTGATATGCTTCCTAATCTTGCAGAAAGGAATGCAATTATAGAAGTATGATTTTTATTTAATAATGGTGAAAAATATTTTGATATTAGAAATGGACTAAAAGTATTTATTTTGAATATTTCATTAAGATAGTCATAATTAATTTCTCTGAATGTTCTCTCTGGCTTATAATTTCCAACATGTAGTAACCCAGTTGCATTAATAATTATATCCAAATTATTATATTTTTTTTGTATTTCTTCTGCACAAGAGAATATTGAATTATCATCTAACATATCCATCTCGAACTGATTAGAATGTTTTTTTGTTCTAACAATTTCTATTACCTCATTTGTAACATCTAAATTATAAATTTTATTTATAATTGCAGATCCTATTCCACCGTTTGCGCCAATAATAGCTATTTTTGCATTCTTAAAACGCTGATAATTTTCTTTTTTCATATTAAGTTTCCGTTATAATAACGATATATATACGATATAAGTTTAATTTATATTTTATTTAAACTATTTTACATAACAAAACGTACTTAATTAGTTGCGGGTATGTGACAAAGCTGAAAATAAATAATGTTTGAAATAGACAAGGAATTTATTAAAAAATTTCAAATCAACAAAAACGCTAATGATTTTGAAGTTGTATTTAGGTATTACGCGCCAAGAATAAAGTCTTTGCTAATTAAAGGTGGTGCTGACGTTGCTCAAGCTGAGGATGTGATGCATGATACCATGATAAATGTGTGGGAAAAATTACATATGTATAATGCAGATAAAGGCTCATTTAGTGCATGGATATACACAATAGCAAGAAATAATAGGATTGATTTATTAAGAAAAAAATCGTCTAAGCCATATACAGATATAAATGAAATAGAGATTGCTTCTGAGAATGATGATGGACAAGTTATAGCTGAAAAAAAATCAATATCATTACATGTAAAAAATGCAATTAATTTGCTCCCAATAAAACAAAGAAAAGTTATTGAGCTTTCATTCATGAATGATATGACCCAAGATGAGATTGCTTCAAAATTAGAGATTCCGATTGGAACAGTAAAATCACGTATGAGGTTAGCATATCAAAAAATGAAAGATAACTTGAAGGAAGTTGTGGCATGAAAAATCATCCAGATTTATCAACATTATTAGCATATTCAAGCGGAACTCTGAGGACACCTTTTGCATTACTTGTTTCATCACATATAGAGAAGTGTCATGAATGTAGTGGATTGTATAATCTTGGCCATGAAATAGGCGGTAAGCTTATAGAAGAAATAGAAACGAGTGATGTTGAAGAAAGTGATTATAGTATTTTTCTAGAGAAGTTAGATAAGGAATCTAAGAAAAATAAAATAAACGATAAGGGTTATGATTTTAATAGAAAATCACTTATTCCAGGGGTACTCCAACCTTATATTGGTCAAGATCTTGAGGATATTAAATGGTCCTTTTTAGCATTTGGAATTAAAAAGTGCCAAGTAAAAGTTGGGGATGGAGAAGATAATTTACTCACACTTCTAAAAATCAAATCAAATAAAAAAATTCCAGAACACGGCCATACAGGTAGTGAATTAACTTTAGTTCTACAAGGTTCATTTGATGACGAGCATGGATCATATAAAGTTGGTGATATTGCAGAACATAACGGTGAATCAAAACATCAGCCTTTTGTGTCTTCAAAAGAGGATTGTATTTGTATAATTTCTACAGATGGTCCCTTGATTTTTAATAATTATTTAGCTAATAAGCTTCAATCATTCATTCGCATATAAATGCTAAATAATTGGAAATCTGTATGGATTACTGGTGCTAGTTCAGGTATTGGGTATAGCTTAGCAAAAATTTTGGCAAATTCTGGTTCTCTTGTAGCTGTATCAGCAAGAAGAAAAGATAAATTAATAGAGTTGGGATCATTAAATGATAATATCATTCCAATCGATCTTGATGTTGGAGATGTTGCTCAAGTTAAAGATAAGTATAATGAAATAGTTGAAAAGTTTGATGATGGCATAGATTTGGTAATATTAAATGCGGGGGTTAGTAAATTATTTAGTGTTGAAGATATAGAAGATAGATATAACGATATTATAAATACCATGGAGATCAACTATTTTGGTGTGATAAATTGTCTGACAGCAATAATTCCAGATATGATAAAAAGAGGAAAAGGGCATATCGCTATTGTTGCGTCTATAGCGGGTTATCGGGGATTGCCAAATTCAATTGCGTATAGCCCAACAAAAGCTGCTTTAATTAATTTGGCGGATATATTGAAATCCGAACTCACGCATTATGGGATTGAGGTTTCTATTATAAATCCAGGTTTTGTTGATACTGAAGCAACAAAAGTTAATAATTTTAAGATGCCCAATCTTGTTTCTACAGATTATGCTGCAAAAAAGATTATTCAAGGTCTTAATAAAGTAAAATATGAAATACATTTCCCTTTTTTATTATCATTTAAACTCAAATTAATGAGACTTCTGCCTCACAAGTTATACTTCTATATAATTAAGAAATTTATTTGGAAAAAAACCTCAAGATAGATGGACTACCTTGGGGTTAATTTGAATATACTAATAAATATAGTTTCTTCAGAGAAGCCTGCTTCGCAATACGATAAATAGTAATTCCATATTCTTTTAAATTTTTCATCATATCCCATGTTTTTTAATGAGGGCCATTTATTATTAAATTTTTCTCTCCATAAAGCTAGTGTTTCCACATAGGAAGGATTTAAATCTTCAATAATTTCAACTTTTAAACCTGCATCGTGAGCTTCATTAATTAAGAGATCTTTACTAGGTAAAAATCCCCCAGGAAAGATATACTTTTGAATAAAGTCAACTTGTTTGCTGTACTCATCATATTTCTCATTGGCTATAGTAATACCTTGAATGATTGCGTGCCCATCATCTTTAAGGCATTCTTTTATTTTTTTTAAATATAAGGGGAGGTATTTTTTACCAACTGCTTCAATCATTTCAATTGAAATGATTTTATTATAGGTTTCGGTTATATTTCTATAATCTTTAAGGACAAAATTACATTTATTATTAGATTCTTTTAGCTCAAGATTTTTTGCAAATATTAATTGTTCTTTTGAAATTGTTATAGCGTCTAAATCAATTTCATTAATATTAAATAGATATTGAGATAGTGTTCCCCAACCACACCCAATTTCTAATAATTTCTCATTATCATTTAAATATAAGTAATCATTGAGTTTCTTGAATTTATTTTCTTGTGCCTCTTCTAATGTTTTGTGTTTTTTTTCAAAATGTGCACTTGAATATTGCATGGTATCATCGAGCCATGTCTCAAAGAAATCATTTCCCATATCATAATGGACGCGAATATTTCTTTTTGATCCTCGTAAAGTATTTTGCCTCAGAATATGGGAAAGGTATGAAATATTAAGATTAAATATTTTAAAGGGGAGCATCCTATCAAAATTTTTCTTATTTCTGATATAGAAAATAAAAAAATCTGTCAAGTTATTGCACTCAATATCACCATTTATGAAGCAATCACCAAATGCATTAGGGCCACTTAGGAAATAATTTCTAACTATCTTATAATTATTAAATTTTATCTCTAAAGGAGTTGCTTCTGAGCCAATTAAATAGTGGGATTTATCAGGAAATATTAAGTTAATTGATCCTTCTGGCCTCCAATCAAATAATTTTAATATATATTTCTTCATTTATTTAATTATATCAATTTCATTAAAATAAAAAATTTGAGATTTAGGTGCTTTCGGTTTCTTCTTTAATTTAAGTCCTTTAAAAAGGAGTTTAATCGCTTCAAAATGTATAGCTGCTATTACTTTAAAGGTAAGCAAGGCATTATTCGTTAGAGAACGAATTAAATCTTTATCAGATAGATCTATTTTTCTACTTGTAAAAAAAGCCTTCAAAATAGGTTTTTCATCTACTTGAAGATTAATTCCTATATTAAATATTTCGTCATTATTGGTTATATGGAATGAATAAATACCAGTATTCCCATTGAATGGTGATATGAATAATTTCTTTTCACACTTTTGGTAGATTGTTTTTTCTATATTATCAGTAACTGGGATAACATAAATGACACGCTGACCAAAAGTATTATTCACCTCATAAACCATAACTTCTATTGAGTCATTTTCATTAAATCCAATATAAACCGTAATTGGGTTAAATACATAACCAAGAACACGAGGGTACGCTATCATAGAAAAACGTTTTATAGGGTTTCTTGTTTTTGTGTTATTTCGAATTTTTTTTAGGAAGTCACCTATGGAAGATTCATCTCCATGGTCCTTATCAAAGATACTTAGAAGGTTAAATTTATTATAGGAGAAAATTTTTGATTTTTTTAATACTTCATCCAGATTATCGCAGTCAATCATTACAGCAAAAACATTATAATTTAGCTTATGCTGAATGGGGAAGACTCTTTTATGGAAAACTTTTCCAACAAGTATTTTATTATAATTCATAATACGCTAATACAAATTTCCTATTAATTAGCTAGCCTATTCCAGCTTTCATCTGTTGTCCATGGTCTATTACGTTTAGAAATATCCTCAGCGACCAGAAGACCGCTTTGTATACCATCTTCATGAAATCCATACCCAAGGAAACTTCCGCAAATCCATATATTATTGTCACCTTGTTTTTGAAGAATTTTATCTTTTAAAGCTCTATTCTTAATATCAAAAATTGGGTGGCTAAATTTTATTACTTTATGAATACAGTCTTCTCTTATTTTTTTATGAGGATTTAAGGTTAGAAAAAAATTTAAATCTGTTCTTAGTTTTTGGATACTATTTAACCAATATGTAATGGATAAATTATCACTACCTTTTATATTATCTTTTTTTATATAATTCCAACTAGACCATAACTTTTTTGTTTTAGGCATCTGTGAAGCATCATTGTGGAGTATGGCCATATTTTCTTGATATTCAAATTTTTCTAAAATTTTTGCAAGTTCTGGATTTAGTGGTTTGATTATTTTACAACTTTCATTTGCAGGGGTCGCAAAAATCAATTTATCAAAGGACTCTTTTTCTCCATCTCCAAAATATACCTCATATTTATTACCGTCTTTTTTAATCTCTGTAATTTCTGTATTTAATTTTGTATCAAAAGAACTACTATTAAGTATTCCATCTACATATCTCATACTTCCACCTATTATTGACTTCCAGAGTGGCCTTTTGGATATTTTAAATAACCCATGATTGGCAAAGAATCTAACAAAATCAAATGCTGGATAGTCTAGCATCTTTTCAGGATTGCACGACCATATAGCACTACACATCGGAATAACATGATTCTGAATAAAATAATCAGGATACTTTTCTGATCTTAAGAATTCTTCTAATGAAGTATTTTTATTATAGTTTACTATATTTTTTTCTGCACTTAAGTAAAATTTTCTAATATTTATAAGTTGTTTCCAATGTTGGTAATTTAACAAATTTTTGATTTGTCCAAAATACCCTATTAAACCAGATCCCGAGTATTCATAATTTAAAGAGTCAATTGAAAGAGAGAAACTCATATTTGAACTATAAGAATTAATTTCTAGATTATCAAATAATTTTAATAGATTTGGATAATTTTCATCATTGAAAACCATAAATCCTGTATCTATAAATATTTCATTATTATTATCTCTTACTTTGACAGTATGAGCATGACCTCCGAGATAATCATTTTTTTCAAAAAGTACGACGTTACTCTCTTTAGATAAATGCCATGCAGCTGATAATCCTGAAATACCACCTCCAATAATTCCTATTTTTTCAGTTTTATTCATGCCTAAATAATCTACCTATTTTAATAAAATTGATCTATGCTGTATTTGTATACGTTAAATATTTAACTATCAAACGGTATAATTATGTCAAAGTACTTCCTAACATATATTATTGTCTTAACAATTTTTTTGGCTATTGATGCTATTTGGTTAGGATTTATTGCAAAGAAATTTTATTTTAATAATCTGGGATATATTTTAGCAGAAAGACCAAATATGTTGGCTGCTGGGTTATTTTATTCTTTATATGTAATTGGTATTCTAATATTTTCGACGATTCCTGCTTTAAGAGAGAATTCTACTTCAATAGCAATAATTTATGGAGCTTTATTTGGTTTTTTTGCATACCTAACTTATGATATGACAAATTATTCAACAATAAAAGATTGGCCATTACAAGTTGTATTTGTAGATACTATATGGGGTACTTTTTTAACAGCCACATCCTCTTATCTTGGCTATCTTATTTCAAAATCATTTCTCTCTTTTCAATAACTGGTTTCAATAATAAGTTATCTTGTAAAGATTAATTTGTTTATGAAGGAAAGTTATGAAATAATATTTTAATCCTTTGAAGAGAATTTATATAGATATTAATTTTGGAGATTTATAAAGATGGAACATGATATACCAATGACGCCATATGGTCCAACAGCTGGAAGAGATCATATTGAAGATAAACCAAGACCAAAAACTAAAACGGTTGACTTTCATATTCACATGAGAATAAAAGAGGCTGATAAATTAGTAGGGGATAGAGTGCCAAAAGATTCCCAAGTCGCCGATAGATTTGCAAGTAAAGCTTCAAAGGAGCAAAGTGATAAACATCATATGGAAAGAGCTCCTTATTTGACAGATATGGACTATCGTCTGCCGGATATGCAAAAAATGCAAGTTGATGTAGCCGCTTTATCATGTGCACCAAGACAATTCTATTATTCAACAGATCCATCGTTAGGGCATGAATCAAGCCAAATAGTAAATGATGGAATATTTAAAGCAGTTAATGAAAATAAAAAGACGCACATCGGACTTGGAACTGTCCCATTACAGGACACGGACCTTGCCATCAAAGAACTTAAAAGATGTGTACATGAGCTAGGGTTCAAAGGTATACAAATTGGGGCCAGAATAAAAGAAGACGAGGAGTTATCAGCTGAAAGACTTTATCCATTTTGGGAAGCTGTTCAAGAACTTGATATTCCTATGCTTATTCATCCATCATCATTTTCAAGTCCTAGGCTATCAAAATATCATATGATGAATATTATTGGGAACCCTCTTGATACTACTGTTGGGGTGCATTATTTGATATTTGGAGGTGTTTTAGAAAAATATCCAAATTTGAAATTTGTTCTTAGTCATGGTGGTGCATTTGCATCTCACTATTTTGCACGGATGGATCATGCATATGGAGCGAGGCCTGATTGTAGGGAAGATATTCATATGAAACCAAGTTATTATTTGAAAAAATTTTATTTTGATACTCTTGTTTTTTCAAAAGAACAGTTATCATTTCTTGTTCAAAATTTCGGTTCTGACCATATCCTTCTAGGAACAGATTATCCATTCGATATGGCAGAATTTAATCCAGTTGAGCATGTGTATCAATTACCTAATTTAGATGAGTCTGATAGAGAAAAAATATGCGGTTTAAATGCAATGAAACTAATGGGAATTAATAATACTTATTTTGATTAATCGATTGATATCCTTGTGAAAAGAATATATTTAGTTCGGCATGCTAAATCAAGTTGGGATAATGTTAGTTTGACTGATAAAGAAAGACCCCTATTAAATAGGGGCCTGCATGATTGTAAAAGGTTATCTAATTATCTCTCGCATTATAATATATGTCCCGATATTATTTTTTCTTCGAGTGCACGAAGATGTATCCATACACTTGAGTTGATTTTTTCTAATATTGATCCAGAGAATACTATAGTTAATATCGAAAATAATTTATATGGCGCTGAACTTCCTCTTTTATTGAATTTGATTTTATATACTAGCGATGCATATCAAAGTTTGATGATAGTTAATCATGAACCTGTCTTGTCCCAGCTCACTAATTTGCTGATTAGAAATTCAGAAATTGCGATTAATAATGATTTACTAAATAAATTTTGCACATGTGGTATGGCAATTTTAGAGCATGATTCAAATAATTGGAGGGATATGAATTCTTTTGATTTACAGTTAGTTGATTTTATTAAACCAAGTAATTTAGAGATTTAAATTTTATAACCAATCTTTTTCAAAAATTCGATCCCCAAGTTCATCAATAATAATTTTTGCTTTTCGCTGAACACATTCCA
Source organism: Hyphomicrobiales bacterium (assembly GCA_029245795.1). Classification (GTDB taxonomy): domain Bacteria; phylum Pseudomonadota; class Alphaproteobacteria; order Rhizobiales; family TMED25; genus TMED25. Next base: position 69,595 of record JAQWOP010000018.1, read on the forward strand.
TTGCATCTTCTTTTTTACTAAATGTATCAGTGCGTATAAAAGACTTTTCATTTAACGTGCCGGATATCTCTTTTGTAATAATACCTTCAGTTGTGAAGGATCCATTTGTTCTTTTTGGCTTTGGATATATTATAAAATCTTTATACACAATTTGATAATTAGAGTCCGGGGTTTTAGTAAATAAATCTTTTAATTTTTTAAACATATTCTAGAACTCTCTCTTAGCTGTATTTTTAATTATTTTGAAAAAATAGAAATTAATATATATTATAAAATGTAATTAGAGGTGAGGACGAATGCAAGGAAATAATGTCTTATTTATAATGGCAGATGAACACAATTATAATTGTATAAACGCTGTAGGTAATAAATCAATTATCACCCCTAATATTAATAATCTAATAAAAGAGGGTACTTTATTCTCTAATGCGTATACACCTTCTCCTCTTTGTGTTCCAGCACGCGCATCATTAGCAACGGGAACCTATGTTCATAAAAATAAATATTGGGATGGGGCTCATGCTTATGACGGTAAGATATTAGGGTGGCAACATATTTTGCGTGAAAATAATATAAATGCTACTTCTATTGGGAAGTTGCACTACAAAGATAGAACTGTTGATACAGGATTCACCGATAGTATTGAACCCATGCATTTAAAAGATGGTTTAGGAGATCTTTTTGGATTACTTAGGGAAGATATGCCCCCCAAGGATGCTTGTAAAAGACTATCCGAAGAGTTAGGGAGGGGAGAATGTGAATACTTGGAATATGATAGATTAATTACAAAAAAAGCCACAGAATGGATAGCGAATAAAGGAAGGGGAGATAATCTAGAAGAACCTTGGGTATTGTTTGTTTCGTTCGTTTCTCCTCACTATCCTCTAGTATCGCCTCCTTATTATTATGATTTATATGATGAGATTAACCTGCCCTATGAAGATTATCCGAGTCAGCCGGCAAGTAAGCTGCATAGTTGGGTAAGGGGAATTAGAGAAAGCTGGCCATATGATGATTATATGGATGATAAAAAAAGAAAAATTGCTGTGCAGGCATATTATGGCATGTGTAGCTTTATGGACTCTAATGTAGGTCATATAGTGAATGAGCTAAAGCAATCCATTTTTTGTAATAATACAACTATTATTTACGCTAGTGATCATGGAGAATCACTTGGTAACAGAGGACTCTGGGGCAAGATGACAATGTATGAAGACTCATCATCAATTCCCCTAATAATATCTGGTAAGGACTTTAAGAAAAATGAGATATGTGATACTCCTGTGTCACTATTAGATATATATCCAACAATATTTGATATTATGTCCTTAGATGGCATTGAAGTTAGTCCAGATATTGATGGTCAATCTCTAATCAATATTGGAAATAATACATACAATAAAGAGAGATGTGTTTTAAGTGAATACCATGGAGCCGGAGCTTATGGTGGAGCATTTATGCTGAGAATGGGTGATTACAAGTACATATATTATGTAGGACATGATTGTGAACTATTTAATGTGAAAGATGACCCAAAGGAAGAAGTTAATTTATACAATAATGTTAAGTTCAAGTCACTCATAGAGGCTCTTAATAAGGAGCTTAGATCAATCATTAATCCCGAAGATGTTGACAATATGGCAAGGCAATCTCAAGCTAAGATGTTAGATGAAGTCGGGGGTAAAGATTTTGTGCTAAAGCGGGGAAATTATGCAGGTACTCCAGTTGGATCATGAACTTATTCAAATAAAGATATATAAAACAGTTATTTAAAGGAGAATTAATATGGGAATATCAGGTGTTTGGCAATGGGTAATAATTGCCCTTATTGTACTTTTATTATTTTCAAGACCTGGAAAGATATCCAAACTTTTAGGAGATTTAGGTATAGGTATGCGTAATTTCCGAGATGGGTTAAAGGGAGAAAAAAAAGATATTGAAGATGATGTATCAGATAAAGAGTAAAAGTATAAATAATGTTTAATATTGGTTGGCAAGAGTTTCTTATTATATCTGTTGTTGTTGTTGTTATCCTTGGCCCAAAAGAATTACCTAATGCTCTTAATTTTGTTCTAAATATTTCAAAAAAAATACAATCTGTTGCTAGAGAATTTCTCAGAGAAACTGAGAGTATTATGAGTACAGAAGATATTTTAAAAGTTAAACAGACTATCAAAGATATAAAATTTGACGATGATCTAACCAAGGAACTCAATGAAATCGAAAAAACAAAAGATGAATAACCTTTTAAACAAAAGATGTTGGAATAGATCTGAAAATGAATGAGCAAGAAGATGATTCCTTATCAAAAAAAATGTCAATACTAGATCATCTCTCTGAGTTGAGAACAAGATTAATTTATTCCTTTATATTATTCATATTAGTTTTCTTTTTATCACTCATCAAATTTAATATATTCGGATTTCATATAAGCATTGCTCAATTGATCTATATATTTTTACAACAGCCTCTTGCTGATATTTTAGAGGAAAGGGGTGGTAGAATGATTTTTACTGCACTCCACGAAGGTTTCTTTACTCAAATAAAAGTTGGCTTTTATATCGCTTTATTTGTATCTCTACCCATAATTTTAATACAAATATGGAAATATATTTCCCCAGGACTTTATAAGAATGAAAGAAAGATATTTCTTCCTTTTATGATTGCAACTCCTTTCCTTTTTTTATTAAGTTTCTTAATGGTTTACTATATTGTAATGCCTCTTGCTTGGCAGTTTTTTTTATCATTTGAGTTGACGTCAAACCAAATTGGACTTCCAATTGAAGTAGAGCCTCGTATCTCAGAATACTTGGCATTAGTTATGAGACTTATATTAGCATTCGGGATATGTTTTCAGTTACCAATCCTTATTCTCTTATTAGTAAGGGTTGGGATTGTTGATGTTAAATGGCTCTCTAAAAATAGGAAATATTGTATATTATTTTCATTTATAATTGCTGCTATATTGACCCCACCTGATGTTATTAGTCAATTTCTTCTCGCAATGCCCCTGATAATATTATATGAAATATCAATAGTATTGGCTAGATTTATTAAAAAAGAAAAGAAGTAGCAGATAAAGTTTGAATTAATTTATTTAGCAAATTATAATATAACTAATATGGTTTTTTTACATACATTATTGTTTATACAGTGGATTGCAGGACTTGTAGTATGGCTCCTTATTTTTAATGCAATTACAGAATGGCTAATCCACTTCAGGATTTTTAATTCAAGCCAGTTTATTGTATCGATTATTGCAGATTTCTTATATAAAATGACTAATCCAATATTGACACCAATTAGAAAATTCATACCATCATATAGTGGGCTTGATTTTAGTCCTTTAATAGCAATCTTCGTTTTATTTATTATTAAGGATCTCATAAATATTTTAATTATGAATATTTAATTTGGAGATAATAAATTGTTTAAAAATGAAAGTTATGCGGATAAAATTATAGATGGTAAAATTATATCCTTAAAAGTTCTTGAAGAAGTTTCAAAATCAATTATCGACATAAAAGCTAAGGGATTAAATCCATCTTTGGCTGTTATTTTGGTTGGTAATGACCCTGCTAGTTCTGTATATGTAAGAAATAAGAAAATCATGTGTGAGAAAGTTGGTATTAAATCGACTGAATTTAAGTTAGATGAAAATATCAATGAAGAACAGATATTAGATTTAATAAATACTTTAAATAAGGATTCTGGTACTAACGGGATTCTTGTGCAATTTCCTTTGCCAGCTCATATCAATAAACAAAAGATAATCAATAAAATAGCACCAGATAAAGATGTTGATGGATTACACCCCATCAATGCTGGAAGATTAATGAATAATGTTGAATCATTAGTCCCATGCACCCCTCAAGGTTGTATGATTATGTTAAAAACCAGGCATGAAGATCTATCAGGAAAAAATGCTGTCGTAATCGGTAGGTCAAATTTAGTGGGCAGACCTATGTGTCAGCTACTCACAAATTCAGATTGTACCGTAACACAAGTTCACTCAAAGACATTAAATATCGAAAATTATATTTCAAGAGCGGACATACTGATAGCGGCAATAGGTATACCAAAATTTGTAAAAGCCGAATGGTTAAAAGAAAAATCTATCATAATTGATGTTGGTATTAATAGAATTTCAGTTAATTCTAACGGTGAAAATAAGAAAAAATTAGTTGGTGACGTTGATTTTGAAGAAGCAATAAAAAAAGTATCAGCAATAACTCCTGTGCCAGGTGGTGTTGGGCTAATGACGGTTGCTTGTTTGATGAGAAATACATTAATTGCTACAAAACTACAGATGTAGTTACACTAAAAAAAATTAATCAGATTTTCTTCTTTTCGATAATAATTTTAGTCTGAGAGCATTTATTTTTATAAAACCGCTTGCATCTGACTGATCATAATCTGTTTGACTATCTTCAAAACTTACAAGATCAGTATCATATAAAGAATGGTCGCTCCTTCTATTAACAATTATAATATTCCCCTTATAGAGTTTTAATGTTATTACGCCTGATACGTATTTTTGAGATATATCAATAGCTTGCTGGAGCATCTCTCTTTCAGGAGAAAACCATAACCCATTATAAATTAAGTTTGCATATTTTGGCATTAGCTCCTCTTTAAGATGCATACTACCAGAGTCCATAGTTAGTTCTTCTATAGCTCGATGAGCCTTGAGTAATATTGTCCCTCCAGGCGTTTCGTAGATGCCTCTACTTTTCATACCAACAAAACGATTCTCAATGAGATCTAGTCTTCCAATTCCATTATTCTTACCATATTCATTTAATTTTTCTAGAAGTATTGCTGGTGATAGTTTTTCTCCATCAATTGATATTGGATCCCCATTTTTAAATCCTATTGATATGATGGAAGGTTTTTCATTTGCATCATCTATAGATAGTGTTCTTTGAAAAACATATTCAGGACATTCATTATTAGGGTCTTCAATTAATTTTCCTTCTGAAGAGGTATGTAAAATATTTGCATCTACAGAAAAAGGATCCTCACCCATCTTATCTTTTGGAATAGGTATTTGATGTTTTTCAGCATATTTTATTAATTTTTTTCGTGAGGTTAAGTCCCAATCTCTCCATGGTGAGATAACCTTAATTGAGGCATTATGGGCATAATAGCCAAGTTCAAATCTAACTTGATCATTTCCTTTTCCTGTTGCACCATGGCAGACTGCGTCAGCATTAGTAAGCTCGGCTATCTCGATTTGTCTTTTTGCAATTAGGGGTCTTGCAATTGCAGTTCCAAGAAGATATTGCCCCTCATAAAGAGTATTAGCTCTAAACATTGGGAATATATAATCTTTTACAAAATCTTCTTTAAGGTCTTCTATATAGATTTCTTTTACACCTAAATTTTCAGCTTTTTTTCTTGCTGGTTCTATTTCTTCCCCCTGACCTAGATCTGCTGTGAAAGTGACAACTTCACAATTATAGGTATTTTGAAGCCACTTGAGCATAATGGATGTATCTAATCCACCAGAGTATGCTAGTACAATTTTATTTATTTTTTTCATCATTCATCAACATAAAATATTAATAAGTTAAAGTATATTAATTTTTTTTTCTTAATCTCACAGTTTCTGATTTTAACTGACCACATGCCGCCATAATATCTTGACCACGTGGTTTCCTTATCGGGCAGGAAAAACCTGCACTATTTAATACTTCCGCAAATTTCTTAATTTGGTCCATATCCGAACATTGGTAATTATTACCAGGCCATGGATTGAAGGGGATAAGATTAATTTTTGAAGGAATATTCTGTAATAATTTAGCCAAGTCTTTTGCATCTTGAATGCTATCATTAATATCCCTAAGCATAACATACTCAAAAGTTATTTTACTTGAGTTTTTGATAGTAGGGTAATTTTCACAGGCATTAATTAATTCTCTTATTGGGTACTTCTTATTTATTGGTACTAAGATATCCCTTACATCATCCTTTGCAGAATGCAATGATACTGCAAGCGATACTCCTATCTCTTTTCCAACTCTCTCCATAAATGGAACAATTCCTGACGTAGATAAGGTAACTCTTCTTTTTGATAATGCTAATCCATCACAGTCGGTCATTATTAGTAAGGCTTTTTTAACGGCTTCAAAATTATACAATGGTTCGCCCATCCCCATCATGACTATATTTGTTATTTTACGTGTATTATTTGGATTATTTCCATGCCAATCATTAAGTTTATCTTTTGCAATTAATAGCTGTGATATTATTTCTTCTGTTGTCAGATTACGTATTAGTTTTTGTGTCCCAGTATGACAAAATGAGCAGTTCAAGGTACATCCGATTTGACTTGATATACATAAAGTGCCTCTTTTTTCTTCAGGAATAAAAACAGTTTCTATTTCATTAGTTGTTGAAAGTCCATTATTTGATAATTTGAGTAACCATTTAATTGTTCCATCATTTGATCTTTTTTCTACTGAGATAGAATTCCTTTTTAATGTATAATCACTCGATAGTTGATGGAGAAGATCTTTTGGCATATTCTTAATTACTGAGAAATCACTTATCCCTCTTAGAAACATCCAATTCCATAGCTGCTTTGTCCTCATTGAATTTTGTTTAAGAGGAATATTATAGTTTTTCAGATTTTCGGATATTTCAGATTGTGAATGCCCGTAAAGCACTTCGACATTTTTAATCTTCTCATTATCTGGAGATGAAGTAGTTTGTAAGTCCAACATTTTTCTAGTAATACATTTTGGTACTATTAGTTCTTAACGGCATATATCTTTTAACTCTTGAAGGCTACGAGTAACCCCCTTTAAAGAGTAATGGTCTGTTGTATTTGTTTCAAATTCAGAGGTTCCTTTGATAATCATTTGATAACCTTTTTTCATGGCTTCAACTAATTTCTTTTCCTCATCTTTAGTTACTAGCCAAGCGTGCTTATCCATAGGTGACATGGAGAAAGTGCTATTGAGGATCTTAATAGTAACGGGCGTCTCTTTTTTGAAATTATACCCAGCGTATAAACTTGGTTGATTATGACTTTCATCATCAATCTTTTTAATAAAAAAATTTGGATTCCATGCCTTATCTGATGGATCTTGCTTAACTGGGCTACTTGCAATATAGCATAATTCTTTACTATTAGCTGTATATTTGAAAACTCGCCAATCCCCAAATCTACTTTGAAGCTCCGGCTCGGTATTTGAGGAAGCATAGCTTGGAGGTGCCAGTAAAATATAAATTAATAATAGAGTTATATAAAAAAAATATTTTTTATTTAAAGTGTTCATAAATTTTATATTCCATAAATAATAATTAGATTAAGAAAAATTTATTTATTTTTAGTAAACAAAGAATAAAAGAGGTAATTTATCTCGTAGTTTTTCCAATTGTTTTTATTCGATCATACATAACGATTGCTCCAGCAATTGCAACATTCAAAGAAAATTTAGTTGGTATTTTGATAATGTAGTCACTTTTTTTTAAAGTTTCATCTGACAGAGATCCTTTTTCAGGTCCCAAAATATACATGGCCTGAATTGGGTGGACAAAGTTTGGCAGATTATCTGCGTCATCAGTTATTTCTATTCCAACTAATTTACATCCCTTAGGAATATTTATTTTATCAATTTTCTGCCATTCAAAATAGGGTAGGTGGATATCAGATTTGGACGTATCAGATTTTTTAATCCTATTTTGATTTTCAGTCACTCTAGGGTGAGGATTGACAGTAAAAACTGAATTGGCTCCAAAAGCATGCGCAGATCTTATTAAATTGCCTAGATTCATTGGCTTTGAAATATTTTCAACACCAATTGAGAAATAGCCCCTCTGTATATAATTAGAGTTAATCATTTTAAATTATTTATATTTCTTTTCTATAATATCAATATTATTTGCTAAAGTGATATCTTGGCTCGTTATTTTCCCGGCATCATGTGTAGATAAAATAATTTCAACATAGTTATATGTATTTGACCACTCGGGGTGGTGGTCTGATTCATCAGCTATTTTTGCAATATCTGTCATAAAGCTCCAGGCTGATACGAAGTCTTTAAATTTAAATTCTTTTCTCATTGCCAGACCATTTCGGATAGTAGGCCAAGGCATTTTTTGTTTCTTATCATTACTTATCAACTATCTATTCCCTTTAATTTATAACTTTTTTATATAGAGTAATAAAAAAGTAAATTATAATATTATTAATTAATCATAATATCTACTTGATTTCTATAACTACAATCATTTATATATATATATATAAATATATATGGAGACTCAAATGGAACCAAGAATTTATAATAAAACATCATTCTCAGCAGCAGATATTGACCAAGGACTTCGTACATATATGCTTCGTGTCTATAATTATATGGCAATTGGGCTCTTGATTACAGGATTTGTTGCGTATTTTGCCGCTGCATCTGGAATTTATCTGGCTATTGCACAAACACCTTTAATATGGGTCGTAATGCTTGCACCATTAGGGATGGTCTTTTACTTAAGTGCCAGGATAGCAAGAATGTCTGTAAGTGCCGCACAAATTTCATTTTGGATATTTTCGGGACTTATGGGTTTATCTCTATCCTATATTTTTCTTGCTTACACGGGTAACAGCATTGCAAGAGTATTTCTAATCACATCAGGGACATTTGGAGCACTGAGTATCTTTGGTTATACCACAAGAAAAGATCTTTCAGCTTGGGGGTCTTTTTTATTCATGGGGTTAGTTGGAATAATACTTGCATCAATTGTTAATATGTTTATTGGATCAAGTGGTATGCAGTTTATAATTTCTGTTCTCGGTGTATTAATATTTGCGGGTTTTACTGCATATGATACACAAAAAATTAAAGAAATGTACTATCAAGGAGATAATTCCGAAACTTCTGGTCGAAAGGCTATCATGGGTGCTTTGAGACTATATCTTGATTTTATTAACTTATTTATTTTGCTGCTGCAACTTTTTGGTTCAAGAAGGTAGCAATTAAATTATTTTATAACGGCGTGTATCTTTTTCTAGTATCTTTAATACATTAAGCAGTTCACTACCTCTTTTTATTATTCTTCCATCAGTTCCCTTAATCTGGTAACCCCCATTCCCATTCTTAGATTTAGGTATTTTATGAATTGTATACTGAGGGACTTCATTTGTTTTTCTATAAACAGAAAATATAGCTTGATCCTTTAAAGCATCAATTGCGTAATCTTTCCATTCACCTGATACAACTTTTCTCCCATATAAAGTTAGTATTTGATTTAATTCTTCTCTCGAAAAAGCTATCAGCTTATTTTGGATAGTTTTTTTATTACCACTTGAAGTATTTACCCATTCTCTAGGATTATTGGTAAAATTTGAAATTTTTAATATATTATTCATTTCTCTCTCACATCTGCTAGTTTAGCATACAAAAAATAATTGATGAATATAAAGATAAAAAATATGGAAATTCATTATTAGATTACTATATATATCTTAGTAATTTATTATTTATCCTGCATATAGGGATGCTTGGAGAGAATCATGACAATCAAAGAAGAAAAAAAAGAATTTACTGCTGAAGTAAGTAGATTACTTCAAATGTTAACACATTCGATTTACTCAAATAGAGAGATCTTTTTAAGAGAGCTCATATCAAATGCATCTGATGCCTGCGATAAACTTAGGTATATCTCAACCACAAAATCTGATGTAGGGGTTGATGATTTAAAAATTGAAATAATATTAAGTAGTGAAAAAAATACCCTCACCATATTTGATAATGGAATCGGTATGAGTAGAGATGAAATGGTAGAGAATCTAGGAACCATAGCTAAATCAGGAACTAAGGCATTTATTGAGAATGCATCGGAATCAAAAGATTTAGGAACGCAGATAGGACAATTTGGGATAGGGTTTTATTCAGCATTTATTGTTTCGAAGAATGTGAAAGTTATTTCAACAAAATATGATACTAATGTTACGTACTCTTGGGAATCTGATGGTTTAGGATCATATAGTATAGCAAAAATAGAGAATGCTGCGAGGAAGGGCACAAGCATAATCATCTCATTAGATGCAGATTCGGAAGAATTTTTAAAAACGGATAAGATCAAAGAAGTAATATCAAAATACTCTGATAACATTAATTTTCCTATATATTTAAAAGATATCACTTCGGATATTGAAGAACAAATTAATACTACAAATGCAATATGGACAAAACAGAAGAAGGATATATCTAAGGAGCAATACCAAGAACATTATCAACTAGTTAGTAGGAATTTTGATGATCCAACTTCTACTATTCATTATAAAGCTGAAGGTAGGTATGAATATGATGTTCTATTATACATTCCATCTTCAAGACCCTTTGACTTATTTGATCAGCAAAGAAAAGCTAAGTTAAAATTATATGTAAAAAGAGTTTTGATTAGTGATGATGCAAATATAATACCATCATACTTTAGATTTATAAGTGGTGTAATTGATTGTGCGGATATTCCTCTTACAGTAAGTCGTGAGATATTACAAGAAAATCAAGTTGTAGTAGCTATCAAAAAGGCTATAAAAAATAGAATCATGAGTACTCTACAAAAGATGGCTGAAAAAGATCATGAGAAGTATCTTACTGTATGGCAAACATTTGGAACGGTGATTAAAGAGGGTTTATATGAAGATTTTGAAAAAAGAAATGATTTATTAAAATTATTAAGATTTGCTTCAACCAATAATAAAGAGGAAATAAGAAGTCTGGATGAATATATAAAGGATATTAAGGATAAACAAAAATCAATATATTATATCACAGCCGAAGATTACGAATCAGCTATTGCTAACCCCATCTTGGAAGGGTTTAAAGCTAGGGACCTTGAAGTAATTATTTTAACGGATCCTGTCGATAGTTTCTGGACAGCTTCCAATGTGAATTATGAGAAGTATGATTTAAAGCAAGTTTCCCATGCTAAAGAAGAACTAATAGATGTTGAAATAAAAAATAAAGATAAGGAAAAAAAATCTAAGAATAGGGTTGAAGAATCAGCAATCTCGGAACTTATAAATAGAGTTACAAAAATATTAGATGGTCAAGTTAGTGATGTGAAAGTGAATCCCGGGCTTATTGAGAGTCCCGTTTGCTTATCTCTCGGGGATAATGGTTATGACAAGACTATTCAAAGAATATTACAAGAAAAACAAGGAATGGAGCTATCGAAGCCTGTTTTAGAGATAAATCCAGATCATAATCTTATTAAGATCTTATCAAGTAAGATTAAGAATAAAAAGATTAAAGATGTAAATACTCTGACTAATCTTTTATATGATTATGCCTTAATTATGGATGGTGAAAAACCACACGATATTGCCAATTTTAGTAAAAATATGCAAGAGATTTTAACTAAAATAAAATAGTTATCATAATAATAGATTTTAGCGAATTATTCATGAACGCATTAGACAAATTTCTAAATAGCTTTAAAAATGAATTGACAAAGAGTCTAATGGTTTTTCTGTAGGTGGAGAAAATTTAGTTAGGTTAATTCCATTAATGGCAGTTTTATATTCTTCAATAGTTGGAGTTCTTCCGAGGATTGCTGATAAAACAACCACTGGTGTTGAAGCCAACAATGACTCACCCTTTTTCCCATCCGAGTCTTCAACCACTCTTCCCTTAAAGAGACGTGTTGAAGTAGCAAGCACAGTATCACCTTTTGCAGCTTTCTCTTGGTTTCCCATACATAAGTTACATCCTGGTCTTTCAAGATATAAGATATTATCGTATTTAACACGAGCTTCATTTTTAGGATTATTATCATCGAATTCAAAACCCGAATATTTCTGAAGAATGCTCCAATCACCTTCTTCCTTAAGTTCATCAACAATATTATAAGTTGGTGCAGCGACTATCAAAGGAGCATTAAACTTAACACTCCCTGATTTTGCTTCAAGATTTCGAAGCATTTGTGCAACAATCTTTATGTCTCCTTTATGAACCATACAAGATCCAACGAAACCTAGGTCTACTTTTTTCTTTGCTTGATAATAAGAGATTGGTCTTATTGTGTCATGTGTATAACTCTTTGATATATCAATGTTGTTTACATCAGGATCAGCTATCATAGGTTCAACTATTTGATCTAAATCGACAACTACCTCTGCGAAATATTTGGCATTATTATCTGGAGTTAATGCAGGTTTTACACCATTTTTAATTTCTATAATTCTCTGTTCAGCAATATCTATTAAACCACTAAGCATTTTGGTATTATTATCCATTCCTTTATCAATCATGATCTGAATTCGATGCTTTGCAATTTCAAGTGACTTAATAAGTGTATCATCTTCAGAAATACATATTGCTGCTTTTGCTTTCATTTCAGCACTCCAGTCAGTAAATGTAAAAGCTTGGTCTGCTAACAAAGTTCCAATATGCACTTCTATAATACGTCCCTGGAATACATTATCATCAAACTGACTAAGCATTTGAGCTTGTGTGGCATGAACAACATCACGAAAGTCCATATGATCCGGCATAACACCTTTAAAAGTGACCTTTACTGATTCAGGGATGGGCATCGTTGCTTCTCCGGTTGCGAGAGCCAATGCTACAGTTCCAGAGTCTGCACCAAATGCCACTCCTTTAGACATTCTAGTATGAGAGTCTCCACCAATTATGATTGCCCAATCATTAACAGTTATATCATTTAATACCTTATGAATTACATCTGTCATTGGATGGTAGATATCTTTTGGATCTCTTCCTGTAATAAGACCAAATTTATGCATAAATTTCATTAGTTTCGGCGTGTTCTCCTGAGCCTTTATATCCCACACTGAAGCTGTATGACATCCAGATTGGTATGCCCCATCAATTGTTGGGGCGATAAGTGTTGCAGCCATAGCTTCTAGTTCTTGGGCAGTCATAGGACCAGTTGTATCTTGTGATCCAACAATGTTAACTTTTACTCTAGCGTCAGCTCCAGCGTGCAGAACTGAGTCCTTTGCAACACCTATAGCATTTGCATTAAAAATTTTTTCAACCGCTGTGAGGCCCTGACCAGGATGAAATACCTCTTTTGTTTTTGCATATGGAGATTTAATTTCTTTACCAAGAGCTTCGCAGGCGAAGTTTTGAAGTTTTTTACCAAATACGACTGCATAGGACCCTCCAGCTTTGATAAAATCTGTATTTTGAGGTGTGAAGGAAGAAGAAACATCAACTAGTTCTTCATTTCCGGCGTTGTTATAGAGTTTCTTATCTTTTGTATTTATTTTTAAAACAGTTCCAGTTTCTACTGAATATTTCTGTTCGAGAACTGGATTATTATCATTATTGAGGATTGGATTCCCATTAGAGTCTAATTTTTTTACCCAGTTCTTTAAATCTATTCCAATTCCCCCTGTTACCCCAACAGTTGTTAAAAAGATAGGTGAAACCCCATTTGTTCCTGCCACTATAGGTGCAATATTTACGAATGGTACGTAAGGACTTGACTTTCTCCCAGTCCAAAGCGCAACATTATTGACTCCAGACATCCGAGATGACCCAACACCCATCGTACCTTTTTCAGCAATTAGCATCACACGTTTATTTGGATTTAGTTCTTGAAGCTTCTGAATCTCTTCTTGGGCTGACTCAGATATAAAACACTTTCCGTGAAGTTCACGATCGGCTCTTGAATGAGCTTGGTTACCAGGTGATAGTAAATCCGTTGAAATATCACCTTCGGCTGCTATATATGTGACAACCTCAATCTCATCTTCAATTTTAGGCAATTTTGTAAAAAATTCAGCCCTCGAATAGCTTTCTATAACATCTTTTGCAAATATATTTCCTTCGGAATAAGCTTTCTTTAGCCGCTCTGTATCAGCCTCATAAAGGAAAACTTGACTTTTAAGTATATTAGCTGCGTCTTTAGCTGTTGTTTGATTATCACCTAATGTTAAGTCAAGAAGAACTTCTACGGAAGGTCCACCTTTCATATGGGACAATAATTCAAAAGCAAAAACTGAAGTAATCTCATTTACCAAACAGTCGCCCAGTATGATTTCTTTTAGAAATTTGGCCTTCTCTTTTGCGGCGCTAGTGGTTCCAGGCAAAGTATTGTAAATAAGATATTTAAGTGAGTCTTGTCTATGAGTATTATCCAAATCTTTGATTTGCTGAATAAGTTCTTTGATGAGATCGCCGTCATCAATAGGTTTTGGTTTTAGACCTTGCTTTTTTCTATTTTCTATTTCATCTAAGTAGATTTTATATAAATTCATAACTACACATAAAATTTAATGAATCGGCTAGTAATGTATATTTTGTATTGATTTGAGCTATTATTTTCAATCCTTTATAAAAAGTACAATATCAATTTCTACATAATAAGTTTTACCATGATAGAATAGACATTCAAGTTTATTTTGATAATATATTTATATAATCATATAAATACCATGATAAAATATATTATTAAATTATTCAAATAAGCGCATATGAAATTATATATAGATGACCTAAAATTTTCTTATGAAAACGGTCTAATCTTTAATAATGATACTTATAAACTATCATCCGATAACATTACATTACTCCTTGGGAAGAATGGTTCTGGAAAATCGACTTTATTAAGGATAATTTCAGGTCTAGAAAAACCAAATTCAGGCAAAATTACACTATATGACAGCAATAATGAAAAAGTAAATCATGCTGGTAATATCTCATATTTAGGACATAAATTGGCGCTGAAGGAAGAGTTGACAACTCAAGAAAATATCAAATTTTGGCTTAATTTTTATAACACTAATTTGTTAAACAAAGAATATGAGGAATTAGGTCTAGATAAATTATCGTCTGTAATGGTTCGGAAGTTATCTGCAGGGCAAAAAAAGAAATTAGCTCTCTACAGAATACTTCTATCAAATAAGACTATTTGGCTTCTTGATGAACCCTTCTCAAATCTTGATAAACAAACATACGAATATTTCAAAGAATTATTAGTATCTAAAGTAGATAAAGATAGAATAATGATTATTACTTCTCATTCTAAATTAGAATTAAAAAATGAGATAATAATTAACCTGGATCAAGATAAATGAAACAGTTTTTATCTATTTTTAAAAGGGATGTTTCCATATTCTATAAAAATAAGTCTATTTATGTTCTTGCGGTTTCATTTTTTCTAATCATATCAATGATATTACCAATTGGGATTGGCCCAGATCTTGATATACTCCGATCTATTTCGCCAGGATTAATATGGATTGCCTTTCTCCTTTCTACACTTCTTAATATGCCTTTACTTTTTGAAGATGATTACAAAGATGGCTTTCTAGAAACAATGATTATAGAGTCTGATAGTTCTATAATATCGATAACTAGTAAGATTTTTAGTTTTTGGACTGCAATAATATTTCCTATAATAATATTCATACCTATTGCCGGTGTGATGCTAAATCTTGGGTCAGATCAAACTTTAAAGATTATCATTTTGTTATTAATAAGTAGCCCTTATATTATATTAGTTTCTGCTATTGGCTCCGCAATAACTATTAGAACAATTAATTCTGGTCTATTAATAACTTCATTAATAACACCATTCTATATTCCAATTTTGATAATTGGGACTTTGCCATTTATTGATAATGATTTTGTAAATTTCGATTTTACTAGATCAGTAATGTTATTAACTGCAGCTTCGCTATTATCTATGGTAATGATACCATATTTTATTATATATATTTTAAGAATAAACAGCGACTAAAGAAATCTAATAAGGTTATCTCCATTGAAAATACTAAATCCAAATCTCTTTTTGAAATATTTAAATAAATACTTTCCATTTATTTCATTGCTGTCATTCTCAACTCTTTCTTTTGGATTTTTTTGGGCATTATTTATTTCACCAAATGACTATCAGCAGGGGGTAATGGTAAAGATAATGTACCTACATGTTCCGTCTGCTTGGCTTAGTCTTGGCATATATGGATTAATGACCATGATGAGTATTATTTATCTTGTAACAAAAACACCTCTTGCTGCTATAATTGCAAAAGCGGCAACACCCATTGGATTATTATTTACATTAGTGGTCCTTATTTCTGGTATTTTCTGGGGTAGACCTATGTGGGGAGTTTGGTGGGTTTGGGATGCAAGATTAACTTCTGTTCTAATACTATTCTTTATTTATATGGGTTTGATTTTAATTTATCGCCTTGAAAATAAACAAAATAAAGTACTTAAAATTGCATCCTTTTATACAATATTAGGGTTTATTAATATCCCGATAGTCAAATTCTCGGTTGATTGGTGGAATACATTACATCAGCCAGCAAGTGTTTTAAGACTAGATGGGCCATCAATTCACTATACGATGTTATATCCGTTAATTGTAGTTTTTGTTGGGCTCTGCCTTTTATTCTTAGCTTTGATTTCAATCAGAATAAAAATAGAAATCATGAAAGGTAAATTAAAAAATGTTAATTTATAACTTTGAATTAGATAAAAATTTATGAATGAAAATCATCTATATTTTGTATTAATATCCTATGTATCCGCAATAGTATTGTTTATTGCATATTTTATTCACTCAAGATCTAAATTAAAAAATATTGAAAAATACCTTAAAAAAAGTGATAGGTGGTTAGATGAATAATAGAAAAAAATATATTATATATTTTTCTTTTATCGTATATTTTATAATTCTCGTTATATTTTTATATAATCATCTTAATAAAGAGAAAACAAAAGATATCAGGTCTGTATACATTGGTAAAAAATTTCCTGAAATAAATTACCCTACAACAATTATTGATGGAGTAAAGTACGATGGCTTTTCACAGATAGATTTTAGCTCTAATAAACTCTCAGTAATAAATATATGGGCTTCATGGTGTACGCCATGTAGAGCAGAGCATGAATATTTGATTGAACTCAAAAATTTCTCAATTCCAATATATGGTGTAAATTACAAAGATAAGCTTAAAAATGCTAAATTATTTATAGAGGAATTAGGAAATCCATATAAAGGGATAGGTTTTGATTTAGATGGCATGTCAGCAATTTCTCTTGGAGTCTATGGTATTCCAGAAACTTTCTTAGTGGATCATAATGGAATAGTTATCAAAAAATATATTGGTCCTATTACAAGTCCAGAAGTTGATGAGATTGTGGATATATTTAGAAAGAATTTTATGGATCATTATTAATTATGAATTATAATTAATAATGAATATTAAAATAGGAGTTATATATGTTACATGAGATAAGAGTTTATCATTGCACGCCTGGATGCGTTCCAAAAGTTTTGGATAGATTCGAAAATATAGTTTTTGATTTCTGGGAAAAATATGGGATTAAACAAATTGGTTTTTGGACGACTTATGTTGGAGAATCTAATATGGATATTACATATTTATTAGAATGGGAGTCTCTAGCTGAGAGGGAAGAAAAGTGGAATGCTTTTCAAGCTGATCCAGAATGGATAAAGAAAAGAGCAGCAACTGAACCAAATGGGCCTATTGTTGCTTCTTACTCTAATCAAATATTGCAACCAACAAAGTTTTCAAATCTGAAATAGTATAACTTAAAAAATTTACAAGCAGGGGGCACTATGTCGAAAAAACTTGATGATAAAGAAAATGATTTTTCTTCAAAAAGAGAAATTGCTGAACATAAAATAGTATTAGAGAATGAAGAACTAATAGTTACTCACTGGGTTTTCAACCCTGGAGAACAAACAGGATGGCATTTGCATGAATTAGACTATATGCCAATACAACTATCTACAGGTAAGTTGATGTTTGAATTTCCTGATGGTCGCACAAGAGAAATTGATTATGTTCCAAAGACAGCATCACTTGTCAAGGCCCCTCTTGAGCATAATGCTATAAATACAAGTAATGAAAAAGTTGTTGCATTGGAAATAGAATTTAAGAAATAGTTTTTCATTTTTGATAGAATTTTATATGACTAAAAAAACTAAATTAGAAGGCAAGGTTGCTTTGGTAACTGGTTCTGCACAGGGTCTGGGTGAAGCAATATTAAAAGAATTCGTATACGAGGGCGCTTCAACTATTCTTCTTGATTTAAATCGAAAAGAAGCCAATAAGGTTAAAAGAGAAATAGAAGAAAGCAATAATACGACTGAGGTATTGATTGTCGATGTATGTGACTCCAAGTCTGTAAATATTGCTATTGATAATGTGATAAAGAAATATAAAAAAATTGATATTCTTGTAAATGCTGTTGGTGGGTTTCATAATTTTGATAAGATAAAGGATATAACTGATGAAGAGTGGCATAAAGTTATAAATATTAATTTAAACTCAGCTTTTTATTGTACTAGGGCGGTAATGAAATATATGGAAGAAAGTAGGACTGGTAGAATAATAAATATATCTTCAGGAGCGGGTATTGCGCCTAATCCTCATGCTCCATCTTATGTTCCATATGGAGCTGCTAAGGCAGGGTTATTAGGAATGACTAAACTTTTGGCAAGAGATGCGGGGGAGTTTGGTATAACCGTGAATGCAATTGCACCTGGAACAGCTTTAACACCAAGAGTAAAAAAAGTTAGAGATCCCGAAAGTATTGCGAATATTGCAAAAATGAATCCTCTAAAAAATATAATAGAACCAATTGATTGTGCAAAAGCTGCAGTATTTTTAGCGTCTGATGATGCAAGGTATGTTACAGGAATAACAATGATGGTAAATGCAGGTAATCTGATATTTTAAGTTTCTTGTTATTATAGTTCTACCCATTTCTTTTTTAGAATAGATTGATTAATTGCTTCAAGAATAGCAACATTTTCTATTTTTTCTTGATCAGTAAATCTATAGGATCCTTTGTTCAAGATAGCTAAAGACCACTCTTCAATATTACTTTTAATTGTATCTATTGCAGGGTAAAATTCTTTTATAGGAGCTTCCCCAATTCTACATGTTGTAAGTTCGGTTTCGGCCTTAAACATGGGATGTTTTAGATCCCTGACTTCTGTCCACATATTATCACCAAAAGCAGTTAATCTGCAATAATATGGCGTTTTTGAGACAACTGATAACTGACCAGTTGCTCCATTCTTAAATTTCATCAAGACAACACACAAGTCGCCTGTTTCAAAACCTAAGACTCTATTAGAAGATTGAGCAAAAAGACCTTCAACACTTCCAAACATAGATAAAAATAAATCTGTCATATGAACCCCCGTACCAGTCATTCCGCCCGCAGGAGCCTCACTATTGGAACCGCGCCAATTATTAGAGTCTAGAGCGGCAAGAATATCATGTGACCAATTAGCTTCAATATGCATTTTTTCACCAAAAATTTTACTATTAATGGTTTTTTTAAACTTTTCCATAGCGGGATCAAATCTTCTTTCATGTCCAATTCCTAATATTATTTTAGATTTTTTGGCAGCTTGGATCATTATCTGAGCTGACTCTTTTTTCAAGGTCATTGGTTTTTCACAAAAAACTTGTTTTTTTGAGTCTATTGCTTGCAAAACTTGTTCTTCGTGCTGAGTGTTTGGCGTACATATTATAACGGCATCAATTTTACTATCACTCAGAAGTTCAGCGTATGTGTCATAGAATTTTATTCTATGTTGTTCTAGAAATTGACTATGCTTTTCTTTGGACTTTGAGGAAGCTGCTGTCACTTGAATTAGATTACTGTTCTCCAGAGTTTTGATAATATGTTTTCCCCACCAACCCAAGCCTAAAATAGCTGCATTTAACATTTTTTTTATCCGATCTAATAAATAACTTAATTGTTTTTGTTAAAGATAATATACTATAATAAGTTACTATATCTATCAATTATGTCGGAGATTTAAGATGAAAGCATTGGTTTTAGAGTCAAAGGGGGCTCCATTTGTATATAAGGATGTAAGTGATCCAAAACCTAATGATAACGAGGCGGTTGCGAAAGTT
The DNA here is from genome assembly GCA_029245795.1 of Hyphomicrobiales bacterium. Classification (GTDB taxonomy): domain Bacteria; phylum Pseudomonadota; class Alphaproteobacteria; order Rhizobiales; family TMED25; genus TMED25. The sequence goes on from JAQWOP010000018.1 coordinate 89,492, forward strand.
ATTGCCTGTGGTTCAGGTCTTACAATTCAACATGTAAGAGCAGGTAGAATAAAAGTAGATTATCCCAGAATAATTGGACATGAAATTACAGCAATTATTGAAGAGGTTGGAAAGAATGTAACGAATGTTAAGGTGGGAGATGCCGTAACTGCCTATTTTTACTTAACTTGCGGTTACTGTCAGTGGTGTAGAAATAATCGAGAAACTTTATGTGAAAATTTTGGTGGGTATGTAGGTAGAGAAGTAGACGGAGCTTATGCTGAGTTCATGAAACTGCCGTCTGAGAATTTCTTAAAAATACCTGAACAATTAGATTGGAAAAAGTCACCTGCGGAAATTGCAGTGATCTGTGATGCCATTGCTACACCTTATAAGGTTATTAGGCATGCTTCTATTAAGACCCATGATACAGTAGCTATAATGGGAGCTGGAGGTGGTTTAGGGATCCATATGATTATGATGGCAAAATGGGCTCATAGTAATGTTATTGCTGTAGATGTTGCTAGTGATAAGTTTGAGGCATGCAAAAAAGCCGGTGCAGATATTTGCATAAATCCAAGAGAACATAATGATAATCAAGCTTTTTTTGAATACACAAAAGGAAAAGGTGTTGATGTCGTAATTGATTTTGTGTCTAGCTCAGCATCTTTAAATCTAGGATTCTCAATTTTGGGCAGAGGAGGACGTCTTGTAACTCTTGGTGGTGGGGGTGGAAATCAGAATGTAGTCAATGCTAATTCTATAGATTTATTGAATAAAGAAGCAATAATAATGGGAAGCCGTTATGCAACAAAGCAAGAAGTAATTGATTCACTGGAATTAGTAGCAAGAGGTGATGTTTGGCCCTTAGTAACGGATATAAGGGAGATGAAGGAAGCGGAAGAACTTCATTCTCTTGTTGAAGAAGCAAAGATTACGGGTCGAGCAGCTTTACTAATTAAATAAAAAATGGGGAAAATAATGAGTGAACTAAAAGTTTATCTATCTGGGGAAATTCATACAAATTGGAGAGACCAAATAATGAGTATCGCAAAGAGTAAAAATTTAAACGTAACCTTTACAAGTCCTGTAACAAACCATGAAAATAGTGATGATTGTGGTGTGAGCATATTAGGGAATGAGGATAAATCTTTTTGGCATGATCATAAGGGGGCAAAGATTAATGCAATACGAACTCGTAACCATATTAAAAATGCAGATATAGTAGTGGTGAGATTCGGTGAGAAATACAAACAATGGAATGCTGCATTTGATGCAGGTTATGCTGTAGGATTGAACAAACCACTAATAGTAATGCATAATGAAGAACATTCACACGCTTTAAAAGAAGTGGATGGGGCTAGTTTAGCAGTAACATCAGATCCAGAGCAAGTCGTCAGAATTATTGATTATGTTATAAATGGTACTTTAGATTAGAATATATTTTTATGATTTGTCCCATTTTTTTAGGATAAATTGAGAGATTATCTCAAGTGATTTATGAAAAATTATTCCAATTATAGCAAGCAAAAATAGACAGGCAAACATACGAGATATATTTAGACGGTACCCAGCCTCTAGTATTCTAAAAGCTAGTCCTGAATTGCTTCCTCCAGAACCGGCTGCAAATTCTGCAACGATTGCTCCAATAAGCGAAAGACCTGCAGCTATTTTTAATCCAGTAACAATGCTAGGAATAGAACTTGGTATCCTGAGATATAAAAGAGTTTTATATTTTGTAGCATTATAAAGTTTAAATAAATCAATTAATTCTCTATTTATTGCGTTTAAACCAAACATTGTATTTGTAAGAACGGGGAAAAAAGCTACAAGCCACACACAAATTAATAATGCTATATAAGTGCTTTCAACATATATAATGATAAGAGGTGAGATTGCGATTATAGGGGTTACTTGAAGAATTACTGCAAGTGGTAATAGTGTGTTTTGAAGAGTCTTGGAATAACTTAATAATAACGCAATAGATATTCCGCCTAACCCAGCTAGAATGAAACCTACAAAAGCTATTTCAAGTGTGTTGACCATAGAAGGGAAAAGCATAGACCAGTCATCTATTAATGTTGCAAAGATAAAGGTTGGTGTCGGTAAAATGTAATGAGGGGTTTCAGTGATCTTTACAAAAATTTCCCAGATAACGAATATTAATATCAGTAGAAGTATTGGTAGGAAAGAGGCTAAATATTTTTTTTTAAATGTTAATTTACTCATTCAGTCCTTCGTTAGGATATAATAATTTTTCTTTAATATCCAAACCTATACTATCACCAATAAATTGATTTGAAAAAACTTCTTCAATATCCATAAGTTCATTTACAACGCCATTTTTTGACATTTTATCATAAAAGCTTCTTATTCTATTTAATGAAATGTATCCTATACCATTTTCTATGGTGTCACCAGAGTCAACAATTCCATATTTTTTTAGATTTTTAATAGAATAATATATTTTATCATCAGTCATTTCTGGATTTTCAAATTTTATTAGGTCATTGGCTTTCTTGGAATCTCCGTACAAGTAATTATTCCAGCCAATAATTGAAGCATCAATAAAGCATTTAATTTCATCATTTTTATTTACTATTGTATCTTCCATAACCTCAATTGTTGATGAGTATGTCTCAAAACCATGGTCTGCAAGCAAGAATATATTTGGCTCTGAGCCAATTTCTTTTTCTATTACATAAGGTTCGGAAGTTAAGTAACCTTGTTGAGCTGAATCCACATTAGCAAGAAATGGTGCAGAATTATATGAATAAGGCCTTCTTTTTTCGGATGAAAAACCATGTTCATTTTCCATCCATTTAAAAAATGTGATGAGACCAAGATCACTAATATAAATAGGAGATAATTCTTTCAAATCTTTCCATTTTTTATAATCACTATATGGATGAGACATAATTATTTGGGGATCTTTCTGAAAAAAAGCGCCAATGATTTTTATTGGAATATTTGCGGCGCGTGAATTTATAAGCTGTATTAAATTTCCGCCCATATATAAATCAATTTTACCAGTTATTAGCTTGGCTCTATTATTTGCTCCAGGTCCCCCTTGAATTATTTCAACTTGGATACCACATTTTTCATATTCTTTATCAGCTATTGCTTGATAAAAGCCACCGTGTTCGGGTTGAGCTACCCAATTTGTTGCAAATATTAATTTTTCATTTGCAAAACTAAGGTTAGGCAATAAAAAAATAAATAAAAATATAAATTTTTTCATTTTATGTTTGATTTGTGTTTGTTTGTTATTAAGATTTATAAAATACAATATAGTTATTTTATGTTAAATTACAAATTCATATGTAAGAAATTATCAAATTTTTTTTAAGACAAGAATAGTATTAATATGTATGTATTACCTATAATAGCTCCATTAGTAACTTTTTTAGCGGAAAAGAATTTTATATGTATATGTATCTACCAATAGCTGAAGTATCAGTTAATATATTTATAGTATTTGGTATGGGCGGTGCAGTCGGGATATTGTCGGGTATGTTTGGGGTAGGGGGAGGTTTTTTAATGACGCCGCTACTTATATTTTATGGAATTCCGCCTATTGTGGCAGTTGCCACAGAAGCAAATCAGATTGTTGCCTCATCTATATCCGGAGCATATGCTCATTGGAGAAGATCTGCGGTGGACGTAAAAATGGCGACAGTTCTCTTTTTGGGAGGAGTTATAGGCTCATTTGTGGGTATTAAATTATTTGTTTTTCTAAAAAACATAGGTCAAATTGATCTTATCATTTCACTGTCATATGTAGTATTACTTGGAATAATCGGCACATTAACTTTCATTGAAGGAATAAGGTCGATAATTACACAGCAGAGCTCATCCTCAAAAAAAGTTAAAAGAGGGAAAGAAAGGCCCTGGATCTATAGTCTTCCTTTGCGAATAAGATTTAACAAATCAGGACTCTATATAAGCATTATTCCACCTATTGTTATTGGCTTTTTTGTAGGAATACTTGCATCTATAATGGGAGTTGGAGGTGGTTTCATTATGGTACCTGCAATGATATATCTATTAAGGATGCCTACGAATGTTGTTATTGGCACTTCATTATTTCAAATAATATTTGTTACTAGCTTAGTTACGGTTCTTCATGCTTATGAGAATCAAACTGTTGATATCATGTTAGCATTAATATTGATGAGTGGTGGTGTTGTTGGTGCTCAGATAGGAGCAGCCCTAGGACATAAATTAAAAGCTGAACAACTAAGGTTCATGTTAGGGATCTTAATTCTAATAGTTTGTATTAAAATCTTAACTGAATTAGTGATTGAGCCGCAAGACTTGTTGATAATAACCGACATAATATAATGAAAAAAATAACTATCTATCTGATTTCAATATTTATAATAATTATGCAATACTCATTTTCTAATGCTACTGAGCGTAACTTAATAACGCAGATCGATGATCCGCATATCCAAATTGGTTCAAATTTCTTTGGAGGTGAGCTTCTCGTATTCGGAGCAATCAGTGGAAGAGATTTATTAAATTCTGACATAATAATAAAAGTTGAAGGCAAAGAAAAAAAGGCCACAATTAGAGAAAAAATAAAAAAATATGGTATTTGGATAAATGATAAGGCTACTTTAGTCGAAGGGATACCAAATTTTTATGCAGTTCATAGCAATCGAAATATAAATAGGATTATAGATAAAGAATTTTTGGTTCAAGAAGAGATTGGGGTGCAGAATATTAAATTTAAAAGTCAAATTGATAGTGGCCAGTTGGAGTATATCTATGATGCTATAAAAAAGAAAAATAAGGAAAATAGTATTTTTACTGAGAATTTCACTGGTATCAGAATTATTGGGAATAAATTATTTAGATCTTCGATCCAATTACCAATGGATATTAAAGAAGGTACTTATGAGGTTTCTATATTCTTTTTTGAAGATCAAGTTCTAATAGATAGTGATATTTCTAATATTTTTGTAAACAAAACTCTTGCTGGTAAATATATATACACACAAGCCAATGAAAAGCCTTTATTATATGGTATTATCGCAGTTATAATAGCTTGGTTTGCAGGACTAATCATTGTGGGCTTAGCAAGGGTCACTTAAATCCTTGTTGGAAGGTTTATTTCACCTCAGTCCCGATTATCTCTTGAATGGAGTGTACTCCTTCTGTCTCCATTTTCTTAATCAAATTTCTTTTGAGATTACTAATTAGATTTGGACCTTCGTAAACAAGAGATGTATATAGCTGCACTAAAGAAGCACCACATTTTATTTTCTTCAATATATCATCTGCGGAAGAGATCCCTCCAACTCCAATGAGAGGAATTTTACCTTCACTTATGATATAGGCGTCTTTTAGCATCTTAGTAGATTGACTCATGAGGGGATGCCCAGATAAACCACCCAACTCTTCCTTAAATTTTGTATTTTTTAGGTTATTCTTTTTTGTAGTTGTATTTGTTAAGATTAATCCATCGATATTATTTTCTATAGATTTGTTTATGATATTTTCTAACTCTTTTTTAGATAATTCTGGCGCCAATTTAATTACAATAGGAGTTTTAACAGACTCTTTCTTTATAGCACCAATGGACTGTAATAATTCGTTGATATTATCTCCAGTTTGTAAGTCTCTTAATCCTGGTGTATTTGGTGAAGATATATTGATGGTCAAATAGTCAGCAATTTTATAGAACTTTTGTATACCAATCAAATAATCATTAATTTTATCTTTTGAGTCTTTGTTAGCTCCAATATTTATACCTACTATTCCTTTCTTTTGTATTCTACTCAATCTCGAATACACATCATCCATGCCATCATTATTAAAGCCAAGCCTATTAATTATTGCTAGGTCCTCTTCTAATCTAAAAACTCTTGGCTGTTTATTCCCAATTTGTTTCTTGGGTGTTACAGTTCCAACTTCTGTAAAACCAAAACCCGATTGCAATATTTGATTAGGTACTTCACCATTTTTATCGAAACCCGCAGCAAGTCCTATTGGGTTTTTGAATTTAATATCTAAAATTTCTTGTTGAAGTAGTTTCGAGTCATATTCTGAGGGTGGATGAATTCCAAGTTTTAGCGCAGATATAGCCAGCTTATGAGCTTTTTCTGGTTCAGTTAGAAATGCAATATTTCTTATTTTCTTATAGAAATTCATTATTATTTATAAAATTTCCACTTAATGCGTTGTTAATTAGAATTTGAGTATTTTTGACTCCATATATAACTACAAATGAGCCAAATCGAGGCCCAGCTTTTTGCCCTAGCAATACTTCATATATTGAACTGAACCAATCTCTTAGGGGGTCAAAATTATTCTCTTTCCCAATTCTATATATCTCAGTTTGTATTATTTCAGGATCTGATTCATTTTGGAAATCTTCGAGGCATTCATTTAATTGATTTAGAGCATTGATTTCTTTTGAATTTGCTAAACGATATTTTTTATTGGGTTTTACAAAATCATTAAAATAATTTATTGCATAGCCGATCATATCATCGATGACTTTATCATTATTTAATAGTAAATCACTTTTATAATAATTCTTTATGAAACCCCACAAAATTTCTTTATTAATTGAGTTTGATGCGCTAACTAGATTTAATAGAAGAGAGAATTGTATTTCGGGATATTTTTTAGGAGGATTTCCATTATGAATATGCCAAATAGGATTCTCAAAGATCGCTCCCTGGGTTTTATCTTCTAATTTAATGTAATTTTTAAGATGTGAATTATATTCATCCATATTCTTTGGGATGACATCGAAATAAAGTCTCTTTGCCTTTCTTGGGGATTGATACATAAATAATGACAAACTCTCTTGAGATGCATATTTTAGCCAATCTTCTATAGCAATACCATTCCCTCTTGACTTAGATATTTTTTCACCATTCTCATCCAGAAATAGTTCATAATTAAATCCTTCTGGAGGCTGACCTCCAATTGTTTTGCAAATTTGGCTACTTAATTTAACGGAGTCTATTAGATCTTTGCCAGACATTTCATAATTTATTTTTAGTGCTTTCCATCGCATTGCCCAATCTGCTCTCCATTGCAGTTTTACCTGTCCGTCTAGAATTCCAGTTTCAGTCTCTTTATTGCTATCTGGATTTGTATATAGAATTGTTTTTGTATCTATATCAATCTCATTTATCTTAACTTGAAATACTGTTCCAGTATCTCTGCAGATTGGAAGAAATGGACTATAATTATAGCTTCTTTCTTTCCCAAGAATTGGTTTAACAATATCAATGATTTTCTGATGGTTATTTAAAATATCTAACAAGACTTGATTGAAGTAGCCCTTTTTATAGTATTCTGTAGAACTTATAAATTCATATTCAAAATTGAATTTATCAAGAAAATTCTTAAGTCTATTATTGTTATGCTCACCGAAACTATTATATTCACCAAATGGGTCTGGAACTTCAGTAAGAGGTTTGCCTATATAAAGACTTGTTTTCTCTTTGTTTGGTATATTATCAGGAACCTTTCGTAGGGCATCCATATCATCAGAAAAGCAAATTAATTTTGTTTTTATGGTGTTATTTGTAATTTCTTTAAAGGCATTTTGAACCATCATTGTTCTTGCTACTTCGCCAAAAGTACCAATATGTGGTAAACCCGACGGACCGTAGCCAGTTTCAAAAACTATTGTTTTATCAGTATTATTTCCTAATTTATCCAATAATTTTTGAGCTTCAACAAATGGCCAAGCTTTTATATTTCTATATTCTATCATATTAAAAAATTAAATTAACTTCTATACTATTTACTAATCTTTGAAATGCTTTGATAACTTTAAACCTTGTGATTGATAAGTTGAACCAATATCAACGCCGTATAATTTTGTTGGGAGTTCTGCGAGTTTTTCGTATTTAAGCCTAGCAATAATCTGTTCATCTTCTAAATAAAATGGAACATCGAGACTTCTAACCTCTAAAACTGCCTTACTTGCATTTTGTATATCAGTATTTCCAAATCCTGGATCAAAAAAACCAGCATAGTGAACTCTTAACTCACCCATCGATGGATCAATAGGAACCATTTCAGCCGCATAACTCGGAGGAATCTTAACAGCCTCATTTGACGATAAAATATAGAACTCATTTGGATCTAAGATCAGTCTTTTTTTATCATTTTCAAAAATTGGATCCCAATAATCTTCAATCAAATAGTTCCTTATTTTGTCAAGGTCTATTGGCGGTGTATAGTGCTTAGCTTTATAACCAATTATTTTATCAGGATCACTTAAGGAAACACCAAGCTGAAGACCATCAGCAATTTTTGCTTGACCAACAACCAAACCAAAGCCACCTGAATTTTTTGCAGTATTATCATGAAGTTTAGATAATTCTCTATCAGATATTATTGATCTTTGTTGTTTCATTTGAGTAGGACTCTTTCTTATAAATCTTAGTTGGCTTAACCTAGAATTTTCTCGAATAATTATTGAAAACTTATGTGGAGCAACTTCAGCATATAGTGGTCCATTATATCCAGATGTTATTTTATCAAATGACTGAGTGCCATCAGCTATAATCCTGGTAAAGACATCCAATCTTCCCGTAGAACTTTTTGGATTAGCTATAGCCCAAATACTATCTGGCAGCTCAAGAAATTCTTTTACTTCTACTAAATACACACAATCTCTTTCAAGAACGGCTCCATTTTCAATACTAAACTCGTGGTCAATTAGATCCTGCGCACAATCCATGACTGATTTCTTATCTTTAGGGATAAAACTAGCCCTGATTCGATAAGCTTTTTTCCCTAAACGCAGATCTAAACTTGCGGGTTGAATTTGTTGATCTGGGATCGGATCTATTGAGAGGATTTTTTTTCTAGCAATTAACTTTTTAATAAGGCCATCAGGTAGAATACCGCTAGCTCCACTTAGATTTAAATTTTTGTTTTCTTTGTAAGCTGTTTGATGTATATTTTCGCGGATAAGGGTCATTTATTTAGTGTAATTTTTTTTATTAATTATTATTACATAAAAAAGTTTTTATAAATAGTCAATTGTGATCGAAATAAACACATATTTATTCTTCAAATATCATTTATAAATATAATTGGTTACATCTATAACATAGTTTAATATAATTAGATTTAATTCCATAGGATATCTTATTATTTATAGAATTATTAAGGAGTTGAAATGTCTGACAAGAGATCAAAAGATTTACTAAATATTCAGACTAAATTTATTCATTCAGGATCACTGAGATCCCAGTTCAATGAAACCTCTGAAGCTATATATTTGACATCAGGTTATATATATAGTTCAGCTGAAGAAGCTGAGGCAAGGTTTAAAGGTGATGATGATGGCTATATTTATAGCAGATATTCTAATCCTAATCTATCAATGTTAGAGAATAAGTTGTGTGAAATGGAGGGCGCTGAATCTGCTAGATTAACTTCGAGTGGAATGGCGGCTGTCTTTTGGTCTATTTTTGCAAATGTTCAATCTGGAGATCATATTGTTGCTGCGGATGCAATTTTTGGATCATGCTTATCTATATTGAAAGATATACTCCCAAATTATGGTATTGAAATTACAATTGTTAGGGCGACAAGAATAGCTCAATGGAAAAAGGCTATAAAGAAAAATACAAAAATATTTTTCTTTGAGACCCCGACTAATCCAATGCTTGAAATATTAGATATTTCTGAGTTATCAGAGCTTGCTAAATTACATAATATAAAGGTTATCGTTGATAATGTTTTTGCCACTCCATTGCGTCAGCGTCCTTTACAATTTGGAGCTGATATTGTCATATATTCGGGAACTAAGCATATAGACGGACAGGGAAGATGTTTAGGTGGAGCTATTTTGAGTGATAGAGAATTTATAGAGAATAAGTTGCATGATTACCTTAAGCATACAGGCCCAGCCCTTAGCCCATTCAATGCATGGATTATGATGAAAGGTTTGGAAACTCTGGCTGTTAGAACAGATAAGCAAATTGATAATGCAGCTCAAATTGCTAATCAAATGGCAGATATGCATAATATAGTAGATGTGATTTATCCAGGGCATACATCGCACCCACAATATATAATAGCTCAAAAACAAATGGATGGCGGAGGTCCAATGCTAACTTTTAAGATTAGGGGAGGGAAGAAAGAGGCATTTAATTTCCTAAATCAGCTAAAAATAATCAAAATTTCAAATAATTTGGGTGATTCAAAAAGCTTAATAACTCATCCTGCAACTACAACGCACCGAAGTTTGCTTCCAAAGGAAAGGGAGACACTTGGTATAACTGACAACACACTTAGACTATCCGTAGGCCTTGAAGATGTTAAAGATATATTATTAGATCTTCATGAAGCATCTAAGAAGGTTTAATCATGGATAATAATAGAAATTTCAAGAAATATGGAATAGATAATTCTGTTTTAAAGGATGAGCTATATTTATCAGCAGAAGAAGAAATTCATGCACTTCATAAAAACATTAGCTCCTTCATTTATTTAATTTTCTCAAATGCGCTTTATAAATTTAATGAAGATACTAAAATTATTAGGGTTAATGAAGAAGAATCTTTTTTAAGGGAAGATTCATTGGCATATAGATTAGATCCAAATCAAGGAATTTTATTAGAGTATAATAATGATGAGTCTGTAGAATATATCTACTCAAGTGATGTAAATTTTTTTACTAAAGACTTTAATCAGTTAAACGCTTTGACAGAGCATAATATCATTAATTATTTTGATATTTAGAACGTAAAATTACGCAAATGAAATTTTATCCAATAATAAAAATAATAGGAATATTCTTAATTATATTAGGTTTATTCATGTTGTTACCAGCTTTGATTGATGCTATTTACCAGCATCCAAATTATAAAGTATTTATTTTATCTTCTCTTATTACTAGCATGGTTGGATTCATATTGCTTCTGTCAGTATGGGGGAAGCAACAGCAACTTGGTTTAAGGGAAGCCTTTCTTTTAACAACCTCGACATGGGTGGCAATAGCAATTTTTTCTTCAATACCATTTTATATGTCAGATCTTAGTTTAAATTTTACAGATGCTTTCTTTGAGTCTATGTCTGGAATAACAACAACTGGTGCAACAGTGATAAATAATCTTGAAATACAGTCAAAGGGTGTATTAATTTGGAGAGCTCTATTGCAGTGGTTAGGAGGCATAGGGATTATTGTTATGGCCGTTGCAGTTTTGCCTATGCTACAAGTTGGAGGTATGCAACTTTTTCGATTAGAGTCATCAGATAATGCCGACAAGATTTTGCCAAGAGCTACACAAATTGCTGGTTCACTTGTTCTTTTATATCTAATTATTACTTTTATATGTGCCTTATCATATAATATCGCTGGGATGGGATTATTTGACTCCTTAGCTCATTCATTAACTACAATATCAACGGGAGGCTATTCAACCCATTCTCAATCTTTTGGTTTTTTTGATAACGCTAGGATAGAATATATTGCAGTAGTCTTTATGATAGTTGGTAGCCTTCCATTTGTCCTATATCTTCAATTTGTTAGGGGTAAGCCAGGTAATTTATTCCTAGATAGTCAAGTTATAACATTTATGGTTATCTTAGTTTTATCAATTATATTGTGTACTATATATATTCAAACATCTATAGGAATGGATACATGGGAAGCTTTAAGGAGGGCAACTTTTAATGTGACGTCAATATTCACTGGAACTGGTTATGTATCTGCTGATTATATGTTATGGGGACCTTTTGTTATTGCATTATTTTTCTTTTTGATGTTAATGGGTGGCTGTGCTGGTTCAACATCTTGTGGTTTAAAAATTTTTAGATTCCAAATATTATTGAAGCAAGTAATTGTTCAGACTAAGAAAGTTGCATTTCCAAATGCTGTCTTTATTCCATTGTATAATGGGAGAGAAATACCCGAAAGTGTAAATAAAGCTGTAACGTCTTTCTTTCTATTATTTGTGCTATCTTTTGTTATTGTTGGCGTAATTTTGAGTCTATTTGGGCTTGATTTGATTACAGCATTCTCCGCATCAGCTAGTGCATTAGCAAATGTTGGTCCTGGGCTTGGTAACATTGTTGGGCCTACGGAAACTTATACTTCTATTCATATTTATGCGAAGTGGATACTATCTTTTGCTATGCTACTCGGAAGATTAGAGATTTTTACTGTTATAGTTATATTCACATCTTATTTTTGGAGACAGTAGATCAAAGATAATTTTGACATAGACGATATATTATATTTACAAAAGAATATTTTAGAAAATCTTATTTCTTTTGATACTACGAGTGAAAAGAACAATTTAGGTGTTATTGATTTTATTGAGAAGTTTTTGACGCAGAATAACATTGTTTCTTCTCGTGTCTTCAATTCTGATCAAACAAAAGCTTCGCTATATTATACCATAGGAAAATCTGATAAAAAAGGTGTATTATTTTCAGCCCATACAGATACTGTCCCAGCTGATAAATCAGATTGGTCATGTGATCCTTATAAATTAAAAATTAAGAATAAACGATACTATGGTCGTGGTACCACAGATATGAAAGGCTTTATATCGATAATTCTAGCTCTCACTCCTTGGGTCAATAACCAAAGATTTAAAAATCCAGTTCATGTTGCATTATCTTATGATGAAGAAGTTGGTTGCTTAGGAGTAAGGCCGTTAATTGATGAAATGAAAGATAAAATTATGCAACCAAATTTAGTTGTTGTTGGTGAACCAACTCAGCTTAAGATTATTGACAGACATAAAAGTTGCCATACTTTTGAAACTGAATTTTTTGGGAAAAAAGCTCACTCAGCTAATCCTTCTTGGGGTTGTAATTCAATATATTACGCAGTAAAATTTGTTTCTAAATTAAGACAATTAGAGGAAGACTTAAAAAGTGGGTGTAATGACGATAATTTTGATCCACCTCATACAACAATAAATGTTGGTGTTATACAAGGTGGTGTTGCTCATAATATAGTTCCCGATTATACCAAAGTTGTATGGAATATAAGATGTTTGCCAAATATTGATCATAAAGTAATTCTTGAGGATCTGTTTAGCAATCAGTTGCCAAAGATTGAGGATCAAATGAAAAAAGATCATTCAAATTCTTATATCTTAAATTCAAATTTATCAAATATACATTCTCTTATTCCAAGTGAAACTCTAAATTCCATTAAACTCATCAAAGAGAATAGTTTATCTTCTATGAAGGGAGTTTCTTATGGAACTGATGCTGGTTATTTTTCCAATATAGGATGGCCCACAATTGTTTGCGGACCTGGGAATATAGCGCAAGCCCATCAGTCAGATGAATTTATTGAAATTAAAGATATTAGGGATGGTATGGTATTTATTAGAGATTTAATTAGGGATATGTGTAATTAAATTCCAAAGCAATATTTTAATATCCCTTTTTGAATATGAAGTCTATTTTCTGCCTGTTGATATACAAGAGATCTTGGGCTATCAATAACTTCGTTAGTAACTTCCTGTCCTCTATGAGCAGGAAGGCAGTGAAGGAAAACTGCATGTTTTGGAGTTTTTTCAAAGAGTTTTTCATTAACTTGATATTGCTCTAAGATTTTAATTTTTTCTTCTTTATTTGTCTCTTTGTCATTCATAGAAACCCACGTGTCTGTCACAATACAATCAGCATTGGAGACAACATCATTGATATTCTCAGTTATATTTATTTTTGCTTTGTTATCTAATGCAAGTTTTAAATAATTTTTATTAGGTGAGAATTGACTTGGAACTGCCATATTTAAATTAAATCCAAAAATTTGAGAAGCTTGTATCCAAGTATTTGCTACGTTGTTGCCATCACCTACCCAAGCAATATTTATGTTTTCAATACTCCCCATATGTTCGTGTAAAGTCATCAAGTCTGCCATAATTTGACAGGGATGACTTAAATTTGTAAGAGCGTTAATAACTGAACAATCTGAATTATTTGCAAATTCATTCAAATCTTTATGGCTAGCATTTCTAATAATTACGCCGTCCACATATCTAGATAATACTTTCGCAGTATCTTTAATTGATTCACCTCTACCAAGCTGAGAAGTACTTGAATCTAAGAAAATACAATGCCCACCTAACTGGTTTATTGCAAGTTCAAAGGAAATTCTGGTTCTCGTTGAAGGCTCATCAAATAAAAGGATCAGCGACTTATTTTTAAGTAAATTTGAATATCCAGTTTTATCATTCTTAGCAGCAAGACCAAATGTCAGAATATTATATAATTCATCTCTATCAATTTCATTTAGATTAATGAAATTTTTAATGGTATTAATTTTCTTTTGTTGCATTTTCTTTATCTATATTTTGTACTGATTTTTTTATAATCTGGGTTACTTTATTTATCTCTGGAATTGTTATATTTAGTGGAGGCAGAATACGAACTACATTATCTCCAGCATTAACAGTCAAAACACCATTTTTATATAATTCATTTGCTAGGATAGTATTCTCAATATTGCATTTTATCCCAATCATTAATCCAAGGCCTTTAATGCCGGTTATTATATTTGGATATTTTTTAGCAATCTGATTTAATTTGAGATGAAATAAGTTTGCTTTATCACTAATGTCACTTAGAAAGTCAGGATTTGAGACAATATCAGTAACACAATTTCCTACCGCCATAGCCAGAGGATTTCCTCCAAATGTAGACCCATGAGTTCCTGGATTCATGGCATCACCAACAGGGCTTGTCATTAGACAAGCTCCAATAGGGAACCCTCCTCCAAGTCCTTTCGCTAAGGCCATAATATCTGGTTTTATATTAAACAATTCATGAGCGAACATTTTACCAGTTCGACCCATTCCACATTGCACTTCGTCAAGCAATAAAAGAATTTTCTTATCACGCGCAATACTTTCCACGTTCATAAGGAAGTCCCTATCAAATACATTTATACCTCCTTCACCTTGAATAGGCTCAATGAGGATTGCAGCTGTATTCTTATCAATAACTCTTAAAAGTTGATCAAGGTTATTTCGTTCAATATTAATAAACCCCTCTAAAGGCAATCCAAATCCTTCAAGATGATTAATATTATTTGATGCTGCAATAGTTCCAAGCGTTCGACCATGAAATGATCCCTTGAAGGTTATAATATTTTTCTTTTCTTTGTAGCCTTGGGAGAATTGGTATCTTCTAGCTGCTTTAATTGAACATTCAACAGCTTCTGCTCCTGAATTACAGAAAAAAACTTTGTCCGCAAAGGATAAGTTTGTAAGTTTTCTCGCTAATATTTCTTGTTCCTCGATTTGGTATAAATTTGATACATGCCATAATTTTTTTGATTGTTTTTGAAGTGCATCAATTAGACTTTTATTTGAGTGACCGAGTAAATTAACCGCTATACCGGCGGCAAGATCTATATATTTCTTATTATCATTTGTAAATAAATAGATTCCTTTGCCATGAGAAAATGTTATTTTTTTCCTGTTATACGTATTTGCTACAGAAGTATTCATAGTTTTTTTAAATATTTGAGTTAAATAGGGTATTTTAATCAGAAAAAAATATTAGTCAATTATATATATTTTACTTATGATTTTAATTTATATCCAATATTGATCAAATGACAACAGAATGCAAAAAGTATGATATTTAATATTAGCAGAGTAGCTCCTCCAAAAAATAAATTGCCATCAGCGTATCCTGTAATTCCATATCGAAAACCGTCAATAGCTTGAAAGAAAGGATTAAATTGAGCTATTTGATACACCTGATTAGGCAAATCACGAATTGAGTAAAATGTGCCAGATAAGAAAGTCATTGGTGTTATTATGAAGTTAGTTACAGCACCCATATGATCAAATTTGTCAGCCCAAAGCCCTCCAAGTATTCCAATTAGGCTCATAAAAAGAGATCCCATTATTGAATAATAGAAAATTGCAAGTAGACTATGAAAAGAAATGTCTAAAAAGACTGTTATTATTGCGAACCCAATAATGGCAATTATTCCACCTCGAGCAACTCCTCCAACTACATATCCAGTAGTAATCTCGAGGGCATTTAATGGGGGTAGTAATAAATCAACAATATTACCTTGAATTTTTCCGCTAACTATAGATGAAGAAGTGTTTGCAAAAGCATTCTGAAGGATCATCATCATAATAATACCAGGCGCTAGAAAATGCGAAAATGCCATACCATGTATCTCAGGTCTTGTTTTACCAATGGCAACAGAAAACACAAAAAGAAATAGTAACGCTGTCATAAGTGGGCCAAAAACAGTTTGTTGCCATACTTTGAGAAACCTTCTGACCTCTCTCTGTATTAAGGTCAGAAGACCGAGCCAATTTACAAGCCCTATTTTTCTATGAGTAGTTATATAAACTTGTGTATTTTTCTTAGCCATATAGCCAAAATATAATACTTATCTCTGTTGAAAACAATACTTAAAAGTACTGTTTTTGCGCAAATGTAGTAGTATAATACTCAATATTACGACAATATATTGATTTCAAAATTATTTATAACTTTAATCAAGAGGGTTTTATGGCTTGGACAAATGAAAGAGTTGAAGAATTAAAGAATTTATGGTCTGAAGGGTTAAGTGCAAGTCAAATTGCAAAGCGTTTGGGTGATGTTACAAGAAACGCTGTTATAGGCAAAGTTCATAGATTAGGGTTGGAAGCGAGAATAAAACCAATAAAGAAACAAGTTCCTGTAGGGCAATTGGATGCAAATGTAATTTCTGTAAGTTATTCAGGTAATCTAGCATTTAAAGATATTTCTCATGATGAAACCGATTATTCTTCAAAAGTAGGTCTTTCAGAACCTCAGACAAATAACCTTCATGCAGTATCTGACCCTCAATATGTTAGTATATTAAATCTAACAGAAAATAATTGCAAATGGCCTATTGGAGACCCTGGTGACGCAGAATTTCATTTTTGTGGAGACCAACCATTAGCTAACATGCCTTATTGTGAAATGCATGCTAGAAAAGCTTATAAGAAATTAAAGGCAAATATTAAATTTTCAAATTAGAAACTGAGTTGATAGCTTATAGGCAACCAATTGAAGCTTGATGTTCCTTTTTCTTCGACATATCCAATTGATGGGAACGGCATATGAAATCCGATCATTGGAACTTTTTCTTTTGCTAACATACTTAGAATGCGTTTCCTACTTTCAACTGCCAGATCCTTGTCATCATCAAACATTACATGCCAATCTGGAACTTGCATCGATACAACATAGTGATTTGTAATATCAGCAGCATAAAAAATCCTTTTATTTTCACTCTCAATATTGAAACACATATGTCCAGGTGAATGACCAAAACCATTAACGGCTGTTATACCAGTTACTACTTCTTGATCAGGTTTAATAAAACTCATTCTTTCTGATAGTGGAATACAAATCTTTTCAAATAATTCTCTATTAGGCTTCCTTTGTTTGGGTATATTTTTTCCAGTTTTCCATGAATCATATTCTGTTTCTCCAATAATTATCGTAGCATTATTAAAATAACCATCATTAATTAAAGCCAATCCACCAATATGATCTGGATGACAATGCGAGATAACTATTTTAGTTATATCTTGTTGATTATAACCAGATTTTTCTATTAAATTTAATAGCTTACCATGATTGTCATTTAGTTTTCCATTTCCAGTATCAAATAAGATCAAATCTTTTCCTGTGTTGATTATAAGAGGTGTAAACCCATGCTCAAATTTAGTTTCTGGTAAGTAATTCTTTCTCAAAAGTTCATGGACTTCAGACTCTTTTTTATTTGAGCCAAAGATTGGATATGGTCCATCTCTTTGAACAATGCCATCTAATAGGGTTGATATTTCAAACTCACCAAGTGTAACCCTAAATATTTCTGGCTGTATGTTACCTGTTTTATGTATTGTCATGAGTGTCTCTTTAAAAATTTATTACAGAATATTTAATTTCTTTTAATTATTAATTAGTGTTCCAAGGCCTTCTTCTGTAAACAATTCTAATATTACAGCATTTTCTACTCTCCCATCTAAAATAACAGCCTTTTCCACCCCATTTTTAATAGCATCAATACAAGTCGTTATCTTTGGTATCATTCCCCCTTGTATTACTCCTTTTTTGATCAGTTTCTTTGCTAGGTCAATATTTAATTCATTAATAAGATTTTTATTTTCATCAATAACTCCTGCTACATCCGTCAACATAAGGAGTCTTTTTGCATCCAGAGAGCTTGCAATTGATCCTGCGGCGGTATCTGCATTGATATTATAAGTTATATTATCTTTTCCTATACCTAGTGGCGTAATCACAGGAATATTACCCTTCATACATTCGTTAATAATTATTTCTGGATTTATAAGTTCTGGCTCACCGACAAAACCAAGATCAATAATTTTTTCAATATTTGAGTCTGTTTCTAATATATCTGTCAACTTTTTTGCAAAAATAATGGAATCTTTATTACCGGATAAACTTATAGATTTTCCTCCAAAATTTTTGATATTTTGAACTATTTTTGCATTAATTATTTCATATAAGACTTTCTCTACTACTTTAATTGTTTCTCGGTCAGTAATTCTCAGGCCATTATGAAATTTACTCTCTACTCCTTGTGATTTTAGATTCTCTCCAATTTGGGGTCCCCCTCCGTGAACTACTATTGGAAACATTCCTGCATGATGTAGCATAACAATATTTTGTGCAAATTTATCAGATAAATTATCATTTACCATTGCATGACCTCCATATTTAACAACAATGAACTTGCCATTGTATGTTTGCATATAGGGCAGGGCTTCTGATAATATCTTTGCTCTAATAGCTGAGTCTATTTTCATCATAAAATGTCCCTCAAGTTTAAGTGTTAACAATTCTATATATAAGAGTTTTCAATAGATTAATACCAATTTTATTTTTGCTGGACGTAATCAAGATTCCAGGTCGTGCAGCTGCTCTTTTAATTATCCTATTATTAATTGATTCAAGAAGTTCTATACTTGAGCCTTTCGTGATTTTATCAAATTTTGTAAGAACAATTTGATAGGATACAGCAGCACTATCAAGGATATCCATTGCATTCTCATCAATTTCTTTTATTCCATGTCTTGAGTCAATTAAGAAAAATACGGTTTCCAATTCTTTCCTTCCTTGCAAATATTTATAAGTTAAAGCTTTCCATTTCTTTATAAGATCTTTGCTTGCTTTTGCATAACCAAATCCTGGAAGGTCAACTAAAAGGAATTTACTATCTTGAGAAAAAAAATTTATCATTTGGGTTCTGCCAGGAGTATTGGAAACTCTTGCTAAACCTGTTACGCCTGTAATTGAATTTATTAAACTCGACTTTCCGACATTAGATCTGCCAGCAAAAGCAATTTCTTTTAGATTAAGGATAGGATATCCTGTTCTATCTACAGCTGATGTTATAAACTTACTTTCTTTTGCAAACAATAGCCTAGTACTCTCATATTCATCAGCAGAAAAATCTGAAAGATTTATTACAGCTAGCTCTTTGTATTCTTTTTCTTGAAAGTCCTCTTTATATTTGACCATAGCTCTACCTCCACTCCCATTCGTTTCATAATAATATATTGTTGTAGAGAAGATAATGTATTATTCCATGCCCAGTAAATTACAAGTCCTGCTGAAAATTGGGCAAATAAGAATGTTAATACCACGGGCATCCACGCAAATATTTTTTGTTGAATTGGATCAGGTGGAGTTGGGTTTAATCGCATTTGAATTGACATCGTAAGACCCATAATAATTGGCCAAATTCCAATTAAAAGAAATGATGGCGGAGACCATGGAATAAGTCCAAATAAATTAAAAATTGTTGTTGGGTCTTTTGCTGACAAGTCCCTTATCCAACCATAAAAGGGTTGATGACGCATTTCCATAGTACATAATAATACTTTATATAACGCAAAGAAAACTGGAACTTGCAGAAGTATTGGGATACATCCGGATAGTGGATTTACTTTTTCTTTTTTATAGATAGCAACGATTGCTTGCTGTTGCTTTGTTCTATCATCTTTAAAGTTTTCTCTTATTTTTAGCATTTCTGGTTGAAGTTTCTTCATTGCGCTCATAGAAACGTATGCTTTATTAGCTAGAGGGAAAAATACTATTTTTATTAATACCGTAACTCCAAGAATAGAAAGACCATAATTTCCAAGAAGTCCATATAGCCATTGGAGCAAGTAGAACAGAGGTTTAGTTAAGAAATAGAACCAGCCCCAGTCTACAAGTAAATCGAATTTCTCTAATGAATGGACTTCTTCATATTTATCTAGAATGTTAACTTGTTTAGCGCCAGAGAACATCATAGATTCAATTTCAATTGAACTATTAGATTTAATTTCTTGAGCAGATCCAAGGTAGTCTACTTGGTATGTTTTACCGTTAGATAGCGAAGTAAATCTACCTTGGTAGGTTACTTCTTTGGGTGGTATAATTACAGTTGCCCAGTTCTTGTCTGTAAATCCTAACCAACCTCCAGTTACATTCTCAAAAGATTCCGTATTTTTTGCAATATCGTTATAATCTGCTTTTTTCTCTCCAGAATCGCCTAGCACCCCAATAAATCCTTCGTGCAGAACGAAAAAATTTGTATAATCATCAGGGATTCCACTTCTTGAAATTAAAGAATATGGATATAAAATATATTTCTCATTTGTATTGTTAATTACAGTTTGATTGATTGTAAAAAGATAATCCTCATCAACCTCAATTTTTTTTGAGAAAATTAACCCATTATCATTATTCCACTGAAGTGTGATTGGGGATGATTCACTCAAGATATTACCTGAAACTAATTTCCAAATTGATTTTTCATTTGGAACTCTAATATCTTCTTTTGTATCAGGCACCCAGCCATGATGAACGTAGAATGGTTTTTCTGATTTAGGAGGTTTAAGTATATGAACAAGTGGACTATTTTCAGATAAGGTTTCTTTAAAATTTTTTAATCTTATGTCATCTATCCTTGCACCAGATAAAGAGATAGATCCTTCAATATTTTTTGTATCAATTTTTATTCTTTTGTTTTGATCATCTGAGAGATTATCAGTTAAAGAGGCAATAGGAAGGGTTGCATCAATATCGATGTCTTCTTGTGCACTCGGAACAGGAATATCTGATAAGTTTGTATAGATATCATTGGTATCTGAAACAACGGATGTTTCATTTTGGTTATCAATCTGACTACTGCCAATAAAATATTGCCAAACAAGCAACACTAAGATCGATAAACCAATTGCTAATATAAAGTTTCTTTGTTCGTTCATTTCTTATATAAGTTAGTTGAATGTGGTTTATATATAATTAACTCATGCAATCGGTTAGATCATTTATGAGATATTTATATGGATATTTTAAAAGTTTCTTACGGGCAATTAGAACATAATTTGTGTGGTCTTGTGCATTTTTATATATAATTTTCATAGCAGCAGATCTTAATCTTCTTTTAGCTCTATTTCTGATAACGGCAGTACCAATTTTTTTTGTTGCTGTATAACCAATCTTTGGGGTGACATTATCAGAGAAACTGCGGGAATGTTTTAAGATAACAAACGAAGGTGTAACAAATTTTTCTCCCTTAGAGGCTTCTATAAACTCGGCTCTTTTTGTTAAATGTTCCATTCGATAGTATTTCCATTAAGGATTATGCTGAGAGACGCTTTCTTCCTTTAGCACGTCTCCTGGTTAAGACTTTAAGGCCACCATTTGTTGATTTCCTCGCCCTAAAACCATGTCTTCTTTTTCTCACAAGAACGCTAGGTTGATAAGTACGTTTCAATTTTCTTACTCCTAAAAAAATAAATTTAAATA